>NZ_RAXT01000049.1 GCF_003611475.1 Acinetobacter rongchengensis | reverse complement strand
GTAGCTATACGTGACACTTTGTCCTATCCCAATCGCTGGAATAAAACTCAGGAATACATTATTGCCTATCACGCTGATACTGCTTGGCGTAATGGTTTGACCATTAACCGTGATACTAAAATCATTGGCATTGGGTGGGTTGTTTCCATCCAAAGTTTCGTTGTAATGGAATACCAATTGTCCAGCGGGATTCACTTCGACGCTTTGTAGTTGGGGGGCTATGCTGTCAGCTGTTGCTACTGTGGAGTTATTATTGACTAGTGTTGAGCTTAAGTCTGAGGCATCGTTTCCTACAATGTCCTGAATTGCATTGCTATCGTTGTTTACACTTGGGTCTGTATAGGAAACTTGTACATTTTGCCCTGCCGTTACTGCTTGACTGAGGGTCAAAATCACATCTTGACCACTCACGTTAATCCCAACGACATTGACGACGATCCCACCAACGGTCACTATAAAATCATCAGCTACAGGTAAATTACTACTATCTATAGTCTCATTATAGGTGATTGTCAGTGTTGTTCCTGATTCATTTACCTCAGCTGTCACAAAGTGTGGTGCAGTAACATCACCCGCAGTCAATTGCATGTGTTGATGATTATCTGAAGCATCAATCACTGTGACAATAATGATTTCACCATCAGCCAACGGACGATCAAGTTGAATATCATTAACAGCATCATGACCTGTAGCAAATCCGCGACCAATAATATGACCATCTGAATCTGTAATTTCTACAGTTCCAGCTTCATTCGATTTAATCTCTACAGTATCTGCATCTTTAATTTCTGCTGAAATAATTGGAGCGGTAACATCACCAACAACAATCACTTCAGTCGTATTATTACCAGCATTATCAGTAACATTGACTACAATTGTATCGCCGTCATTTAGTAACTCATCGATATTTATGCTCACTTGACCATTTGAATCAACAACGCCCTCACCAATGATCTTGCCTGTTTCGTCTTTAATTTCTACCTGACTACCAACTTCATTGGAAATAATCTGAATGGTACTATTATCAATAATATTGACCTCTACCAGCGGGTCAGTCACATCACCCACATTGACCAACTCAGTCGTTTTATTTCCAGTATTATCTGTTGCAGTAATTGTGATAACTTCATTATCTTGCAGAGGTCTTGTTAAAGTAATCTCAATATTCCCTGCTTGGTTTATTTCCCCTGAACCAATTTGAAGACCATTTGCATCTAAAATAACAATTTGGCTCGCTTCATCTGTACTAATTTGAATATGGCTATTATCTAAAATGTCATATTTTATTATTGGCCCAGTTTTATCTTCATTATTTTCATTGTTATTTTCATTATTTGAATGCTGTCCACGACTACTACCTGCACTTGCTGCAATACCAATAATACTTAAAGCTGTAGCAACCCAAGCCCATGTTGGTGCTACAGTAGACTGACCTTCTGATAAATAATCTTGAAAATCATTAATACCCAAATAATCTACTTTCGTAGCAACACCCTCAGCATTAAACTCCTGAAAATTGACTAAAAAATACTGTTGATTGGCTGTCTCCAGTACCAATTCTTTAGGTTTTTCTCCTAAAAAATAATCATCTAAAACAATTTTTTCACCCGTATTTAACTCAACCTCCAAGTTATTTCCAACTTTGATAATTTTCACAATGTCAGCTTTATCTAGATTAGCCTTAAAAATACGATGGCTTATATTTTCCTTATCAAAGGTGATGACTCCAACCATTCCTTTTTCATATATTGGTTTCGTTGTCATATAATTACCCGTCTTATTATATCTACCCATTAAAAAAGATAAGTAAATCTAGCCAGTTAAACAAGTACACAACATACTTAGAAAAATTAATAAATAAATATGAACTTAAATATTAGAAAAATAGATATTTAAATAAAAATAATATTGCATCTATTCATTTTAGTGATGCAGTTATCCAAATTCTTATTTCTATATTAATCAAAATTCATTTTAATTGATGACCTTAATCATATTTATTTAGTTCAATTTACTAAATTTATTTTTCATCTATTAAGCGAGCTATATATTTCTTTTGCTTATTTTTAAATACAAACTTAATGATATTTTCTATTTTATCCTACGCTATTTAAAGCACATTATATACAAGTGTATTTTTATTCCCATGGTTTTATTATGGGTATAATTAAAGCTTAATGATTAAAAAAAGCTCAATTGCTAAATTATATTTGTAACCAAATGTAATTAATTAAATTATTCTCAGCACAAATCCATTTAGGTCGTAAAAACAAGGACTAGTTAAAAGAAAATAATAAAACTTTAAATATTATCTAAATAGAAGTTTAGGATAATAAAAAAAGTGAAGCTATTTACTTCACCTTTAATCATACAGAATAAAAAGTTTTATTAATTAAACTGTAAAATCATCACCTAAATACACTTCACGCACAGTTTCATTGGCAAGAACTTCTTCGGGTGTACCCTCAGCAATCACAGCACCTTCACTGACAATATAAGCATGCTCACAAATTGCCAGTGTTTCTCTTACATTATGATCTGTAATTAAAACACCAATACCACGATCTTTTAATTGGCGAATAATGTCTTTAATATCACCGACTGAAATTGGATCAACACCTGCAAATGGCTCATCCAATAACATAAATTTAGGGTCAGCAGCTAAAGCACGTGCAATTTCAGCACGGCGGCGTTCGCCTCCTGAAACACTCATCCCTAAAGAATCTTTGATATGTGTGATTTTAAAATCTTCCAATAACTCTTTAAGACGTTGTTGACGTTGCTGTTTATTAAGATCTTTACGTGTTTCAAGAATCGCCATAATGTTATCAGCGATACTCAACTTTCTAAAAATAGACGCTTCTTGTGGTAAATAGCCAATCCCTTTTCTCGCCCGTTGGTGCATTGCGAGATCAGAAATATCTTCGTTATCTAAATGGATCACACCTTTATCCATGCGAACCAAACCAACAACCATATAGAAACTGGTCGTTTTACCTGCACCATTGGGCCCAAGTAAACCTACAATTTGACCACTTTGCATTTTGAAAGAAACATCTTTCACTACCCAACGTTTATTATAAACTTTCGCTAAGTGTTTGATGGTTAATGTTTGAGTCTGATCCTGCACTTGCATTAATCACGCGCTCCAGGGAATGTTTTTGTTGCACTAGGTGGAATGATAATTTGCACACGCCCTTTTGAACTACCTGATGAGTCAGATGATGTACCCGAAGCTTCGATATCACCTTTATTCATACTGTATTTAAGCGTACTACTCCGAATGCTTGCACCATCTTGATAAAGATAAGCATTTCCTATCAAATTAATAATCCCTGTTTCAGCGTTATACACAATTTTCTGGGCTTCGCCACGTGCGATACCACGGTTACTTTCCAATTGTTGCTGAAATTTTGCAGGTGAACCATTCGCAGTAATGGTACTAATTTGTTTGTTTTTATTGAGTTGTGCCACCAATGAAGCTGCTTGAAGTTTCATTGTACCTTGCTCAATAATCACATTTCCTGTGTAAGTTGTGACACCAGTACGTTCACTATACGTTGCTTTATCTGCTACCAGTGAAATAGATTGACTACGATCACTTGGTAACGCAAAAACAGATGCAGATAAACACATCAAGCTCACTGTAGCGATCGCTTTTTTTAGGAAAGATTGAGTTAGTGAAAATGGCTTAATTTGGTGCATACTTTCCTCGAATATGAGCGAATTCATATTGACCTTCATTTAAATCAGCTTTTAAACCTTGGCTGATAAATTCAGCATTAGGTGCATTAACAGTCACTTGGTGAGTTGTTTCGAACTTGCGTAGTTTAGGATAACCTGTTAATTCGTCAGTCAAAAAAACCATTTTCCCTTGTTCACCAATTTTTGTTGACTCAACTTGTCCAGTTAAAACCACTTTTTCATTATCATTAAATCCTTGAGCCTGTTTCGCAAAAAAAGTTGAATCAACTTGATTTTGATGAAACATTGACGCATTGAGATGACTGAGTTTTGACGTTTTCCTTTGTAAATCTTGCTCCAAATGATCAATTTGAGCTCGTACGTACAAATTACCCTTTTCATCGGTTTGAACCAATTGAATACCCTCAGCAGAATAGGTCATGCTTTGTGCAGAATTTGCATCCAGCTTTTTGCCTTTCCCGCTGTAATAGTAATAGCCACCACTGATTGCCGCTATGACAACCGCAGTGACATATAAAACCTTAGTATCCATAAATCACATTCAACATTCGATTAGTTCAGATTTATGCTATTAATGAGGCATAGCTATATATTTTTCAAGTAGTTCTTGGTAAACACCTTTGGACATTAGTAACATGTCACAAACTTCGCGCACTGCACCACGGCCACCCATTGCTTGTGTAACGAGATCAGCACGACGACGAACTTCTACATGGCCATTAGGTACCGTTACTTTCATACCTGCAATTGCAAATGCTGACAGATCAGGCCAATCATCCCCCATATACAGACAATCAGCAGGTTGTAAATTGAATTGCGCACAAGCTTCTTTCAGCGCAACGCCTTTATCTTCACGACCTTGGAAAACCAGATCCACACCTAAATCAGACATACGTTTTTCAACAATATTACTTTTTCGCCCCGTGATAATGATCACCTTGATACCCGCTTGTTGAGCCAGTTTCATACCGAGTCCATCACGAATATCAAAAGATTTAATTTCATCACCTGAGTTTGTTAGTGTGACAAAACCATCACTGAGAATACCATCTACATCTAAAACCAATGCTTCAATATGACGCGCTTGCTCTAATAAAACATAAGAAGCCATCGATTAATTTACTCCAGCCTGAATCAGGTCATGCATACTAATTACACCTATCACTTTATTGCTTTCATCTACAACAATAAATTGATTAATTTTCTTTTCATTCATTTTTTCTAAAGCTTCTACAGCGCGAATTTCTTTAGAAACTGTTGATGGATTTTGAATCATTACCTCTGAAACAGGTAAATTCACATCAAAACCTTGCTGTTTATCGATTAAACGACGTAAGTCACCATCCGTAAAAATACCCAATAATGTGTCATTTTCATCGACAACAGTCGTTAAACCCAAACGTTTATTGGAAATTTCATACAACACTTTGTTCATTGGGGTATTTGGTAAAACTTTAGGTAAATCATTACCTGTATGCATCAAATGTTTGACATGTAATAACAAGCGTTTGCCTAAAGCACCTGCTGGATGCGACATCGCAAAATCATCTGCAGTAAAGCCACGCGCATCTAATAATGCAACAGCAAGTGCATCACCCAAAGCCAAAGTTGCAGTTGTACTCGAAGTCGGTGCTAAACCTAAAGGACATGCTTCTTTAATATTTCCTAAGGTTAATGCAACATCAGCATTTTGCGGCATTGGTCCTGTATCATCACCACTAATGGTAATTAAAGGTACAGCCAAATGTTTGATGAGTGGCATAAGCATCATAATTTCATCACTCTTTCCAGAGTTTGAAATTGCGATGAGTACATCGCCTTCAACCAACATGCCTAAATCACCATGCCCTGCTTCACCAGGATGCATGAAGAATGAAGGTGTACCTGTTGAGGCAAATGTGGCAGCCATTTTACGCCCAATATGCCCTGATTTCCCCATACCTGTGATCACTAAGCGACCTTTGCATTGCAAAATGATTTCACAAGCTCGAGTAAAGCGATCATCTATTTGCGTCGCCAAAATCTCTAAAGCTTGCTCTTCAATGCGTAAGGTTTCAAGTGCGACCTTTTGAAAATCAACTTGTTTTTGCATATTTTCAAGATTCAAAATGAACTGACCTTAACTCTAAAAGAGTTTGAATATCAACTGGAATATTTTTCATATTTTAGCATAGCAATACAATAGACTGCTTTCCTAAATAGATAATTTTCACTTTCTTAGAAAAATAACGCATAAATCTTTATGAAATATGGAGCTTAGGTTAAGATGAACTACCTTTTTATATAAGCATTTAGACGACCTATGCAACCATTTGTTCTTTACAACTCTGAGCAACGTAAAAAAGTTGAATTTGTTCCCCGTAAAGAAGGACATATCGACATGTATGTGTGCGGTATGACAGTGTATGACTACTGTCACATCGGTCATGCTCGTGTGATGGTTGCATTTGACTACATTACTCGCTTTCTACGTAGCCAAGGTTGGAAGGTTAAATACGTTCGAAATATCACAGATATTGACGATAAAATTATTGCCCGTGCCAATGAGAACGGCGAAAGCATCTCTGCATTAACAGAGCGCTTTATTATCGCCATGAATGATGATGCTGCTCGTTTAGGTTGCTTAGAACCTGATGAAGCACCTCGTGCCACAGATTATATTGATCAAATGCAAAATATGATTGGTAATCTGGTGAATAAAGGCACCGCTTATCCAGCTGAAAATGGTGATGTGTATTTTGAAGTTGAAAAATTTGCAAAATATGGTCGTCTTTCAGGTCGCAAACTGGAAGATATGCAAGCGGGTGCATCTGAACGTGTGGATGTCGAAGTTGAAAAGAAACATCCTTTTGACTTCGTGCTTTGGAAACATGCCAAAGAAAATGAACCGTCATGGGCTTCACCTTGGGGCAATGGTCGCCCAGGTTGGCACATTGAATGTTCTGCAATGTCAACTTGCAGTCTAGGCAATCATTTCGATATTCATGGCGGTGGTTCAGATTTAATGTTCCCACACCATGAAAATGAAATTGCGCAGTCTGAAGCTTCGACTGGTGAGCAATATGTAAATTATTGGATGCATGTAGGTTTCATCAATGTCGATGGTGAAAAAATGTCTAAATCATTAGGCAACTTCTTCACGATTCGTGATGTGATGGAAAAATTCCATCCTGAAGTGATTCGCTACTTTATTGTATCTTCACACTATCGTAGCCCTGTGAATTTCTCAGATTTTGCCCTTAAAGAAGCTAAAACCACGCTTTCACGCTTTTATCATGCCTTTAAAGCTTATCAACAAGTGTATGGCAATAAAACTGTCGAAACCTTAGATACAAGTTTTGTTGAACGTTTCAATGCAGCAATGTGTGATGATTTTAATACAGCAGAAGCGATTGCAATCTTGTTTGAAATCATTAAAGAATTGAATCGTACTGTAAAAGAAAGCAATGAAATCCAAGCGACGCTTTTCTACTCTACCTTACGTCATCTAACCGATATTTTGGCATTGGTCCAGTACGATGTAGATGAATTTTTAAAATCTGATATCGGTCAAGAACAACTTGGCTTATCAGAAGCTGAAATTGAAGATTTAATTCAACAACGTGTAGATGCCAAGAAAAATAAAGATTTTGCCAATGCAGATGCCATTCGCCAGTCTTTACTCGATCAAGGTGTGGTATTGGAAGATACACGTCAAGGTACTGTTTGGCGTCGTGCTGATTAAACTGTGTAATGCCAGTCAGTTAAGCATTTTTAATCCTCCCCCTTGCGGAGCATGCTCCTCACCTTTGGAAAAAGAGGGAGTATCTTGGATTCAATACCGCATTAAATTCACAAGTGTTCCCCTCTTTTGCCTTGCGCCATATATGGCTCAGGGTTAGGGGAGATTTATCAATCAGTAATAATACAATTAGGCTTAATTCAGCAGTATTAGTTTAATCGTATAGCCTTTCCATGACAGGTCGATGAAACAATCAGAGTGCATTAAAATTTAATGCACTCTTTTTAATACACTTTAGTTATGCAATGAAGAGGCTAAAAATAAACCTGATTCAAACGATCAATCACACAAATCAACAGCAGTTTTTTAACTTTTGAATGATCAAAAACATCATGCTTAGCTCAAAATTTAGTAAAAAATGAGCATAACATTGACCATGAGTGACTTAATATCATCTTATTTTAGCAAGCTATTTTTGAATGCTTGAATAACTGATATACTCAACGCTGGTTCTTTTTAGATGTTTTGGGAACAAATTACATGAGCTCAGTACGCCAACAAAATTTTCTACTACGGAAAGAGAAAATTTTAGCCATGGCTGAAACACTTCTACTCGATAATACTCAAGATATTACCCTCAGCGAACTTGCTGAAGAACTGGATATTGCCAAAGGCACGATTTACAAACATTTTAAAAGTAAAAATCAACTTTACTTAGAACTCATTATTCAGAATGAGAAAAGATTACTTGATATTTCAAAATCTTATCAAAAAGACATTCAAACCTATGTATCGCAATATATGCTTTACAACATGCTGAATTCAAACAGAACCATTTTATTGCATGTGATTGAAGAACGTCTGACCAATAACGAAAGAAAACTCAATGATTTATTTGAAGAGCTTTATCGGATACGTGAAGAACGCATTTTAGAGCTCAAAGATTTATTTGGCGCGCATTTAAAATCACTGAATAGTATCATGTCGATTCGTGATTATTTATCTTATATTTGGACAGTGACTTACGGCGCATCTTTATTGCTCAATTCAACCTATTACCAAAAATCAATTGGTTCTCGTGAGCGTCTCATTAAGCTATATGTCAACCAAGCCTTAATGACCCCTGACAAACTCACAGATAGTGATCAATTGGATTAGCCTACTTAGGGCAATATTGTGGAAAGCAATATAAACCAAAACAATTTGCGCTTTGCCAATTATTGCAAAATACACCGTTAAAACGATCGCCACATCATTTTTATTGTTTCGGTCGCAATAACTGGCTCGGCAATGGCATTGAGTTGACCTGACTAAAAATTTCATAGCACATATGTCTCAACCATTGATGGCTGGTTTTATGATGACAAGACATATGCCAATATTGCTTAATTGAATAAGTTGAGAATGAAATTGGTGCAGGTAAAATTTTCAAATTACCTCTCGATAATAAAACTTCACTCAAATAATAAGGCACGGTTGCAATAGAATCTGTGTCTTGCACAACCAAACCCACACCTAAATAGCTTGGAATACGCATCAGAATATTACGTTTTAAATCCAAATTTAATAATTCGTTCGCAATATGGTAATGTCCAATGCCTGCATCAATATCAATATGAGATTCATTCAAATACTGTTCAACCGTAATACTGTCATTACTCAGTCTTGGGTGATCTTTCGAAGCAATCACCACATAAAACTGCTCAAACAATTTTTGTTGATAAAAACCATTTTCCAAATGTGGTAAAAAACCAATTGCCAAATCAATTTCACCATTGGCCATTTGATAACTGGTTTCAGAAGTAATCGCTCTTACATTCAATTTCACATGCGGTGCATGTTGTTTTAAATATTGAGAAATTTTAGGTAAAAGTACCAAATGAGAAACATCGGTCATTGCGACAGTAAATTGTTGCTGCGATGCAGACTCATCAAAATTCACACTAAAATTATTGATAATTTCTACTTTACTTAACGCTTCACTCACCAATGGATAGAGTTGTTTGGACAACTCTGTTGGTACCATTTCATTACCAATTCGTAAAAACAAGGGATCGTTATAATGTGTGCGTATTTTCGTGAGAATATTACTGACTGTAGGTTGACTCATAGCCAAATGATCCGCAGCGGCAGAAACACTTTTAAATTTATAAATATAGTAAAAAATACTGAGCAACTTACAATCTAACTCATACACGAAATATCATCTCACTGATTTTTTGAATTCAGCCCTATATATTCACCTTTTTTATCATTTTTTCCAATGTTTTAATGTACCGATTTTAAACAATCAAAATGATTTTTTTTAAATCAGTACATTAAGTACATATTTTGAATATAAATAAGACCAAAATTTATAAGTATTAAGACGTGCTATTCTTGAACAAATAAATCTACCATCAATTCATCATCTGTATCTGCATAACGATATTCTGAGAAATCTGTTACACCCGATGCTTTGAGAATATCTTCATCAATCATCAAACGTCCTGTAATTGAACGTCTTTCATTGATTAAAATCTGATAAGCCGCATCCGCCATGATATTGGGTTTACGTGCTCGGCTAAATAGTTGCTTTCCACCCAATGAAAACTCAATCGCAGCAGTGGCAATAATCGTTCTTGGCCACAATGAATTAACACTCACCCCATAGTTTGCAAATTCTTGACTCATACCAATCGTCAACATACTCATGCCATATTTGGTAATTGTATAAGGTGCATAACTGGCAAACCATTTCTCGTCCAAATTCAATGGTGGAGATAAATTTAAAATATGTGGGTTTTCACTTTTCTTTAAATATGGCAATACCGCTTGGCTGCATACCATGACTGCGCGAGTATTAATTTGATACATCAAATCAAAACGATTCGGATCAAGCATTTCAACACCTGAAAGCTTAATTGCACCCGCATTGTTGATTAAAATATCAATCCCACCAAAATATTCCGCAGCCTGTTGCATTGCTTGGGCGACTGCATGTTGGTCTCGAACATCCAATTGAATTGCCAAAGCTTTTCCGCCAGCCTCTTCAACTTCTTGCGCAACGGTAAAAATCGAACCACCCAGTTTTGGGTGCTCTTCTGTAGATTTGGCCGCAATCACAATATTTGCACCATCTTGTGCTGCTTTCAGTGCAATTTCCCGCCCGATACCACGGCTTGCCCCAGTAATAAACAGTGTTTTACCAGCTAATGACATATATTCCCTCATTGTTTTTATTTAGTTTATTCACAGCGCACTAATTTACAGCAAGTTAAATGACTTAGCATAGCGCAAGCACAATTAATTTATATACGCATAAGTACAAAAATTAAGTTACTGATAGATCAATTATTTTCAAAAATGATTGAGAAACTATTTAAAAATACCTGCCCGTATAGACAATGTTTATAGCCACAAAGTCTGAGACTGTTTGACCTGTTATATTCTGGTAAATTCACAAGATTTATCTCATTTTAGCTGTACCAAATCACTAGAATATTCTCAATCTTAGGTCTAATATAAATCATAATTCATTGGCTTAGATGACCTGACATGAGCGCTAATTTATTGGCTTTCGCTTTAATTTCATTAGGCATGGCGCTCACACCTGGGCCAAATATGATTTACCTCATTTCCAGATCACTTTGCCAAGGTAAAAAGGCAGGATTTGTATCTTTGGGTGGTACAGCATTAGGTTTTTTATTTTATATGCTCTGCGCTGCATTTGGGATCACCGCACTGCTCATGACCATTCCCTTGGCCTATGACACTCTCAAAATTGCAGGTGCGATCTATTTGATCTTCTTAGCATGGAAAGCTATTCGTTCCCCACACTCACCTTTTGAAGATGCCTATGTCCAAACTTATTCAAACTCTAAACTATTTCTGATGGGTTTCTTAACCAATTTACTTAACCCTAAAATTGCCATGATGTATTTGGCATTACTCCCTCAATTTATAAAACCAGATTCAGATGTAGTTTTGTTACAAACCCTTACTTTAGGTATTGTACAAATCATCATTAGTTTATTGGTGAATTCATTTTTTATTATTACTGCCAGTACATTTACACAGCACTTAAATCGTCATGTTTTATGGCTAAAACTACAAAAATGGTTCATGGGTACAGTGTTTTTTGGACTCGCCACCCAAATATTATTGAGTGCTCGTAAATAAGCTAAAGCAATAGACTAACCGATAAACGATAAACTACACCAAATAAAAAATGCCCCAAAATGGAGTATCTACTTTAGGGCACATAAACTGGGTATATACTAAACTTCTTATGTAAGTCGGGTTACGACGAACATTTAATTTACAATCAAAACTCCCTCTCTTTTTAAAAGATGAGCGTTATTTACGCTCAGGAAAGGATTTATGATAAATCCCCCTCGTCCTAAGCTTTTCCTGAGCCATATATGACGCAATAGAAAAGGGACTCTTAGTGTGAATTGTTGATCACATTTTTGAATTTTCAAAATATCTATACTTCCTAAGCCCCTTACTATATTTATATAAGCAATTACTTTGCCAACTTATGGATCCGATTTGCATAGCTTGAATGTGCAGAATGATCTAATTTAGTCAATATGCCATCATCCCCCAACATTTGACGTGCACTTTTACGCATCCATTGCGGCATCATGCCATAAACAGTATACACAGCTTGTAAATAATCAGGCACTGCAATAAATAATCTCGGTTTAATTAAAGTACTAATCACAGCATTCGCTACGTTTTGCGGTGTAACACTCGGAATCACTTTAGCAGCTTTCTCAGTGCCTGCTGTGAGTTCAGTCAAAACCTTACTTGGCATAATGGCTGTAAATTCAATACCACTATTTCTAAACTCACCTGCTACCGCTTCGGTCAACCCAAGCACAGCAAATTTTGTACCTGAATAAATTGCTGAACCTGGTAAAGCAAATCGCCCAGCCAATGAAGCCACATTAATGATATGGCCTGTTTTATTTTTTAACAATTCAGGTAAGGCCAATTGCATCCCGATCACCACACCACGAAAATTAATATCAATTTGCGCATCTGCCAAAGCAGGATCTTCATCTAAAAATGCCCCCATTGGCATAATGCCCGCATTATTAACCAAAGCATAAAGATTGCCATAATGCTGCACAGTATTTTGAATAAATGCAGCAAACGATTCACGGTCACGAACATCTACTTTAAAAGCTTTTGCTCCAATTCGTGCAGCCTCTATTTCAGCGAGTGCCAAATCAATATCACCTATACTCACTTTTGCGCCTTGCGCAATTAAAGCTTCTGCAGTCGCAAGCCCAATTCCTCTTGCTGCTCCTGTAATTGCAACCACTTTGTTTTTTAATTTTTGTTTTTTAAACATTTTCATTCCTTTGGTTTATCGTATTTCCAAATAAAGCATCCATGCATAGCACTGGTAATGGTGAAAACCGTAATCAGCTCAGAAGATTATTTTCTATACAGTTTCAGCCTTTTCAACTGAGTGAGGTTGATAGTCCACTAAATATTCATCTAAATTAAATTTCTTCATTTTTTCCTTTAACTTAAATGTTGTCCAAGGCCATGCTGTACTATTACGACCATTTCTGTCGATAAAGTAACTCTGACATCCTCCTTTATTCCACACGGTTGACTGCAAAGCAGCCTGAACTTTCTGATTGAATTTCCGCGTAATCTCAGGATTAGGTTCAATGGTTTTAATCCCCAACTGTTCAGCCTGTTTCAATGCATCCATAATGTATGCAAGCTGTGCTTCTATAATAATAAATGCGGAAGAACTCACAGCGACATTCGGGCCAAACATCAGAAAACCATTCGGGCAATTCTCGACCATTGTTCCCATATAACCTTCTGGGCTACCTTGCCAAACCTCAGACATTTTTTGACCAAAACGGTTATAAACCCGATTCGCTATCGGCGGTTCAGCAATTTCAAAACCTGTTCCAAGGATAATAATATCTGCTTCACAACGCTCACCATTGCTCGCAATTAAAGTATGGTCTTGAATTTCTGCTAAGCCACTGGCAATCACATCTACATTAGGTTGAGCCAAGGTCGGGTACCAATTATTGGATTGAAGAATACGCTTACATCCAATAATAAAATTAGGGGTTAATTTACTGCGCAAAATAGGATCTTTAATATGCGTATTTAAATGCCATTGTGCTATTTTTTGGAATTTTTTCATCGCTGCTGGACTCTGAATTCCACCGTTAATGGTCTCAAAAATACCGTAAACTGAACCACGCATAAGTTGCTGAGTAAGGGGCAATACTTTAAACATGGCACGCACAGGAGCAAATAATGGAAGATCTGACTTAGGCAAAATCCATTGTGCAGTCCGTTGAAAAACGCTGAGCTGCTTAACTTGTGGTTGAATTTGCGGAACAAATTGGATTGCCGATGCTCCCGTACCAATCACAGCAACACGTTTTCCAGTTAAATCAATATCATGTCGCCACTGTGAAGAATGAAAAATTTCACCTTTAAAACTTTCAATGCCTTTAACATCGGGTAACACAGGTTCGTGCATTGGCCCACATGCAAGAATGGTAAATTGTGATCTTAATTCACCCTGCTTTGTTTGAATGATCCAACATTGTTCTACATCTGACCATTTGGCAGCCAAAGCTTCATGCTTTAACCGCACATGTGGCATGACTTGATATTTATCTGCGACGTCCAATAAATATTGCTTAATTTCTTTTTGTTGCGCAAAAACACGTGACCATGCTGGATTTTGTTCAAATGAATAAGAATATAAAGCCGATGGTACATCACATGCGCACCCTGGATAAGTATTTTCACGCCAAACGCCGCCCATTTCTGAAGCTTTTTCTAAAAGAACAAAATCTTCGATACCTGCTTGCTTAAGTTTGATCGCTGCACCAAGTCCTGCAAACCCACCACCAACGATGATGACCTTATAAAAATCTTGTGCTTTGCTGTTATTTTTATGTTGTTTCATTTTTAATCGCTTAGAATATGAACAATTGGAATACAATGTCAAAAACGGAATGACTTGTCAATTTCTATTGTTTGACAGTTCTCGCTATTTTTGGTTTATTTTACTGATGAGTGAAAATACACATTTAAGTCGCGCTGAACGACAACGCTTACAGCTGCAAGCAGATATTGTTGCAGCAGCTTTTTTAGAATTCTCGAATCGTGGTTATCATCAAACTGCGATTTCCGATATTGCTCAACGTTTAGGCATTGGGCACGGTACTTTTTATCGGTATTTCGATAACAAAAGAGATATTTTACAGCACGTTATTTCAGAGACACTGCAAAAAATCATGGCATTATTGACGGGTGAAAATGCACCACAAGCCTTTAATAATATTGATGAATATCGTGAGCAATGTCAGCGCATTTCTGAACGGTTGAGAAACTTTGCTCAAGAAAACCCCCTCACCTTGAAACTACTGCTCTTGGAAGCAACTTCTATTGATGCTGAAATGACTAAATTTGTTCAAAATTTAATACAAATGGCAGGTGTAATCACTGCAAACTATTTAAAACACGGTGTTGAATTAAAGATCTTTAGAGCTGATTTAGATTGTGAGAATACAGGACACAATATTATTGGTATGATCATTAATGGGGCTTTACGATTCTTAGCCAATCCAAGTGATCTTACAGGCTTAGAAAAATATGGTGATTCGATTATAGATTTAATTGTTACAGGAATGCGGAAAGCTTAAGTATTCATTAAAAATTTTATAAAACAGTAATTTGATGCATATTACAAACAAATTTTCACTCAATTACAAAGGATTTAGAACATATATCTCAACAAACAGCTTTGGGAAATTTAGGGTGATCATCCAATATTTCAAACCATACAGCCTTTTCATGAGTAAAGGCATGAGAGGCAATTTCAGCATTTAATGGTTCATTAATGATACCAACACGTAATCGAATGATATCTGGTAAATCTAGTCGTGCACTATACAAAGGCGAAGCACAGGTTTTACAAAATACTCGCTTCTTATTTGCACTTGCATAGTATTCTCCAAAGTGTTCTTGTCCGCTCAACACCTCAAAATCTTGCGCTCTCACAACTGAAATTGCTACAAAAGCTGAACCCTGCGCCTTTTGGCACTGTTGGCAATGACAGACGAATACCTTTGAAATTTCTGTATTTATTTTTAGTTGTATCGCGCCACAAAGACATGAAGCTGTGTACATTTTAATTCCTTTTTTTCATCCAATAAAACGGGTTACGCTTCTTTATCGCTGAAATCATGCTTACGGTATGTTTTTAAAGCAGCTATTTCACGATAAAGCAGTTGTTGTAATTCTTCTCGGAACACAACCATATCTTCCATCGTTTTAATTTGCTCTATTGGTAAGCGCGGCATAAATTTAAAATAAAACGGAATTCGTTTGGGAATAATATGGCTAGGAATAGAAGGAATCACTTCGCCTTGTCTAAGCAAAGAACCAATTTTAGGATTTGACAATATTTTATTAAACCATTTCTGTCTTAATAAAACATTGGCATCGAAACCTAAATCAAAAACCTCATCCCCACCTAAAGCCACAAAAGGTGCAATGTCATAACCAAATTCTTGCGCCAATTTCAGAAAACCAAAACGTTGTTTCCAAATCAGTTGATATGCCTCACCTTTGCGTTTAATCACTTCACGACCACCACCTGGAAAAACGAGAATCGAGTAACCTTGTCGCATGGCTTCTTTGGCATACTCTTGAATACCATCCACCCCACCGACACGTTTTACCACTTCTTTCCAAACTGGAATGTGAAAATGCACATGATCTGCCAAACTAACTACAGCAATTTTGTGTTGAGTAAATAAGTAATCAATCAAAATTGGTGAATCTAAAACACCATAAAGCGTGTGGTTTCCGACATACATTGCAGGTTTATTTGCAATAATATTTTCTGCCCCCAAAAAGGTTGGGCGAAAATAAAAGCGCTGCAAGCTACTGATCAATCGAATCAATTTCGAATTGTGTCGTATTTGCAACGCTTTCTCAGTCATGCTGTTATCTCTACAAAAGTAAATTTAAGATTTAAGCAACATGTTTTTGAACTAAAATACTACCTACAGAATAACCTGCTCCAAATGAGCAAAGTACACCATATTCACCATCATTGACTTGATCAGCTGTGCGATGCAAGGCAATAATCACACCTGCCGAAGAAGTATTAGCGAATTCATCTAAAATAATCGGAACTAAATCAGGATCAGCTTCAGCAGCTTCTTTACCCACGATTAATCTTAAAATCAATTCGTTCATATTCGCATTGGCTTGATGTAACCAGAAACGTTTTACATTTTCAGGCTGAATGTTGTTCTTTTCCAACTGAGTTGAAATAATTTTAGCCACCAAAGGACAAACTTCTTTAAAGACTTTACGCCCATCTTGACGGAACTGTTTGTCATCACGTGAAGTTAATTCAGAACCATTTAAAAAGCCGAAATTATTACGAATATTATTTGAGAATTGCGTAAACAAACTGGTATCTAAAATTTCAAAACCTGTCTTAGCATCAGTTTCTTCAATGATTGAAGCCGTGGCAACATCACCAAAAATAAAATGACAATCACGTGAACGATAGTCAGTATGACCCGAAGTAATTTCTACATTGACCAATAACACACGACGTGCGCCCGTTTTCACAGCATCATAAGCTTGCTTTAAACCAAATGTTGCTGCTGAGCATGCTACATTCATATCATATGCATAACCTTGAATGCCTAATGCTGTTTGGATTTCAATAGCCACTGCAGGATAAGCACGCTGTAAATTTGAACATGCAAGAATAACAACATCAATGTCTTCAGCCGTCACACCCGCGTTTTCCATCGCTTGTTTAGCAGCAATCACCCCCCATTCCGCTTGGATTGAAAGCGCTTCATCAGAACGCTCAGCTAAACGAGGTCGTAAACGATTAATATCCAATACACCTGATTTTTCAATCACATAACGGCGCTTTACACCTGATGCTTTTTCAATAAATTCCGCACTAGAACCACGACGTGCAACAACTTCACCAGTCTCGATTTGTTCAGCATTTTCGCTGTTAAACTGTTCCGCATAAGCATTTAAACTTTCTACCAATTCTTCATTAGTAATCACTTCTTCAGGATGGTATAGACCTGTACCTGTAATACGGATGCCCATGCAAAACTCCTTTTTTAATTTCTCAAACTCAAATTACTACTATTTTAACTGATTCCGAGCTTTTCCCATACCTTTTGTATTCGAGTTGGGGAAATAGGCATCTTGGTTTTCATCGGTTGTGAGAATAAAGAAATTCTTAATTCTTCCACCATGAAATATACATCCTTCAAACGCGTATCATTTTTAAACTTAAATAGTTTTTCCATCCACGGATCAATATCTTTGATCGCAGCATCATCTCGATTAAGATTATTCGGCAAACGATCCAAACGCAAGATCAAAGCTTTTAAATATCGTGGATATTCTTGCCAAATATCCGCAGATTTTGAATAAACAAAATTGGATAAATTCATCAAATCGAGTTGATCTTCAATATCATCCATATTTTTGCCAAATACATCTTGGTCCAACATCAACAAATGCTGACGAATTTCTTGCCATTGAATATAAATTTCGCCAATCAACTTCAAAGCTGCTTGACCATGGCTAAGAAATGACTTTTTAACATCTTGACTTAATATTGCAAACTCTTCTGCATTGATCGGTAAATCTTTGATTGCCATTTGTAAAGTTGCATAAATCAACATCTGCTCAAGCTGTGCTTTATCGCCCAAAGGTGAATATGCCAAAGCCAAAGGTTTAGAAATTTGCTTCTTCAACTGACGGATCAAATCTCCCAATTGCATATGAATGAGGCGGATAATCCCTTCTCGATGCTGTTTAATCGCTTCATTTTGATCATTAAATGTTTGAATCACAATCCCAGATTCATCTTTAGCATCAAGCTTGGCAAAAGCTTTAGTCGGTACAAGTGCTTGATATTGCTTAACCACAACACCTGTGACTTTTTGTGAGGCTTCAAATACAAACTGTTCAGGAAATACGTTAAATTCACCTTTTAACTGCTTCACAGGACTATGCGTTTCTGTACGACAACGAGCTTTCAACTCATCTAAATGACGCCCTTTTTCAATAACACGACCTTTTTCATCGATGACCTTGATAAAAGGAATAAGATATTGATCAATACGTTCAAAAGAAAAATCTTTAGCAGTGATTTGTTCAGCACGCAATTGGAAAGCCAAAAACTCAAAAATATGGGCTCGCAAATGTTGTGCATCAACAAGCTTCATTAGTTTTTTAGCGGTATCTGGAATCGGGACTAAATTACGGCGCTTATCTTTTGGTAAAGACTTCAACAACGCTTCGATCAAATCAAGTCGCCAGCCTGGAATACCCCATGACCAAATATTTTCATCCACTTGTGGCAATGCTTGCACAGGAATTTTAACCGTTGCACCATCTTCATCATGGCTTGGATCAAAACGATAGCTTGCAGCTAAACGCAATTGATGATTGTGTAAATAGTCAGGAAATTGCTGCGTGGTCGGACGATCATTCATCCATAAAGCATCGTCATCTACAAACAAATAACGAGGGTCTTTAGGCTCAACTGTGGCGAGCCAATCCTCAAAACTTCGACGACTTGCGATTTCTTTGGGTACTTTTGCATCATAAAACTGATAAATCGTTTCTTCATCGACCACTAAATCACGACGACGTAATTTATCCTCAACACGTTCCACTTCTTCAAGCTTTAACAAGTTATGCTTTAAGAATGGCGGGGTAATACCTAAGTTACCTGTGGTTAAAGCATCTCGTAAGAATATTTCATGTGCAGCCGCTTGATCTACTTTTTCAAAATTAGTCGCACGTTTCGGTTCAATAATTAAGCCAAATAAAGAAATCTGATCATAAGCATTCACCACACCTGGTTTTTTCGCCCAATGCGGTTCAAAATAATGATGTTTCAATAAATTTGGTGCTGCAAGTAAAATCCACTCAGGCTCAATCTTGGCCAAAGTCCGTAAATAAACCTGAGACGTTTCCACCATTTCAAATGCCATTACCCATGGGGTATTGGTTTTATGCAATGTCGATGCAGGGAAAATACGTGCTTTTTGCTGGCGCACTGCCATGAAAATGTTTCGTTCATCAGTTTTATTGGCAATGAATGACAACAATCCAGTCAACAAAGCACGATGCAGATTTTCATAACTTGCCGTTTTGGTATTAAATGAAAGCTTTAAACCTTTTGCTAAATCAAGCAATTGTTCATGGGTCTTTTTCCATTCACGTAAACGTAACCAACTTAGAAAGTGCTGCTTAGCAAAATTACGACGTTTGCTCTCACTTAAATTTTCACGGTTTTCAGTCAGGGTGTTCCACAATTTAATATAGAACAAAAAGTCAGAATCGGCTTCCTTAAATAATGCATGCTTTTGGTCAGCTTGCATTTGCTTATCCGCAGGACGTTCACGAGGATCTTGTACTGCCAAAGCTGCAACAATAATCAGTACCTCATTCAGCACCCCAAAATGCGCCCCACCTAAAATCATTCGAGCAAGACGTGGGTCTATAGGCATTTTCGCCATTTGCTGCCCAATTTTGGTTAGGCCATTACTTTGCTGTCCTGCCTTTTTTGAAGAAAATTGAGGGGAACTTTGTTCTTGCGAAGCTGTACTTCCCCCTTTCGTAAAGGGGGATTGAGGGGGATTTGAATTTTGAACATCATCAATCGCCCCCAACTCAATCAACAACTTACGACCATCATTCACCAAACGATGATCAGGCGGCTCAATAAAATCAAAAGATTCAACAGAACCTAAGCCTAAGCTTTGCATTTGCAAAATAACAGATGCCAAATTGGTTCTTTTAATTTCGGGTTCAGTGAACTCAGGACGACTCAGAAAATCTTCTTCACTATATAGGCGAATACACACACCCGGTGCGATACGTCCACAACGCCCTTTACGTTGATTGGCCGCTGCCTGAGAAATAGCTTCAATGGGTAAGCGCTGCACCCGAGAACGATAGTTATAACGTGAAATACGTGCAAAACCACTATCGATCACATAACGAATATTGGGAACAGTCAGTGCCGTTTCTGCCACGTTTGTTGCAATAATAATTCGTCGTCCACCACCTGATGGATTAAAGATTTTTTGTTGTTCTGCTAATGCTAAACGTGCATACAACGGTAAAATTTGGGTATGTTTAGGACCAAATTTCTGTAATGTTTCCTGTAATTCTCGAATCTCTTGTTCTGTACTGGAAAAAATGAGAATGTCCGCATGTTCAGGATGCCCTTTACTTTCAGCATCTCTAAAACATTCTTCTACAGCCTGAACCACAGCACGAGGTAAATTTTCTTCAAAATCATCAAAGTCATCATCATCACTGCCCCCAATGGTCATTTCTGAAATAGGACGATAACGAACTTCTACAGGGAAACTCCGCCCTTCAACTTCAAAAATTGGCGCATGATTAAAATATTGACTAAAGCGATTGACATCCAAAGTTGCCGAAGTAATGATAATTTTTAAATCGGGGCGCTTTTTAACTAACTGTTTTAAATACCCCATGATGAAGTCAATATTGAGTGAACGCTCATGTGCTTCATCAATAATAATGGTGTCATATTTATTTAAATAACGATCATGAGACAACTCTGCCAGTAAAATACCGTCCGTCATTAATCGAACAATCGAATCATTAGAACCTTGTTCATTAAAACGAACTTTAAAACCAATCGACTCGCCCAGCTTCTCACCAACTTCTTCAGCAATACGCTGTGAAACGCTTCGTGCTGCTAGACGTCTAGGCTGAGTATGACCAATCATACCAGTCAAACCACGTCCAGCAAGCATGGCAATCTGAGGAAGCTGTGTGGTTTTACCAGAGCCTGTTTCACCCGCAACAATGATAACTTGGTGCTTTTGAATCGCTGCAATCAATTGATCCGCATATTGTGTTACAGGTAAATCTTGATTGAGTTTTATATTGGGAACACGTGCTAGACGTTCACGTACTTTATGATTTGATTTTTCAAATAATTCTTGATATTGCCCAGAATTGGCATCTTTACCCTTTTTAAGTCGACTTAAACGATGGCGATCTCGAACCATAACCAATTGATCGACATTTAAATCACTTAACACAGAGGCACTATCCTAATATTCAAATTGAACTGAGTATTTTACGCTGTAAACAGCATGAGAGATAGTCTATTCAATATGATTTCATGTCTGCTTTAAAATAATATCTGAAATAAAAACAAACTTATCTATGCATATAATCCCTCAATATCAATTAGAAAATGAATTTATACGCGATGGATTTACATCACTGTGATAACTGAACAGCTTTTATGGCGTGTAAATATGACAGCACTGCATGACATTGAAGATGAAGAAAACAAACATTTTTAAACCTAAGAATTAAACATAGCCCTACGTACCAAGTCGTAGTTATATGCACAAATTCTATACATTGAAATATTTTTTATATCTTTTTTCGAAAAGAGACTTGAAATCAAAGCCAAGAAGCATCATGTTTGTAGCAGATTCAGAAAGCAAGGCTTCTGTCATTGAATCATCACATCTATACGGCATAAATAGACCATGCCTGTGATGAAACAATACTGAAGAACCGTGATTGGTGAAAAGCGTTTGAATCTGGTTAAATTCAATTTTCCGATTTTAGCTATGAAAAAATACTATTTCACCAATAACAAAAAATTTACTATGATCCTTTACATATTAGAAACGTACCTCAATCATGGAGATAATGATGAGCTTAATTAATACTGAAGTTAAACCATTCAAAGCACAAGCTTTCCAAAACGGTCAATTCATTGAAGTTACTGAAGCTGACTTAAAAGGTAAATGGTCTGTAGTTTTCTTCTATCCAGCTGACTTCACTTTCGTTTGCCCAACTGAACTTGGTGACCTTGCTGACAACTATGCTGAATTCAAAAAATTAGGTGTTGAAATCTACTCAGTATCAACAGATACACACTTCACTCACAAAGCTTGGCATGATTCTTCAGAAGAAATCAAAAAAATTGAATACGTAATGGTTGGCGACCCAACTTGGACGCTTTCTAAAAACTTTGAAGTTTTAATTGAAGCTGCAGGCCTTGCAGATCGTGGTACTTTCGTAATCGATCCAGAAGGTAAAATCCAAATCATCGAAATCAATGCAGGTGGTATTGGTCGTGATGCTTCTGAACTTCTTCGTAAAGTTAAAGCAGCTCAATATGTACACGCTCACCCAGGCGAAGTTTGCCCTGCTAAATGGAAAGAAGGCGAAGCAACTTTAGCTCCTTCTATCGATCTAGTTGGTAAAATCTAAGTTTATAATTTAATTTATAATTAGATTGAACAATAAAAACCACGTTATATAACGTGGTTTTTTTATTTATTTTTAAAGCT
>NZ_RAXT01000048.1 GCF_003611475.1 Acinetobacter rongchengensis | reverse complement strand
GTGCGCTTGATCAACATTCGTTGTATAGCCCTTTCCGTTAAAACCAGGCCACCCAATATTTGAGCCGACATTATGTCTAAAACAAGCTAGGTAAAGTTCAGTCATAAAGTTTCTCTTAAGCTACTTTCTTATTCAGTATGTGTTCGGCTAAGCGCTTGATACCGCCACCGTCCGTAATTAAATGTTCAAATAATTCGCCATTCGGGTTTTTAACTCCTTCCAACTGGCCTTTTTTGATGCCTAAGACATCAGAAATAATTGGATCTGAACCCGAATCAGCCAACAAGTAATATGCCGAGATCTGTTTGATTTGACCGTCACGGTCTAAGCGACCAATACATTGATCATGAACACCAGGCGACCAATCCAACTCACCAAACACAAATGTTTTGCATTTTGAGTGGTACTGCAAGCCATCAAGCCCGGCAGATGAACGTAATGAACTAATGAAGACTTTGCTTTCATCATTCAAGAATGCTTGTTTAGAACGTTCCTTAGCTGCAGGTCCTTCCGTACCTGTATACATAACAGGATTGAATTCAGCCAAGCGTTCTAACCAAATGTTGTACACATCTCGATGCCAACCATAAAGCATGACTGATTCACCAGACTCAACAAGCATACGCACGAACTCAGCGACATACGGCGCTTTGGCGATACCTGTTGCTTGGCGCATCATAATATTGAATTCTTCTGTCGCACGAAGCTTTTGCCCTTGGAATTCCTGAGTAGAGCTTAAAATTACTTTTGCCAGTTCCATTGCCTTTCCCTTAATTTGATCCAGTACTTTAGGATCGCTTTCGACATATTGAGGGATGATTTGTACTGGCGGTAACTCTCGATTTACATCTGCTCGAGTACGGCGCAACATTAGACCTTCATCACGTAAAAACATCCCAAACGCTTTAGGATCATTAATACGTTTTTCTTGTGAACACCACTCACGAGCGAATTCAGTAGCGGTACCTAAGCTATCTGGACGCAATATTTCAATGATGTTGTAGAATTCATCACCGTAGTTATAAATCGGTGTAGCTGATAGACCGAGGCGTAATTCAGCTTGGTCACTAATGAGTTTAGCAGCGGAATACTTTTGCGATGTATAGCCAGTCCGTAACTCTTGGATCTCGTCAAACACTACGTACTTAATCTTTCCGGCAAGATATTCAGCCCAACCGTTCAACTTTGAATAACTGGTGATAATGACATCGGGTGCTGCTTCACCTTCTTTGTGCAATGGATAAGGCGATGCTTTCTTTAGGATGTGACATTTTAGGTGCGGAGCAAAGCGTTCAATTTCATTCTTAATTTGCATTGGAAGATGTGTCATTGTCACAAAAAGCGCCGGGAGCGATTCAGGTAGAATCATCGGACATATTCCACTCGCTGTTTTGCCAAGGCCCAAATCATCCCCCAAGAGCAAACCTTTAACATTAAGTAGTAGATCTGCAGCTGCTCTTTGATACTCATATGGAGGCACAGCAAGATCAAATGTTTTGATCGGACGTTTATAGTCCATCACATCCAAAATATCTTCTTTTAGCGACACATAAGCCTTAGATTGCGCTTTCATGTATTTAAGATCATCAACACGCATTGGATAACGTTCAATAAACCAAAGTAGGTCGTGACAATTAGACGGCGTATCGCTTAACTCAATAAATTTTGATGCATGTTGGCTGACTTGTGGGAATACACGCTTAAGTCGTGTTTTAACATGTGGTTCACATTCAATGTGCCAGTTTTTTTCTTGACGAGAAATGGTGCCGTAAGATTTAGACATTAGAAGACCCCCACTAAAATACGATGGCGGTAAATAAATTTATTGTTCAGTTGGATTGGAATGTTATTCACCCAATACGGTGTACCAACCACATAGAGCGCTTTTATGCTGTCATGGCTTAAATAACGATTGATCTGACGCAATAATGCGTTACGTGCACCATCTATTTTTAATTCAACACCCACCTTGCCGACATCTAGCTCAACAGTAAAATCAATGATGTCTTTATTTGATAGACGAACCTCACGTTCATACGGAATCTCATTGGCAATAAACATTTGCTCAATCGCGAGTTGTAAGTCTTTTTCGTTATAAAAACGGTATTTGTGTGAAGAAAACAGAATTCCAAGCTCTTCAATCGTTTTCATTCTGCATCCCCTTGGTCAGCTTTAGCAGCCTTTTTGTTTTTCTTCACCTGGCTTTTATCAATGGATTTTGACGGTACCAGTTCAACTTCACATTCAGTACACGACAATCTAAAAGTAGGACTACACGTTGCACCACGGCCACACTCAGGACACGCAAAAGATGCCCTAGTCTGTTTCTTAGGCTTAGGCTCAGGCTCTTCAAAATTGGCTAAACCAAGCTCTTGATAGAGTGTTTCACCGATCATAGTTTCTTTGAGTACAATAAACTCGTTATCATCGCCGTTTGGTTGTTCACCCTTATAAAGTTTAACAATCTTAGGTTCTGGTATTGGTTGGTCGTCATCATCTAGCGGACCTTCATCAAAAGCCGTTGGATAATAACCGCCAAGGTTTGCAGCGGTATTTGATATGTCGATTAGTCCGATCGCTACATCAAAGGGATTCATTGTAGTGGGAGTCGTTTCCTCTTCTTCATCACTTGTTGGGGTGGCATATCCAGTGAGGGTATCTGGTGCTTTTGACGGTTCGGCAACTGGCTTCTCTTTTTTAGGTGATTTCAAAGCTGAATTGATTTCATTGCCAAGTAAGGCAATATGAAATAGCTTTGGAGAAGCAGTCGGAATGGACTCCAACAACTGCACTTGCTCTTGAATCATTTCAAGACTGGAAATCGTTTTGGGTGCGTACTTGTCATACCATTTGATGATACGCCCTTCATCGACAAGCTCATTGCACACTTGAATAAACAAGCCATCAGGTACAACGATTTCGGTCATCTTCTCGCCTGTCGTGCGACCTTCTTTTGTGCCGTCATCAGTCATAATCAAACCGATCTCAAGCATAAATGTCGCAAACTCAGCATTGTGATATGAGCGTTTAGATGGCTCACCAAAAATGCTTTGTTTCATATGACACATCTCATGTGCATAGCATTTAAAAATGTTAAGCAATGGTTGGGTGCCAAAGTAATCAGGGTTAAGGGCCAGTTCGTGCGTATACGCCGTATCATCTTCTGTCGAAGCAAATCTATTCTCAGACCAATAACCGGTATTTTTGTTGATACGTTGAAGCGTAATCAAACAATCTGGTAATTCATTTTTGAATAGCCTTTCATTGAAACGGTCATACACCAACTGCAGTTCTTCATAAAACTGCAACGTAGTTCTATTCTTTATGTTCATTTTTCAGTCGTCCAAACAGGATCAAACTAGGTGTGGATTGTACAAAACAACGTTTAAAGTTTACGCACAGCTTAAAATACAGTCAATAGTTTAAAATAATCAGCAAAGCATATATTTTTTTAATAAAAAATTACAACACAAAAAATAAGTATCATTAAAGTGTAGGTTTAATAAATTGTGGTTGGTTTTCATAATATGAGTGTTACGCTTTACTTCCACACAAAACTGGTGTTCCTATATCAATTTTGAGGGTTTTAAGTATATTATAAGCCACTTTTGTTAAATGCACATAGAAGTTACTTTTAGCGTTTATAAATGCTGAATAATACCCTTATTGTCAATAAGGCGCTATTTAAAGGCAATGGTTCTTAATAATGCTGTTTATAGAAAACTGGATATCGAAATGAGTCTGAATAACATAAAACTAACAGCCAATTGTTTTGCCCTTACACATCCTGAAAATGAAAAGAACTTGTTCAAGTACATTTTTAGAGAAATGTTTAAACGAAATAAGGTCGAGACATTCTGTTCCGCAAAAGTCATATTTTTTACAGATGGCAAGCACATCTATTTAAGAACGTGCGTATCGGACGTCAAAATCCCAATGGCCAAAGAATACATTGAAATTTCGCACGGTCAGCAAATCACTGGAAAAATCATGGTTCCTCTTAACCGTGAATGTAGCTTTAACCGCCAAGAAATTGAAGAATACATTTCGGTCCACGGCGAAAAACCCAAAGGCAATTCAGGTAAGAAGCGTAAAAATCTAACTGGAGATGAAGCAGCCGAATTCACCAAAAACGCTCTTAGTAGCAAAGGTCTATTGGATGTCACTATAATTGAGCAACAATGTGGACCACAGCTCAGCATTTTGAATATTCCAGTCCAGACCATAGATATTTCATTTAGTGCGACTGTTGGGGATTTAGAGATATTTAAAACAGCATGGCTCAATGGTATTGGTCGTGATAAAACCTACGGCTTTGGAATGATCCGCTTAGATGGTACTTTGTTTACACCGCCTTGTAATAATAGTGCTCACGCCTAATCGAAAGGACTTTTAAAGTCCTTTTTTAAACGAAATTTTTCAGATATTGATCTGATGTAGATCCTGGTTGCTCAACATGAGAAATAAAGATTTAGATCCAAAGATAGGAATACCACTTAAAGTCATCACAGCGCGATTAGAACATGTGAAGTTTAACCTCAATGGCTTAATGAAACGTGTAGAAGCTTATGCGATCGCACGACAAAACAGTAAAGATCCGCACGAATGCCTAATCAGTGGTGATGAATGGACATATGCTGCACTAGATTGTCGAGATCCTATCTGGCGTGAACGAATGAAACGCACCAGTACCATTATGGGTGTTCAAGCCACTGGCCAAGAAATCCCACTCTCATTTATCAATCAGCTACCTTGCAACATTGGTGAAATCATTACCCTTGGCTCATGGAGCCTAACCAAAAATATTTATCGGTTTGAAGATCAAGTCATTCAAATGCTTGTAAAGACCGAATACAACCGCAGTATCCCCGGTTTCCTATTAAACCTACCTGATATTGCGATCTACGTTCAAACCGACAATGCCAATCTCTACGTGCAAAATGAACAAGTGGTCGGTGTTATTTTTGCGAAAAACACGTTGAACGATCGCAAGGTGCTATTTACCACGGTATATACCGATACTGGCTTAGCAAAAACCATTACCATGCACTTCCCTGATGATGATGATTTTGAATCAACTGTTGAGGACTGCATGACCGATTTCATTGATACGTTTTTTGATGAAAAGAACTTGCCTGATGAACAAGAAATTAACACGTTCATGGAACTGCAGAAGAAGCTAATCAATTTGATTCTATGGTTCAGCCAAAAAGAACCAGATCTCAGACCATTAACACCAGAAACAACACAAGCCAGGCCTAAATTAGAGCTGATTAAGCGTGAATTGCGTTTATTTGAGGCCAATAAGTACAAGCCGACTATTGTTGGTACCGAAACAAATAAAAAGATCAATGAAGCGATCCTAAAGCGCGATGAAGATCTAAAGTCTGGCAACTACAAAGGTACCAAAAAACCACATCCACGGATTCCTCACTGGAACTTTTACTGGTTGGGCAAACGTGGTACCAAAGAAAAATGGGTTAACCATTGGATACCATTTCAGATTGTTGGCGGTGTGCCTAAAGATAAAGGGCTCTAAGGAATAAGTTATAGAAATTTAAATTTCTTACCACTGGTAAATATAAGCATATATGTCAAGTAGAAATGCAAAAGTATTGGATTCCAACACTGATTCCGTAAAGCCAGTAAAAGCCACATGAAATAAGAAAGAGCCCTATGTTGGCTCTTATTTTGTTTTTGTAAATCTCAATTTTAACGCAGCGTGATTTTCACTTTACCAACACACTTTTTGTTTAGTGGGCGATTATTACTATCTACCCGTCTCAAATAGCCACATTGACTACAAGCAAAAGTATCATTACCTGAATCATTCGTAAATTTAAGCCAAATGTGACCATTGCCATCGTCTATATCTGTTTTAACGTATTTATCTAGATTCATGCTTAAACCTCTTAATAAGCTCACTCGATAATAACAATAGTTTTGCTTAGATAGTATTTTTCCAAAAGAAATTATTAGCAGATTTTATATATTTTTTAAGAAAAGTTTTTGAGCGCTTTTATTTATTAAAATTAAATTATTAAGCAAGGAGTTATAAAGCATGGCCAAATCAATAGACCAGTTATGGGGTGAATTACAGCAGATTCAATTTGATGAATCTAATTCCCTACCATGCGAATTCCATATCTGGAATAAAGGTGCATATCGCTATCAGATCCTAGATTGGTTTGAAGCAAATTCTGAAAATGGCGTATTAAGCTTGCAAGGCAAAACCTATACAACATTATGGGAAGAGTTTGGCAACACCCCGATAAACAATGATGATGAAATCGAAGAAGACTTTCATCTATGGGGCAAAGGTACAGACCGCTTCATTATCTGGCACTGGTTTGATGATCAATTAGAACACGGTGTAATTAGCTTAATTGAGAAAGGAGTTGCGTAATGGGATTATTTAGTTGCCCTCACTGTAATAGTGATATTGATACTAACGATAAAAAGTCTGGCCATCAGGTGAATGATGTAATTCAAGAAACCTTTTGTTCTGTTGACTGCAGTATTGAATATCTGGTGCATAACTCACAAATGATTGCAGTAGATCAATACGGAAGTTTGCCATTAAGCAATGAAAACCTGAATGAATTCATTGAAGCATTTTCTAATGAGGGTGTTGAAGATGATGTGTTAGAACACATCAAAGCTGAACTTTGTTAAGTAGTCGCGCACGTGCTCTAAACAACACTGACAATTGCATTTAAAAAAAGGGCTTAAATCATTTAAGCCCTTTTAATATTTATACGATAAGAAAACTTTCTAATGTTTTTCCAGATTCAATCTCACGATTTAACCAGGATGGACGTTTACCACGACCGGCCCACACTTCTTTGTGGTTATTCGGGTTGCGATATTTAGGATCTGCTTTAACCACTGGCTTTTTATTTAATTTACGATTTTCGCCGTGCTCATTTAATTCAAGAATAGTTAAGCCTAATTCTTTTGCGATCTCAAACATTTTGAGATAACCGTCATCAAGTTTCTTATTCTCTACTACAACAATTTGGTTTTGTGCCTTTTTAATTAGGTCTTCTAACTGGTCTTTACTTAGGTTTTCAACTTCCATAACTAATCTCGAAAATTTGGATATATCAAATATACACCAGTGCGTTTTGTTTACAACCGCATACGGTAGTTTTAATTGATTAAAATATTCAACTTATTCCATGGCTATTCTAATTTTTAAGCATAAGTTATTCCCACTTTAAATCCATTAATCTAAAAATACATTCAACCTGTTAGGTAAATTAATATGCACAAGTATCTCATGATGAATCTTGCGATTAACGAAACATCAGCACTACCAATTGGTATCCGTATTTGTGATTTTAATATCGGCTTATATGCCTCTAAGAAAATTTCAGAAGTGCCAGCTTTAATGGCATTGGTTAATTACACCCTGTTTAAGTATTCAAGCTATGAGAGTGAAGAACTTGAAGACATTAAAACCTTATTAGAAGAACATGATTTTAAAACTCGCTATGACTCTTGGGAAATCAGCGGTGATTCTTTTTACGTTTTGGGTTTTAAAGAAATTACAAAAGACGAGTTTGAATTATTGCAAAAACTTGACCTGTTGACCGTGGTAGACGAATACAACTACCACCATAAACTTTTGTCGAATCATGGTGAGCATAATTTTGACGAATATTTCAAAAACTTTAACGAGTCTAAAGAGCAAGAAATCTTGAAGCAGTTTAAAGACATTGCATTCAACCTAAAAAGTGATGCCCCTTTAAACTCGACATTTGCTCAAGACGTTATAGAGTTGCTGACTACCTACAAGTTTGGTACAGCTTTAGAACCTATCGACAGCACTCACAGCGATACAAGAAATCGTTCCTACTTTAGCCATACGCTTGAGGGTGACTTCGCATCTGGAGCTATTCAGGTCATTATTTCAAATTACAAAGAAACTGGCGTCAAAAACCCTTATTCAGTGATTGAGCCTTTAAATCTTGAAATTATGCTTGAAGATGAACAATGTTTTGATGATGAATATGCAAGTCTCGTTGTTGAATGCGAGTATGTGTTTAATCTTATTAAGACCGACTTATACACCAACACTTTTGAATAAACCAAGCCTTTAAGAGAGAAATCTCTTAAAGTTGCGCTTAAAAACGTAAACGATGTTTTTTTAATTGATTAAAAAAGGTTTTGAATTTTTAGCGCTGCAATGGCGCTCGTCATTATTAATTCTTTCTGGATGCTTAAATAAGTATTTTTTAAAAAAACTTTATCCGTTCATATTCTTAATATAATGAAACCTAATCAAGCAAATAGCTTAAAACTTGGAGAAAGCTCATGAATTTAAACCGTAATTTTTGCCCGATCGATTTTAACGAAGTTTACGGCAGTACTGACAATTTACCTTTGTTTTTGGTTAAAGCGTCACGCCAGGATTCTAACGATGACGAGCATAGTGAGTATTTCTTCATTCGAGCACCTCATGAGCACCGTTTAGCTTTCTTCCTTGCCCACATGTTCAAATCACATGTGGATAATGCCCTTTTGACCTTGGAAAACTTGGCTGAAGAAAATTATCAAAATATCCCTGAATTGGAAGAGTTGATGTCTTCATATGGTGTGATTGATGGCGTTGGCGTGGATACACTTTTTGATTTCCGCGCTAAGGAACTCACAGTTGATAAAGCGCTGGAGCTAGTCGAATTCATTGAAATTAACCCACTCAATACTGATATTGTGGGCTCACTATTCTTGGAGGCACTTTAATGAATAGTAGCTTTATCTTAATTAATGAAGCTATGTCGCCTATTCGTAAGAATACGGCGCTTTTGGAAACCCTGTTATCTATGATCAGTACTGCAGATCAAGACCACGGCGACCAAAGCCCAAGCTTCCACATTAATATCCATGCTGGTATTGAATTGCCTGATCATGAAATTGCATATACCACTTTAAAAGGTTTTGCAGAGCTGACCGAAGATCATAATCTTTGTATCTATATGAATCCTGAGCTGTCAGAAAATGGCTTTATGTTGCTATCCACTCAAAACGTGGTACCTGATTGCTATGACAATTCTATCTTTGTAGATCTGTCGAATCAGTTATGCAATTTCTTCAATCAAGAAGTACAGCAGTTAAACGATCAAGCGCAAAAGGCGTTAAAGCTGTTGTTACAGCATAAAATCAATGGAACAGCGATTCGCACGTTCAACCCTGAACAATTGCAGATCTTACAGAAAATCGCTGCATTAGATAGCTTCATGCTCGATGACCAGCGCGATTGGTTTTACTTTTCCGAAGTAGCCATTGATAACGCCTATAAAGACATGAAAAAAGGTTTAGAACTGTTGGTTCTCAATGAAGATATTAAGGATGCACTTAAACAGCTACTTGATGCAAACAACATGGAGTTTTGTGATTTACCAATACTCGTGGTTTTGTATCCCCTACTGGTTAAGTCTGAAGAAAATAACGAACTGGTACAGGCTTGCTTAAGTCATCTCATTGGCAACAACTTAATCAATGAGCCGTTTATTGCTGGTGTACAACTTGAAGCTGGTGCATTTAATAGCGAAATGAACACCTATACTTTATTGCCACACATGAAAGCAGTAAAAGAATTGCTGATAGATATTGAAGCAGATCTCACAAAAGTTTAACCGTTTTACCTGAGCTCATTGCTCAAAACCTTGGAGTTGTTATGGATACTATTGTTCGCGTTAAATCAGTTGGTGTTTTAGGTCTATCATCTAAAATCACGACATTTGTAATCGACATCGAGCTTGATGGCGGTAAATTAAAAATTGAAGATCAATTGCTTCATTTTAAGAATACTTTACGTACAAGCTATCGAGAATATGATGAAAGTTTAGCGATCGTAAACAATAACGCTATACTTTCCAATTTAGACAATGCAGTAAAACCAAACGAATTGCATGCTTTAGTTGATGATTATATCGACTCAGTTTGGGTAACAGATGCCAATAAAAACACCACTCAACAGCGCCGTGCGTCACTTGGTTTGCACAATCCAACGATAAAAGACAAAGGTGTTTTGAAAGAAGCCCTTTTAAGTGAAGTGAAGTTAGCCTACAAAAACTATATCAATCAGAACGTAGAAGCCTGATCAGATCGGAAGTATGTTGCGACCAGCATACTTCTTTTTTTTTGAACCTTAGCCTAGAATCATCCAATATCATCGCTTCATACCAAGAAAATCATGCCATATCTCATATATTTAATGTTCCTTGCGTTTGCAAGCGCCGTAATTTTAGTGAAAAAGGCTTATGGTCTTAACATCCAATTATTTGCAATGGGGATTGTCGTCATCATTGGACAATTGGCAATTTTTTGTTTTATCAACGCAGCGATTAACATCAACAATGAAAAACAACATCGCAATGCCGTCAAAACCTTGCACTATGGCGCTTCATTTTCATTAATTGTGGTCACTACACTGGTCTATTTATATAAGTATGTGTTGCACAAACAGGAATATTTGACCATGGCAATTTACTTTTTAGGAACGTGGTTTGCAATCACCCTTTTAGACTCAGTGTTTAAGTTGATCAAAGTTGGTATTTTTAATAGCAAGAAAGACAGTGCTGAAGTTGTGAACTCAACGCGTAAAGTGACGGTAATTACATTAGCGATCTGTATGTTTGGGTATTACTTATTTAGCAAATATGCATTAAACATTAACGTACTAAACTAGACATCTTGTAAGGAAAACCGCACCTAATACACAAGCGCAATAACCAGCAAAAAAGAACATCCTTTTAATTATTACGCTAATCTTTTCCGTCACAGCACTGTTATAAACAAAAAACACAATCATAGACATTAAAACGATCGTGCAGGCGAATAAGGTAAAACCAATTAAATAAGTAAAAGCAAAGTCAAAGTTTAATACCACTGGAAAACCAATAGATACAGCCATTAAAACTATTGTACTTGATGCATTCATATCTTAAAGCCCATCTAGCTACTGGCTTAATCGTAGCGATAAATAAGGTTTAAAACTGAAACTTTATGATTGAGATTGGTCAATGCACATTACCAAAATGTGCTTGGTATATACCAGAAAGCAAAGAACCAGACGCAAAACGCCTGGCTCTTTAAAATTGAAAGGTGAATAAAAAAACACAAAACACTTGAACGCATTTCTTATTCAAGGTCAGTTTAATTAGATTTTTTGCCATTGTCTATGTAATGTAAACGTGGACAGCATTAAAACAATCTATATTTTTTGAAAAAAGTTTTAAAAATGTACAGTGAAATATAATGAATGTATGAGCTCAATGCTCACCATTTGGAGAAATTATATGAACTTTGAAATCTTATCTAAAACAAAAGTTGTCGGTCTACAAGAAAATTCTCTCACCTCTTTTCAAAATTTTATGTTGGAAAATATTGCATGGGATAGCCAAGTCCGTGCTGATTATTACCAGTCAAATAAGAATACTGTACTGCTGGAGCTACCAGTACGTTTACGCCGTGACATTCAAATCGAAAACATCAACGGCGCTTTAGATGCACAAGTTGATTTTGAGCTGATCTACAAGCAAGACCAAGGCAAGTTGGTATCTTCATTGGTCGTTGATACGCAGTACTTGTTATGTATAGATGATCAGGATATTAATCTTTGGTCAATCGACAGCGAACTCAGTTTCTTACAAGAAGCTGACCGCAATCACCTTAAGAAGCTTATGCGTCATTGTGATGATCGTTTCCATGCGTGGATGCGCGAGATTAAGTCTTACTTCAATCGTTTGACAGTACAGCCGTTGCATCTTGATATGCAGATCAAAATACGCAAGATCGTAGGCTATACAGCGGTGCTACCTAAGACCTTTCCATAAGGTTTTAGGTGCCAGTATAAAAACAAATAGACCGCAATTAAGCGGTCTATTTTTTTTGCCTAAAACGGCGTTAACAGATCTATGTAATATTTAGCCCTTAAAACTATTGGCAAGTATCTGAATAACGCTCAGCACTTCCAAAGAATGATTTACCCTGATTGTCCACGATGTCTACATACAGATCTGGTTTAACTGGAGCATTGGCGAATACAGAGCAATAAAACGGATGAATCTTTTCATTCACAAAGCGGTTTAAAGAGTCAGTTTCATCAGAAGAGTATTTATCTGCAGTTTTGCTAGACATCTGAACGTTCATATTAAAGTGTTTTGAATACTTCACTTTTTTAAGTACCGCACCAGTTTCAATCTGGTACGGTGTTTTAGTGTTAAGCAAACGCTCAACTTTAAGTTTGTTTTTAGCAGTAGGAGAAAGCGCAACAGCAGATTTTAAGCTGTTTGTATTCAGGTTATTTAAAGAACCATTAGCTAAAACAGCGCACGACATAGACACTGAGATTATTGCAACTGCAGATAGTTTTAGTGTTTTGAATACGTTCATGTTTAACGCCTTTCCTGTATATACTTAAAATATATACTTAATATACGATATTTGATTTTTTTGGAATTTTAATCTTATTTGATTTTGTTAATCGGTATATACCAATAAGATTGTTTATACGCAATTTAGCAAGAATCGCCCCCTTGTTTGGGGTTACAATTATTGTAATTTACAGATTGTTGATACAGGAAACCGATATGTCTGAAGAAGTAAAATACGAAGACCGTGTACGTGCTGCATACCGTTCTGCTCAAGGCAATGTAGCTCAAGAGTTCTCCCCTCACATTGTTAAAGCATGTGAAGCATCATCAAACGCACGTATGGAGCGCTTAGCAACTGGTCAAACAACATTTGACGAGGAAGAAGCTGCATTGATGAAGAAATGGAATGCACTTAAAAACAAAGCCTAATCATCGCGAATACAACCTAATCTAGCTTACAGCGGATTACCAAACCCAATCACTCATAAGTAGAACAATATGGACGATAAACTTGAGTTTTATTTAGATGCGAAAGACATCTTATCTCAACCTACCAGTTGCCAAGCGCAAGGCGACTATAAAAAGGCACTGGAAAAAGAAATCACGGAACATCGAATAGCGAAAATGGAAATTTCGCCGTTACGTGGCAATTACGATCTCGACCACCTCTCTAAAATCCATGAAAAAATCTTTGAGCATATTTACGATTGGGCTGGAGAAGTGCGTCTGGACGACATTTCTAAACGTGCGATCGACCCGAACGGTAATTATGAAATCGGTCATTTCCTAGATAAAAACCTGATCCCTGATGAACTGAATAAGTTCTCACAGGCGGTTAAAGAAAAAGACCACCTGAAAGGTTTGGACAAAGACCAGTTTGTGCAAGAGTTCACTCAGCTTTATGCCAAGTTAAATGAAGCTCACCCTTTTGAAGAGGGTAACGGTCGCGCTGCTAAACTGATGATGAACCAGCTGGCGAATGATGCTGGTTACACCATGGTATATAGCAAGGTCGCCGTATCAGATTGGAACTATGCGTTTAAACGTTCACTGACAGATCAAGAGCTTTATGTCGGTGAAAACTATGAAAACCTAGAACCGATGGAACAAGACCTCTCTTACCTTTTAAAAGTCATGGACAATATCATTGAACCATACGATCTAGTCCTGAAGCTTGAAAATACTGAAGAACAAGAGCAAGAACAGGAAAATGACCAGGATAAATCAAATGATGATGATTCACCGAGTTACGGATAATTAGATTAATCTGTATACGATAGCTTTTAATTGATTAAAAGATTCTTGAAAAAAGAATCTTTTTTTTGAGAAAAATTTATAATGAAGTGACTCAGATTAAAATAAAACCTTAGGAAAATATTGTCCGAAACTTGGAGATGAATAATGAATAACGCAGCACATCAATTTGCAAATAAAGTGGTCGCTCAATACCAATTTACAAACGGAAGTGATTCAAGTCTGAATCATTTAATTATCGGCAACAGCACCGCAGAAATTATCGACACCTTAATTTATATGCTTTTCTCAAGCCATGCTGAAACCTATGACGATGGCGTTGTTTGGTTTAAATCAGTGGACGCAATTAATGTTGAGAAGTCTTACATTACTTACAACAGTCGTGAAAACTGCATTTTTGCTTATTTTGTGTTTGATAAAAATCCATTAATGCTGAAAACAACCACATTGCATATTGATAATGTTTGTTACTTTGGATGTGAAAGCGACACCACCAATAAAACCATCGAATTTTTAGAAAAATTCAAAGTTCGTGTATCCCTTGCTAAAGAGTGCCACAAGTTCAAATTCAATACTGAGCATCATGAAACCTTGATGCATGAAACCATCAAAACCTTAAAAACTATCTATGAAGAACATAACGACATGGATGCCGAAAAGTTATCTCAACACCATGACACAACTCATTTAGTTAACACATTTCTTGCTTAACCGTACACCATACAATAAACAAAACCCGAAAAAGGATATAACAATGCTATTAGGCGCTTTAAAACAATCTCTAAGCTCAGTCATCGACATGAACCGCTACACCGCCCTTTGCTCACATGTGGAGGGTGAAAACTTGCCGTTATGCGCTCAATTTCGTGTACTTAAATATATCTTTGGTGTGCATGGTCTAAGCGCACTTAAAAATTACAAAGAAGTTGAACACATTGACGAAGCCTTTTTGAAAAAACACTTCCTACGCATGATGAACTATGACTTTGAAGCAGTCATATACCTTGCTATGGTCGGCATGCGCGAACTTATCTTAGAAGCTGATGCTTTTGACCATGACGGCGAACAAAACACCCAAAATGAGCTTAAACAAGCATTCCAATACGTTTCAGAAAATGACGTTCGTAATTTTGCTTATGTCACTCACATGGGCTATTCAGAAAAGTATTTCAACTGGAATATCATTCGCCACCAGTCTAAAGATGAAGCGGATAATCCCCTCACCTTTTGGTTATTTAAGAATGCAATGTATTCACTATTTTTCAACTTAGCCAATCGGGAATAATGCCCCAACTCATTAAGAGTATTTAAGTCCGAACTTAAGTACTCTTTTTTTTGCATTAGAAAAATAGACCGGTATATACGCTGTCTAAGCATGGCTTAAAACGTATACGATGATTTTAATTGATTAAAATATTTTAAATATCCTTTACGTGTTTTAGGTCGGTTAATTAATTCCAATAAAGTTATTCATTAGTATTTTTTAAATAAAATGACTCTATCGAAAGCAATTGCTTAAAACTTGGAGTCCTCTAATGCATCAACTAGATAAGCTAAATCATTTAAAAAATATTATTAAGCAAGTACCACATGAACGTTTTGATCTGGACAAATGGCGCACGGATTCAAAAACCGAAAATGTGACTTTTGCTCAGCTTTTACTTAGTGATGCTGATTGTTGCGTCATGGGTTGGGCGACAGCTGATGCTACTTTTAGAAGACTTAACTTCATGTTGTTTGACGGCGTTCCCCTTTATGCGCCATTCCGTGCGAATACTGGTGAGCCATTCACTTATGAAGAACTCAAAACAAATGTTGTTTATCGCGGTTCTGAAGCAGTACGTGAGTTTTTTGGACTCAATTATGAAGATGTCGATCATATTATTTTTGAGAGCAACTACGCTTTTGAAGACCCAATCAAAGACGAGATTATTGATCATATCAACCATGTTATTGATCGTGTAAACATCCGTCCACAAGACCTTGACCATTTGTTATCTAGCTCAATTGTTGCACTGGATAAAGAAGTCCGTGAGTTCACTTTAAATGATGATGAAGTCCGTGAAATATCTGTTGTGGTTGATTGCTTCAATAAGTTTTTCCCCGATGGTGCTTATCTTGAGTTTATTGCTACGGTCAACGTACCAGGTGATTGTGATCCACTGGAATACATCGCCAGCAATTACAACATTAAAGAGCCATTAGCTTTCGTTCCTAAGCCGAATGAAGCATTAGAAGAATATCTGGAAACATACCCGATCGAATATCTCATGCATAACTGGCAAGAGGATTTCATTTCGCCGTATGACGAAATCATTAATCAACGTTTAACGCATATCGCATTGCAAAATTTAAATAACGCAAAAGTAGTTCAATAAGGAAACCTACCCATGAAAATTGAAAATCCGCAATTCGTCAGTGCCATCAACGAACTTGGCTTTTACTTGCCACAGCAAGTACAACAGATACCGAACACCACAGAAGCCGGTTTTCGTGTGTATGTGATCGATACAGCAAAACATACCAACATCGAGGCACTAATTAGTGCTATTGAGAATGTCAGTATCACTTCACAGCCCTTTTATTTTCAAGATGATTACGACATGGGCGTGTTTTTTGAGGGATTTAGTTTCTTCTTGCCTATGCTCATTACACAAGACAGTGATGCACCTTTACCACTGTTCTTAATTCAACTGGATTTGTAAGTCCAACAGCGGTACGTGCGCCAGTATGTACCGCTACCCCTTTTGGCACACCGCCTAAAACTTGGAGCAGATATGAACAAAGCAACGACCGTTGAGCGTTTAGAAAAGCTGATTGAGCTAGTGATCGAGGTCATTCCTGATGAAAGCTTTGATTTCGACATTTGGCGTGATTATGACGCAAGCCATACAGAACAACACACCGATTTCTTTTCAGGTTTCACCACTGAAGAATTGTTAGATAAAAATATTGTAGGATGCCTGATTGGTTGGGCTACGTCTGTCGAGTATTTCCAAAATCTAGGTTTCAATTTTCATGGTTCTGTTGGGCCAATCTTCATGTATGAAAAAATACTCAGCAATGAAGAGCTAAAAGATGCGCCTGTTGTCACTGTACCAGTCGTTTACCAGTGGAAAGCAGTACGTGAGTTTTTTGGCATCACTCAGGAAGATGCTTTGGTGATGTTTAGCTATGACAATTACGACCAGGCCAAAATTGATAAGGACACAATGATTCGATTTATTGAACGCATCATCCAAAAATATAAGTAACCACCGAAACGGCGCAATGCCGTTTTGCTAGGCGTTATAACCGCTTACGATGGATTTTATTTGATTAAAATATCTCGATATTTTTAAATTTTGAGAAAAGTTTTCCCCTGGTACACCCCTCTATACTTAATCCATAGCAAGCAAGGCACAAAGCCTTAAATCTGGAGTAAGTCGAATGAATACAGCGCATAAGTACGATGATCAAGTCATCATCCCCACAATAGCCGGGCAACTGGAGTTGCTGTCTGGTACCGATCTAAACAAAGAACTGGCTGAGCATGTTTTTCATGAAGCACCAGACATCGATCTAAGTATCTATGACATTTTTATTGTCTGCTTAAGTGGCGGTAAGGATTCGATTGCAGCGTATTTACGCTTACTGGATGCTGGAGTAGATAAAAGCAAAATTGAGCTTTGGCACCACAAAATTGATGAAGAAAACCAGCCGTTCATGGATTGGGTGTTCATGGAAAACTATACCAAAGCATTCGCTCAGGCATTCGACACACCATTGTACTTCAGTTGGCTCGAGGGCGGTTTCCTTGGCGAAATGCTCAAAGAAAACAGCTACTCAAAACCCCACTTCGTAGAAACACCAGAGGGCTTAATTAAGCTTGAACGCGATAACAACCGCAGTAAACCAGGCACACGCTTGAAGTTCCCACAACAAGCAGCCAGCCTCATGACGCGCTGGTGTTCTTCAGCGTTAAAGATCGATGTCGGACGCAGAGCATTGAACAACCAAGAACGTTTTGACGGCAAGAACATTTGTTTTATCACTGGTGAACGCCGTGAAGAGTCACCAAACCGCAGTAAGTACAACCAGCTAGAACCGCACCCATGCGACCGTAGAAGCGGTAAGAAAGCAAGACGCGTTGACTGGTGGAAGAACGTGCTTCACTTCACTGAAGAGCAAGTATGGGCGTTACTGGAGAAGTACAAGGTTACGCCACCAGTGCCATATCGCTTAGGTTGGGGCCGTAGCTCATGCATGACCTGTATCTTCAACAGTCCTAAAATCTGGTCAACCATCAGCACCTACTACCCTGAACGCGCTCAGCTGATCGCTGGTTATGAACAAAAGTTTGACTGTACGATCAGTCGCTCAAAGATCGATGTCGTCAGTCTGAGCAATCGCATTGAGCCATTCGACATTCAGGATATGGAAGCACTGGTACAGTCCAAAATTGAAAGTTATTACCTACCAGTGTTCACGGATAACTGGACGGTTCCACCAGGCGCATTCAACAAGGAGGGTTGTGGATCGCTGTAAATTAGGGTGCCATTTGGCACCTTTTTAGGATGAAAACCGCAAGCGATGTTTTTTAATTGATTAAAAATGGTTTGGAATAATTTTGTTTTTGAATAAGTTTTTGACACCACCTGTCAGCATAAAATGATTTTAAACCAATCAATATGAGATGATGTTTATGACAACTTTAAACGAAACAATGCAAAAGTTCTGTAAAGCTAAGGCAATGATGACCTATTTAATGTCTGATGATCCTATCATTGATGAATCTGTCAGCCGTTACGAAAATTGGGCATTGGCTTATGACCTTTTGGTGAGTATTGGACATCTGGATCTAGAACAAGTTGAGCAGATCTGGAATGAAAAAACCCATACCAATTTTACGCTTTGGGGTGTAGTTGGTGAATGCTCAATAGAAGAAATTGTATCGTATGTGACAGAAGAATATGACGCTCAAGCTGTCACACTGGCGCAGATTAATGAATTACAAGACGGTAAAACACTGGCAGAAATCTAAAATCAACCTAAGGAATGAGTTATTAATTAAGTATTAATAGCTCATTTTTTATTGTCTGAAACTATACAACTACCACCTTGAATCATTTTCACAGGCATCGCCATCGCCGTCACCATCCATCATGGTATCTGGGCAGTTTTTCACAAACCAATCAGCTTCTTCTTTAGATCGCATTTGAGAGCAATGCTTACGACCATCGCATTTATAGGCTACTGGCTTTTGATATATAGCATTTGTAGTTTGATTATCTTTATATAGATATTTCTTTAATTGAATGCTACCTAGATATGCCACCCCAATAGCTATGCTAATAAAAATTATCCATAGATATATTGGCAATGGTTTTTGCTTGTCTTGCGTTTGTTCATGGTCGGAATAGTAAACATGGATTGCCCTATTTTTATTTTCTTTTTTAACTACCTCGAAATAAACCTCTCGACCTGGTATTGGCTGTTCACCTTTCTGAAAATCCTTAATATGGAAAAATACATCACCAAAATTACTCGTGGATATAAAACCAAAACCACGCTCAATATTATAATTTTTAATTGTTCCTGTTAGTACCACCTAAAACCTCAAATATATATTAAAAGCTATATTAATTATAATTATTAAACCTGAATAAATACTATCTTTTTTTAAAAAAAAGTTTTAAGGTTTATGGATTTATTATAATTAAAACATCAAAAGCAATTGCTTAAAACTTGGAGTAGCTATTATGAATAATTTTTTCGCTGGTGCTGAAGTCATCACTGTTTTTTCTTTACAAGACGCTTTAGAAGAGGGCGTGATTCTTTGCCTTAGCGATAAAGAAGAACATGCCAAAGATTGCAAACAGTTCTATAAGTTCCCTGTTTATATTACAAGCAACTTGTATAACAAGCACCTGACAGCTGCAAAAGCAATTTTTCCGAATGGTACGGAAGCTGATGCTGAAAAAATCAATGATTTAATGGGATATACCATCTTTGATATGTTGAACATGAGCGTTCGTGGTTCAGTTGCACTTAATGACCAAAGCGTTAAGTTTAAATATGCTCTACAAGATACACCGCATACCTTTTCTGACACCTTAATCACCAATATTGCTACGGTTGGGCCTGGCGTGAATGGTGAGCCTATCATTACTTTTATGATGCCTGAAGACCAATAAACACAACACCTAGCATTGACCAACCAATGCTAGGTTTTTTGAGATCCGAACGTTCATTGAGAGGTATTAAAAATGCAAATGGCTACTATGAAAATTGACAACCTTGACCTATTCGGCTTTGCAAATATGCAAGCAATAGAACAACAAAGAGAAAAAAACGAATTAAAACGTATAGAAACGATGAAGCTTGTCCGTTGTGACTGGTTTATCGCCGTGACATCTACTGGAGAGCTGTTTAAGTACAGTGAAAAAGTACCAGCTAAATATAAGGCGTTTAAAGGCATTAAATTATTCAAGTGCTGGAATGAAGCTACCGCGGATCTCGTGTTAAATGCCGTAAAAGGCGCAATCAAGGGTGATCATTACGAAATACCAGACGTTAAAAAAAGCAAAAAGTTTGCTGTTAATAGCTGGGTAAGAAACATTGATCTAAAGTTTCTACATTTGCCAGTCGGTCAACTCACCAACCTGTACAGGGAACATCAAGAGCGTTTAAGACTGAAGCGTGAAAAAGCCAGACTTAAAGAAAATGAAAACACGTATGACGTAGAACCGCACTAATCACACCCACCAGGAATAAGCACCCATAGCTTATTCCTTTCATAAGATGATGGCCGTAAACGGTGTTTTTAATTGATTAAAAATAACTTGAAATCATGAGCCTATCAGCCGAAATACTTTTACTGAAAAGTTATACAGGCCACATGCACCGATATAATGAATACATCAAAGCTCATTGCTTAAAACTTGGAGATACGACAATGCAACTACAAAAATTTAATACTGGTACTGCTAATGTGCGCCACTTGCTACAAAGCTTCACCCAAGCGTATGACGGTTTACCAAGTTGCGTCATCAATGTGATTGGCTTAGCAACCAAAGCAGATCCGCAGTTTATTTTTAACATTGAACTGGATGTCGTTTTATTTCACCAACATAAGTCACAAGCCTACTGCATTGAAGTCAATGCACCGTTACAGGTTCAAGCCATCGCAGACGCTCACGAATCATTTAGATTCAGTCCTGATGATTCTCATGCATTGATTGAGGGCGAAGTCATGGATGTGGCGATAAATTTACAACACCAAGCCATTAATGACATGATTCAATATGATTTGCTGTCAGATGCAGAACTGGAAAAGTTCAATACATGGAATAAAGGTTTCGCCAGTGCATTACTGACTGAATGTTTTGAAGATGTCGCAGATTTTAATGCGCTGCATAGCTCACATTTTATGGCGAACACTGTTTATTTAAGACTGATTGAGTACTTTAAAAACAACCTGTCATAAGAAACCATTAAACAAATAGAGGGAGATCCAATAAAGGTCTACCCTCTTTTTTTATGCCATTAGATTTAATGACGTATACGATGTTTTTTAATTGATTAAAAAAATATTGAAATTTTTCATTGCCAGTTCCATAAGTAATTTGAGAAAAGTTTTTAAGGGATATTTCACAGATATAATTAATTCATACCTAAGCAATTGCTTAAAACTTGGAGTTGAAGATATGAAAAGCGTACTTGATTTTTTTACAAACCGTTCTAAAACATTAAACATTATTGTGAATCCTGAATTAAATACAGGTCATTCCCTTGCTGATTTTTCGTATAACGAAGAATTGCATCAAGACCTTAATGTATTAACGGTTATTCCGCGTGATCATTACGGAAACTTTCTATCTTTAACCCTTGATGATTGGGGCGTGATTACTTCAAAAGTTCAATTCCCTGAACATCTTGATTTTAATCAATTACTCAGCATTTTTTGGGAAACACAACCCATTTTAGTTGTTACTGACATCGCACGTTCAGAAGTGCATGACAGCGACTTTTTTCAACAAAGCTTGGTCAAGCAAGTCAATCTTGCATATAGCCGAGATATTGCCAGTGAATATGCACCAGAAGATGTTCACTACATCTCTCAATCTTTTGATTTAGATAAGCTGATGCGTTGCGGTGTATATCTGCAAGGTCATTGCTATTCAGCTCATGATTTCGTCATTAACAACCATAACCTATTTGAAAAAGACAGCTTGATTGTGCCTGTTTTTAACATCCACTCGACACAAAAAGAACTGCAACAATTTTTAGTATTTGATCTGCAAGGTAAGTTTTTGGATTGCGTTGTTGGCACTGAAGTTTTGTACTAAGGAATATTGATCATGTCTAAAAAATACTTATTGATTGAATTGAGCTACGAAGCACCAAACAACACCAGTGCTGATGCTGTTTTGCACAATGTCTATATTGATATTAATCACCCTGAAAATCTGGCGATGTTTAGCGAGTCTTGCAAGAATCGCCATGAAATTAATGAAAACCTACCCATTTGCCAGTTAATCACTTCATGGGTTCGATTACTAGGGATCTTCACCATTCTGGACAATACGGATCAGGACAAAGAAACCCCTGTTCTCATTCAACTTGCTGATGGCGGTACTTTATCTATCGATGGTTGGGAAATTCTCGACCAAGAAACCAAAGATAGACGCTTGGCGTTAATGGACATTGAGCCAGATGAAGAACAAGACGTAGACGACCCTATTTTGTTCGCTCATGAGCATTCAGACTCAATCACACTCACCAAAGTCGAAAAGCCAGTAGCAGAAAGTGTATATGTCGCTACGCGTAACTCTTACAGCAACAACTTTGATTTAGTTCTTGAATGTATCTTGAATCCTGAAAAATATTACAGCCTATATCAAGGCTCATATGATGGCACTCATGTTCAAGTGATCCTGAATGACTTGGCACTACTACCATCATGTAAGACACATAAATCAGAAATTGGCGACTATGTAACATGCAATGTACTGGAGCTGTTCAAAGGCTCAATAGATGCGTATGGCGCAGAAAGTGAATTTATTGATTCATTCGTGCAACTCGACATTACACCGTACTTAGATAGCACACTGAAAATGGACTACACCGAATTGCAGTTTAGCTACCAGAGCAACGATCTCATTGCATTTTTTGGGAATGATCCATGTTCTTAACATGGATCTCTATAGAATAGGAGAAAATACAATGTCTGATCATATCTATAATTACATCATCGGCAGAATCGACAAAAGCCGTAAAATTATGGTTCTGGTGAACTACGAATCAAGATCCAATCTGGTGACTCAAGCACAGTTAATGAAAGTCCAATTCCCGAACCTCAATACCTTGAGAATGTTCCTGAATGACTTTGAGCCAACGGAAAAACATGTTATCCATTACTCGAAATACAGTAAAGAAATGCCATCAGGTGCAGATGGATATTTCCTATTTTCAGAACATGACCAACAATGGAATATTTTTGATCCAAAAGTTATAAATCGGTTTGTTCACATACACCAAGAAGCACCAGAGTTCGATAACTACCAAGATTATATCTGTTCTTGTGAAGTCAAAAACTCACCTACACTTAAAGCAAAACATAAAAAACAAGCATTTGTGCAGAAGATGATCTTCACTTCATTGGGTTTTGAGCGTTATTGCCATCATTGCAATGGCTATGAACCACTGGATCGCTTTTATTATCATTCTGATACCAAAACCTATGAAGCAGTTTGCAAGCCTTGTTATGTTCCTCATTACAAGCCTTACAAAATGAAAAAACGTATGACCAGTACGGTTGAAGAATATATTTAATCATTAACTAGAACTCAAAAAGAT
>NZ_RAXT01000047.1 GCF_003611475.1 Acinetobacter rongchengensis | reverse complement strand
ATAAAACGTCATCAGTTCAATGCTGTAAAGAATTTTTTTATGCTTTGATACAAAGGAATTCAAAAAATATTTCAGGTCAATCAGGGAATTCTTTATATTGAACTAATTTATATTCGAATTCGTATTGAAATATGTTAATAATTACACAAAAATCGATGACTTATCTATCAAAAGATAATATTGTTTTGTCTAGTCGAGATAATCAAATTGTTTTGAAACAGGAAGGACAACAAAAAATAATCATTGCTGTCGGAAGCCGACATGAATGGGAATCATCTGAACCTTTGCCATCAGATAGTCTAGTCATTAATCTTATTGCTGAGTCATTAAAAGCATCTGAATTAGCAGTAGATTTATGGGAAGTATTTTTGATATTTGTATTGTATAGTGGTTCATCTAAAAGTATGTGGCAGGAGCTAAAGATGACGTTTTCAGCTTTGTTTAGAAGAAGAATACCAGTCAAAATTTCAATTGACGATCCTGTTGTCTCAAGAGCTATTCGTAATAGTCTTTTACAATGCAAAGCTTCAAAGTTCTTAATACAAGAAAATGAGTAAAGAGTATTATTGTGATCATTTTCTATTAATCATAAAAAACCCCAATAAAATTGGGGTTTTAGGTGTTAGGTTTATTAATGTACCGCAGAAATTTTTTCTAAGAAAAATTTAGTACGTTCATGGCGTTCTTCAGGTTTATTGAAGAAATCTTCTGTCTTACAGTCTTCAATAATTTTTCCTTGATCCATAAAAATAACACGTGTTGAAACCTTACGTGCAAAGCCCATTTCGTGGGTTACACACATCATGGTCATGCCTTCTTTTGCAAGTTGGCTCATAACGTCGAGAACTTCACCTACCATTTCAGGATCAAGGGCAGAAGTCGGTTCATCAAACAACATACATACTGGGTCCATACATAGACCACGAGCAATAGCAACACGCTGTTGTTGACCACCTGAAAGTTGTCCTGGGAACTTGTCTTTATGTGCAGAAAGACCCACACGATCTAAGTATTCCAGTGCTTTTTTCTTAGCTTCTTGTTCAGAGCGTTTAAGTACCTTCATCTGGCCGATGGTGAGGTTATCTAAAACAGTCATATGTGGAAATAATTCAAAATGTTGGAATACCATTCCTACACGTGAACGGAATTGAGCTAAGTCAGTTTTAGAGTCTTTTAGCGCTGTTCCATCAACAATAATGTTACCTTCTTGGAATGGTTCTAAAGCATTAACAGTTTTAATCAGTGTTGATTTACCTGAACCAGATGGTCCGCAAACCACCACAACTTCACCTTTCTCGATAGAAGTTGTGCAATCAGTTAGTACCTGAAAATCTCCATACCATTTTGAGATATGTTGTATTTCTATCATTGGCATATCGATTCTCCAATTAACGAATAATTGCTATTTTTTGGTGTAAACGCTTCACAAGTCTTGAAAGCGCAAAGGAAATACAGAAGTAAACGATGGCTACGACTAAGTAGAAAGTTGCTTTAGTTTCAGCACCATAGGTATTCGCCAATGTATTGGCATTACCTAAAAAGTCTGGAGCACTAATCACGTATACCAAAGATATATCTTGGAACAGAACAATCGATTGAGTGAGTAGTACAGGAAGCATATTTCTAAAAGCTTGTGGTAATACAACGTTAGACATGGTTTGTCCGTATGTAAAACCGAGCGCATAACCTGCGTTGACTTGACCTTTAGATACCGATTGAATACCAGAACGTACAATTTCTGAGAAGAATGCAGCTTCAAAAATTGCGAAAGTCACTACACTTGAAAAAAGTGGCCCGTAGTATGTATCTGATTGGAATTCAAAAAATTTAGGTAGTAAAAAGTAAAAGATGAAGATGACTTGAATCAGTGGTACACCACGAAAGAAATCTACATAAATTTTAGCAAAACCACTGGCAATTTTATTATCAGAAAGTCGCATCATTGCAAGTGGTGTACCAATCAAGATACCGCCAATGACAGAAAGCACGGTCACTGTCACTGTGAATTTGAAACCAGCGAGTAAGGTTTGGATTACATCTTGGTTTTGTAATATGCTGAAATCCATAATTATTTACCCCCTGATCCTAACCCAGGAACAGCCATGCGCTTTTCAATCCAAGCCATAATGTATTTAATAGAATAGGTGATCACTAAATAGACTGGAGTAGAAAGAATAAGAATAACGATATCTTGGGATGTTTCTTCACGCATTGTTTTTGTGTATGCAAAGAAGTTAAGAACGCTTAATGCATATAAAACGGCTGAGTTTTTAAACACGTTCATCGCTTCAGATGTAAGTGTTGGCCAAACAATACGATATGCAACTGGTAAAATAACATAGCGATAACTTTGGCTTTGGGTTAAGCCAATTGCGAAAGCTGCATTTTTTTGTCCACGTGAAACGGTGTTGATCCCTGCACGAACTTGTTCTGCGATACGGGCTGCGGTATATAAACCAAGTGCAAAAACACCGATTACAGCAGGGTTATCATTGAGAATGTTTTGCCACCATCCACCATTGACGATTTCTCCACTACCTGTACTTAAGCTTTTTGGGAGAAATTCTGGAAATACAAAGGCCCAGAAGAAAAGCTGAACAATCAGTGGAATATTTCGAAATAGTTCTACATAGCAGGTTCCAATAAATGACAATGGTTTATTGGGTAATGTACGTAGTATACCGATGAGAGATCCGATAGCGAATGCCAAAAAGAAAGCTAAAACAGCTGTCCAAACCATTGTCCAAACTCCAGAACCTAAGAGTTGTAACCAGGTTGGTGCATCAGCAACAGGGGAGTAACTTTCACCACCAATTGCTTTACATACAGATTCTGCCCATGCCGCTTTATCTAAACTGTATTCGTTGGAAGGTAGACAATATGCTGTCCAGTTAAGTGAGCCTACTGACATGCGTGCTCCTTGCAATTTTAATTTTTTAAAAAATTATAGATCAAAATATAAGCTATATTTTGATCTATACACTATTTTCTAATAAGTGGGTAACTTAGTTGATACCAGCATCAGTAGGTTTTGCCATAAGCGCTTTGTAAGATGAGCTCATTGGCATATTCATGTTGACATTTTTTGGTGGAATTGGAGACAAGAACCATTTTTTGTATAAAGCAGCCATTTGTCCATTTTTCCACATAGTTGTTACAACACGGTCAGCAATTGCTTTAAAAGCTGCATCACCTTTAGGAATCATAATACCGTATGGTTCTGAAGATAGAACAGGACCAACAATTTTGAAATCTTTAGGATTTGAAGATTTTGCAATTAAACCTGCAAGAATATTATCATCCATTACGAATGCAGCAGCACGACCTGATGCAACCATTGCAAATGAATCTGAGTGGTCTTTACCGTAAACGTTATTCACATTTACTTTTTCACCTTTTTCACCCATTTTGATGTATTTATCAGAAGTTGTACCTTGAGTTGTTACAACTGCTTTACCATTTAAATCAGCAATTGATTTGATTGGTGAGTTTGCTTTTACAGCCATACGAACTTCTGTTGCATAGTAGTTCGTAGAAAAACCAACTTGTTGTTGACGTTGTACAGAATTGGTTGTTGTACCACATTCCATATCAATATTGCCTGCCAATATTTCTGGAATACGGGTTGAAGAAGTAACGGCTTTGTATTCAACTTTAAGATTTGGCATCTTCAATGATTTTTTCAGTTCATTTGCAAAGTTATTGCAAATATCTACTGCATAACCCATTGGTTTGCCGCCCACAACATAAGAAATCGGATCTGATGATTCACGATAACCAATAATGACTTTCCCTGATTGCTTAATTTTTGCAAGAGTATCTGCTGCTTGAACTTGCGAAAAAGCACCGCCCGCCATAAGTACGCCAAGAGTAGTCGTTAATACCTTTGTCGATAATTTCTTCATTTTTGAAGTCTCCATTTGCTTTTATTGAGCAATCTAACTTTAGGTTCGAATTGTTACATTTTTGGTGTTATGTATTTTGCAATACATGATCCGTCAAACACCGTATTCCTATTTATTTTTATACCTACCCTTTGAATAAGTAAAGAATAAAACATCATAAATAGTAAATTTTGATCAAAATATAATGTGATACTGATCACGATAGGTTTGGTATTGTATGTAAAAAAAATTAAATAAATAGAGGGTAAGGTATTTATTTTAGCTTATGCATTTTCAAACAGTATTTCTTTGTTTGATAATGAAATTGACAATATTTAATTCCAATCAACAGAATTTATTTTTAATAAAATCAATATGCAGGCTAAGATTAATTTTAGTTGATCAATAATAAATATTTTTTTACTGATTCATTCTTTTTTATGACTAGGCGCATATCACTCAATATGCTATAAAAAGTAAATAGGCATGAATTTTGCTTATTCTTATTTATGTTTGATACATGTTAACAGTGTGGGGCGCATTTCTATGAAGTTATCGGTTGGATTAAAAGTTGCAAACTCGTTGTCGCTTACGCCTCAACTGCAACAAGCCATTCGATTGCTCCAATTATCGAGTTTAGAGCTTGAACAAGAAATTCAAATGCAATTAGATAGTAATCCGCTGCTTGAAAAAGTAGAGGAGGAAAGTCATGAAAAGATTGAAAGTTTAGATACTATAAAAAAAGAACAACAAGAATATGAGCTTTCAGAGTCTTTAAATGCAGATCATCTACCTGATGAATTACCTGTGGATACCGATTGGGATGATGTCTATACACATCAATCTACTGCAATGGAACGTCCAGAGTTTGATGAGCGTGAAGATAATCATCATGCAGATGCATCATTAAAAGAACATATGCTTGGGCAAGTGAATCTGTTGCATTTTTCACCTGTAGATAAGTTAATTGCATACTGCATAGTCGATGCTTTAGATGAAAAAGGTTTTTTAGATGCAGATATCGAGGAAATCGTCAGTTCTGTACAACATTTATTACAACAAATGGATTACGAGGTAGAAATTGAGTCTGATGAAGTTCTTGTCGTTTTAAAGCATATCCAGCGCTTAGAGCCGATTGGAATTGGATCAAGGCATTTAGCAGAGTGTTTATTTATACAAATAGATGCTTTGCCAAATACGACTTTATTTAAAAAAGAAGCATTAATGCTGTTAAAACATTATGAGCTATTGGTGAGTAATGATTTAAATAAATTACTGAAGCAAACGGGGTTAAATGCGGATCAATTAAAATCAACCGTTGATTTATTGAAGACTTTAAAGCCTTATCCAGGAGCTGAATTTGAGCAAAAAGAATCAGATTATCAAATTCCAGATGTTGTGGTGTCTAAGAAAAATGAACATTGGCATGTACAATTAAATCCAGATATTTTACCTAAATTAAGAATCAATTCTTTTTATTCTGGAATGATTAAGCGTGCTGATCAAAGTGATGATAATCAATATTTACGTAATCAAATGCTGGAAGCAAAAAACTTTATTAAAAGTGTTGATGAACGGCATAAGACTTTATTAAAGGTTGCGAGTTGCATTGTGCGACATCAACGTGAATTTTTAGAAGTCGGTGCTGAAGGTATGAAACCACTGGTCTTACGTGATGTTGCGGAAGAGGTAGAATTACATGAATCTACCGTTTCTCGTGTAACGACCAATAAGTTTTTGCTTACGCCACGTGGTTTGTTCGAATTGAAATATTTCTTTTCAAGTCATGTGGGAACAACAGCAGGTGGTGAGGCTTCGTCAACAGCGATTCGTGCAAAAATCAAAAAACTGATTTCAGATGAAAATCCACGTAAACCATTGTCAGATAATACGATTGCAAATTTATTGAAGGATGATGGAATTGAGGTTGCTCGTAGAACGGTCGCAAAATATCGTGAATCGTTACATATTCCTTCATCTTCAGATCGAAAAGTCTTGATCTAATTTTTAAAATGTGACTATTCTAAATGTTCATTATGACCAAATAATGAATCGCTTGTTAGTTTTTTGAATGGTTAAAATGATGACATGATTTAGGGGTATTTCTCTAAATGAATTTTGACATGGGATCATTTTAACTATGACTTTCATATCTTCATGATGAAGGAGAGGGATCGAACTATGCAAATTACAATTCGTGGACACCATTTAAGTATTACCCCTGCAATAGAAGAAAGTATTCGAGATAAATTTACGCAGATGACAAAGCATATAGATCAAGTCAATAGTATGCAGGTGAAGTTGAGTAAAGATCATCAATTAGATAAACGATCAAAAAAAGGGAGTGCAAACCATATCGCAGAAGCGATTGTTCGACTACCAGGCGTCGAGCTGTTTGCTCAGGCTTGTGCAGATGATATGTATAATGCGATTACAAAACTCACCGATAAATTAAAAAGGCAGTTAGAACGACATCGTAAGATGCAGTTAAATTATCAACCTTTGTTGGTATCTGTGTAGAATAGAAAATAAAAATTTAAAAAAGAGGTTGCGAATACCTCTTTTTTTTATTGATAATTTTGTACGAGATAATGAATTATTTTGCAGAGTTATAGTAAAATATTCGGTTTTTACACTGTCAGTCCTATAATGAGGTCGATGCAATGAATAGTGAACAGCTCACTGAAATATTAAAAGCAGCTTTTCCTGATGCTGAAGTTGCTGTCAGTGGACAAGCCGGTAAATTTGACCTCCGTATTGTAGACGATCAATTTGAAGGAAAGCGCCCTGTTGCTCGTCAACAAACAGTTTATCAGCCACTTAACTCCTATATCGCAAGTGGTGCAGTACATGCTGTGACGATTCGTGCAATGACTAAAGAAGAATGGCGCAAAGCCAGTATGTTTGGAGCTTAAGCGTTAATGGATAAATTTCTCATTCAAGGCGGTGTAAAATTAGAAGGTGAAGTTCGCATCTCAGGTGCGAAAAATGCTGCTTTACCTTTATTAGCAGCCATGATCCTTGCAGATACGCCCATTACTCTAACCAATGTTCCAAATCTTAAAGACGTGAACACTTTGGTTAAATTGATTGGTGGTTTAGGTGTCACCATGACTTATCAAGGAGATACAGTCGTTGCAGATACATCTACACTCGATAATCAATTTGCACCTTACGAATTAGTAAAAACGATGCGTGCATCAATTTTGGTACTTGGGCCTTTGTTGGCGCGCTATGGTAGTGCTAAAGTTTCATTACCAGGCGGATGTGCCATTGGTTCTCGTCCTGTTGATCAACATTTAAAAGCACTTGAAGCTTTAGGTGCACAAATTGAGGTCGAAGCGGGTTATGTCCATGCAAAAGTGGATGGTCGCTTAAAAGGTGGCGAAGTCGTTTTTGATATGGTGACCGTGGGTGGTACAGAAAATATTTTAACGGCTGCCGTTTTAGCTGATGGTGTAACCACGATTCGTAATGCAGCGCGTGAACCTGAAATTACAGATCTTGCGCAAATGCTCATTAAAATGGGCGCAAAAATTGAAGGTTTAGATACAGATACATTGGTTGTTACTGGTGTTGAAAGTCTACATGGTTGTGAGTATGCCGTCGTTGCAGACCGAATTGAAACAGGCTCATATTTAGCAGCTGCAGCCATTACGGGTGGACGAGTTAGAACAACGCATACCGATCCAAACTTATTAGAATCAGTACTTGATAAATTCGAAGAAATGGGTGCAGAAGTCACACGTGGTGATGACTGGATCGAACTGGATATGATGGGTAAACGTCCTAAAGCTGTGAGCTTCCAAACTTTGCCACATCCAGATTTTCCAACAGATATGCAAGCACAGATCATGGCAGTCAATGCGATTGGTCGTGGTTTTGCAACAATTTCTGAAACGATTTTTGAAAATCGTTTTATGCATGTCCCTGAATTGGCGCGTATGGGTGCAAATATTCAGGTTGAAGGTAATGATGCAGTTGTTACTGGTGTGGAAAAGCTTTCAGCAGCCCCTGTAATGGCAACGGATTTACGTGCTTCATTCTCCCTTGTATTGGCTGCTTTGGCTGCAGAGGGCGAAACAATCATTGATCGTATCTACCATATCGATCGTGGTTATGAAGATATTGAGGCAAAATTACAAGGGATTGGTGCCCAAATTCAGCGAGTGAGCGAGACAAGTTAATGAGCGATATGAGAAACGATGATCCAAACTTTGACGTAATGGGCAATTTTGATCATGGTTTAACTTTAGCATTGAGTAAGGGGCGTATTTTAAAGGAAACTTTACCTTTACTTGAAACTGCTGGAATTAACTTATTGGAAGATCCAGATAAATCTCGTAAGTTGATTTTTCCAACCACACACAAACAAGTACGTATCCTTATTTTACGTGCCTCAGATGTGCCAACTTATGTGGAAAATGGTGCAGCGGATATTGGTGTCGCAGGTAAAGATGTTCTGATGGAACATGGGGCACAAAATGTCTATGAACCGTTGGATTTGAAAATTGCCAATTGCAAATTAATGACAGCGGGCAAAGTGGGTATGGTACGTCCAAAAGGGCGTTTAAAAATCGCAACTAAGTATGTCAATTTAACCCGTCAGTATTATGCAAGTCTTGGTGAGCAAGTCGATGTCATTAAACTTTACGGTTCGATGGAACTTGCGCCATTGGTGGGTTTAGGTGATTACATTGTCGATGTTGTTGATACTGGAAATACCTTGCGTGCCAATGGTTTGGAACCATTAGAAGAAATTTGCAAAGTATCTTCTCGCTTGATCGTGAATAAAGCCAGTTTTAAACGTAAACAAACTTTATTAAATCCAATTCTTGAACAGCTTGAAAAAGCAGTTGCAGAACGCCAAAAATAAATTCATGTATTGAATCTATTTTTGAGCATAAATGACCGTCCATACTTGGGCGGTTTTTTTATTGATATGAATCGGTGTTTATTTAATTTTTTAAGCTTCCATGGATATTGAATGTTGAATTATAAAAATCAGAAAGCTGAATTTCAAAATAGCTTAAAAAAATTCGAGTTTTACTTGTTTTAATAAACTTATTCCCTTTATTACGTTTTAAACTTTATGATCCATCAAACTTTCCTATCAAACTAAGCTGAATTGGTGATGCTATCTTGCCCACAAGAGAGACAAAACAAGGTAAACTAAATCTTTCCTAAACAACCTTGTGGGTAAATTGATGCGACGTTTATCGACTCAAGAGCAGAACTTTAAACAAGTCTTTGCTGACTTGTTAGCTTTTGAAACAGTGAGTGATCCTGAGCTTTTAAAAACAGTAGACCAAATTATTGCAGATGTCCGCCAACATGGTGATGCACATGTGCTTAAACTCACTCAACAGTTCGATCGACATCCAGCGCATCAATTTTCAGATTTAGAACTGTCTCAAGAGCAACTGAAAGTTGCCTTTGAAGGTTTAACCACAGAAGTACGTGAAGCGTTAGAGCTGGCAGCGAATCGTATTCGTACATTTCACCAAGCTCAAAAACAAGAAGGCTGGTCTTATGTGGACGCGTTGGGAAATACCCTTGGGCAAAAAGTAACACCGTTAGATCGTGTGGGAATTTATGTTCCTGGTGGTTTAGCCTCTTATCCCTCTTCGGTTCTGATGAATGCTGTCCCTGCACATGTTGCAGGTGTACAAGAAATTATTATGGTTGTACCCGCACCGAATGGTGAATTAAATCCATTGGTTTTGGCAGCGGCATATTTGGCTGGTGTACATCGGGTGTTTACGATTGGTGGTGCACAAGCTGTAGCAGCCTTGGCATATGGGACGGAAACCATCCCGCAAGTGGATAAAATTACTGGGCCAGGAAATCGTTTTGTCGCGGCAGCAAAACGTGCAGTATTCGGTCAAGTCGGAATTGATATGATTGCAGGACCTTCTGAAATTTTAGTTTATGCAGAAGGTGAAAATAATGCGCAATGGTTAGCAATGGATATCTTGTCGCAGGCCGAACATGATACGGTTGCTCAAGCAATTTTTATTAGCCCTGATGAACAACTTTTAAATGATGTTGCTCAAGCTATTGAAGCTCATTTAGCAGCTTTGCCTAAAGCTGAGATTGCACGAACTTCAATTGCGAATCGTGGTGCGTTGGTCTTGGTGAAAGATCGTCAAGAGGCAATAGATTTGATCAATCAAGTTGCACCTGAGCATTTAGAACTTTGTTTAGATGAAGCTGAACAAATGTCAGAAAGCATCCGCCATGCAGGTGCAATTTTCATGGGACGATATACACCAGAAGCGATAGGTGATTATTGCGCAGGTCCAAACCATGTTCTACCGACTTCAGGCACAGCACGTTTTTCATCGCCATTGGGCGTATATGATTTCCAAAAACGCTCAAGTTTGATTATGTGTACAGAACAAGGTGTGAAACCGCTTGCTAAAGCTGCCGATATTCTTGCTCAGCAAGAAAATTTGGATGCACATGCGAGATCAGCAAGATACCGTTATCAGTAATTGAATTATAGTCTAGGTGAAAAAACCTAGTTTTCTAAAACTCTAACCCTCTCCCTAACCCTCTCCTGAAAGGAGAGGGTATTCTAGTGACGAAAATCGTTTTGATCATTTAGAAGATGGAGAACCCTCTCCCTTTGGGAGAGGTTAGGAGAGGAAGGATATAAAACCTCATCCTAATCCTCTCCTAAAAGAAGAGAGAATATTGAGAAATTAAAATGTCAAATATCACAACTGAGCAAATGCGTTTTTGGAGTCCATCTGTACGTGAATTAGAGCCATACGTGCCGGGTGAGCAACCTAAAATTCAAAACCTATTAAAATTAAACACCAATGAAAATCCCTATCCACCTTCACCTAAAGTGGTGGCTGCTGTTCAAGCTGTTTTAGTGGATTCAGCAGATGCTTTGCGTCTTTATCCCGATCCTGATGCAACTGCTTTGAAACAGGCAATAGCAAAACAACAACATGTTGAGGTTAGTCATGTTTTTGTTGGAAATGGTTCGGATGAGGTTTTAGCACATATTTTTAAAGCATTTTTTGTGCAGGATAAGCCGATTCTTTATCCAGATATTACCTATAGTTTTTATCCAGTTTATAGTCAGTTTTTTGAAATCAGCACACAAACTAAAATATTGCCATTAAATGATGACTTTGAAATAAATGTTGAAGATTACAAACAGCCGAATGGCGGGATTATTATCACTAATCCAAACGCACCGACCAGTATTGCATTAGGATTAGAAGCAATAGAACAAGTGTTACTTGCAAATCCTGATTCGGTTGTTGTGATTGATGAGGCTTATGTCGATTTTGGTGCAATATCAGCGGTAAATTTAGTTGAAAAATATGATAATTTGGTGGTGTGCCAAACCACGTCTAAGTCTCGTTCTTTAGCAGGATTGCGTGTCGGTTTTGCAATTGCACAACCACATTTAATTGCTGCTTTAGAAGCCGTAAAAAATAGTTTTAATTCTTACCCGATTGATCGTTTTGCAATCGCTGCTGCTGTAGCTTCATTTGAAGATCAAGAATATTTCGAAGCACAATGTCAAAAAGTCATTGAGACTCGTGAGAAATTAACTGCGGATTTAGAAGAGATTGGTTTTAAGGTATTGCCCTCAAAAGCCAATTTTATCTTTGCTTCTTTAGCCTCAAAAGATGCAGCTGAATTAGCAAAACAATTACGTGAAAGAGGTATTATTGTTCGTTATTTCAATAAGCCACGAATTAATCAATTTTTACGTATCACCATTGGTACAGATGCACAGAATCAACGTTTAGTGGATACTTTGAAAAATGATATCTTGGTGTGATTGGATGATCTAAGAAAAAGCGTATTATTTAATAACCCTGCAAAAAAAGCGAATCTTAGGATTCGCTTTTCTGTGTAATAGGATTGTGCCAAGTATTAAGTAAATTAAGCATGGCAGAGACTTTATCAAAACATTCTTGATATTCTGCATCACAGTCAGATGCAATGGTGATTCCGCCACCTGCCCATACAGACACTTGATTTTGGTATTTTTGGATTGAACGAATTAAAATATTCCAAGAACCCGTCCCATCAAAATTGAAATATCCCATAGACCCGCAGTACGCACCACGTGGAGCACTTTCTAATTCTTCAATAATTTGCATTGCCCGAATTTTGGGTGCGCCTGTAATCGAACCACCCGGAAGGGCTGAAAGTAACATTTCAAAAGGGTTGATATTCTCTTTTAATGTGGCAGTTACCTCACTCACCATATGATGTACTTGGTTAAATGATTCAATATTAAAAAGTTTTGGGGTTTGAACAGAACCGACTTCTGCATAAACACTTAAATCATTTCGTAACAAATCGACAATCATGACATTCTCAGCTTGGTCTTTTTGAGAATGAATTAATGTCTGTTTAGATTGTTCATCTTGAACTGGATCTTGATAACGAGGCATGGTTCCTTTAATCGGTTTTGTCACGATTTTGCGATTGGCTTCAAAATTTATAAATAATTCAGGTGAACAACTTAATAATTCAAAATCATCAATTTTTAAATAACCAGAGTAGGGTGCATCTGTGAGCTGCCAAAATTGTTCAGCCGTATCAAGTAAATGACCACTCGCTTGTGCTGTAAATTCTTGAGTTAAGTTAATTTGATAACAATCGCCAGCTTTGATGTAATCTTGAATTTGATCAAATGCATGTGTGTATTGGGCTTTAGACCAAGTAGGACGACATGATGTGAGTAGTTGGAAATCTTGAGGATTATTTTTTGTGGTTAAGAGTAAATCTTGAATATATTGGAATAATTCTTCCGCGCAAGACTCAGTGCTGTAAAAAAACCATTGATTCTGCTCAAATTTTATAAATGTTTTATATTTTCCAATAAATAGATTGGGTTGATTCTTGAGCTGACAGTCAATGTTTTGTTGACTGGCATAATTATAATCAATAAACCCAATATACCCGCCTTGGAAAGAATTTGAATGTAGCATTGGGGCAGAAAATTCAATGAATTGATTGATTTGCGTTATATTCTGATTGATTTGATAGTTAAAAGTATTGTCTCTTTGATAAAAGTAAAGTTGGTCTTTTGTTGCAATACAATAACTTTCAGGTAAAAACGAAAGCAATAATTCACCTGAGTTTTTTAAATAAGTACAGCCAAATAACAGTTTAAATTTCTGCAATATATCTGAAATGTTTTTTGAGGAAAAATCTAATGGCTTCCGAAACATAGGGAGTTTTAACTCGATAAAATGCAAAATAATATCGACTATTTTACCTGAAAATTAAGCTTTAAAAAGTGTTTACCGTTTATCGGTTAGTTATCGTTTTTGACAAACAGCAGTTGAACAAAAAGTAACATGCAGTTAATTTAAAAAGGCAAAACGGACTACTCAAGGATTGAAGTTTCTGTTGTAAAAAAACAAAAACAACATGGAACTGCGGAGAGTGGTTAAAAATGAAAAAAAATGCTCTTGGGAGAGTACATATTATGAAATTATTCACTAAACTTGCTTTAGTTTCTGCAGTGGCTATCAGTTCAAACGCAATGGCTATGCAAGCAATGGATGATGCTGCACTAAGCGCAACAACTGGTCAAGATGGTATCTCTATTGGTATCGGTATTACCAAAGTTGAAATTGCTAAATTACATGTTTTTGATGGTGATGGTTTAAAAACTGATCAGGTTTTATATCAAAATTCAGCAGGTACAAATGTTGTAGGTAGTGATGTTGGTGGTACTGGTGATGCTGGTGCTATTACAATTAATAATGTTGTGGTATCTGCGCCTACAACAGATGGTCAACCGCTTGCAAGTACTGGTGCAAACTTAGATCTTACTCGTACTTTGGCTTCACACAACTTAGCTGATTTAACAATTGATACTGACGGTAATGGCGGTTCACCATTCCTAAATATAGCAGCTGCAGTATCTGGTTTAGATATTTCTTTGGGTAAAATTGAAGTTAATGATGTGACAGGTACTGCAGGTGCATATGTTGCAGGTACAGGCTCTGCTGAAATTTTAAGTGGTTTAAGCTTAAAAACAGGTAAAATGACTGCAAATATCCAATTAGGTAATACCCCACAAGGTGCAATGATCAAATTAGATGGTAAAATGATTGGCGGTCTTTCAATTAACAACCTAGCGCTTAAAGATGCATCTGCTGCTGGTGGTGGTTTTGTTGCAATTGGTGGTGTTAAACTTCATGATACTGGTAGTGCAGATCTAGCATTAGATGCTGATATCGCTGTGAAACCTACAGGCCTTGCGATTACAGCAATGAAGAATGCGGCTGGTACAGATATTTACCTAACTAAAGTCATTTTAGGTGGTGGTACTGTTACAGCACCTACGGTTGCGACTGGTTTTAATGGTACAGGTGCTGGTAGTGCAGCGATTGGTGATGTTGCAATCTCAGGTATGAAAGTATATAACGGTCTAGGCATGACTCCTGGTGCAGTAATTACGATTGCTGGTCACTAATTCAAATTTAAAAAAAGCGCGTTTTATACGCGCTTTTTTTTACAAAAAAACTTATGAAATACGACAAAAGTTCAAAAAAGTGCTGTTTTTTTTCTCAAAAAGCGTTATCTTCTAGTCACAGGGACGTAGAGTGTTCACTCTAAAAATAAAATTAACACTTTGGCAAAACACTGCCGCTACTTGATAGTTAGAATTATGTTAGAAATTACTTTAGGTTCGGCATTAATCTATTATTTTGCCAGCCACGCCTTAGATGTGAAACCTAAGCCAAAAGATGCTGTGTACTATACCGAGCTTGCGGATTCACGAGATAAATCATTTTCACGGAATCATCGTGAAGTGGTGACCATCAAACCTGCCTTAGAAAATCAGTTCCGCGGAATTGTACGTCAAGCGTATGATTACAGCTGTGGTTCCGCAGCGCTCACGACATTACTCAATGGCTATGTTGGCACTAATCTTACTGAACAACAGACCATGGAAGGCTTACTTCGTTTTGGGGAATATGATCGTATTATAGAACGAAGAAGCTTTTCACTTTTAGACATGAAGCGTTTTGTTGCTGCTATAGGCTATGAAAGTGGTGGTTTTAAAGGTGAGTTTACTGACCTGATTAATCAAAATCAGCCAGTTATTGTCCCTATTTCCTATGCTGGATTTAAACATTTTGTAGTTTTTAAGGCGTATAAAGATGGTCGAGTTTATGTCGCTGACCCTGCATTAGGTAATATCAGTTTCGACCAAGAACGATTCAAGCAAATTTGGGAAAATAATACTTTATTTATTGTAAATGTTGCGAAAGATCAACAACGTAATATGCTTGCTTTGCAAGATGCGGATATGCGTCATGTCGATGATGCGACCATAAACCGTTATGCATTGGTCGATGCGCAGTTTGCAACCCCTGATTATGCAGATCGAATTGCGGATAAAGCATCAACAATGCGCAAGGTTATTGACCGAGATGTTAACTCTGCGACATATAATCAGCCAATTACAACGTATATGCGACTCTATTATAAACGTAAGTAGAAGATGGACTAAAAATTAAATAACGGAATTGAATCTTGGGTAGGAATAAAATGAATAATCAATGGATGAAAAGAACTTTACTTGCAATTAGTATTCAATTTGTAATGGGGAGTTTGTATGCTGCGGAAGGAGCAAGTGATGTTAGTACTGACGAGGCAGCGCAACTAGATCAAGCTGTATCTGCCGATACTGCAAGCACTTCAAGCGCAGAGGTTACAAATCCGACGAATACAGCTACATCCACTCAAGAAGTGGCGATCAATAAAGATGAAACAAAGTCTTTAGTACCAAAACCTGGTTCTCAAGCAGCAGAAGCTTTGCAGAAGAAAGAGGGCGATGTTACTCAAGAAACCAATTTACAAGAAGTTTTTACTTCAAATGAGCGCCAATACTCGCTAATTAAGAAAGGTGAGTTTTCGACTTTTTATGATTTAGATTATTCTTATTATCGTGATAGCCAAATTAATGCAGGGATGAATGAAGGTCAACTCTATCAATTGCGTGTTGATGAAGATGCCAATCATACTATTACCAATACCTTTACTGCACAATATGGTGTACGTGATAATTTAACCTTTACTGCTTCACTTCCACTAGTTACAAAGTCAGACAGTTTAAAAGATACAACAACAGCAGGCTTAGGTGATATTAACTTAGGTGCACGTTGGGAACCTTTCCCATTAAAGGCAGGCCGTTTACCATTGATTTTATTCGGAAGTCTGTCAACCAAGACTGGTGATAGCCCATATGAAATTAATCCAGAAACAGACCTATCTACTGGTAAAGGTTATTATTCTGTAGGCGTTGGTGCGAGTACCCGTAAATACATAGACCCAGTCGTATTATTTGCTTCAGTTTCTGCAAACTATGGTTTTAAAGAAACAGGGCTTAATCAAGTACGCGGTGGTGGTAATTCCGAAGGGGAAGGCGGAAATCAAGCTGGTGGACGTATTTTAGATGAGTTCGATCCTGGAATGACAGGTGGATTCTCTTTTGGTTTTGCTTATTCATTTAACTACGATGTGTCGATGACCATGTCATATCAACAGTCGTTTAATATGAATACATCATTTAAATATAAACCAGTTGCTGGGATGTCTGATGAATATAAAGCAGCAGATCAGTCGAGTGGTATGTTCTCAATTGCTCTAGGGGTTCGTGTTAACCCTGAAACAATTGTTAATGGTACTTTAGGTATTGGTTTAACTGAAGATTCACCAGATATCTCATTAGGTTTATCTTTCCCGCTTGATATTTTGGGCTTTGGCAAGAAGAAAGCTAAATAAGGGGTGATGTATGAAAAACATACGATTGCGCCCATTAGTTACAGCGATTTTTTTGACAGGGTGCTCAACACAGGCGTTTGCACATTTAGGTTTAAACCTTTCTGTAGATATACGCTCATTAACAATGGGGAATGCTGTTACAGCTGACCCTCCTGGAATTAGTGCAATTCATTTTAACCCTGCAGGCTTAACTAAACTGAAAGGTTTACAGACTGATGTGCAGGGAATTATTGCAGATTTTAGTGTTCAACGAGAGTTCTCTGCTCCTGTTGGTTATAATGTATTCGGGTATTCTGATGACCCGCTCATCTGTAATGATACTGCGGACAATCCATCAAACCTCTGTACGGATTATAAGGACTCAGTAAGCGGTGATGTTGAATATGCAAGCCTCTATGTTCCAATCCTAAAAAAAGTTGTCGATTTAGGTCCAGGTTGGCCTGTTTTAGCACCTACAGGTGGAGTTTCCTATAATCCACCAGGTTCAAAATTCACTTTTGCAACGGCTGCATATGCGCCAATGGTCGCTGGTTTTGGTGCTGAAGACGGTAATCCTGGTAATTATATGGGACAGCAGATTGCGATTGAGCGTATTACCTATTTGTCACCATCGATCGCTTATCAGGTGAATGACGAACTTTCGATTGGTGCTTCAGTCGGCATGTCATATAACGCAATGGCATTAAAAACTGATTTAAGATTTCCCAATGAAATGATTGGTGTATTACGGATGATTGATGAGTCTGTGTGTGCGCCGTTCCGTAATAACTCAAATGTGATTACAGACTTATTATTATTTGGGATCTGTAATGCTGATGAAGGGATGAACCCGTTTGGTAAATTCGGGAAAATGGAAGTATCGCTTGAGCAAAGTCTAAGCCCAAGTTATAACTTAGGTTTGATGTGGGAACCGACAGAAGAATTCGGCTTTGGTATGGTCTACCAAAGTTCGGCAAAAATGCGCATGAAAGGTAAATACTTTATTGACAATGCCAATGCGCCTAGAGAGTTAATAAAAGGTTTAAACTCATCTGCTACAGGACAAATTTTAGCAGCGATTTTAGGTTTCCCAGGTTATATTCCACCGACGGAGTCTGGATTGATTGCAATGGATTTAGAATATCCTGCGCATTTTCAGGCAGGTATCAAATATAAAGTTTTACCTGATTTACAGGTCAATTTTGATGTAGGTTGGACCGATTTTAAAGCATGGGAAAAATTTAAATTTGAGTTTGATCGTCAAATTTCAGCACTTAAAATTGCAAAACTATTATCAAATAATGTAACTGATCAATCATTAGCATTACCATTAGGCTTTAAGTCACCTTGGAGTTGGGGCATTGGGGTTGAATATTCAGCCAATGACCGTTTAACGCTACGCGCAGGGTATGAACCTCGTGCCAGTTCAATTCCAGATGATAAACGTAATACCATGGTGCCCATTAACAATGCACAGTTGTATGGTTTAGGACTGACTTATCGTTTTGATGAAGATACTGATATTGACTTGTCTGCTGGTTATTTGCGTAGTAAGGACAATATTCCTGCAAACACCAGTAGTTTAGCCAACCAAACAGGTGTGGATAACTTACTGCTCAATCCATATGCAGGTTTAAATGTGAAAACAAAAACGGATGTAATTATCTTAGGTATTAACTATAGAACGAGATGGTAATGCGTTTGAAAATGAGTAATACAAAAGCTTTAAAACCATTATGGCTAGCCTTAGGCATGAGTCTAGCTATAACAACCCCTTACGCCGCAAATTTTTATACAATCATTGGACCAGATGGACATCCAATGATTGTGCAAAAACCTATAGATACTAAAGAGATATCTAAAAAGCAGACGGCTAAAATACAAGAGCCTCAAAAGCAAATTCCTAAAAGTGCAGACACTCAAATAAAAAATACAGAGTTAGCACCTGTAATTCAAAACAAACAAGTGATCGATCAACAGAGCAAAGCACAGCCTGTCTTAAAAAATAAACCGATAGAAACACAAACCAATAGCCAAGTTTCTGTTCCTCAACAGCATAAATCTGAGTCCAAGCATAAGATTGAACAGCAAAAAGAACAACAAAAGACAAATGTTACCGATCTAATTATTATCCAGCAAGAAGACAAACAAACTCAAAAATCAAGCGTTGTTTTAGTAGAAAAAACACAACCTACTCCAGTTGTTCAATCGTTACCTTCTAAACAACCTGTTAAAAATATTGAACAAACAGCAGTTATTGCTGAATCATCTACGCAAAATTTAGCTTCATCCCAAACCCAAGTACAACAGAAGCAAAGTGAAAATAATCATTTCACTGTGATTGATGGAGAAAAATATGTCAATAATGAATATTTGGAAGATCAAGAATTTAACTTAGAAGGGAAAAAACGATTCTACATGACGCCTGAAGTCGGTGCTGTTCATGGGCGTTATGAGACAATAGAACGCCAAAAGGGTTTAAGTGCTAGTTTATTAGATCGGATCCGTGGTAATTCAAAAGTAGTTGAAAATAAAGCAATTGTATTAGCGCCTACGTATTATCGCTTACCACAAAATGAAGTCATTCAAAACCTTGAAAAAAGTTGTTTTACTGGGAAAAAAGTTCAAAAAGCAAAAAAACTATCCATAAAAAATCAAGAACTTGGGATTTGGCCAGTTGCTCCAATTAAAGAAAGTTTTGCCTACGAAGTTGTTGAATTAGATTCACAAGTGCAAAATGTTTTACTTACCTCATATGCATCGTCTTCAAAAATCCCTTCATATTATTGGCCTTTGGTGGTTTTTCTTGATCAGCAAGGTTGTGTTTTAGAAGGTGTAAGTGGTTTTAAAAATGAAGAAATGCAAGATAACAATATACAATTTTCTGCGATGGAAGGGGTGTTGAGAAAGCCTGAAAAAGCAGTTTATATGTTTTTAACCCCTTTAGCCTCAGCAATAGATGTTGAAAATAAACAATTAACAAATCATGGACAAATTAAGCTGAGTGTTATTCAGTAAGGACGTAATGATGAAAAAAAGATTTTTAATCCCTTTTGCCTTAACAGGTTTAACACTTGCGCTCGTTGGTTGTGGCGGCGGTGAAAGTTCAACTGTGCATGAGAATCCATATCAAGGCATAAAAACCTATACCAATGGATGTGATGCAGATTCTACAGAAAAATGCTTAGGGTTTTACGTCGATTATCCAGTTGAAGGTTTAAATTTTGACTGTAGCACAGATACTCAAAACCATTATTCAACAAAAATAGAAGGTGGTTTGGCTTCAGGTGGATGCCTGATCGGAGATAAAGCAAAATTCTTCATTCAAGGAACTGAATCTCTAAGAAAAATTACATTAGGTGATGTCGATTTATCTAAAATTAGACCATTAAAAGTTAGTGGTCAGCCAGCAGCAATAGGTTTAGTTGATATTGCAACAGCAATGACAGGTAAAGCGCCGACCAGTATGACCATGAATGATGATACTTTTAAAGTCACAGTTGGGTTGGTTCGTGTATTACAAGCGATTGCTGTAGAGCAAGAGGCGAATCAAGCGGGTGATATACAACCAGTTGAGCTTAGTGAAAAAATTAAAAATAATTTAAAAAATTTGGTCACAGATGTTGGGCCTGCTGATTTCCTCGATGGGACCTATGTTGAGAAATTAAAGCCGTGGTTAAATGTAAGCGCAATCGATGAAAATACGGCAAAAGAAACAGCGCAACGGTTAATTCAACAATCTTTGGTGAATATTTATTCAACAAATTTCTTAATTTTTAGCGGTGCTAACGTTGATCTTCAAGGCTTTACAGGCAAGAGTGATTTAAGTACCAAGAATGAATCGATTGCCAATATGTACCTTGTAACAGACCGTCAAGGCTATTCAATGGGTTATGCTATGCAGTGGGTAGGCATACCTCAAAAAGTTGAAGGTAGTACTATTGCTGATTCATTATTAAGATTTCAATTGTTAAATCAAGCCCTTCCACAGAAATTGAATGTAGACGCACAGCAAGGTTGGATTAGTCCGTTATCACGTAAAATTGCCACTCCATTGGCATTTAAGTCAGATAGTAATAGCAGTGATCAATTAGAAATTTATCAAGGTACATTAGTCAATAATACCAATATTGCGGGTACAGAAGATATGTACAAACGTGCGTCAGGGACAGCGACTGCACCAACAGATAACACTGTTTACGGTAAGTGGCGTCAAACCTTAAACGGTGATCAATTGTCTGGAGGCATTGATGTTTATAAAACCAATCCTGCTAATTATTTAGATAAACAAGTTTTTCTTACTCAAAAGACGGTTAAAACGGGTGAGAAGTATTATTTCCCACTGTATGTAAATTTAACTTTTGCATTTGATAATCCTGAAGTTAATCCAAAAACACAGACTTTAGGTATTGTGATTGATGAAAATGGCGATATTCGTACCAATATGACATCTGCAACGGATTTGTCAGGTACACGTTGTGATAGTGAGAATTTTGACAAAACTACCTATCGTTATACTGGTTCAGATGTGCAGCAATATCGTGTCGGAACAACAGGGACAGCATATATCAATGGTAATGTAGAAAAATCGATTACTTTACGTATGATTTTAGCCAATCCGATCTTTAAAAATCTTGATGGTGTTTTACTTGGGTTAAATGAAACACTTGTTATTGCACCAACAGATGGTACTAATATCGAAAAAAGTGCAATTGCCTCAGGTGGTATTCGTTTAAATCTTCAAAGATTGATTAATGAGCAAAATACTTCAAGCGGTGTCAATATTACCAGTTGGTCGGGTGATACTACAACACAAGCCACTTGGATTAATTTACAAGCCGTTTATCAAACTATTTATAATAGTGTTGAAGCGAATAAAGCAAAAGTAACACCTGCCCAAGCTGAATTGGCAAAACGAACTTCAGGTACATTATCAGTCAGCTTACCAAGCTGTTATACCATTAAAACGAAATCATAAAGTGGATTTTGCCGATCAAAGCTAGCCTATAAAATAACCCCAACTTTGGTTGGGGTTATTTAATTAGATTAAATTTTATTGTGTTTAAAATAAAAACTTAACCTGTTTGATCTAAACGAGTACCTAAAGTCTCTAAATGCATCGGGAAATTATTGTTTTTACGATCTTCAAAATAATGTCTTAAGGTACGTTCGACACTTGGAAAAGCCAAATCATTCCAAGGAATTTCATGTTCTTCAAATAAACGACTCTCAATGGTTTCTTCACCAGCACCAAATACACCATCTCTGATTTGTGTCTTGAATAACACATAAATTTGACCGATACGTGGAATATTGTACATGCAATAAAGCTGTTCGATATCTACTTCCGCTTCTGCTTCTTCACGTGTTTCACGTGCTGCACCTTGTTCCATCGTTTCGAACAATTCCATATAACCTGCTGGAAGTGTCCACAAGCCATAACGTGGTTCAATCGCACGGCGACACAACAAAACTTTATTTTCCCAAATAGCGAGTGCACCACAAATCACTTTAGGATTGACATAATGAATGGTACCGCAGTTGCTACAGACTTTACGGACTTTTTGATCACCTAATGGTATTTTTTCTATTGTCGTTTGACCACAAGCAGTACAAAAACTCATAAGCTTCATTGAAAATTTGAGATAACTCAGCATAACTGAAAAAATTTAGTTTCGCATCATTTATAGCCTTATCTATAAAATTTCATATATGATGTAATGAGAATTAGAAGTAAGAGTGTCGTAAATGCTGGATCAAGAGTTAACCCAAGTATTGCAAAATCGGTTACGTTTTGGCAAAAGAACACATCCTGCCAATGCCGCAGTTCTTGTCGCAATCACTCAAGAAAAAGATCCGAAAATCTTACTCACTAGACGATCTGCTTATTTATCCAATCATGCAGGTGAGGTTTCTTTTCCAGGCGGTAAACGTGATCCCAATGATACAAGTAATATTGTTGTCGCATTACGGGAGGCGTGGGAAGAAACAGCGCTCAATCCTTTTGATGTACAGCTCATTGGAGATTTACCCATGGAGCGTGCTAAAAGCGGAATGACCGTAAAACCTGTTGTGGGTTTAATTCCTCCAGATACAAACTTAATTGCTCAACCGACTGAAATAGATCGTATCTTTTATGCACCCATTCGGAAAATGATGGAGGCGCAACCCATCCCTTACGAAGTCCGATTGGCACATCAATCTGTTTATTTTCCCAGTTTAAGAATTGAGAATGAAGTCATTTGGGGATTAACCGCTCGAATTTTAATTTCACTGTTTAAGTATGGTTTGGATTATCAGAAAAACTGGCCTTTTTTACTTAATCCACCTACATTTAGCACTAAGATTTTTAATAAAAATGGTTTCAAGGACGACTGAATATGATGTACAAATTTAAAGGTTATGCACCAAAGGCATTGCATGAACCTTTTGATGGTTGGGTTGCGGATAATGCAACCGTGATTGGTCAAGTTGAATTTGGTCAACAAGTTAGTGTTTGGTTTGGTGCAGTGATTCGTGCGGACAATTCTAAAATTCGGATTGGTGATTTTAGTAATGTTCAGGAAAATGCTGTTCTGCATACCGATGCAGGTATTGAACTTAATGTCGGCAACTATGTGACCATTGGACATCAAGCAATGTTGCATGGTTGCACGATTGGGGATAATAGCTTAGTGGGGATTAATGCAGTCATTCTTAATAATGCAGTGATTGGGAAGAATTGCATCATTGGTGCAAATAGTTTAATCCCAGAAGGGAAGATGATTCCTGACAATTCTTTAGTCGTTGGTTCGCCAGGGAAAGTTGTCCGTACGTTAGATGAAAATGCAGAAAATCTATTGAAAATGAGCGCTTTGCACTATGCATCACATTATAAAGATTTTATCGATTTAGAAGAATTTCAATTCGAAAAATGATTTTAAAACAGATGAATATTTGAAAATAAAACCAAGAATTAATTCTTGGTTTTATTTTGGCTGTTCATTATATATTTGGCTTTGGTGCTAAGCGCTCGCACTCTTGAAATGAGTGGAGTATCATAGTCAGCATTTTTAATACAGTTAAGGTTGTGCATGAAATTGCTGGCATTGGAAACTGCCAATGAGCAGTGTTCCGTTTCAATTGTTGATGAAACAAAAACGCTATATTTTCAACTTGATGAACGAGCAAAGGCACAAACTCAAACCATTTTACCAATGATTGAGCAGGGCTTTGTGCAAACTCAAATTAAAAATGAGCAACTCACTGCGATTGCTTTTAGTCGAGGCCCAGGCTCATTTAGCGGTGTGCGTATTAATGCTGCTGTGACACAAGCTTTGGCTTGGGCAAACGATATTCCTGTCACTCCTGTTTCAACTTTGCAAGCACTCGCTCAAGCTGCGTTTAGATTACAACAATTGACTGAAGTCACCGCTGTATTAGATGCGAGAATGAAAGAAGTCTATATGGCGAGTTTTAAGCTAGATCAAAATAATATCATGCAGCTTGTCGATGAAGAAAAGCTACTCGATTATCAACATGCCGCTGAATACCAAAAATATACATTGATTGGTTCAGGTTCAGCTTTAGTTAAGGAATCCGCTATAGAGTTTCAGCACATTACTGCGACAGCCGAAGATGTTGCGACGATTGCACGTCAAAATGCAATTGAAAAACATTGGTTCAGTGCTGAACAGGCGTTGCCCGTATATTTACGTGATGATGCGTGGAAAAAAATTCCAGAACAAGGCAAATCATAATCAGTTTTTAGATTTAATTTTTAGGATTGAACATGGATCTTTTACTGCTTCTTAAAGCAGCTATCATGGGTATTGTTGAGGGTATTACTGAATTTTTACCTATTTCAAGTACAGGACATTTAATTCTTGCCTCTGAATT
>NZ_RAXT01000046.1 GCF_003611475.1 Acinetobacter rongchengensis | reverse complement strand
TTGCATCGGGTTATCTAGGATTGGGCTAAAATTAAAAAGTTGCTAACCGTTCAGGTAGGTTAGCATTTTATAAAAATGATTTGATAAAACTTTTGCTGTATTTGTATCAAAGTTGTCTACGTGCATGTTTAAAAGCAGTTCTTAAACCTTCTTCTAAAGTTGGGTGGTAAAATGGCTTTTGTAAGATATCATCAATCGTGACATTTTCTGCAATCATCCATGCCAATAAATGTGCCATATGTTCGGCTGATTCAACAAAGAGTTCAGCACCGAGTAGCTTTCTAGAATTTTTATCAATATAAACCTCTATTGCTCCTTTATTCTTACCTAAAACCAAAGCACGACCTTGTTTTTCATAAGATGCGTAACCAGTGATGAACTCAATGCCTAATTTAGATAAGTTTGAATAATTAGATCCAATAATTGCCATTTCTGGATTAGAAAATACAATACCCAAAGGGGTAAGTTGTTTCAGGTTTGATACTTTAGGAAAATTTAGACAACTGGAAATAACTAATTTCCCTTCATTCGCTGCCTCATGTTGTAAAGGCGTTTGGGTAAAAGCATCACCGATGATAAATATTGGTAGGTCCAAAAGTTGTTTAGTTTCATTATCTAAAGGTAGTTTTTTTAGGTCGGAAAAAGATGAGTTGATATTCTCTAAATTTAATGTTTTTAAATGACTTTGGCGACCAGTAGCGGCTAGAACATAATCAACATAAATATGTTTGGATTCAGCATTTTCAATAAAATTCAGTTTTATACTATTCTGAGTAGATTCAACAGACGTAGGTAATATTTCGAACTTGATGTTCAAGTCTTTGCTGAGTTCAACTTGTGCAATTTGTTGTAGTCTAGGACTGCTGAGAACACCGACCTTTTTACTTCTTGCAAACACTGTGGTTTCCACACCTAATCGCTGCATAGCTTGGGCTAATTCAATGGCAATTACACCACTGCCAATCACTGCGATTGATTTTGGTAAAGTTTCTAATTCAAAGATTTCATCAGAAGTTATTAATTTATTTCCAAGTTTTTCTTTCCATACTGCTTCGTAATTTGGAGTAGAACCTACAGCAATAATAAAGGATTTGGAGGAATATAATTGCCCATTAACCTCAATCGTGTGTTTATTGATAAACTTTGCTCGACCATTAATTTTATGTTTTGGATTCCAACTATCGACATCTTTTAATGTTGCTCGTGTAAAACGATCACGTAATTCTCTAACATGTTGCATCACATGAGAGGTATCTAGTTCAGATTTAATGTTTAAGCCGACCTCATTAGCATGTTCAATATCGTACATTCTGTTGGCTGTAGAAATAAGGACTTTACTTGGCATGCAACCAACGCGTGCACAAGTTGTATCCCATGGGCCGTCATTGATGATTAAAATATTTGATGTGTATTTGATTGCCTCTTTGTAGGCACTAATCCCTGCAGTTCCTGCACCGATAATAATAATGTCGTACATTGAGGGCTCCAAGTTAAGTTTAACTTAATATAGTGAAAATTGATTATCAAACAAATATTTATATAGAAATTTTTTGTAAGAACAAATTTAATCATATATTTTTCGGATTAAAATTAAGTAATAGATTGCATATTTTTGTAGTTTTCAGTACATTTCCTGTAAAAGCCATAAAAGTGTTTTTTAGGGTAATACATATACTAAATACAATGGATGCAATCATGACATATTTTAAAAAATTAGGGGCACAGGTTACAGTTCTCGCTTCTTCTATAGCTTTAGTTGCCTGTGGTGGAGGCGGTGGCGGTTATTATGATGATCAAAATAGCAATAATAACAATAATACTGGAGGTAATGGTTCAACAACTGATACCAAGACGGTTGTTGAAAGTTTAAACCTTAGTTTACAAGATGCAAATGCCAAACCTATTGAAATTGCAAGTGATAATTCTAAAGTCTTAATTGCTGTTCAAGCGCTCAATAGTGATAAAGGTGGAGTTGCAGCAAAACTTGTTAATTTGTCGATTGCAGACAGTGATAAATTGGGTGTCACCAGTAAAACATCTCAAGTCACGACTGGTGATGATGGTTTTGCTGTATTTGAAGTGAATATTCCAACACTTAATGCAGATTCAGGCAAAGTTCAACTGACTGTAAATGTAGATGGCACAACGATCAAACAGGTTTATACGCTAAATATTAAAAAGACAAGTACCATTCAAAGTGAATATAACCTTAAAGTTCAACAAGGTACTGTTCTTAATTTGCCAAAAGGTTCTGTTAATATTACAGCACAAGTTACAGATAAAAATGGTGGTGTAAAATCTAATCAAACTGTTTCTTTAGCTTTACCAGCTGAGATGCAAGGTAAATTCTCAATTGCAAATGGCTCAAGTTTGATAACTGATAGTTCAGGAAATGCAACATTTACGATTACCGCAAGTTCTGATCTTACTGCTGCAGATATTTCAGCACTTGTTGCAACTTCAATGAATTTGGATTTTAAACTGGTTGATGAGTTTAAAGCTGAAAGCCAAGCTAAAGCCTCCATTACATTTAAAGATATTTCTCAGATCGTACAAAAATTAGAAATTGTGACGGAAGATGCACCAATTGTTGCGCAAGGTGGTACGACGAAAGTTACTGTCGTTGCAAAAAATAGCAATGGCGATCTTTTACCAAATAAGAAAGTGAAATTATCTTTTACAGATAATAGTGCCGTATATGGTGTTAGTATTAATGCCCAAGAAGTGACCACAGATGCGAATGGTTATGCTGTATTTACCCTTAAATCTGCATCATCATATCCAGTTGCATTATCTCAACAAGGGGTAAATCTTAAAGCAACATTTGTTGATGCTGTGGATATTTTTGCAACGACTACTGTCAAAGTTACGACTGCTGATACGAGTGCTGCTAATCAGCAAGCTCTACAGCGTCTTGAAATTGCTTCCTCATATAAAGTAAATGCAAAAAATGATTCTGTTACAATCACTGTAAAAGGGATCAATAATAAAGGTGAAGCGGCGACTCAAGGTAAAGTTAAATTGAGTTTAAATGCTGAAGCAAGTTCGAATGGTGTAACCTTCGATGGAAGTGCTGAGCAAGAGTTTAAGACAGGTTATGTTACTTATACGCTCAAAACGAATGCAATGACTTCTGCTGCTATTGATGCTTTAGTGAAAGCTGGAATTACTGCAACATTTACTACAGATAATAATGTAACAAACAGTATTAAAATTACTGTAGAGGATGAAGCTAAATCTGAAGAAGCATTAAGCTATTTAGCAATTGATCCAATCAATTCAGCATTTGATTATACAAAAGATCAAACTATTGCTATTAAAGTAAAAGCAACAGGTGTTAAAGGTAGTGCCTTAAAAGGTGAAACTGTAAATCTTGCCTTTGCTCAAGCATATTCAGTTCCTGAATTACAAAAATTAGGTTTAAGTTTAACCAGTTCTGCTGAAGCCCTTACTGATGCGACGGGTTATGCAACATTTACATACCAATATAAAGCGAGTGGTAGTGCTGAGCAAAAAGCACTTGTTGAAAATGGAGTTGGACTTGTTGCAAAACCTACAAGTGGTGTTGGCACAGCAAGTACAATGAATCTTAATTTTAAAGCACCAACAGCTCAAGGTGAAATTGATTTAGATTATTTAAATGTTGATATGCCTGGTAGCCTTATTTTAACTGCAAATAGCGAGAAGCCTATTGCTGTAACTGTAAGCGCTACTGGTACAGATGGTAAAATATTAGCAAATCAAAAAGTGGCTATTGGCTTAAATGATGCTGCACTGAGTAATGGTGTGAGTCTAGCAACGGCTTCATCGCTTACGACAGATGCGACTGGTAAAGTTACGTTTAATCTTAACGTGAAAGCGAGTAATGCAACTGAATTGGCTAACCTCATTGCAAATGGTATTACTGTTGCAATTAAAGGCGTACGAAAAGATGGTTCTGCTTATACAGTTACACGTAAAGTTGAAGTATCTCAGCCTGCTGTTATTATTCCAGATTTAGCTGCTTTAAACTTAAGCTATGATGTTCAAACAGTATCTGTACTTGGTGGCGAAGTTCGTGTCAAAGTTGTTGCAAAAGATGCTTCTGGTGTAATCATTCCAAATACACCTGTAGCGATTGCACTTTCAAGTTTAGCAGGATCAAGAGTTTCTCTATCTGATTCAGCTTTAACTACGAACAGTAAAGGCGAAGCAGAGTTTACTGTGAAAGTTGCGGAAGGCGCTTATGATGCAAGTTTAATCAAGAACGGTATTACTTTTGCCGTTATTGGTAACAATTTAAATAATGGAGATCGTATTCAACAAACGGGTACTATTCAAGTTGCTATTCCTAAAGATTCTGTCAATTTGCGTTTAACTGCTGATAAAAAAGAATTGGAATTTGGTAAGAGCTATCAAGTACAAGTTGCAGTAAAAGATGAACTCGGAGCAAATACTGGATATCCTGTCAATTTAACGTTAAACCAAGAAGCATATGATGCTGGTATTCGATTAAGTGCAGATTCAGTTGTAACAACTGCAAATGGTCAAGTTCCTGTGACGATTATTGTCCCAAAAGAAGTTCCAAGTGCTGCTAAACAAGCTTTACTTAATTTAGGTTCAAATGCGATTCAAATAAAAGGAGCTATTAAGAATCCTAAAGGTGAAGTACTTGAATCTACTCTAGCATTTAGTGTTTTTGATGCAGTAAATCCAAATCATTTAACGATTGGAACATCTAAGACGAATCTTAGTGTAAATGGTGACAAGGCAATTGTAACTGTCCAATTGTTAGATAGTAATGGTCTTCCAGCTAAAAATGAGAATGTAACTTTAGCTGCAAATAATGCTGCAACATTAATTATTGGTACGCCAGGTAGTGGACATCCAACAAATACAAGTGAGCCTCAAACGGTAACTACAGATTCTAATGGTAATGCCTATTTCTCTGTTGAAATAGACCCAGCGACCGTGGATGGTGATTTATTGATTGCCAGTGGTATTGAACTTACAGCAAGTAATACAAATGCAAACGGTGCGATCACGACTCAGATTTATCGTTTAAGTGCGTATAAGCCTTCACCTGTAACTCAGCCGGCACGTTATAATTTAAGAATTGAATCGAATAAGCCAACTGTAAATGTGCGTAATGATTTGGCTGATGTAACCGTAACATTGGTAGATCAAAGTGGGGGCGGTGTTGCGAATAAGTATGTAAATCTTAGTATTGATGATTTTGCTCGTAATGGTGCAATCATTGTTGGTGCATCTGGTCTTACAACAGACCAAAATGGGCAAGCTGTATTCAAAGTTAAGATTGATGAAAATGCACGTAATCCTGGATATACTGCTGCTGCCTTTGATCTAGATAACTTAAATTTAACAGCTAAATTCAGTGAAACAGGTTATGTTGATGCGCAACAAGTTTCTCGTATTGATGTTGTTCAAGCTGCTGTACAAAATCCAGTTGCATCAATCGTAATTGGTGTTAACCCTACGGAAACTGGTACATCAACAGATGGAGTCTATTACACGCGTAATCTTTCAGTCAGTGTTGTGGACTTTGATGGGAAGCCATTGGCAAATCAAAAAGTTGAAATGGATATTACGCCACGCTCTTATGAGAAAGGCAGTTATATATGGGCTTTAGCTCCTGTTATTGGCTCTGATCCAGCTGCAAAATGGGTAGGACCAGCGCAAGCATATTACGATTTAAGTAATCCAAATATTTATTTGGATAATGGCAAACCAATCAACAATAATGGAACACCTACGGATAAAACGGATGATTTCCCTGCATCTACCGTATCTAATCCTGTTGGTGTTTGTCCTGTGACCTCTTCATTTACTGCTATTTCAAATAGTGAAGTAACTAATATCCCTGTAAAAGTTCCAACCTTCTTAGGACAAGGTTCAACAGCAACTTATACGACGGATTCTGAGGGTAAATTTGACTTTGTTATTCGTTATCCGAAGATTTATGCACAATGGTTGAATATTCAAATTGGTGCATCTTCCCAAGTGGCAACCCTACCATTTAGAACGACTTATAATTTAGGTTTATCGTCTGTAACAAGTGATTATAGTACAAATGGAACATATGGTCCTAATTTAAGTAGTCCATATGGTGTAGATTTTACTACATGTCCTTAATTTATAAATAAAAAACAGCGCTTCGGCGCTGTTTTTTTATTTCACAGATGTTCCCATACTTACCCCGACTGTAGGTCTTACATTCATTGAACTACAAGCGGAAAGCAATATGCAAGACACAACAACAATACCGATAATTTTCATAATTAAACTCAACTATTAAGATTAAGAATATTTTAGAGCAGAAAAATGGATCTAAATTGTAATCAATGAAGGTTTTAAGTAATCAAATAAAAAAAGCACCCAAAAGTATGAGTGCTTTGAATATTTCTAAGTAGGCTTAATCGTCAAGTAAATCCATTTGTTTTGCGATTTGATATAAATTATTTGAGCGATTGCCTGTACGGCAGAACATCAAAACAGGTTTTGGGAGTTCATTGAAATGATTTGCAAAAGTTCTTACATCAACTTCAGTAATTTGGCCAGCAACCACAGGTTGATAAACATAATCTAAACCTGCTTCACGAGCGGCTTCTTCAATCTGAGCACTTGTAGGTTGTTCGGGGCCACCTTCCATATCTGGACGGTTATTGATCACAGATTTAAAACCCTTTTCAACCACTTGAGGAATATGTTCAGGATTAATTTGACCTGCAAAGCCTACAATTTCACTCATTTCGTCACTCCAATATGATTTAAAATCGAATATGCTATACATGATAGCATTAAGCTCATAACTGAGTTTAAATGGCATAAGATTTATAAAAGAAAATATCAATAAGACAACGCAATGGAGCGTATATGTTCGAATATACAGTTGAACCACTGTATGTCCCAATTGGACAAGAGGTCATTGCCGCAGATTTTTATCGACCTAAAAATATAAAAAAACCACCTGTAATTATTATGGCACATGGCTTTGCCGCTTTAAGACAATTTAGGTTGATTGCTTACGCTCAGAAGTTTGCACAAGCGGGTTATGCTGTTGTTTTATTTGATTATCGTTATTGGGGGGGGAGTACAGGTTTTCCTCGAGAATTGGTCTCGTTAAAGTTGCAATTAGAAGACTGGCGTACCGTGGTGAATTATGTCTCTAATCAAAAGAAAATCAATCATCGTAAAATTGTTTTATGGGGAACATCATTAAGTGGGGGGTATGTCCTTAATTTAGCTAATGAAATTAAGAATATTTATGCCATTATGGTTCAAGTCCCTTTTGTAGATGGGGCCGAAACTGCGAAACTATTTCCAATTCAACAATTGCCCAAAGCATTAAAGTTATCGAGTCAGGATTATATGGGGGCAAAAGTTGGCATGCTACCAAAGAAATTGCCAGTGGTGCATCCCTTTGATTTATGCTTCATTCCAACGCAGGACAGTTACAATGGTTATATGTCGATTGTAAACCCAGATTATTTTTGGAGTGGTGAAGTTCCTGCACGAGTATTTTTTAACCTTATGCGTTTTAGACCCATTCAAACTGTTCGAAGTATTAATATTCCAGTCTTATTTATTGCAGCCAAGAAAGACAGCTTCATTCCAATTGCATCTAGTCGTGAAACAGCGACTAATATTGCTCCTTTTGTGCAATATTATGAATGGGATATGTCTCATTTCGATATTTATCATGCTCAATGGTTGGAAAAAGCGATTTCGACCCAATTAGAATTCTTACATCAACATATTGGAGTGAGCTAGATGATTATAGTATGTCCGTCATGTGGCGCTAAAAACCGTGTTCCTGAAGATAAATTATCAGCTCAACCGAGTTGTGGGCAGTGTCATCAAAATTTAATTCCACTTGCTCCGATTGAGTTAAATGAACAGAATTTTAGTAATTTTGTGAGCAATAGTGATTTACCGATCTTAATCGATTTGTGGGCAGAATGGTGTGGGCCTTGTAAGATGATGGTGCCGCATTTTGCAGAAGTTGCAAAGACCAATCCAAATGTTGTTTTTGCTAAAATTGATACGGAAGCAAACCCTCGTTTAAGTAATGCATTTAATATTCGTAGTATTCCAACCTTGGTTTTAATGAATAAAACCACCGAAGTTGCTAGAATAAGCGGTGCATTACGTGCTAACCAATTGCAAGAATGGTTAGATCAACAATTGAATGCTCTTAAATAAATTTACGAGCTCGGAGTTATTGTGTCAGATTCTCATGTAAAACCAGAAGGTACACTGTCTTTACAAACCATTGCTATGCCAGCAGATACCAACTGGAGTGGTGATGTTTTTGGTGGTTGGATCGTTTCACAAATGGATTTGGCAGGGGCAATTCATGCAGAGCGTTTTAGTAAAGGACGCTGTGCAACCATTTCAATTAATCAGATGACTTTCTTGGTTCCTGTGAAAGTGGGTGATGTGATTAGTTGTTATACCAAGATTTTAAAAGTAGGCAATACTTCAATTCAAATGCAGATTGAAGTATGGGACAGTCATGATAGCTCGCGTGCACCAAAGCGTGTAACGGAAGGTGTTTTTACCTTTGTTGCAGTTGATGTTGCAGGCAATAAGCGTCAAATCTCTGAAGATGTAAAACAGAAGTATTTAGCTTCGCAAAGTATTTAATTCTGAATTTACACTTGATAAAAATCCCAACATTGCTTGGGATTTTTTTATGTCTGTTCCTAAATATTGGTTAAGTTTTGGTATTCTCAATTGATTCATGGGTTTTAATTAATTTACTGAAGTTTATTTTGTATTTTAAGGGATATAACAGTCGTAAATTCGCCACTAATTGGGCTAAAACGTGCAATCATGAATTATCAATACAAAAATAGGAATATTCGATAACCCATTTTTGAAAGAGGGAGACGACATGATGATCATATCGTCACTGAATTTCATGTTAGTCCAATTTTGTTTGAACTTACTTCTTTTTCAAATGTGATTTTGCAACCCATGCCCAAAGCATTTCACATTGAATCGGCTCTTGTCCTGATTCATCAGTGACTGTTACTGCAACAATAGTTTCACCTTTTTCTGCTTCTTGCATCATTTTACGTTGTTCATCGCTCAATGTCGCAACAGCGGTTAAACCACCTTTTGAAGGGCGTTTAAATTGAATATTCATGTTCTTAATCAGCACAATGCATGAATCTGGAATATTCATACCTGTGACAAAACCTGTAGCCGTTTCGGCGACAAGCGCCATTGCACAAGCATGTGCTTGACCAATGTGGTTTTGCATATTTTTGTTGTTTTCAAGTTTAACTTCTACACGGCTATGTGTAACTTCGACATAACGTAGTTTTGCAGTACCCACCATAGGTACGACACGACCAAAAGCTTTGCTGAGCAAGGTACTTTGGATCCCTTTGGGAAACTTAGACGTTGCTTTAACGATTTTAGATAAACGATTGGTCTGAGTCATATTTCAACCTATAGCAATGAAGACCTTAGTCCTTGAAGTTATTAAATTGTAAAGGCACGCCAAATTGCTGCTCTTTTAGAAAAGCCATAACTTGTTGCAAAGTATCGCGTTTTTTATCAGTTACACGAATTTTGTCGCCTTGAATAGATGATTGCACTTTGATCCCACTTTCTTTAATGGCTTTGTTAATTTTTTTTGCAGTATCAGAGTCAAGACCATCTTTAAGTTTAATGACTTGAATCACATTTTTACCAGAAGCCGTCATTTTTTGCGGATCAAGTGCTTGGATATCGACTTTACGTTTAAAGAAATGATTTTCAAGCATGCTATACACTTGTTCGCATTGGAAATCGCTTTCTGTAGAAATTTTAATTTCTTTATTTTTTTCATTAATCTCGATAGAAACATCCTGACCACGGAAGTCAAATCGAGTTGCAATTTCTTTTTGCGTGTTTTGAACAGCATGATTTACTTCAAAAATCTCTAATTCTGAAACAATATCGAACGATGGCATAGTTTAGACCTTTACAAATGGAAAGAATATCTGAGATGCTAGGGATGTTTTCTTCATTTGCCAAGTGTTGTTTACATCAAAGGAGTGCACAATGATCCGTAAACAAGAAATTACAACATTTGAGTTCCCAGAAAATGCAATTATCTGGGATGTTCGTGATGCAAAAGCCTATGCCGAAGGCCATGTTAAAGGTGCTGTGAATCAGCCCATTGATAGCTTGGATGCAGTAAGCTTAACTCAAGTGAATTCGGATCAGCCCATTTACATCTTATGTGGTGGTGGCAGTAAAGCACCTCGTGCTGCTGAAAAACTTGAGGGTTTTGATAGCTCCCGTGATTATGTTGTTTTAATGGGGGGTACTCGTGCTGCACGTGATGCAGGAATACCATTAGAGCAAGAGTCGTAAAAAGGCGCCGAAAGGCGCTTTTTTATTCAATAAAACTTTTTATTTAGCAATTATTCTTCAATTCAATAAGTGGAAGTCAGCAGATTGCATCACTTAGTTGCTTATTGTTTGGACGGTTGATAATACGGCTTTTTCTGTTTTACTTTCTTTTGAAAGCGTTTTGGGCTTAGTTTGTTGAGTAAATTTTGTGGAATTGGACAAGCTTCATTTAAAACCAAAGCTGTTAAAATTTCACTACAGAGTGGCGCAAATAAAAAACCTTTAGAACCTAAACCTGAAAAAGTATAGATTTCCTTTTCATCATCTATTTTTCCAAGCAATGGAAAGTAATCTAAAGTTTGAGCACGAACAGAAGCTCGACCTTGCCATTCCTCGACGGGTACTAAAGATTTTGCGTAGTTGGGAAAGACACTGTGGATAAGATTGTAGTTATGCACATGATCTTCGATTGATACATTATGATCATCACGGTTTGGATAAAAAGATGCACCTAGAATTAAGTGTTGTGCATCTAATTGCATACAGTATCCACCATAACTATAAGCAGATTCAGTATTTAAAGCATGATCTTGGTTATTTACCCAACTGACTTGTCCACGAATGGGTTTTAATACAGGAAAGTTTTCAAAAAACTGTTTACTTTGTTTGGCACAACAAATCATCACATGATCAAAATGTCCAAGATGGTTGTGTTGAGTATCGATCAGGTCTAAGCGTTGATGAGTAAGTTGTTGAATATTTTTAATTCCAGCCTGTTTAAAGGTGATGAGCGGATGTTCTAAGATCTGATCTCTCAATAAATATGGGTAAATTGAACCTGCTTGAGTCAGTTGTAAACTTTCAAAAGTTGTTTCGACTTCCAATTGATTAGCTGTTTGTGCTTTGAGTAAACCATGCGGATATTGCTGCGCAAGTTGTAATAACTCATCTTCATTCTTCAGTGCCAATTGATTGACGGCAATTGGTCGAAAGGCTTTAAAATTTTGATAATGATTGAGTGCATGTTGCCATGCCAAAGTCATTAAATGTTCAGCGCTTTGTTCAATTGGACTCAATTTTGGATTTAATAAAGCCAGAGGATTTCCCGATGCCCCCGCCAATGGCGCTGATTGCTCATAAATCGTGACTTGATGACCACGTTGAGCAAACGCCCATGCACAGCTTAAACCTGCAATTCCAGCGCCTACAATCGCAATTTGACGTTGTTGCAAATGGCTTGATTTGTTTACTTCAGCCTTTTTTTGAATTGAGGCTGTAGAGTGACCTAAATCTTGATTGCAAGGATCATGTTCATGTTGTTCAGGGGCATTCCAAATGGCTTTTAACATTTCACGTTTATGCCCAAAACCTCGTGGACGTGAAATAGAAATACCATGCTGTTTTAAGCCACGTTTTAATACACCTGCAACACTAAAAGATGCAAAAGTTGTTGCATAATCAGAAAGACGAACAATGTGATTTAAAACATTTTCTTCCCACATATCAGGATTGCAAGAAGGCGCAAAGCCATCTAAGAACCATGCATTGACTGTATGGGTTTTGGGAATGACAGGAAAGATATCGTGTGCATCACCTAACCACAGATCAATCGAAAAACGCTCTTTAGGAAAGCTTAAACGATGACAACCTGGGATAGGTAACGGATATTGCTCAATCAGTTGCTCTGCCAATGGTTTTAGTTCAGTCCAAACATTTAAAGCTCGAATCAGGTCATTTTTACTTAAAGGGAATTTTTCAACACTTATTGCGTGCAAATGGCTGTGATTATTTGGGCGAACATGTTGCCAGAGTTGCCAAAGAGCCAGAATATTTAAACCTGTACCGAAGCCTGTTTCACCTACGCTGAAATATTCAAAGTCTTGTAAATTGGTCAAGCGAGTAGCTAGGTCATTACCATTTAAAAAAACATGGCGAGTTTCAAGTAAGCCGTTGTCTTTAGAAAAATAAACATCGCCAAATTGTTTGGAAATAGGAACTTCAATTCCATCAATACTTTGCCAATCTAAATCGGCTGTTTGAATGGCTGTTGACAATGCTATGAATCCTAAATATAGAAATGAATAGAAAATAGAGTATGAAACAAGAAGTAAAACGTCAGCGGCTTACCACTGACGACGACGTTTGGTGTAAACATAACTGGCGATTAAAAAGCCTAAAAGTACGCCAACGGCAATGGTTGCTGCACCATATAAAAACATTTGTGCACTTTGTTCACTTTGTAAAACTTGAACCTGAACGCCTAAATTATCATTTTTTAATTGTAGTTCTTGGTTTTGTGATAATGCTTCAAGATTGGCTTTTTCAAGCTGTTGTAAACGAGTGGCTTGGTCTTTGACCAAAGCTTTGACTTTGGCTTCTTGAGAGGCCTTTTCTTTGGCAATTTGTTCCGCAGTCAAAGGCTTATTTTCTTGTACTAAAGCTTGTGACTGAGTATTTGAATTTGCTCCTGCAACTGCGGGGATGATACTTGGCTTAGGCGGTACAACAGGTTGATTCGCCTGAGAGTTAGGCGTTGCGGTCGTTGCTTGTGTTGTTACAGCAGTCGTTTGAGTAGGTTCAGCAGAGACAATGGGTAAAAGTACCGATGAACTAAGTAAAGTAAAGCCAAGTAAGCTTTGGACTACAACGCGCATCTTGTTATCCTTTAGGCAGTGCTTTATTGAATGGTTTAACGTCAATATGACCATAGATCCCCTCTTTTAAGAAAGGTTCTTCTTGTAACCATTCGTCCAAAGCTTCACGGCTTTCAAAGTCAAGAATCAAGGTACTTCCATAAAAGCCAGCTTGTGGGTTTTCACGATCTTTTGGCATTGCACCTGCAACAATGACACGTCCTTCAGCATCAAGTTTTTCTAAACGTGCTAAATGTTGTGGACGAACTGCAAGACGTTTTTCTACTGTACCTTCATTGTCGGTACACGTAATTAAAAATAAAGGCATTTCACTTCTCTAATCAGCTAAACACATTATTCGTCGGTCGACTTAAAGTGTTTACGCAAAATAATAAACTGGATAATGATAAAGGAAAACATCACGATCATGTCACCAAATGCGGTGAATTCGCCCCAATATTTTCCACCAGCAAATAAAAAGGCAAAGAAAACATGTAAGCAGGCCATCACAATAAACATGGCAGCCCAAGCAAAGTTGAGGTTTTTCCAACCTTTTTCTGTTAAATCGAGTACAGGGCCAAATAATCGTTGAATAAGTGGTTTTTTATCTTTTCCAAAATAAGGCGAAAGAAGAAATGCACCTGCAAAGGCTAAATTCAAGATTGCAGCTTTAAGTCGAATATAGAAGTCATCACTCAACATCAATGTGATGCCACCAAAGATTACGGTCATAAATAAAACAAACCATTGTTGTTTATCTAAACGAAATTTTTGGAAGACAAATAATGCACCGTAAACAACTAACATTGAAATAATCAGTCCAGTTGTTGCGACTAAAATATTATTGTTGTTGACGCCACCTGCCGATCCGATCAATTGTAATAGTGGATGATCAGTATTTTTAGGATCGACCGTTTTATACAAATAAAAGAAAATTATGAGGGGCACAAAGTCTAAGAGTGCTTTCATGTTAAAGTATCTAGTCTGTTCAAGTGAATGGGATAGTATAAAAGATGCAAGGCGTAGATTTACATACTCACAGTAATATTTCTGATGGAACTATGACTCCAGAGTTATTGGTGCAGGCTGCGCTTGAAAAAGGCATCCATACGCTTGCATTGACGGACCACGATAGCATGGATGGCTTAATACGAGCTGAACAAGTTGCAAAAAATCAACCAATTCAAATTATTTCAGGCGTAGAAATTTCCAGTCAGTGGTCGAGACCTTTAACCAAGAAGAGTTATGGCGTGCATATTGTGGCACTCAATATGCAAAATCAACAACCATTACAACAACTTTTGGCTGAGCAAAAAAAAATTCGGGCAGAACGTGCAAAACAGATTTGTGACTTACTGATCCCTCTAATTCATCAGGATATTTATGCAGATGTTGTGGCAAAAGTGGAGGGTGAACCTGATCGTATTACCCGAACCCATATTGCCAAAACTTTAGTTGAAAAAGGGGTTGTACAACGTCCACAGCAAGCTTTTGATAAATATATCAAAGAGGGTAAAAAAGCTTATGTGAAATTTGATGGTTTAGGCTTAGCAGAAACCATTCAAGTGATCCATGACAGTCAAGGTTTTGCTGTATTAGCACATCCGACACGTTATGACTTATCTGCGACCAATATTCGCTATTTGATTGAATTATTTGCGCAACATGGTGGTGATGCAATTGAACTGCCGCCTGCAATTGAGCCTGCATCAACTCGTCAGATGGTTGATCGTATGATTGAACAAAATGGCTTTAAAGTGTCTGTGGGGAGTGATTTTCACGGTGATAATATGCCTTGGATTAAACTAGGCAATATTCCACGGGTAAAAGAAGGGCAAGTGGGGATTTGGGAAAGTTTTGTTATTTAGCCGATATCATGCATTTGAAACAATATGCATGATTTAAACGTTTAAAAGAATAAATCATTCAGAGTTTTATATGTAATGTTTATATTTAGGGCTAAGCCGACTGTGTCTTGCGCTACGGTTAAAGTAGTATTTTAACCGAGCTCAGGCTCGACCTGAGAGGTACTATTCGCAAGGCTTTCGGGAAAATGAAAAGCGAAGCTTTGTAAGAAAACCACCTTGCGGAGTTTTGCTTCTCACCGCTGAACTCGTTAAATACCATCTACTTACCAGATTTATCGCAAAAACAGTATATTGCATATCTTGCGGAATATATTCCTCATGTCTTAAACAATAGCGGATGATGTTTTCGTGTATCAATTAAGCATTATCAAGTAAGCATTATCAAGCAAATTAAAAAATTATTAGACTCTCACTAAGTAGCATCAGTTATTTAATCTTTCCTTTTATATTTTCTTATCCATCCTCTTTCCCGAATGGATAGAAGAGGGTAGAAAACTTACTCATTCTCATCAAAGTAGATTGTGATCCTGAGCTTGAATCGGAGGTGGGGTCGGTTTTCCTAAGGTTCCCAATAGTTCAATTTCGATCATGCGTACCATTGAATCTAAAGGTAAATCATTGCTTTGTGTACCAAAGGGTTCTTCAATCTCAGTGCTTAATGCATCAAGTCCAAGAAATGTATAAGCCAAAATACCAACCAGTAATGGTGTTGCCAGACCCAATAAAGAACCTAAGCTAAACGGCAGCATAAAACAGAAAAAATACACAGTACGATTCAATAAAACTGAATAAGCAAAAGGTAAGGGGGTTGTTGCGATTCGATCACAGCCCGTTTGAACCAAACTTAACTCGTTTACATGTTCATTGAGCTGCGTGTAAATAATATCGGAAATCTCACCCTCTTTAAGGGCTTGCATAAGTTCCCATTGAATCAAACTCAGCGTGTACTGCGGTGCATTGGCTTGCTGATATAACTGCGTGAGCGCTTGTTGGCTCATGCCACTGGTTTCGATCAAAGCATCAGGCGTGGCAGTTTGATGGCGTAAACGGTCTCTTAAAACATTTGCATAAACAATCACATGCTGGATAATCCGTTCACGGCGACCTCGCGGGAATATACGACAATCACGGTCAAAATGACGAGCATTGGCAATCAGCATGCCCCATAACTTACGAGCTTCCCACCAACGATCATAACAGGCTGTATTTTTAAAACCCAAGAAGATTGAAAGCACGACACCAATTAAGGTAAACCCCACTAAGGGAAGTTCAGGAAAGCGATAGATATCGGTATATTCAATTCCACCAACAATGGCAGAAATGAGCATAACAACACCTAAAGGAGGCAGAACTTTAGGTAAAATTGTGCCTCGCCATGAAAATAATAGTTTAAATGTGTCGTTTTGCTCGCGGACAATCATGCTTTAGAGTCTATAATTTTTTAGTGATCTTCACTGCTTCATTCAAACTTGTCAATAACAATTGCAGGGAAAGTTTTGGATTTGATCAAGCCGTGCTCTGCAAAGGAATAACTTTGTTCGGATGCAATAATGATATGATCCAATAATTCTATTTCAAGCAATTGACAGGCTGTTAATATCTCTTGAGTTAGGTTGTAATCTTCACGTGAAGGTTTTGCTAAACCTTTGGGGTGATTATGGGCAATCACAATATTGGTTGCATGCTTTTGAATGGCATATCGCAATAATTGGTTGATCGAAATATTGCAATAGTTGACTGAGCCAAAAAATAGTTTTTTAAAACTTAATTTGCGTAATTGACTGTCTAAACATAGGACGGCAAAGACTTCTTGGGTTTCGCCGACTAATTCATATCTCAAATAATCTCGAATTAAATCTGAACGGCTCAGGTCTAAACCTTGATGAAGGTGATGTTTTAAATAGCGCCGTCCTAATTCTTTGACTGCCATAAGTTGGGAATATTTGGTATCCCCAATACCGTGAAATTGTCTTAAATCCTCCAAAGAGGCATCGAAAACGGTATTTAAATTGCCAAAGTGTTGAATCAGTAGTCGAGCTAATTCTACTGCTGAATGTTGTCTGGAGCCTGATCTTAAAAAGATCGCCAGCAACTCTGCATCAGATAAACTTTCTGCACCTTGTAAAAGTAGGCGTTCACGAGGGCGCTCTTGTTCAGGCCATTGTTTAATTGAATGATGTGTGCTTAAGGCATCAGGCATTTTTGGAGTGGAATGATTCATTCTTTTCTCATTTATAATTTATTTTACTTTTGATTTTTCTCCTTCGAATGACTTGGGAGATGTGCTATTTAATGATATTGTGAGCGCCACTGCAATAGAAAGGTGGCCTGATCGTGAGTTTCGATCTCAGTGTATTTTCTAATAAAAATATTATTCTTGCTGTGACAGGCGGTATTGCTGCTTATAAAAGTGCAATCCTGGTCCGTCGTCTAAAAGATTATGGTTTTAATGTCCGTGTGGTGATGACCAAAGGTGCGCAAGCATTTATCACCCCTTTAACATTTCAGGCTTTGTCAGGAAATTCTGTACATACCGAATTATTAGACCCTGAAGCAGAAGCTGGAATGGGGCATATTGAATTGGCACGTTGGGCAGACTTAATTCTTGTTGCACCTGCAAGTTGTGACACGATTGCCAAGTTTGCAGCAGGTTTAGCGGATGATTTACTCAGCACATTATATCTAGCAACAAAAGCCCCTGTATGGGTTGCACCTGCGATGAACCAACAAATGTGGGCTGCCAAAGCTACTCAGCGTAATTTGAATACATTGGTTGAAGATGGTGTGCATGTGATCATGCCTGAAGCGGGTTCGCAGGCGTGTGGTGATGTGGGTTTAGGGCGTATGCCTGAACCTGAAGATTTGGCTGATCAAGTCAAAAATTATTTTCATCAAGCACAGCGAGCGATTGCTGAAAAATTTGGTTTGCTAGCAGGTAAACGAGTGGTGATTACAGCAGGACCGACACGTGAAGCGATTGATCCTGTACGTTATATTTCAAACCATAGTACGGGTAAAATGGGGTTCGCGATTGCTGCGGCTTGCTATAGTGCAGGCGCAAAAGTCACATTATTGGCTGGGCCAGTCAGCTTGGATACGCCGAATGGTGTACGCCGTATCAATGTATCATCTGCGATAAAAATGTTGGATGAAAGTATGCATCAGCTTGAAGAAGGCTGTGATATTTTCATTGCTACAGCAGCAGTGGCTGATTATCGTGTAGCGGAAGTTTCAGAACATAAAATTAAAAAAGCAGGGGATGAGCTGAATGTTTCATTGGTTAAAAACCCAGATATCGTAGCCACGATTGCACAACAAGAGAAGCGTCCATTCATGGTTGGATTCGCTGCCGAAACCCGTAATGTTGAAGAATATGCAGCTGGAAAATTAGTTGCGAAAAAGTTGGATATGATTGCATGTAATGATGTTTCTCGTGCAGATATTGGCTTTGCATCGGATCAAAATGCGATGACGGTTTTCTTTGCTGAACAATATCAAATGCAAAAACGTGACTTAGAAAAAGCTTCTAAACAAGAAATTGCACAACAGTTGGTTGAAGCAATTCATGATGCTTTACACCATGAAATTGAAACTGTTTGAAGCTAATCTTCAGTAATCAAAATGCAACGAATTCGTTGCATTTTTTATTTGCTATTCTGGAGTGTTTTAAACTATGTTTAACATTGAAAATGGACAATAAACCGTAATCTACAATAGCCACAGTTTTAAAGGATGATCACGATGATCAAAAAAACTTTAGCCACAATGATGTTAGTTTCTGCTTTCACAGTGAGTTCAATGAGTTTTGCAGCAGACTTAGAACAAAACATGAAAACACTCGCTAAAAATTATAAAGCATTCAATCAAACGACAAATGTAGCAGAAGCCAATAAAGCTTTGGACAATATGCGAGTTGCGGCAACAGATGCCAAAAAAGTGAAGTTAAAAGGTCGTGGTGATGCAAGTGCACCGACTTCGACACAGTTATATGATCAACTGATTGCACAAATTGATAAAACACAAGCTTTGGTAAAAGGTGGTCATTTAGACCATGCCAAAATGGAAGGCAAAAAACTGGCTGAGATTCGTGATCAAGGACATAAGATTTATCATTAATTAACTCATCAATAAGCCGAAATAATCAAAACCGTTAGTATTCAGTACTAGCGGTTTTTTTAGCTTCACTTTTAAGAATAATAAAGGTATTTAAACTGAGCATGATTTGGATTTTCTCTGTCACTGTCTATTGCTAAAGTCATATGAGTAGAAGGAGGGAAATGTGTGATGCAACAGCATAAACAATTTGAACGTATCGCTCAGGCAATTGAGTACATTCAGCAAAATTTTAAAGATCAGCCTCATTTAGATGAAGTCGCTGCACATGTTCATTTAAGCTCTGCACATTTCCAACGCCTATTTACGGAATGGGCTGGAACCAGTCCGAAGAAATTTTTGCAATATATCAGTTTGGAACACGCCAAAAGTATGCTCAAACACGATCAAAGTATCTTGGATGCAACCTTTGAAACAGGATTGTCCAGTACCAGTCGTTTGCATGATTTATTTATTCAAATTGAAGGGATGACACCTGCTGAGTATAAACATGGTGGGGAAAATTTAACGATCAATTATCAATATGTTGAAACAATTTTTGGTGAAGCGGTGATTGCCTCAACAACAAAGGGCATCTGTTTTATGGCTTTTATTGAAAATAGAATGGAGGCTTATAAAACATTGATCGAGCAATTTCCCAACGCTAAATTTATTGAGCAGTCAGATGACTTGCAACAAAATGCTTTAAACATCTTCTCAGCAAAACCTTTGGATTTACCGCAAATTAAATTGCATTTAAAAGGGACTGATTTTCAACTCAAAGTTTGGGAATGTTTACTCAAGATTCCTATGGGAAAACTTTCAAATTATGGTGAAATTGCAAAATATATAGAGACACCTAAAGCATCAAGAGCTGTAGGAACAGCGATTGGCAATAATCCAGTTGCATTTTTGATCCCATGCCATCGTGTGATTCAATCTACGGGAGTTTTGGGTGAATATCACTGGGGCAAAACGCGGAAAATGGCCATGATTGGTTGGGAAGCAGGGCATTGTTATGAATAAATCTGAACAAAAATCACAGCAGATACATTTCGATTTAGTGCATCCACCAATCCATGCAAATACCAATCTGTTAGCTCAAGATGGTACAGTGAATTATTACGGTAAAATTTTTGATGAAGCATTGTCTAACCATTATCTAGAACGATTATTGGCGACTATTGCATGGCAATATGATCAAGCGATTATTTTTGGCAAAACCATTACAACGAAAAGAAAAGTGGCTTGGTATGGCGATCAAGCATTTGAGTATACCTATTCAAATACGCAAAAATATGCACTCGCTTGGACAGCGGAATTATTAGAACTGAAAGCGATTGTTGAACAGAAAACTGGTGAAAGTTTTAATTCATGTCTACTCAATCTTTATCATACGGGTGCGGAAGGTATGGCGTGGCACAGTGATGGAGAAAAAGATTTAAAGAAGAATGGCGCCATTGCTTCATTGAGCTTTGGTGCAGTACGTAAGTTTTCATTTAAACATAAGCAAACTCAAGAAAAAGTTGAGATTTTCTTAGAGAATGGCAGTTTATTGGTGATGAAAGACACAACACAAACACATTGGTTACATCGTTTAGCGCCAACCAAGAAAGTAGTGACAGCACGTGTTAATCTGACCTTTAGAACGATTGTTGAGTAAAGTCATAAAAGATACATTCACGATTCACGATTCACGATTCACGATTCACGATTCACGATTCACGATTCACGATTCACGATTCACGATTCACGATTCACGATTGGATTCTGATATTGATTGCAAGGCTTAATGTACTTCATCAGAAATAAAAAAGACCGCTTTATGCGGTCTTTTTAAACTTAAAATTTGATTGAAAATCAGAATTAAGCTTGACCTTCTGCAGCAGCGGCTTGAGCGCGCTCCATATTTGCTTCGAACTCTGCATCAAAATTGATTGGAGTAAGCAATAATTGTGGGAAGCTACCTTTAGTCACAAGTTCATTTACCGCTTCACGTAAGAACGGGAATAAAATATTTGGGCAATATGCACCTAAAATATAAGGAAGGCGATCTTCTTCGATACCATCGACCAAGAAAATACCTGCTTGAGTTACATCAACGATAAAGGCTGTATCGCCTGCATTATTCGCTTGAACAACAACTTTTAAAGAAACTTCGAAATGTGTGTCATCAATCTTTTCAGCAGCAGATGACAAGTTGATATTTAACTCAGGTTGCCATTCTTTAGTAAAAACTTGTGCCCCAGGTACTTCAAAAGATAAATCTTTAGCGTAAATACGTTCTAAAGCAAGTTGTGGTTGAGTTTGTTGTTCTTCACTCATTATTTATTCCTTCAATTTTTCGTGTGTTAACCAAGTAATTCATCGAGTTTGCCTGCTTTTTCTAATGCATAAAGCTGGTCAAAACCGCCAATAAACTGATCATTGATAAAAATTTGTGGCACGGTGCGGTGACGGGTTTTTTGCATCAGCTCAACCTTCACTTCAGGTGCTTCTTCATCTAGATTGATTTCAGTAAAAGCAACACCTTTACGCTCAAGTAGAGATTTAGCACGTACGCAATATGGGCAGAAAGTTGTTGAATAAACTTTTACTTCAGCGGTCATGTTGAACTCCTTTCGCTTATTTCTTAGCTTTAACTAATGGCAAGCCTTGAGCTTTCCAATTGCTAATACCACCATCAAGACGATAACTATCTGCATGACCGACCTGTTGTAATGCTGAACCTGCAACTTGACCTAAGTTACAGATAAACACGATTGGACGATCCGCAGCTTTTAACTCTTCAATATGACTTGAAATTTGGCTATATGGAATATTGCGACTGCCACTGATATGTCCTTCACGGAAATCTTTAGCATCACGCAAATCAACCAACATTGCATTTTTAGCTTTCACTAAAATACCAAGTGATTGTGGTGAAATTTTACGACCGTTGCGTTGCCCTTCAAAAATAAAGAACAAAACAACAAGAACCCCTAAAATACCAAACAAAAAGGGGTGATTCCCCATAAACTCTAACCAACGTTCCACAAGTCACCTAATTACAATCAAAAATTGTGTCGAGTATAGCCTATATATATGGTGATCAAAATCACCGCTTCAAGGTTAGATCTAAAGAAATTTAACTTTTTTGTTGCGCGTCAGTGATTTCTTCAATTAAACGCAAATAACTATCCAGTCGTCTGGCTAAAACATCACCGTTTTCGACAGCGGTTTTAAGCGCACATTGCTTTTCATGGGTATGGGTGCAATTTCGATACTGACAATGCCCCAAAAAATTTGCAATGTCAGGAAATCCTGCATCAATTTTCTCTAAATCTAAATGCCAAAGCCCAAACTCTCGAATCCCTGGAGAATCGATCAACGCAGCATTTTCACCAAAACCAATTAAACGTGTGGAGGTTGTTGTATGTTGTCCTAATGCGGAGTTTTCAGAAATGATATTGGTTTTCTGTGCTGCATCGGGAACGATAATATTGATCAGTGAACTTTTACCCACACCTGATTGACCGACAAAGGCAACAGTTTCATTGTCTAAGCGTTGTGCCAATTTACTCAGATCACCCGAGGTTTGTGTAATTAATACTTCATAACCTAAGTTTTGATATTCGTTCAGCAAATCTAAGATAGGGTCATTTTCTTTGAGTAAATCCGATTTATTCAGAACCAATAAAACAGGAATATCTGCATCTGCACAAGCCACTAAATAACGGTCAATCAAAGTCGGTGCAGGTTCTGGTAAGGGGGCGAAAACAATCACAATCAGGCTAATATTGGCAGCCACGGGTTTGACTTTATGGTAGCGATCAGGTCGGGTTAAAAGAGAGGTCCGTGGGTGAATCGCTGTGATAATGCCTAAACCTGTATTTGGATCAGCTTGCCATTTAACTTTATCCCCAGTGACCAATAATTCTAAATTGGTTCGCGTATGGCAACGCCATATACTGCCAACTTCAATCGGTTTCCAAAAAGGTTCAGGTTCGCCCGTTTTGACTTGTGGTTTTTCAGGATGCGGATTTGGTGCAGAGAGCGCTTGTACTTCGAGTTGTCGTCCATAATGTTGAACAACAAGACCTTCAAGATCGTTAGATGTGTCGATTTCTTCTTGACGTGTTTGATGTTGTTTCTGAATGCGGCGTTGCTGCTGTTCAGTTAAACGACGTTTACGAATTAAAGCCATTCATATCCTAAAAAACCATGCAAATTGAAAGGCAAAAATAACATGATGGGCGAATGAATTACAGCGAAGATGATAGAAATTTGCTACTATTGTTATTTTCTAACCGAATAAGATTGCATTATATGAGCAGCACCGCTGATACTCGCCTGATTTGGATTGACCTTGAAATGACAGGTCTAGATACAGATAACGATAAGATTATTGAGATTGCAACGATTGTAACCGATGATCACTTGAATATCTTAGCGGAAGGCCCTGTGTTGGCAGTGCATCAGTCTGATTTAATTTTAAATGCAATGGATGAGTGGAACACCAAACAACATGGTCAATCTGGTTTGATTGAACGTGTACGCCGTAGCAAACTTACAGCGCAAGATGCTGAACAGCAAACGCTAGAATTCTTGAAAAAATGGGTAAATCCTAAAACATCACCGATGTGCGGTAACTCAATCTGTCAAGACCGTCGTTTTATGCATCGTTTAATGCCTGAGCTTGAACAATTTTTCCATTATCGTAATTTAGATGTTTCATCTGTGAAAGAGTTAGCAAAGCGCTGGCGCCCTGAAATTATGAGCGGTTTAAAGAAAAATGCATCGCATTTGGCGATGGATGATATTCGTGATTCGATTGCTGAACTTAAATATTATCGTCAGTACTTCTTTATTACTAATCAAGATTAATTTTAGATGCTTTGAGCAGCTGTGCTGCTCATCCCTCATTTGAAAAAGGTGAGGGGCATAGCGACAGCGACTAAGGGTAAGAGTTTAAAAGGCCTTATTCACAGGCTGGTATTAGGTTAAATAAGACTCTTTTTTAACCACTTTTTATTTTGAGTTTTTCAGCTATACTCAGGCAGATGACCTTTAACGATGCGTTACAAAAAATAGCAAGCAACGCCAATTGTTTGCAGATAAAACGTTCTAATATCCTTTTATATTTGAATTATTACAAAGAGATTGACTATGCAAAGTAATAACCCAATTTTAACGCGTGCGGAAACGTATGCAGATTATGCTGAACCAATGACCGTACAAGGTGCAATCCAAAAATCAGTTTTGTTAACTGTGATTGCAGCTGTACTGGGCTTAGGGATTTTTTTATATAGTTTTAGTACCTTGAATATTGGTATTGCTTATGCCGCTGCAATGGTCGGGGCAATTGGTGGTCTCATTCTTGCGTTAATTACCACATTTAAGCCAAATACAGCACGTGTTTTAGCAATTCCTTATGCATTCTTTGAAGGTGCATTTTTAGGTGGTGTATCGGTTATTTTTCAAATGAAATTTCCTGGTGTGCCATTACAAGCGCTTTTGGCAACATTTGTAACGACTTTGGTAATGTTCGGTTTATATCGCTTTCAAATTATCCGTGCGACTGAGAAATTTAAGTCAGTGGTGATGTCTGCAACCATTGCGATTGCATTGGTATTTGTTGTGCAATTTGTTATGCGTTTAGCCTTTGGTTCAAGTATTCCATTTATTTTTGAAAGCAACTGGTTAGGTCTTGGTTTTGCTGCATTTGTTGCTGTGATTGCTTCGTTGAATTTGATTCTTGATTTCGATTTGATTGAATCTGCTGCTGCACAACGTGCACCTAAAGCTTTTGAATGGTTATGTGGGATTGCATTATTGGCAACTTTGGTTTGGATGTATTATTCATTCATGCGTTTATTTAGCTTACTTCAAGGCGATGATTAATTTGATTTAATTCATTCCTATATAGGCTGTACCCAAAAATCACGCTCATTGGCGTGATTTTTTATTATTTCGTAAACTTTCAAAAAAAGATGCATTATGCAATTTTGTTCTGTGCAAAGTCTTGGCATTATGCATGCAAACATTATCAAGTGAGAATTTCATGGCACAAGGACTATTGGCAGGTAAGCGCTTTTTAATTGCGGGCGTTGCGAGTAAATTATCCATTGCATTTGGTATTGCTCAGGCATTACACCGTGAAGGTGCAGAACTTGCATTTACTTATCCAAATGAAAAATTAAAAAAGCGTGTTGATGAGTTCGCCGAGCAGTTTGGTTCACAATTGGTATTCCCTTGTGATGTTGCAAATGATGCTGACATTGACAATGCTTTTGCTGAATTGGCAAAACATTGGGACGGTTTAGATGGTGTGGTTCACTCTATCGGTTTTGCACCTGCACATACCCTAGATGGTGACTTTACTGATGTGACTGACCGTGAAGGTTTTAAAGTTGCTCATGACATTAGCGCATATAGTTTTGTAGCAATGGCACGTGCTGCAAAACCGTTATTGATTGCACGTCAAGGCTGTTTATTGACTTTGACTTATCAAGGCTCTGAAACTGTAATGCCAAACTATAATGTTATGGGTATGGCAAAAGCATCCTTAGAAGCTGGGGTACGTTACTTGGCTTCAAGTCTTGGTGCTGAAGGGATCCGTGTAAATGCAATTTCAGCAGGACCAATCCGTACTTTGGCTGCTTCTGGAATCAAATCATTCCGTAAAATGTTGGATGCCAATGAAAAGATTGCACCACTTAAACGTAATGTGACCATTGAAGATGTAGGAAATGCCGCATTATTCTTATGTTCGCCGTGGGCAAATGGTATTACTGGTGAAATTCTTTATGTTGATGCAGGTTTCAATACGGTTGGTATGAGCCAATCGATGATGGATGGTGAATAATACATTCAAACCTCAATGATGGATAAACAGAAAATCGGCAAGTATTTGCCGATTTTTTATTGTTTAGGTGAGTTAAAATATTTATAGACTTTTACTAAAAAAATTGCTTTAATAACGGCATTCTGAAAATAAATAAAGCACAAAAATATGATGTCTCAAAATATCTATTCAGCCCTCGAACGCATAGGACTCAACGCGCAAAACCGTGCCATACACCTACAACTCAGTAACCAAAGCCTAAGCCAAAAAATCTATCTACAGCACATCGAAGGCACACATCATCTCAATACAGGCATACAACTACAACTCATCTGCCTATCAACCGATGACCAAATCCCTTTAAAACAATTCATTGCTAGTCAAGCCGCTATTGACATCGTCACAGATCGCTTAGAACTGACCCGTATCTCAGGCATTGTGACCCAAGCCGAAATCGGTGCAAGTGATGGCGCACTCACCATCTATCGCCTCACGGTTGAAGACCCAACCGCACTATGCAAACC
>NZ_RAXT01000045.1 GCF_003611475.1 Acinetobacter rongchengensis | reverse complement strand
GGTTCTTATACTTTATTTATTATTTAAGATAGGGTTTATTTAAACAAATTTTAGAGTTAAAAACCACAAATAATTAAAAAAAACTAAATAAAATAACTTCAACTTCGATTCAACACTTACAAAATTCTTAAATTTCTTTTAAATCATTATTTTATAAAGTGACAAAGTATATTGTTGAATCACAACTATTAATTTTATAACTGTGATTCAACATTTTTGAATTTATTACACAAAACGAATCGGCTTAAACTCAGGCTCAGGTACGTGTGAATCACACTCCTCACCTTCCTCTTTATGTCCTTTGTCGATATAACCTGTACGCTCTTTTTCAGGTACATTTTGATGTTCCCAAGCGATAACCGCTTGCATACATGTTTGGCGTTGCTCAGCAGTTAAAGCAATACCATTGGGCCATTTACCAATTTCGACTGCCGTTTTTAAACGCTCAACAATATCTGCATCTAAAATAGAAAGCATTTGTTCAATATTCATGGTCAATCCTGCTGAAATGAATCAAAATCTTGATTCCATCCAAGTTTAGTACGACATGCCATATAGAAGTCATAACCTGGTGGATGTAAGAGTATTAGTTTGAATGGATGTTTACGAATATGCAAACTATCACCGACATTTAATGAAACACTGTGTTGCCCATCGGCACTGACCATTGGCAATACACGATTTTCACGAATTAAAATTTTAATTTCACTCTGCCCGCCTACAACAATTGGACGGGATGATAAGGTATGCGGATGCATTGGGACTAAAGCAATAGCATCCATACTCGGATGTAGAATAGGCCCACCACCCGACAGTGCATAAGCAGTTGAACCTGTTGGTGTAGAAACAATCAAACCATCACTGTGTTGGCGATATACATATTGTCCATCAATATTCAATTCAAAATCAATCATATGCACAGATTTACCTGAATGAAGCACCACATCATTCAAAGCAATTGCATCATAGATTGTTTCGTTTTTTGTACGAATTTCTATTTCTAATAAAAAGCGACGATCTAGTTGAAAATCACCTTTTAACACTTGATCAAGTTTAAAAATGACTTCAGTCGGTTTTATATCGGTTAAAAAGCCCAAACGACCACGGTTTACACCTAATACAGGGGTATTATATTTAACCAAAGCACGTGCAGCATGTAACAAAGAACCATCACCACCAACCACAATAACCAGATCTGCAACTTCGCCAAGCAGTGCTTTACTGACTTTTTGGGTATTCTTATAAGGAACCAGTTCTGCCGTATCTGTATCGAAAATAGGATGCAACCCTAGACTAAGTAAATGATCATGGATAAGGCATAGCGTATCAACTACAGAGTTTTTATCTGGTCGACCAATTAAACCGATATTACGAAATGTCTTTGGTGAAATTTGCACAGGTGCTGTGGCTCCATTGAAATTCTGAGCTATAATAACACTTTCAGAATATTTTTATAAAATCATTCCTCAATCAAAAATTATTGGAATGTTTAAAAAGGCTTTAATTTTGTGTATTTCACAGTTTTATTATTGCAAATTTAAGAAAAGCTTCGCATGATTAACGAAAATAAACTGGGCATTATCATCTATATATGAAGACCGAACGTGGTATTGGCTTAATTGCATTGATTTTTTGTGTACTCGTAATTGCAGCATTTCTCGCATTTAGTATTTATTTAATTAAGCTCGACAATGTGATTCGGGACAAGTTCGAAGGTAATCGTTGGGACATCCCTGCGAAAGTTTTTGCTCGTCCTTTAGAAATCTATGCGACTGCGCCAATAGCCCAAAATGATTTTGAACAAGAACTCAAATTACTCGGTTATAAAAGTAGTGATAGTTATACCAAGTCTGGTAGTTATCTGACTCAAGCAAATTCGGTCTATGTGCATACACGTGGTTTCGATTTTGGTGATAGTGTTGACCCTGAACAAGTTCTACAAGTCACCTTCGCTGGTGATACGGTTGCAGATGTTAAAGCGACGAAACCGACCAATACGGGTATCGCCCGTTTAGAACCAATGCTGATTGGCGGTATTTACCCGCAACATAATGAAGATCGTGTACTGATTAAACTGGATAAAGTTCCAAAGCCATTAATTGAAGCATTAATAGCAACCGAAGACCGTAACTTCTATCATCATCATGGTATATCATTCCGTGGTACAGCACGGGCACTGGTCAGTAATGTCACAGGTGGTAAACGTCAAGGCGGTTCAACCCTAACTCAACAATTGGTTAAAAACTTTTTCTTAACCCCTGAGAAAACTTTAAAACGTAAAGTCAATGAAGCATTGATGTCGTTATTATTAGAATTACACTACAGTAAAGATGAAATTTTAGAAGCCTATTTAAATGAAGTAAATCTCGGTCAAAGCGGTAATTATTCTGTGAATGGTTACGGTTTAGCGTCACAATTTTACTTTGGCATGCCCTTACGTGAACTGAATATTTCTCAACAAGCCTTTTTGGTGGGTTTAGTCCAAGGGCCTACTTTATATAATCCTTGGAAAAATCCAGAAAGTGCAAAAAAACGCCGAGATATTGTACTGAACAATATGCTGGTGATGGGTTATCTCGACCAAACTCAATATGAAAAAGAAATCGCGCGTCCATTAAATGTTGTGAGCAAACCAACGGTTGGTACAGCAAGATTCCCTGACTTTTTAGATATCGTGCGTCGTCAATTAAAAACAGAATATCAAGAATCTGATTTAACCAATCAAGGACTTAGAATTTTCACCACGCTTGATCCAATTTCACAAACGAAAGTTCAAAATAGTTTTAGAGAAACTGTCAGTCGTTTAGCCAATGCGAATCCTGCACGATTAAAAGATTTGCAAGGTGCGATTTTAGTTTCACATCCTGAGAATGGTGAATTGATTGCCGCAGTTGGTTCAACCCAAGAGTTTACGGGCTTTAACCGTGCTTTAGACGCAAAACGTCAAGTGGGTTCACTGCTTAAACCTGTAATTTATTTAACTGCTTTAGAGTCAGGACGTTATAACTGGGCAAGCCAAATTGAAGACTCACCTATCAGTTTAACTGTTGATGGTAATAAATCTTGGACACCGAAAAACTATAGTGGCAGTGGTCATGGTTATGTGCCTTTAGCGCAAGCGCTTGCTAACTCATATAACTTATCTGCAGTACGTTTAGGTAATGAGTTTGGTATTTCTTCTTTTAGAAATAACTTAACTAAATTTGGTGTGACCTCGACCGTATCAAACTACCCTTCTATCTTCTTGGGTGCTGTAGATATGTCGCCTATGGAAGTGTTGAATATTTATGGGAACTTTGCTACAGGTGGCTTTAAATATCCAAATAAAGCCATTCGTACCGTGGTTGATGCAAATGGGCGACTGCTCGAACGCTTTGGTTTAAATGTCCAACAAACGATAGATCCTGCTGCTGCCTATTTGTTGAATTATGGTTTACAGCAAGTGATGAGTGTAGGTACAGGTAAAGCAGCTTACAGCACGCTTCCAACAGATTTAAAACTTGCAGGTAAATCTGGAACGACCAATGATACCCGTGACTCATGGTTTGCAGGTTATTCAGGTAATCATTTAGCGATCGTATGGTTAGGTTTGGATAATAATAAAGTCACTGGCCTAACAGGTTCATCAGGCGCATTACCTGTTTGGATTAATGCGATGAAACAATTACGTCAAAAACCTGTGAACTTACGTCAGCCTGATGATATTTCATGGCAATGGATTGATTCTGCAACTGGTGAGCTCTCAGCGCAAGGTTGTAGTGGTGCGATGTATATTCCTTTATTGCGCCATACTGTACCCAATAGTGCAACTGAATGTGGTATGCCACATTATCAAGTGGATCCACAATACATTCCCGATACACAACAAAACGCATCACAACCACAGACTAACGATAGTATAGAAAACTATATTCGCGAAAGTGAAACAGACATGGATCAAGATTTATCAAATTCTAGAGGACGTGTCATTTCAAGTGGTAGTTATCAAAATTAGACATCTATCTGATTTTGATTAGGGTCTACTGACATTACATCATCCTCAAGATAGATCAATTGTCAGTAACCCCTAAAGTTTAGATGAGTACTTATGATTAATCGTTATACAAAATATATTGTCGGTTTAACTATAATGATGACTTTAGCAGGCTGTCAAACGGCGCCCCAACACACGACTAAAGTCACTAAACCTGTAGAAAAACCAAAAACCTCACAACCCTCTGTCCCTACCCCAGATGGTGTGAAAATCACACCTTATGATCATCCTGAAATAAAACGTCAAAAAATTCCTGTGGTGATTCCACAACAAAAAGCTGCGACACAATCCTTAGATGATGGTCAAGGCAACCCCGCTTTTAAACATTTAATGCAACAAACGCAAATGGCTTTTCAAAAAGGTCAATGGGATGTTGCTGAACGTAGTGCATTGAATGCACAACGCATAGCACCGCAATCTGCTGAAACTTTTTTATACCTAGCACGTATTGCCAATCAGAAAAAGCAATATGCCAATGCTGAATCATTGGCACGTCGTGGTTTAGGTTTTGCTCAAAGCGCAACGCAGAAGAAAATGTTTTGGAATGTTATTTTACAATCAGGACAGCAACTCAAAACCCAACAAACCGTTGCAGAAGCATTGCGTCAACTACAAAGTTTGTAATTCACCTTTTCATGTCAAGCCAGCCAAGCTGAATTAAAAATGACGAATTCCCGCAATCCCATACGCATGATGCTGTTGCGCTAACTGTAAATCACTTTGAGCCAACCCACCGAGTGCAAAGACAGGAATATCACAAGTCTTTGCATAATCCGCGAAGCTTTCCCAACCCAATACAACAGTATCAGGATGTGTTGGTGTGTTTAAAACAGGACTTAAAGTCACTGCATCAAAACCTAATTGCTGCGCTCGCTGCAAAGAAACTAAATCATGACAGGCTGCTATACAACGGCTTCCGATGGGTAATTGCCCTACTGTTAAATTCATCAATTGATGCTGTTTAAAATGGATGGTCGTGATCTTTTTTTGCAGTTGTTTTGGTAATTGTTGCCATAAATCAATATTCAGTATCAATTGAGATAAATCTTGATCATTTATGCTGTCCAAATGGGTTAATTGCTCAGCTAGATCTTGACCAGCTTCTATTCTCCAATAAAAAAGTTGCTCTTTTTTACCAGCTACATAATTCGACAATTGATCAGAAATTTTAATCTGATGTGACCAATATAAGCGTTGAATAATACGTTTATTTGCTTTAGGAAAATTTAATTTTAATAACTGGTCACGTGTGTACCAAGCCCACGGCGTTTGAATCTCCGTTAAATATTTTTCTGGAACAATTGCATAAAAAATATGTAAGAAAATCTCTACGTCCTCATAGTCATGATGAATCACATCAAATGCATGCCATTGTTGAATACCAATCCCCACTTCTTCAAATATTTCTCGACGGCATGCCTCCTCAGGACTTTCCCCTGCTTCAACCTTTCCACCGGGAAACTCATGTTTATTGCCCTGATGTTGCTCTGCTTTGCGCCAACCAACCAATATTTTTCCTCGATGTAACAATAGTCCGATTGCAACATCAATCTTGGGTTTAGACATAAATTCGCTCATCTGAAGTTTTAAGAATTGTAAGTAATTATAGATATTTTATAAATCATAAAAATTATCGTTGACAGATCTATTCGATAATGATTATCATTTAAATCACTTGAACAGCACCCCACTTGGAGCAATAACAATGAACGCACCTTTTAGCCTATTCACACGTAACAACGAAGCACATCAATCTCTTCCAATGTTACATTCAAATAATTTATTTGCCTTAGGACGTGAAATCCGCATTATGCATGCAGGCGAAGAATATCGCTTACGTTTAACGCGTAATAACCGTTTGATTTTAACCAAATAACTAAAACAACAAGTTTCAAAACAAAAAACGTGGGAACAAGCAGTATGAATCAGCGCATACTGCTTTTTAAATATTACTTCTGACATTATTTTAACGTAAATATACACATACATTTAAACCGCCATATTCTGACGATGAAAATTCAATCTGCCCTTGATGTAATGCAATAATTTTCTTACAAATCGATAACCCTAAACCTGAACCTTGTGTCTGCGTACCTAAAGCCCGATAAAAGCGTTCACCAAGCCTGTCTAATACGTCCTGCGGAATTCCTGATCCATCATTTTCAATTTCATAGAAAATATGATTATTTAAATGCCCGAAACGAATATAAATATGACCTAGCACTGGAGTATAGCGAATCGCATTGTCGATTAAATTTCGCATACAAATGAAGATTAATTCTGTATTTACGTAAATATCCGATGCTTCACGATCAATATGGATGTGAATCTGTTTTTCATTGATAAAAGGTTCAAGTGCTTTGAGTATATCTTGTGTTAAAGCCTCTACACTGACCCAAGTTCGTGGCAACTGGGCTTCATCCATTGGATCTAAACGTGCCAGTAATAATAAGTTTTCTAATACTTGTGTTCCGCGATTGACATCATTTTGAATCAATTGTAATTGCATTTTTAACTCAGGCATTTCAGCATATTTGCGTTGTAAAAGTTGTAACCGTAACTGAATCGCAGAGAGTGGTGAACGTAATTCATGTGATGCATCGGCAGTGAATCGTTGCTCTGCAACCAGCGCCTGATCTAATCGAGTCAGCATTTGATTTAACTGATTCACCATCGGTTGTAATTCTTTTAACTCAGGTTTTGGTTGATCAATTAAATTGAGATCATTCACACCTTTTTCCGCAATATCTTTCGACAATTGTTGAATCGGTTTAAATTGTTTTTTAATGAGAAAATGCGAAATCAACCACTGTACAAACCAGAGTCCTAACAAAATAAGCAAATAACTTAAAACACTGTGTTTTAAATCCTTAAAGCGAATTTCTAATGGTTGTATCACCTGAACTCTTAACTGAGTTTCATGGTCGAAAACGTGATAACTGCGCAATAACTTATGACCTGACCAAATAAACGAGTAAGCATCCTGCTGAGCAAAAACGCTTGGATTTTGAGTATTCAGGTCAAATTGAGCCGATTGGGTCAAACGCATATTTTGATTTGATAATTGATATTGGATATCAAATTCATCACTCAACTCATCTATTTGTGAGCCTGAGCTTGAACTTAAATCTGAAATCATCAGCATATCTGCAATTTCGTCCATAATTTCATCTTGAACTTGCATGGTCTGATAGACTGAATGAGCAATTAATAAAATAAACGCAACCAAACCTGCGATCACTGAGCTCAACATTGAGGTCTTGATCAACTTGGATTGTAACGACACTGCTTGTTGCGTCATCTTAGATCCTGCATTTTCAATCATGTCATTCACTTTTTTCTTGATTCATGCGGTAACCTAGGCCACGAATTGTTTTAATGAAATGACTTCCTATTTTCTTACGTAATTGATAAATAAAAACTTCAATCGCATTACTCTCAATTTCATCTCCCCATGCATATAGCGATTCTTCGAGTTGCTCTCGAGTCACGATATGCTCTGGCTTGACCATCAACCGATATAAAATCTGAAATTCTTTTGCAGTCAGATTGACAAGCTGATCACCCAGAAAAACAGTCTTTGCTTGAATATCTAAACTCAGGTTTGCATATTTGATGACATGCTGTCCAGACGTTTGCGTCTGTCTCAATTGAGCACGAACCCGTGCCGATAGTTCCTCAAGACTAAATGGTTTAATCAAATAATCATTTGCACCTAAATCTAAACCTTGCACACGATCTTGAATGCTGTCTTTTGCCGTGAGAAAAATCACAGGAATAGCACTATACTTTTGTTTTAAAATTTTTAAAATTTCATCACCCGAAGCATTGGGTAATCCTCGATCTAACAATACACAGTCATAATGATGTTGCTCTATTGCTAAAATCGCATAATCACCACGCTCAACCCAATCGACATTATAGCCATCCATTTCCAACCAAGATTTAATGCTTTCAGCTTGGGACACATCATCTTCTGCAAGTAATAGCCGCATCTATAGACTCTCTAGGGTTGATCATATTTAGCGTTATAAGATATTCAAACATATACATATATGTTTTATATTTTACATCAAAAAAACCACAGGATGGACTCATGTGGTTTTTGGTAAAATCAGTACAAAGAAAACTGCTTGTTGCTTTATTTCACAAAACAAATACTTAAAACTTAACGCTATCTACATCAATTTCAACACGTTTTAGAGGCTTATAATCCACATCTACTTCACCAATCAAGGTCACAGTGGTATTGGCTGAAATAGGTTTACCTTGCCATAATTCATCATCAATATCGACAGTGATTAAGCCTGTATTATCACGGAATTGATACTTCTCATCTCCTGTGGCTTTTACAACATGACCACGCAGTTGAACCTTAGTATTATCTTTTAACGTTAACGCTTGCTTGACTGTGATTAAACTCGGCGTCAATGCTGATTGATTCACCGCTGTTGTATTCACATTGTTTGCAGTTGCAAATGTTGTTGCGCCTGTTAAACCTACAACCAAAACAACTTTATTGAATAAATTCATGGTTAAATCCTCATCATCTATATCGTTTCAATGCGATTATTTAAACAAATAAACATGAGGTGAATCTTAAGATTTCCTCATGTTCAAATTTAAGCAAATTTTAATCCTATTTCGGCACCTAGTTTTTGATTCGCAGTGCTTCGATCGATATGTTTGATTCAAAGAACTTCATTCAAAATGTACCACTTAAAATGTTTAATTTAATGGCACGACTCTCAATACTTCTTCTAAAGTTGTCGTACCCTCAAGCACTTTTCGAGCACCACTAATTCTTAATGGTTCAATCCCTTCTTTCTTCGCCTGAGCACGCAAATCATCTAAAGTTGCATTGGCACTGATTTTTTGCTTTGCCTCTAAACTGATTGGCATAAATTCATAAATCCCCACACGACCTTTATAACCTGTATGACGACATTCTTCACAGCCTACAGCTTTAAAGACAAAGTTTGGCATTTTAGTTTGATAACCAAAAGTTAAATGCTTCCACTCTTGCTCATTAATAAAAGATTCTTGCTTACAATGCGGGCATAATTTTCTCACCAAACGCTGCGCAAGTACCCCGAGAATTGTAGCGGCTGTCAAAAATGGCTGAATACCTAAGTCATGCAAACGCGTCAAACTAGAAGGCGCATCATTGGTATGTAATGTTGATAAGACCAAATGCCCCGTCAACGCCGCTTGGATTGCCATATTGGCGGTATCTTGGTCACGAATCTCACCGACCATAATAATGTCAGGATCTTGACGCATTAATGCACGAATACCATCTGCAAATCCCAGCTCAATCCCTTGATTGACCTGCATTTGGTTAAAACTTGGCTCAAGCATTTCGATTGGATCTTCAATGGTACAAACATTGACTTGTTCCGTCGCCAACTGTTTCAGTGAAGAATATAAAGTCGTGGTCTTTCCTGAACCTGTTGGACCAGTCACGAGAATAATACCGTGACTATGCTGCGTTAAACTATTCCACTGCGTTAATAAATGCTCATCAAACCCCAGCTGTTGAAAGCTTCGTACCAAAACTTCAGGATCGAAGATACGCATCACTAACTTTTCACCAAATGCTGTCGGCAAAGTTGAAAGACGTAATTCGGTTTCTTGTCCTTTTGGAGTACGTGTTTTTAACCGCCCATCTTGCGGTTTACGTTTCTCTGCAACATTCATGCGACCTAAAATTTTAATACGAGAAATTACCGCAGTCAGCGTGTTGGCAGGCATATTATAAATAGTGTGCAATACCCCATCGATTCGGAAACGAATCTTGCCTTTTTCCTTACGTGGTTCTAAATGGATATCACTCGCTCCCTGCTCAAAAGCGAACTGTAAAACCCAATCGACCAATTTGACAATGTGCTGATCATTGGCATCAGGATTTTGCGTATCACCCAACTGTAAAAGTGCTTCTACGCCTTTATTTTCTTTATCGTAATTCCCAGATTTTTGTGAAGAACTAACCGCTTTACTGACTTGATAATATTCAACTAAATAGCGTTGTAATTGTTCAGGATTTAAAACCACACGTTCAATTTTTTTAGGACTCAAGCTGCGTTCTAAATTTTGCACCCAATCGGTAGTGAAAGGTTGTGCCGTACCAATCAAAATAGTATCGGCAGTCACCCCAACTGCTAAAATTTTATTTCTAAGTGCGAACTCTTGTGACATCACCCCCGTCAAAGATGTTACATCGGCTTTTAAAGGATCTATAGTAAATACATTCAGTTTTGATTTTTCAGCCAACCACTCCGTTAAATTGGTTAACGTTAAACGTTTAACAGGATCTTTTGCATCGACCAGTTTAAAGCTGGCAATCCATTGCAAAGGATGCCACTTGAGTTGGTCCCGTTGTCGATGTGTGGTTTGCACCAATAGTTTTTCGCGCTCTGTAATTCGACCGTCTTTTAATAATTGTTCTAAACACCATGTGGTATCGATTTCAAAATTAAATTGCATTGTTATATCCCCAAATCTAGACCTACTATAACAAAAATGAGTCTTTGAGTTGCTTTCATTTTAAATGATTTACCAATAACTGGTTTTAAGCACAATATAAATTAGGCCGATATGAATGAGGTATAAATGCAAATGCCATCAATATTTGATTCGTTCAATCCATATATAGTGAGTTAAATCATTTGAGGGAATATCAATTTAGAGAATGGATATGTTTAAAAATTAGTCGAGAAATTTTAAGGGAATGCCGAAATATAGCATCAATCTATCGAAATCAATGACATTGATTTTTTGTTATTAAATTTTATATCTTACTGATTCGATAGCGGTCAATTTGACTCGCAAAAGCACTGTTGTATAAAAAGTTCTATTCAATAAAGAAGTTATTAAATAAGCCGTTAAATAGAAGATGCTGTTGTATAAATTACATGACGATTGATAAAGCACCATGCAACTTATACAACAAATTAGGCAATCTACCCTATAACCAATCAAGCTTATTGAGCAGTATAACCACCATCCATCACAACAGCTTGACCAGTGACACCACCCGCTTTTTCACTTGCCAAGAAAATTGCATAATCAGCAATCTCATTCACGCTTAGCAAACGCTTTTGCGGTACCATTGCCAAGATAACATCTTCCAACGCACTGCTTTCACTCACATTACGTGTTTTTGCAAGATCAGCAATTTGTCCACGAACCAATGGTGTATCGACATAACCTGGACACAACGCATTCACGGTAATACCATCACGAGCCGCTTCAAGTGCAGCCACTTTAGTCAAACCAATGACGCCATGCTTGGCACTGTTATAGCCTGCTTTTCCAGCAAAACCAATTAAACCATTGATCGAAGCCATATTGATCACACGACCATATTTTTGTGCTTTCATGATTGGAAACGCATGCTTGATGCCGATAAAAGAACCCACAAGCATCACATTTAACAGTTTTTGAAAAGTCTCCGTTGGAAAGTCTTCAATCGCTGCAACATGCTGGAAACCCGCATTATTAATCAGAATATCCAAGCGTCCATAAGTCTGATGCGCAAGTGCGATTGCAGCAGCATAACCTTCTTCATTCGACACATCGCAAGGAGCAGACAACGCATCAAAACCTTCGCTTTTAAGTGCCAAAACTGTTTCATTACATTTTTCGCTATTCATATCTGAAATGACGACTTTTGCACCTTCCAAGGCAAATTTTTTCGCAATTTCTAAACCAATACCGCTTGCAGAACCTGTAATAAATGCAACTTTATCTTTGAGCATTTGACTCATTATTTACTCCTTATTTCAAAAATATTTCTTACGCAATTAAACAATACCGAACCATGTAAATGCTGCAATCACAACAAATACGGCAATGGTTTTAATCACTGTAATCGCAAAAATATCTTTATAAGATTGTTTATGGGTAAGACCTGTTACAGCAAGTAAAGTAATGACTGCGCCATTATGCGGTAAGGTATCCATACCACCAGAAGCCATTGCTACAATACGATGCATGACTTCAGGCGGAATACCCATTGCAGTAATTGCAGCATTATATTGATCTGCCATCGCACTCAAGGCAATACTCATACCACCTGATGCTGAACCTGTAATCCCTGCCAATACGGTCGTGGTCACTGCACCATTGACCAACGGATTGGTAAATGTTTGACCTAAAGCATGACTAATCACGGCAAAGCCAGGTAGCGCTGCAATAATGGCACCAAAACCATATTCAGATGCAGTATTCATCACCGCTAATAATGAACCACCAATACTCGCATTCACACCTTCTTTAAAGCTGTTAAATACACGACGGAAATCAAACAAAACTGCGGCAATAATTCCAACAATTAAAGCCAAACCAACGGCCCAAATTGCTGAAGTTTTAGCAACATCTACAGTGTAGTTGGCAAGACCGATCGCATTAAAATCAAAGCCATTTGGGTACCATGTTTTAATTGCAGTCGATAGATATTTATTGGTCACAGCCACTAAAATCAGCGGAACAAAGGCCATGAATTGACGCAAACCAGAACCATTAGAAAGATCATGTGAAGTATTATCTAATAATTGCTGTTCAGCAGCAGTCAATGTAATGCCTGATGTAAAACCATCACCATTACGTGCAGCTACACGGCGACGCCATTCTAAATAACTTAAACCAACACCTAGAACAAATATCGCACCAATAATTCCTAAAAATGGTGCTGCGTAAATATTTGTACCAAAGAATGTTGTTGGAATAACGTTTTGGATCTGCGGTGTCCCTGGAAGTGCATCCATGGTAAAAGTAAACGCACCCAAAGCAATTGTGCCAGGAATCAAACACTTAGGAATATCTGCTTGTTTAAAGAGTTGATTTGCAAAAGGATATACTGCAAATACCACAACAAAAAGACTAACACCACTATAGGTAAGGATTGCACCAAGGAGTACAACTGTCAGCATGGCATTTTTAGAACCAATGAGCTTCACAATCGTTTTAGCGATAGATTCAGCAATACCTGACATTTCAACGACTTTACCAAAGATTGCACCGAGTAAGAACACGAGGAAATAGTCTTTAATAAAACCAACCATTTTCGGCATAAATACGCCTGAATAAAATGGTAAAACATTTGCAGGGTTAATCAGCAATACAGCGAGCAAGGCACAGATGGGTGCCATGAGAATTACAGAAAAGCCTCTGTAGGCTGTATACATCAACAGCCCTAGAGAAAGTAGAATTACACCTAAATCCCACATATTTTACTCCATCCTTAAAGAATATATGTCCGTTCAGCGTCAATATTTATTTCAAATATATTTTCGAGACATTAAAATCCATTAATATCAATTTGTTAAAGCAAGTTTAACAATAAAGACTACCTGTCAATTGGCCTAACTTTGTCAATTTCAGCTTCGATAAAGCTTTAAATATTGATAAATCAAAGTAAGCATATTCAATTTATTGATTAAACTATAATGCATTTAAATCAGCTCATTATTTCAAAATAATCATTGAGTAATAAGAAAAATTGATTAATCAAATTTGAAATATTGCATAAAAAAAGTGCAATAAAATCCGTTCAGAATCTGAAATAGTTCACTTTATTTAACAAAAAATTCAAGCGAAATCTCAACTTTTCATATGTTTACAAAGCCATAGCTCTATTTGTTTTAAACTTGTTCACTTATACTCTTTTTAGTCGTTTGATACTGTGTATTGATCAAACGATCAATATTTTAAAGTTGTATGATTTTGATGATTGCAGATAAATCGATGCTCTTCTGATTTTATGTATTAGGAAAATTTGACTAGGTTAAATCATGACACTTAAACAATTAAAAGCTTTTTTAGTTCTCGCACGCACTTTAAATTATGCCAATGCAGCCGATGAACTTTGTTTAAGTCAGTCTGCTTTGAGCTTAAGTATCAAGACCTTAGAAGAAGAATTAGGCGGTAAACTATTCAAACGAAATACCCGCCGTGTCGATATTACTCCCGAAGGTCTGTCTCTCATTCCCTATGCAAAAAAACTTTTAGCAAACTGGGAGGATATGGAAAAAGATGTTAAACAGCGTTTTAAATTACATCGTGGCACATTAAATATTGCATCTATGCCTTTTGCGACCCATGCTGTTTTACCCGCAGTAATGCATGAATTTTCCAAACTTCATCCAAATATTAGTTTTTCTATACATGATGTAACCAATGAAAAAATTATCGAAAAAGTACAAGAAGGTATTTTTGAAATTGGGATTTGCTATGAACCCAAACACAGTGAACAACTGACCTTTGAACTTGTATTTAAAGAAGACTTCGTCGCATTGGTACCCAAAGATCATGCTTTAGCAAAACGTAACAGTGTATCGATGGCGGAATTGTGTTCTTACCCTTTTGTGACCTTGCAAAAACCTTCGATTATTCGTCATGTGATTGAACAAACTTGCATTGCAAACAACTTAGTTTTAGACCTAAAAGTTGAATGTCATCAAATTAGTTCATTGTCTCACTTTGTTGCTTATGGCATGGGTGTCACCGCGATACCAAGGCATTTTCAGAAATTTATTGATAAAGAGCAAAATGTTTTAATCGAAATTGATGAAGGAAATGTCCATCTACCGCTTGGCGTGATCTATAAAAAAGATTTCGAGCTGTCTAATATCTCAACGCAATTTATCGAAACATTATTAAAGCATCGTTTTTAAAGTCTCTTTTTCAGTTAAAAAATAGCATGATCAAATTTCACTCTGGGATAAAAGCAACTGTGTAAACCCGTTTTGAGAATCCTAACTGAGTATTTCGGACTGAATACATCATGCGAATTAAAAATTAAATCCCCCCATTCTCTTCATATACCAAATTTTCTATTTTTTTAAAGACTCATCAACGATGATTTCGCGATATCCCACCGATAAAATGATTAATGAGTTTTTCTTATTACACGTTAAAAACATTCAATTTCTAAAAACTGCCCTCAATGCTAATAATAAAATATACAAATGGACATAAGGTAATCAGGATGAATAAAGTTGTAGCAAATGCTCAAGATGCTTTAGCAAATAATGTTAGCAATAATCAAACCATCGCTGTAGGCGGCTTTGGCTTATGTGGTATTCCTGAAGCATTAATCGATGCTTTAAAAGAAACTGGTGTTACTGGCTTAACCTGTATTTCAAATAATGCGGGTGTCGATGATTTTGGTTTAGGAAAATTATTGCAAACCAAACAAATTAAAAAAATGATCTCATCATATGTCGGTGAAAATAAAGAATTTGAACGCCAATACTTAAATGGTGAACTCGAAGTAGAGCTTACGCCACAAGGAACTTTGGCTGAAAAATTACGTGCAGGTGGTGCAGGTATCCCCGCATTTTTCACGCAAACAGGTGTAGGCACACTGATTGCTGAAGGCAAAGAAGTACGTGAATTTGATGGTAAAGCGTACATTTTAGAACATTCTTTAACTGCCGATATTGCACTCATCAAAGCTTATAAAGCAGATAAAGCGGGCAACTTGGTATTTCGTAAAACCGCACGTAACTTTAACCCTGAATGTGCTATGGCAGGGAAATTCACAATCGTTGAGGTTGAGCAAATCGTTGAAATTGGTGAGATTGATCCTGATGATGTTCATTTAGCTGGTATTTATGTAAATAAAATTGTCCTCAATCAAACACCTGAAAAACGCATAGAACAAATGACTTTAAAAGCAACGGAGGCTTAAATCATGGCTTGGACACGTAATGAAATGGCGCAACGTGCCGCACTTGAACTTGAAGATGGTTTTTATGTGAATTTGGGTATTGGTTTGCCGACACTGGTTGCTAACTATATTCCTGAAGATATTGATGTTTGGTTACAGTCAGAAAATGGTTTATTGGGTATCGGTGAATTTCCAACTCAAGATACAGTCGATGCAGATTTGATTAATGCTGGTAAACAAACCATTACCATGAAAAAAGGGGCTGCTTTATTTTCTAGCGCTGAATCTTTTGCCATGATTCGAGGTGGACACATCAATATTACTATTTTAGGTGCGATGGAAGTTTCTGAAACTGGTGACCTTGCAAACTGGATGATTCCAGGGAAGAAAGTTAAAGGTATGGGCGGTGCTATGGATTTGGTTGCAGGCGTGCAAAAAATTGTGGTGCTGATGGAACATAATGCAAAAGATGGTAGTCCTAAAATCGTCAATCAATGCAGTTTACCTTTAACGGGTAAAGGTGTTGTAAATCGTGTGATTACAGATTTGGGTGTCATGGATATCACTGCTGATGGCGTAAAACTTATTGAACTTGCTAAAGATGTCAGTTTAGCGCAAATTCAAGCCGCGACTGGTGTTGAGTTGATTACGAGTGGTCTTTAGTTATTTTAGTCTGTAGTTATTTTAGTTTGAAGCAGCTTCGGCTTAACCTTCTTTGCAGTGAAAAAATAATGCCTTAAATTCTAAGGCATTTACAGTTTTAATTACAGGTTCAAGCATTTACAGCTCTGTCTGTAAATACTTTCCCACCCATTCTTTCTTATGATGAGTGGGAAGCAATTGCTATGCCTCAACAACAGCAGTTAGTTGACGAGACGAGACATTAGTTTTTCTTCAATAAAAACACGCATCATCAAACTCTTGTACCCATTTTTCGAGTTTTCCTATTTCTTCAAAATATCCCTGATAATCAATATCATCAAAGACACTTTTTTGAGGCTTACCAAATCGAAAAAAAGAATCTCCAATTTAAATATTTGGTAAATCAAGAATATCTAAATATTTATTAATGTGATTAGAATACTTATTAATAAAATCTGTTGGCTCTTTGATTAGAGTGTATTGACATTTGTTGCTTAAAAAAATAGTGAGATAGTAAAATTAAATCGCCAAACACAATTTTACTCTCGCTATGCCTCGTACAATGTTAAATAATCAACACTGGTCTAAGTTAATTGCTATTTTCCGTCACTTTAATATTTATCTCAAATTAAATTTGAGAAATTTTATCGAAGCTATTCTATTTCGTATCCGAACAGGTTGTCCTTGGAGAGATTTACCTCAAGAATTCGGCAAGTCTAACTCTATTTTTAAGAAATATAATCGTTGGTCTAAAAATAATAAATTCATGAATATATTTAAGTTATTTATTAAGCACGCTGATAAAGAATGGATTCTTATTGACGGCAGTCATGTCAGAGTACATCAACACTCAGCAGGAATTAAGCATCAAGATATTTCTAAAAATATCGGTGGTAATAGCTCTAAAATACATTTAGCGGTTGATTCGAATGGTAATCCAATTGAATTTATTATTTCAGATGGAACCTCTCATGACATAAAAATTGCCCCAGATCTCGTATCAAAACTGGATTTGAATAAATCAGAAATCCTATGTGCTGATAAAGGCTATGATTCAGAAAGTCTTAGAAATCAAATTGAATCAACAAAACAAAGACTAACATTCCTAAAAAATCCAATACAAAATCTAATAATGTCAACAGACCCTAAGTTAGTGCATCTAGTATACTGCCACACTGTGTAAACCTAATCTACATTGATACTGTCTTACTTTATACCATTCCCAAATTACACCTTTCTTAGATAAAATTATTGTGCAACAAGCGTTAAAACATGCTTTTTGTGAATTTTTGCTGAAACCATAATTTGAGCTTCAAAATTGACTTCTCTGACATCAAATTTCATTGAAAGTGAATGCCCTAGATAGATAAGTTCAGATAATTCAAAACGATGAAAATCAATACCATGATGAATTTGTTTCGAAAATGCCTTAAATATGCTTTCCTTTGCAGAGAAGACCAATGTAGCCGCTATTTCTTTACTTATTCCTTTTGCTGTCAATAACTGAAGCTCTCGTACAGAATAAACTTTCCCCTCTATTCCTGAGAAATCCATTTTTGTCATGATCGGTTCGATATCAATTCCTACAAAGCAAAGGGCTTTTGATGATGTAACCGCACACATTGCCATGGTATTGCTATGCGTTAATGTGCCAATCAAATCTTTAGGAAATATCGGCTCTTTACGCCCGCCAATTATCACTTGCTCTAAGCAAAGTTTTTCAGGCATTGCAGCTAATGCCAATTTTGCTGCATAGCGCCCTGCTAAAAACTCACTTTGCCTAACAGTGGGATAGGACTGCAACTGGGTTGGAAGCAGAATTGAGAGTTCATCAAATAGATTCATATCAAAATATTGCTGATTAAACTCACAATACGCCAAATACAAATCAAAACACGGTTCATAGAGCAACTTGTGCATTTTTATAAACCGATTTGGAAGCGCACAACGAATATAAGAATTCACAAAACGATTCAGCACTGCGTCAATCTCAAATGATTGATTGAAATGAATCAGGGCAGAAATCACGCCACCCCGATCCATTGAATTTTATTTGCTCAGCTCAACCATCGCTTTCACCAACTTAGAAATCCCTTGAAAGATATCCTTTAAGTTAGCGTGGTCATCCATATAAGCTGGTGTTGTAACCAAGCGATGCGTCGTATCTACAACACAATCATTGGTTTCACAAACCTGATGCACAGCACCTGTTTTCTCAATCTCAGCAGCCGTCCCAGCATGATGACCAATCGTCAGTGTAGGTTGAAGATCACCAAACGTCAGTGCCAATAATGCAGGAGAAATACAAATCGCACCGATTGGTTTATTACTTGTTTTAAACGCCTGCAGAACAGCAATCACGGATTGCTCTACCTCACCTTCTGAACCTTTAAAAGCAAAACTCGACAGATTCTTTGCAACGCCAAAACCACCAGGAATAAGCAGCCCATCAAACTGTTCTGCTGCCAATTCAGTAATCGGACTAATCTTGCCACGTGCAATTCGACCTGCTTCTTGTAGTACATTTCTAGTTGCAGATTGATCTGGCTCACCTGCTATATGATTCACTACGTGATATTGTTGGATATCAGGTGCAAAAATACTGTATTCAATACCTTCAATATCCAATGCCAATAGCGTTAAAACAGACTCTCGAATTTCTGCGCCATCCAAATAACCACAGCCTGATAGAATAACCGCTACTTTTTTCATATTCATTCCTTAATTTTCTTAATGATGTGTTACACACAAATAATAAGTTTATTTATTAAATCGTAATATATCCGAATACGTCATAAATTATCCTTAATCGAGCATTTTGGTTTTACGAATTTCTCGTGGAGTCATACCAAAAAGTAGTTTGAACTGCTCAGTAAATCGAGATTGAGATTGATAACCACATTGCTCTGCAATATTACCAATATGAAATTGTGTTGTTTGTAATAAATGCAGACCATAACCTAATCGCGCTCGATTGCGAATATCTTGAATATTATTACCTTCAGTTTTTAGCTTACGTCTTAATGTTGAAGCACTCATAAATAAATTAGAAGCGATTAAATCCACAGGCCAATCACAAGAAATATCATTTGAGATCATTGATTGAACCTTCTCACTTAAACTCGGAGGCTCAACAATATTACAAACATCTTTGTAGCCTGAATGATAAATAATCTCCAGTATTTCTCTTTTTCTCAGTCTCATTACTTGAGCAGGTGCAATCGATGAGAACTCCATAAATTGGCATAATGCACTGGCAAGTACAGGGTTGATGTCACCCTGAAAATATTTTTTATACGGCGCTGGGCTTTTAGGGAGTTCAGAAAAATCTTCATGTTCAAAATCAATAAGTACTGCAAAATATTCTTCTTGAATCGGAATATTACGCATATCTATTCGAGGACTATTCGATAAAAATACAAAGCTACCCGACAGACATTCGACTGAGCCAGATTTACCCAATTGCTTAGTACCGCTCAATATAAAAATGAGTAATGGCTTTATAATCGGGACATTGGTAATCATCTGTTCTTTATGAGATGAATAAACTGAAAAAGGTAATTGTGATTGGTTTTTAATTGCTTTTTTAGCAACTACAATAATATTATCCATAATTAAGCGTTCGGGATATAAGCAAACTCTTCCATCTTATATCCCAAAACTTTACCCCTAATATTAAATTAATGTCCCATAAATAAATTTAAAGTTTTTAAAAATCGACATGATAATTAAAACCTAAAGCCAAATTCTTTTGATGATGACCATTATCTAGATCGATGTAAGTTCCCAATAAATAGAGCTCCCCACCTTTAATCCAATTATAGAAAGCACCCAGTGTTAAACTTTGACCATCTCCAGAATAACGTGAACCATTGATCAATTTAAAATCTGCATTCGACACATACCCAATTGCAGCAGCAACCCGACCAAAATTGGCAATCGGCTTTTGAACAGAAAGATTCAAATATTCATCTTTACCAGAACGCGTCGTATTAATGTGCTCATATGAAGAAGACCACTACCAATCATCAACCTTTTTACGATAATACAATCTGGTTGCATTTTTATTATTGCTCTCATTCGCAACCGTTGGCTTTTCACCTAGATCAACATATTAGATTCCCAGCACATCCGCTTCATCACTATATTCTAGACCAAGGTGTATATCACCATCAGAATTTGTACCAGTATAACCAAGATTCGCTTTTAGATTATTCATTTTAGGGGAATAATAGAAAATACTATCGTTCGTAAACCCCCGAGTCATACTCGAGAAACCAAAGCTACTTGCTGCAAATGTTGTTCCTGCAGGCGTATCCCCAAATGGGTCTCCTTGTTTACCTGCTAGTTTATAAGCGGTATTCATTTTACCCACTTCAAGCGAGCCATACTCTGGATCACTAATAGAGTAACTACTGATCATTTTATCTGTATCAATAAAATGATCACCCATAAAATCAATCGCTGTATGGTAGCTATACTTAAATGTGGTTGTGCCACACTTTAATAAAACTGAACCACCTACTCTCGATGCATTATTCGATGTTTTTCTATATGCATCTTCACCTGACAGATTATCTACATCAAAATAACCGAGTGCATAAGCCAAACGTAGATTCAGCTTATAATCTGGCTCACATGATGGATTTGCAAACGCAGAAACAGGCAATACTAAAAGTGAAATTATCGTCAAAGTTTTCATATATTTCCTTTGTATAAAGCTTAGGCGAGAAAATCACTTTTCTCGCCTAATTTTTTATATGCCTCGATGCTGGTAGTGGTCATCTAAGATCATGTTTGTTTCTAATGTTTCAGGCTGCAAAATTGCCTTTTCAACAATTGCAATGACTTCATTGAGATCTTGCGCAGCCATAATTTCTGCCATAGAAAATGATACTTTCTGTCCAGGTAAAGAAAACTCAGACTCAAGAGCATTGACAAATCGAACAATACCCAATGATGCGAGTCCATTATCATTCAGGCTAAGTTCTCTATTCACCTCAAGCCCAGAGATTTTTGCAGCCGTTTCTAGCACAACCTCTGCAGTATCCATAACAGGTTTGTCATACTCTGCGTTGCTGCCCACTGATTTGATGCGTTGAATAATCATTGCAACCAAATTGCGAAGCAAGGTATCTGCTGGCTGAATTAACTTTGCAAAAATAACGACTAAACCAACCACATAGAAATATTCATACCATTCGACTGGAACTGGTTCAGGGCTAAACCAATAGAAACTTTTACGATCGTCCCACCAATTCCACCATTCACCGCTACGTGTGGCTGCGTAGTACCACTGCCCAACCATTTGATGAAATAGAAAGCAAGCATAAGCAGTAGGTGCAAGGAATTGGAATGGACTCATTCTTAACAGTCTGGCAGTAAAGCCCTTACCTGTACTGAGTGCAAAAATCCAAAGTAAAGTCAGTGGAGCAAATGAACGGCTGTAGATTTCATCCCAAATACGATTGGTTATTGCAGGATCTGCATAACTATTTGCACCCTCAGGTCTCATGAAATAAGCATCTACAGGGACTTGGGTCACTTCAGGGCCAAAATGTGTGTAGCCTTGAGCAATGTGTGCGATACTGACACAAATAATAATCAGTGTAATTGCATCAGCAACATAGCCCCAAATATGCGAACGTTTTTGCTCAGTGGGTCTAATGGCATCATATAAGAATGCAGCACACATGCCGACCAAGAAATACACCATCCAGAAAGGTGCAAATAGATAGAAGCCTAAGCCTGTCGCATTTTCTTTACCCGCCAATTCAACCTGAGCCGCTGAAGGCGTTGTCTGTAATCCTGTCGCAGGATCAAATAGACCATATCCAACAAAGTCAACAACAAATCCGTACCAGAACCCCATTAAGATTACGATATTCGTCGTTAATCCAATCGCTATATACATGAGGATTTTCTTAACATTACCGCGTTGCTTATACAAGGCATTGTAAATCATCGGGAATATAACAAGACATTGGAAATACATCGAAATAAACCACAGGTAAAAACCAATGAACCAGCTCGCCCCCCACAATGGCGTTGCTTGTAAACCTGTCGCATGAATTCCAAATGATAAAATGACATTGCCTAGCCAAGAACCTTCGATCCATGGCGTTCCCTGACAATATGATGCAGTACCTTCGTGAACTAAAGGTCCCCAACTAAAACTAGGTATAAACGTTGATGGGTGACAACTGACAAATAAATTACCCATCGCAAAAATAATCGCCAATGCATACAGAGGATACATCACCGCTACTCTTGCTTTTACAAAAGCAAATTTATTTTGAATTATCGCAGGCATGAGAATAGCAAGAGAAAAACCCGCTAAGATAAAGAAACTATTTACGTGCCATTGGAACTGACGGAGATTATTAAATGCTTCCCATGAGTTATTCGCACCAATATGCATAAACATGACATAACATGCCAAAATAAATCTGAAGCCCGCGATTGTCTCCCAATCCACTTTTGGCTTGTCAAGGCGATTCGTATTTAAAGCAAGTTCACTGATGTTTGTAGTCGCGACTTTGTTCTCTTTGCATTCTGAAGTTATCGCTATATTTTGCTGATTCGGGGAAGATTGCGTCGTTATACCTAGCGATTCTGCCATGACATTTCGCTTATATTTTTTACTGTTCGTCATTGGTAAATCATTTTTATCAACGACTCTCCAAATCGAAGGAATTTTATGTGCTGAGACTCCACGTTTGAGTAAAAAAGAGCGTAACTCATTTACCCACTTACTTTGATTCTCCAAACTAAATGCTGGGTCAGATGAAACGATTGCGCACCCTACCTCTTCACCATAAGTTTCAGATGGCACGGGAAAACATATCGCGATATCAATAGTCGAATGACTGGTTAAATTGTCTTCTATTTCAGCAGGTGCAATCTGTTCACCACCCCTTTTGATTAACTCTTTCAGTCGACCTTCTAAGCTCAAATGACCAAAAGCATCCATCTGACCCAAGTCACCCGTTAAAAACCAAGTGCGGATTTCACCTGATTGAGGCAATGGCATTAAAAATCGAGATTTATTATTGGCTTCAGGATTCTCTTTATAACCAGAAAAAACTGTATCACCTGCAATCGCAATTTCACCAGCAACACCAAAAGGTTGCGGTTTAAGGGTAACTGGATCAACGATTGCCAATGACGCAATTAATGGCACGCCAACAGAACCCTCCTTAATCTCCCAGCTCATTTCTGTCTGAGCAGGCTGCGAAATAGGCATGAGTTCAGACATACTATAAGTCGGCAACACTGGGCAATCATAGGTCTTCATGAGCGCCAGTCGATCTTCTTCTTTGAGCGCAGATGCGCCAGAGCGAATCAAGCGTAGGTTGTGTTCAGACCATACACCATCATGATCTAAATATTGCTCTCGATTTTCCTGAAGATAACGTAAAGTTGCCAGCTGAATAGTAGGTACAGCTGAATACCATGTTGGTTTAGGATTGGATTGTACCAATGCTTCAGCCATAAGTTGTGGGTTATATAAACCTTCACATGTGATCGCTGCGCCAACAGATAAACTTGCCAAGATCGAAGCAGATATACCACCAATATGATCCAACGGCATCACACTATAGGTCACATCGAATTCATTAATTCCAACACTATCTGCTAAAATTGTGCTGTTTAGAACCAAATCTTTTTGCTTGAGTGGCACAACCTTTGGCATAGAAGTCGTGCCAGAAGTTCTGAGTAGAAGGCAGTCATCATGTGAATGAGTGATTAACTCTGGCTGGTTTTCATATCCATCTAAGGAATGTTTAAATTTAAATAAGCCTGGATGTTGAGATGAAAGTGGGCTGACATGATGTAATGATTTATTGTTACTTTTGCAATATTCTTCACAAGCTGCAATGACATTTTTTGCATTCACACCTCCAAATAAAATAACATGCTCTACTTGAAGTTGTTTTAGTGCAGATAAGGCTTCAGCCTGTGTCATTGTGGTAGAAAGCGGAACAGCACATGCCTGAGCTGCGACGGTAAGGAAAGCAACAGCACCTTCTGCACTGCCGCCAGAAGGCGCCATATATGCAACGATCTGTCCACTTTTAACTCCTACTCGTCTGAGATCACCTTCCCCCCCTGAACGAATAAATGAAAGTAAATCCCCATAAGTGGTACATATTTGGTTATTTTGCTCTCTAGCAAGCCTAAACAAAGGAGATGATTGGGCTCGTCTTTCCAATAATTCTATAATTGTGGTCGCTTGTCCTTCAGAATGAATCGAAACATGAGCGACTTGTACTTCTGTATCAATTCTTCTAGAACTGAATTTACACGTAGCTTGTTGAGTGCTTTCCGTTCTTTGGCTTGCTGATGAAATGTCTGTTATACAATGTTTTATTTCATCCTTAATCGGTTTTGCGATCGTACTACTAATTTCATGATCACTGTCCAAATAAAAAATTTGAGTATTCGGATTTTTATCATGTAGTACCAATGATTCGGACCACGGTTTTAGAGCATCATGTTGTCCAATTAAATGTATGGCTTGATTTTGATTATATTCCTTAGCACATTCTGGTAAACCTGCAAGCTTTCTCATATCCAATAGTGGAATGGCAGCACCAGCACAGGCATAAATAGACGTTTTAAAAGGAATATTAGAATTTATATTAAACTGGGTTTCTCTACCCATGTAGCTTTGAACTGCATCCAGTAATGCAGGATCATTCGGTAAATTATTTACCAAGCTAGCTATGTATCCTCCTTGACTAAACCCATAAATTGCATCAAAAGGTCCATGTATTTCAATAGCCAACAAAACACTTTCTATCGCACAACAAATACTCTGCAATAATGCTCGATGATCTAAATTTTCCCAATCAGATTTAGGCGGTAGCCATGAATACCAAGGTCCTTCAACCAATCCTGTCAATTCAGATAAACGAATATCTGGAGACTTAACTTGGATGGTGCCATTAAGATAAGAGATATCATAATCTTGGTCATTAAGTTCTAAATTCTGAAGTTGTAATTTGGTAATTATTTTATTACTACCATTTCCATGAAGGGCTAAGATTTTTCGCTGCATTTTCGGTGTTTGGTTTTCTTGAGCAGACATGTTATTTTCCTTCGTTTAAGAAACATGTATTGCGAATAAGGTTCAATAGCCTTCTGAGCTACATGTTCAATAGTTCAAGAAGCTATTGAGATGCTTTATCGTTTATATAGAGCTTCTATCGTACTTGATGCCAACGAATGGGCTTTGACCATATAACCTGTTAACGCCCCAGATGCATCAGCAGGTAATTCCAGTTTCTTTGAAAGTGCATACACTGTGAATTGGTAGCGATGTGCGCCATGACCTTGAGGTGGACACGCTCCCCCAAATCCTTTTTGACCATAATCATTAGTCACATCTATCACATCTTTATAATCAAGCTTGCCATTACCAGATGGAATTGAAGTCACTTCAGCAGGGATATTCACCACTTGCCAGTGCCACCAACCACTACCCGTCGGAGCATCTGGATCATAAGCCATGATTGCATACGCTTGTGTCCCTGCTGGGGCACCACTCCATGACAACTGTGGCGATTTATTTTCGCCTGAACAGCCAAAACCTTGGAATTCAAACGTATTTTTCATGAATGCGCCATGCGCAATATCGGTACTTTTTAATTTGAATTCATCAGCATGTGTGAATCCAGCAGCCAAGCCGATCAAAGGCAACATGAGTTTTAAAATAGATTTGTACATTAGTATCTCTGTTTATGGAAAACAGGGTGATCTTAATATTTTTAATTCACTCACATTCTCTCTAATACGCCATTTTTTCGCCTAAACAAATCAATTTTGTTAATATTTAGTATATAAGCTGTATCATGATCATTTCTCAAATTCTCCGAGTTGATAATGTATCAACTTCTTATTTATTCCTAGTTATAAGCTGTCTAAATAAAAATAGAATCAATGTCCAACTCTATACACAACAGAACGCCCATGTTGATAAAAAATGC
>NZ_RAXT01000044.1 GCF_003611475.1 Acinetobacter rongchengensis | reverse complement strand
AAATCAAAAGCTTTGAGTTCTGATTGATTGGCACTGCATAGGTGAGGCAATATCACCAGTACCACTGCAAAAGTATCTTGCATGTGTTCAATATGGCTGTTGATACTGGAGGCAAGTTTAAAAAAAGCCTCTAGGTGGTAAGTGATAATGATGGGCTTATCTTGGTGCAACTCGCCATAATAAGCAAAACCTTTGGCTAAGCCATCAGGGATGACTTGTACAAGTTGTTTATTTTGTAATACAGCGCATTGTACAGGCTCTAATTGAGCATTGTAGATCGGTAAGATCAAGGGCTGCCCATAGGTCACGCCGTTAATATCTACATTGTACTGGTCAATATAGATCGACTGTGATGGACTACCAAAACGTTCAATGATTGGATGGTTTAAATATGCTTCATCCAATGGATTAAGTACCGTGCAACTTTTGAATATCAACTTATGATCATAAAATTCATTTTTCATGAACTTTTGGGATGATTCCATTTTCATACCCTGAATCTCTTACTAAATTTTGAAAATGTCATTTCCATACTCGATAGATATGACTAATTTTTTAAGTAGATAGCCCATAGAATAAATTTTTATGCTGTGGGCTATAAGAAACGTACAATTACTTTTGTTTTTGAGAAATACGATTCAGAATCCATTCTTCTACATCTGATTCAACCCAAGCTACACGGCGAATAGATAGCGTAACTGGTTTAGGAAACTGATTTTTTTGCATTAAAGCATATATAGATGAAGCACCTAAGCCCGTTCTTAATTGAACTTCTTTACGGCGGATTAAACGAAGGGAATTAGGAGTATTTGTTAGATCTTTCATTGATATATCCAAATTAGCTTATGTAAGCATTCAGACACAAAAGTGAAGTACAGGAATAAAGTCTTTATTTAGAAAAACACAAGCTCTAGAGCTCCTAAAAAAAAAGGAACACTTTATCTTTGCAAAATTAAAATCATTGCAAAAAAATTGATCTAGGCTATATTTATATTTAACTATTTTTGACTGTTTACATTCTGTATTTCCAGTTTGTGCTTCTCAAAGCGGTTAAAAAATACAAGTAATGACTCGTAATCATTACTAACTTGATTAGGGCTACTTAGGTACTGCGAATACCTTTGTTAGCCCTTTTCTTTAGAGTTAATTGAACTCTATGGACAACACTTTATCAAATAAATTCAATCTCGCAACTTAAATTAAATATCATAAAAATCAAAAATATAAATACGATTTATATAAAAATATAAATGCATTTATATTTTTATAATCTTCATTTATATCTATTTATAATTTTCAATAAAAAGAACAAAAATCACCCAAAAAATCATGTTTTCTATACTTATAGATATAAATGCATTTATATTCTTTGAAATATTTACTTACATTCAACCTGCCAATGTTTTTTTGCTTGATTAAAAAAAATCAAATTTGGTTCATAAATCACACTAAAAATAAAATTACTCCATTTTTGCATCATCTCTTTTCTTTCCTCTGCATACTCTGCTTTGTTATATACAGCACGTACACCAACTGCCGAGTGATTAAGGCACTTCTCAATAGCATCACGATTAAAACCTTGCTCATTTAAATGGGTACTCGCTGTTCGGCGTAAATCATGAATTGTAAAATCAGGTATATCCGTCAATCTAAGGGCATTTTTTTGTGAAGTATTAAAAGCATTGTGACTAAAATGAGTTCCTGACTTTCTACCAACAAAAACATAAGGTTCATCACCTGCAATTGTTTTGAGCTCTTTTAATATTTCTATGATTTGATCGGACATATAAACAACCATCTCACGGCTATTTCCTGTTTTACTATCAGCTTTAGTCACGGGAATAAGCCATATCCGTTTTTCAAAATCTATATGTGACCATTCTGCTTTTAATAATTCAGATTTGCGTAATAAGGTCAGCAAGGACAGTAATAAACCAAGCTTTCTAGGTCTATAGATACGTGAATTTAAGAGGGTAGTGTAAAACTGGCGTATTTCATCAGTAGTTAAATACCGATCTCTAGGTTTATTTTTGAATACATGACGAGTTGGAATAGCTAAAACAGGATTGAAAGGTACAACTCCAAGCGTAACAGCGTAATCAAACATACGTTTTAATAAGCCTCTAACTTGACTAGCCGAAGCATCATAACCTTGTTCTTTCTTACGCCATATCACACGGCGCACATCTTCAGTCGTGATCTTATTTACTATAATGTGCCCAATAAATGGATAAATATCATTGTTTAAATATAAAACTAAGTTATATGGATTTTTTCTATCTTTTTTGATGACTTCATTTAGATAACGTTCACCATAGTCTTTAAATAAAACACTTTTTAATCGACCTGCTTTTTTATCTTCTTTTTCTTGTTTTGGTGAAATGCCTTTTGCAACTTTTGAAGCTGATTCATCACGAATTTGTCTAGCTTCTTTTAAAGAAAGATCAGGATAACGACCTATAACAAGTCTTTCTTGTTTACCCTCAAACGTATAACGGTAATGCCAAGACTTAACGCCTGATTCTTTAACTTCAATGAATAAACCATTATTTAGCTTGTCTTTCACTGAATAGCGCTTTTCTTGTGCTTTAAAGTTTTGAATCTCTCGATCTGTTGAGAAAACCATACTATTTATCTTTGGCAAAGTTTAGTCACTCATGCATTAATTTAGTCATTTTAAGTCACGTAACTAATTAGTGACTAAAAAAATCATAGCATTAGATGAGTACATAGAACATATAGGAACAATAAAAAGGTAATAAAAAAGCACTAAGTATTTAAAACTTAATGCTATTTAATTTATATAGTAACTTACTGGAACATATTGGATTTTTATTATTTTTTTAAATTACTTTCCAATACAAAACGATCCAAAAATTACTCCCAATAAATCGTCTGCACTAAAGTCACCAGTAATCTCTCCCAAAGCATTTTGTGCTAAACGTAACGATTCAGCGACCAATTCACCAGCATGGTAAACCACAAGCTGCTCATGTGCTTCGGCTAGATAGTGCTGAGTACGCTTCATTGCATCTAAATGACGTGTACGTGCAATAAAGGTATCTTCTTCTGGGTGGAAGCCTGCATGCGCTGTAATCGCCTCTATAAGCGCTTGTACGCCCATCTCTTGCTTGGCTGAAACAGTAATATGTCTAAAACCATCAAAATCACTCAATTCAGGCTTTTGATCAGTCAAATCACATTTATTTCCAATCAACATTAAACGCTTTGGTTCAATATGCTCAGCAAAATAATTTTTCGCTAATGCTAAAGGATTTTCCCCTTGGCTTAAATCATAAACAAGTAACAGTAAATCAGCCTGTTCTATCTCTTTAATCGCACGACGAATGCCTTCTTTTTCTACGATATCCCCTGTTTCACGTAAGCCAGCGGTGTCAGTTAAGGTTATCGGTAAGCCATTTAAGCTAATTTTTTCATGTAAAACATCACGTGTTGTTCCAGCGATATCTGTCACAATTGCACGATCATTTCCTGCTAGCGCATTCAATAGGGATGATTTACCTGCATTCGGTTTGCCTGCAATCACCACCTGTAAACCTTCACGCAATAACTGTCCTTGACGTGCAGATTGCTGAACAGCTGTGACAGATGACTGTACCTCTTGCAACAACGCTAAAATCTTTCCATCCGCCAAAAAGTCGATTTCTTCTTCTGGAAAATCAATCGCAGCTTCTACATGCAAACGCAGATGAATCAATTTTTCTAAAACAGCATTCACTTTATTTGAAAATGCACCTTGCAAAGAACGTACTGCCGAACGAGCCGCAGCTTGTGATGTTGCATCAATCAAATCTGCAATCGCTTCAGCTTGAATCAAATCCATCTTGCCATTTTCAAAGGCACGCATAGAAAATTCACCAGCTTTAGCAGCAGTTGCACCGAGTTCTAACAAACGAGCCAATAATGCATTTTGAATCACAGGGCCACCATGACCTTGCAACTCCACAACATCTTCCCCAGTAAATGAGTTTGGATTTGGAAAACAAATGACTAAACCTTCATCCATCACTTCGCCGTGTTCATCTAAAAACTGACGGAACCCTGCAAATCTAGCCTGAGGTAAAGTTTTTTGAGTAAAAGATTCAGCGATCGCATAAGCCTGAGGACCAGACAAACGAATAACTCCAACCCCTCCACGTCCAGGTGGAGTCGCAATGGCTGCAATTGTGGTTTGGCTTACACTATTGGTCATCTAAATCTACTCAAATTTTGACAATAAAAAAATCCGCCTAAGATTACCATCTCAAGCGGATTTTTTCAGCTATTGCTTAATGATGATTAAATCAATTAAGCCACATCTTTTGTGAGTTTGGTTTTTTCAGCACTTTTGTTGATAAACCATTGTTGTAAAATCGTGATTGAGTTATTCACAGTCCAATATAAAACCAAGCCAGCAGGGAAGAACAGCATAAATACTGTAAACATGATTGGCATGATTTTAAAGACTTTCGCTTGCATCGGATCAGTCGGTTGTGGGTTCAACATTTGTTGAACAAACATGGTCACCCCCATGATCAATGGCAAGATAAACCAAGGATCCATTGCCGATAAATCTTGAATCCAAAGTATCCAAGGTGCATGACGAAGTTCTACAGACTCCATCAAAACCCAATACAATGCTAAGAAGATTGGCATTTGTAGAAGTAATGGCAAACAACCTGAAAGTGGATTGACTTGCTCACGTTTGTAAAGCGCCATCATTTCTTGAGAGAAACGCATACGGTCTTCACCAAACTCTTCTTTCATGCGTTGCATTTCAGGTGCAATCACACGCATTTTCGCCATAGAGCGATAGCCCTTAGCTGACAATGGCCACAGAATCAATTTCACCAACACAGTCAATAAGATAATTGACCATCCCCAGTTACCCACGATGCCATGGAAGAACTGTAAGCCCATGAATAACAATTTAGCAATTGGCCATAACCAACCATAATCTACAGTTTGGTTTAAACCAGCAGCTAAGTCTTTCAATTCTGATTGAATTTTTGGACCCGCATAGAATGTTGCGTCAATGCTCATTGCTTTACCAGCAGGAACATTAATTGTTGGAGATGTAAACCCAATGATATTCATACCATCAGCAGATTTACGAGACTCTAATTTTGCAGTGTATTCTTGACCACCAAAATGACCTGGAATCCAAGCACTCACAAAATAATGCTGAACCATTGCCACCCAACCACCTTTTGCTTCGGTATTGAGTTTTTCTTCAGTAAAATTCGCAAATTTTAACTTATTGTAATGCTCTTCTGGCGTACCCCATGCACCACCAAGGAATGTACCAAGGGTAAAGATACCTTGGTCAGTTTTACCTGGATCGTCAGAGTTGTCACGTTTGATTTGACCAAACATTTGACCTTGCCAATTTTGCGCACTACGGTTCACGACCTGATAGCTCACATCAATCGGATATTTACCTTCTTTCACAGTAAATGTCTTGATGATTTCTACGCCATCAGCAGTTTTATATACCATCGGTACAGATAAAACTTTCGCTGTTTTGCCGTCTTTATCTTTTACGTCTTTTGCATCAGCAACCGTATAAGTTGCTTTTTCAAACTCATAGTCTGGTCGATTTGGATTACTGTCTGGACCATTTAGGCCAATTAAACCAGATTGAGCAACGTAGGTACGTTTTGCATCACTTTCAAGCATAACAAAAGGCTGATCACTATCTTTGCTCTTGTCATGATTGAGTAATTCAATACGCACAATATCACCACCTTTAGGACTAATCCAAAGATGATAGAGGTCAGTTTGTACTGAAATCAGTTGTTGATTTGCTGTGGCTGGTGCAGCAGTCTTCTGCTGTGCAGCAGCTATATTTGCTTGCGGAACATCGCTAGTCGCTGCAGTCTTTTGGCCATTTGGCAAATCGGCAGACACATCATGCGCAACAACCGCTTGCTGAGTTTCAGCTTTAGTTGTTGTGTTATGACCATAGTCTTTTTGCCAAGCCAAAATGAGCAAATATGCTGTAACTAACATGGCCCCGAGGATCGCAAACCTGGCCCATTGTTGCATATCTATTACCCCAAGTGGTTAGAGTGTTTTTGGTTCAATAAACGTTCACGCAAGGGTACAGGAACATGAAGCGTTTGAGAATCTATTTGCTGAAATGAAATAAAACGAATTGCTTTTTTAGGCACAGGGTCATAACCATGTCCACCCCAAGGATGACAACGACATATGCGCTTAGTGGCTAACCATGAGCCCTTTAATGCACCATGCGTATGGATTGCTTCTAACGAATATTGTGAACAAGTCGGAATATAACGACAACGAGGCCCAATGAGTGGACTAATCGCAATTTGATAGAAACGAATCAACCAATGCAATAAACGAATCATTGGCTTCCTCTATTTTTGAGGGGAAGATAGAGTTATTTTTTGGTGCTTTTTAACAATGCGCTGCAATTTCGACCAAGCAAATTCAAGTTGCTGAAACAGTTCAGCATTTGGAATTGCTTCTATGCCAACTTTGGGCATAACCACAATATCCAACAAATCGATACTTTGCTGGTTTAAACGAAAACTTTCACGCGTTAAACGTTTTATTCGATTTCTTTCATGTGCACGGCGCACTTTTTTCTTCGCAACAACTATACCCAAACGGCTTTTAGGCTGTTCGGTCATTTTTGCTAAGAATATAAAATGGGGTTGATGCACTTTAAAAAGCGCACCATCAAATACACCTTTGTAATCTGCAGCACAGCGGATTCTCACCTCTGGACTGAAACTATAAAGAGACATAACACCCAAGTCGTATGCTAACGATTTAATAAATTAAACAGTTAAGCTGTGACGACCTTTTGCACGACGGCGAGCTAATACTTGACGACCAGCCTTAGTAGCCATACGAGCACGGAAACCATGAACGCGCTTGCGCTTTAATTCAGATGGTTGGAATGTACGTTTCATATCGAAACTCCAAAATTGATCTTTCTAAAGGTTCGCGATTGTATTGTGCATTCTTTATGCTGTCAATGAATATACACTTTTCTTTTTATATTTGCTTTTTTTTTATCCAGTCAATCGTATTCTCTTTGTTATCTCTGCTAAATATTCAAAAAAATATATTCACAACATAACTTATTATTTTATAGTATAAATAATAGTTACCAACAAGCATATCCGCAAAGTTATCCATAGGTTTATTCAGGTTTTAAATTTAATTTCCGATTTTTAAATTTAAAATGAACAAATTTTGAATTTAAATTTATAACTCGTGTTTTATCCACAGAACTTTGGATCTTTATAAATAAATTCAAATTTAAAATTTAAATTTATTATTATTAAGGGCTATTTTTTTTGTGGAAAACCATATTTTTCTGTTTGATAACTTGTGTTTAGGTTGTGGATATAACTGTTTTTATTAAAATGATGAATTGTGGATAAGTTTATGTGATAATTTATCCACAGTTTGTGGAAAACATTATCCACAAGTGCTTTGAATTTAAATTTATTTACAGAAGGTTGCTTTTTTGAGCATTTTAGACTGAATTAGTCATGACAGATGTGGATAACTTGGTTAGAATGGCGACCCCTTTAGCGGGGGGATTGGTCTTTTTTAAATTTAAAATAGAATGAAGGGGTTTCACATGCTTTGGACGGACTGCTTAACTCGCTTGCGACAAGAGCTCTCTGATAATGTCTTTGCCATGTGGATTCGTCCTTTGGTTGCAGAAGAAGTTGCAGATACTTTAAGACTGTATGCACCTAATCCATATTGGACACGATATATTCAAGAGCATCATTTAGAATTGATTTCAATTCTTGCTGAACAATTGTCTGAAGGTCGTATTCGTAAAGTAGAAATACATGTCGATTCTCGACCTGGTGCGATACTTTCAGCATCTGAGCAACCTGCAACGACAACAGCAGCCTTGGATTCTGTACATCAACAAGCGCCACAAAGAGTTAAAAAAGATAAAGAACCTGATGTTGCTTCACCAAAGAACCTCAAAAAGCGCCAATTGAACCCTCTATTTAATTTTGCATTATTTGTTGAAGGTCGTTCAAACCAGATGGCAGCAGAAACTTGCCGAAAAGTTTTAACCCAATTGGGTGAATCTCAACACAACCCACTATTTTTATATGGACCTACAGGTTTAGGTAAAACGCATTTGATGCAAGCGGTAGGCAATGCTTTATTACAAGCAAAGCCAAACGCACGTGTGATGTATATGACGGCTGAAAGTTTTGTCCAAGACTTTGTCAGTTCATTACAAAAAGGTAAAGTTGAAGAGTTTAAAAAGAACTGCCGATCTTTAGATTTATTGTTGGTCGATGATATTCATTTATTGGCTGGTAAAGAAGCAAGTTTGGTTGAATTTTTCTATACATTCAATGCTTTACTCGATGAATCAAAGCAAATTATTTTAACATCTGACCGTTATCCAAAAGAGTTAACTGAGTTGGATCCTCGTTTAGTGTCTCGTTTTTCATGGGGATTGTCTGTTGGGGTAGAACCTCCTGATATTGAGACACGTATTGAAATTTTACTGAAAAAAGCAGAAAGCAGTGGCATTGATTTGCCGCGCAATTGTGCCTTATTTATTGCACAACAAGTGGTTGCCAATGTTCGTGAATTAGAAGGTGCACTGAATAAGGTTGTCGCTATTTCACGCTTTAAAGGTTCTGCGATTGATTTAGATGTAGTACGTGAATCATTAAAAGATGTATTGGCAATTCGTGCACGTACCATCAGTACAGAAAATATTCAGCGTGTAGTAAGTGAATACTTTAGAATCCCGTTAAAAGAATTGGTTGGTCCGAAACGGACACGTATTTATGCAAGACCTCGCCAATTGGCGATGGGATTGGCTCGTGAATTAACGGGTGATAGCTTTCCTGAAATTGGTATGGCTTTTGGTGGGCGAGACCACAGTACCGTGATGCATGCCTGTGAAAAAGTGCAAAGCTTACGTGATGAAGATCCAATTTTTAATGAGGATTATAAAAACCTCATGCGTTTGTTACAAAGCTAAATTTTGAACAAATTATACGCTTGCAATGCGGCATAAACTGCCGCATAGTACGTCATTAAAAAAATTTATTATCCCCGTTTTAGTTATATTTAGTTTAGAGGAATTCCACCGTGCGTTTGAAAATCGCGAAAGAGAGCTTACTCAATGTTTTATCCCATGTGGTTGGAGCAGTTGAACGTCGCCATACTTTAAATATTCTTTCAAACGTTAAAATTCAAGCTACGAATCAATTGCTTACAATTACTGGTTCAGATTTGGAAGTGGAATTAGTTGCGAGTACAACCTTGTCTGATGGAGCTTGCTTACAGGCAGGGGAGACGACAGTTCCTGCACGTAAATTGGTTGATATTTGTAAATCACTACCAACAGCTGCATTAATTGATTTACAAATTACTGAAGATCAACGCTGTATTTTAAAGTCTGGAAATAGCCGTTTTGTCTTGGGGACTTTACCAGCCGAAGATTACCCATTATTGACCAATGAAAACAGTCAGGGTACTCAAGTTCAAGTGACAGAACGTGAACTTAAACGCTTATTTGAAAAAACAGCATTTGCAATGGCTGTTCAAGATGTACGTTTTTATTTAACAGGTACATTGTTGGAAATTGATGCCAATCAATTACGTGCAGTGACGACTGATGGTCATCGCTTAGCACTTTGTGAAACCTTAGCATCTTCAACGACGACACAACCTGTTCAAGCGATTGTTCCACGTAAAGCTGTAGGTGAATTACAACGTTTATTGAGTATTGAGGACGAACAATTAACATTGCTTATTGGTCGTGAGCTATTGAATGTCACAATCCAAACACAGAGTAAAGATAAAGAACAAGCCGATATTACTGTTCGTTTCACTACAAAATTGATTGATGGCAAGTTCCCTGATTACCGTCGTGTTATTCCACGTGGTGGTGATAAAGTGGTCACCATTCCACATGATGTATTCAAACAATCTTTGCAACGTGTTGCGATTTTAAGTAATGAAAAGTTACGTGGCGTTTTCCTTAATTTTAATGCCGATTCATTACAATTACGTGCCAATAACCCTGAACAAGATGAGGCAATTGAAGACTTAGCGATTCAGTACGCAAGTGCGCCTTTAGAAATGTCTTTCAACGCACAGTATATTTTGGATGTATTGAGTGTCTTGGATGGGGATGATATGGCAATGACTATGTCAGAAGCAAACCAATCGGTGTTGGTACAAGATCCTACACAACCAAATCAAACTTATGTTGTTATGCCAATGCGTGTTTAATTGATTGAATATTTAAATCTTTCATTATGCATATTACGCGTTTAAACATACAACGTGTTCGAAACTTGAAAGCGGTTGCACTCCAAGAGTTGCAACCGTTTAATGTTTTTTATGGACAAAATGGTTCAGGGAAAACTTCGATATTAGAAGCCATTCATTTATTGGCGACAGGGCGTTCTTTTCGTACACATATTCCTAAAAACTATATTCAGAACAATCAAACAGATGCAATTGTTTTTGCTCAATCAATCTCAGAAAAGATTGGTATGCAAAAAATGCAAAGTGGTGAACAGCTTATAAAAGTAAATGGTGATACTGTTGCAACACAAGGGCAGCTTGCAAAGATTTTACCTTTACAACTGATTGATCCTTTAAGTACCGATATTATTGATCATGGTGCTAAGCCAAGAAGACAGCTATTAGATTGGCTCATGTTTCACGTGGAACCTGATTTTTACCATGCTTGGCAATATTATTCACGTGCGCTTAAACAGCGTAATAGTTTGCTTAAAACTCGGCGTAATCTCAGTTTAATCGACTTGGAACCATGGAATAAAATGCTCAGTGAATATGGTGAAATACTGCATTCTCAGCGTATAGAAATCGTGGAACAATGGAAGCAATATTTGCAGGAAGACCTGACACAACTGTTGCCTCATTTAAGTATCGAAATGGAATATAGCGCAGGGTTCCACGTGGAACATGGTTTGGCCAATGATTTGATTCAATATCATCAAAAAGATGTTGATCGGCGTTATACAGAATATGGACCACATCGTGCTGACATCCGTTTAAAAACTCCCATGGGGGATGCTGATGTTGTGCTTTCTAGAGGGCAAAAAAAGTTATTAATAATGGCTTTAAAACTATCACAAATCGCGATGTTACACGCCTGTAATAAGGAAACTGTGGTATTATTAGATGATGTGACAGCAGAATTAGATTTAAGTGCACAACAGCGTTTAATTGAGCGATTGAGCCAACTTGGTAGTCAAGTTTTTATTACCACACTAGACCATGAATCAGTAAAAAAACATTTACATGATTTGTCTATTTCATACCAGTTATTCAATGTAGATCAAGGTCAAGTAAGTGTCGTTGTGCCATGATTTTAGATTTTAACCAATTTTGGAAAGACCTATTTTTCACTAGGGAGAAACCATGAGTTCAGAAGATCAAGCAGCTTCTCAAACAGAACAAACCACTGAAAAGGCTTATGATTCCTCTAGTATCAAAGTATTACGTGGTCTAGATGCAGTTCGTAAACGTCCAGGTATGTATATTGGTGATACCGATGATGGTTCAGGTCTACACCATATGGTGTTTGAGGTGGTGGATAACGCCATTGATGAAGCCTTAGCTGGACATTGTGATGAAATTTTTGTGAATATTCACGAAGATGAATCTGTAAGTGTGACTGATAATGGTCGTGGTATTCCTACAGATATTCACCCAGAAGAAGGTGTATCTGCAGCAGAAGTTATTTTGACTATTTTGCATGCGGGCGGAAAGTTCGATGACAATAGTTATAAAGTTTCTGGTGGTTTACATGGCGTAGGTGTTTCTGTTGTGAATGCGCTTTCGAGTAAATTAGAGCTTACGATTCATCGTGCTGGGCACATTCACCAACAAGAATATAAACACGGCGATCCTGTATATCCACTGAAAGTCATTGGTGATACAACTACAACAGGAACGACAGTTCGTTTTTGGCCAAGTGCTGACACGTTTAGTCAAACGATTTTTAATGTTGATATTTTGGCACGTCGTTTACGTGAACTTTCATTTTTAAATGCAGGTGTACGCATTGTCTTGCGTGATGAGCGTGTTGCCTTAGAACATATCTTTGATTATGAAGGTGGTTTGTCTGAGTTTGTTAAATATATTAACCAAGGTAAAACTCATCTAAACGATATTTTCCATTTCACAACACAAGCAGATAACGGTATTGGTGTTGAAGTTGCGTTGCAATGGAATGATACTTATCAAGAAAATGTACGTTGTTTTACCAATAATATTCCACAAAAAGATGGCGGTACACATCTCGCTGGTTTCCGTGCGGCATTAACCCGCGGTTTGAATAGCTACATGGAAAATGAAAATCTACTGAAAAAAGAGAAAGTTGCGGTCACAGGCGATGATGCGCGTGAAGGCTTAACTGCAATTGTTTCAGTGAAAGTACCTGATCCTAAGTTTTCATCACAAACCAAAGAAAAACTAGTATCCAGTGAGGTTAAACCTGCTGTTGAACAAGCAATGAATAAAGCATTTGCTGAATATCTTTTAGAGAATCCGCAAGCCGCTAAATCTATTGCTGGTAAAATTATTGATGCTGCGCGTGCACGTGATGCAGCACGTAAAGCACGTGAAATGACACGTCGTAAGAGTGCGTTAGATATTGCTGGTCTTCCAGGTAAATTGGCTGATTGTCAGGAAAAAGATCCAGCACTTTCGGAATTATACTTAGTCGAGGGTGACTCTGCTGGTGGTTCTGCAAAACAGGGTCGTAACCGTAAGATGCAAGCGATTCTTCCATTGAAAGGTAAAATTCTGAATGTGGAACGTGCTCGTTTTGATAAGATGATTTCGTCACAGGAAGTCGGAACACTGATCACAGCATTAGGTTGTGGTATTGGTCGTGAAGAATACAATCCTGATAAATTACGTTATCACAAAATCATTATCATGACCGATGCGGATGTGGATGGTTCGCATATCCGTACTTTATTGCTGACGTTCTTCTTCCGTCAAATGCCTGAACTTGTAGAGCGTGGTTATATTTATATTGCTCAACCACCGTTATACAAATTGAAGAAAGGTAAGCAAGAACAATATATTAAAGATAATGATGCACTCGAAACATATTTGATTTCAAATGCAATTGATGAATTGGAATTACATGTAAGTGCAGATGCACCAGCAATTCGTGGTGATGCATTAGCAAAAGTGATTGCAGATTATCAAACATCTCAGAAAAGTTTGGCACGTTTAACGCTTCGTTATCCTGCTACACTGTTAGATGGTCTGATTAGTTTAGATGCTTATAAATTTGATCATAATCACGATGTACATTATGTACAAGAATGGGGTGAAAACCTACGTGCAGCAGTTGAAAGAACTCAGCCAAGTCTACGCCCTGAATTAAGCTTAGAAGCTTTTGAAAAAGACAATGCTGATGGAAGTAAAACGACAGTTTATTTCCCACGTATCACAATCTATGTACATAATTTGCCGCATAGTTATTTATTGGATGCAGGATTATTGGCATCGAATGAATATAAGCGTTTATTACATAATTCGAAGAGTTGGTTCACTTTACTTGAAGAAGGCGCTTATTTACAGAAAGGTGATCGTAAGATCAATGTTTCTACATTCCATCAAGTCTGGCAACAAATCCTAACGGATTCTCGTCGTGGCATGATGATCCAGCGTTATAAAGGTTTGGGTGAGATGAATGCTGAACAGCTTTGGGAAACCACTATGGATCCTGAAAACCGCAATATGTTACAAGTGACCATTGATGATGCAATTGAAGCGGATCGTATGTTCTCTTGTTTGATGGGGGATGATGTGGAACCACGTCGTGCTTTCATTGAAGAAAATGCACTGAATGCAGATATTGATGCTTAAGTAAAATTTATTCAATAAAAAGGGAAACGCTGGTAAGGTGTTTCCCTTTTTATTTGGATCAAACATTGAGTGGAAAACTAAGACAAAAATACCAGTTCAATGAACTGGTATTTTTATGATCAACTTATGGGTTAAATAAGATTTAAATCTTATTCACCGCCAAGCGAACATTCAAAGTTAGCTTTATCAACAGAACAACGTGCTTTTTTCAACACAGACATCATTGAAGCATCATAAATACCCATTTTGGTTAATTCAAGACGACCATCACGCATTAACTTTTGATATTTTAATTTATCATCAGCTGTTAGATTCATCTTAAATTTTGCAGGAATACCCGCTTCAAGACGATTAATCATCGCAAAGCTTTTTGGTAAGTTTTTGATGAAATAATCACGAGATTTTTGACCAAAACCAGCAGAGAATTTCTCAGGGCGAATGACTAAATCAGCAGTCACTTGTAATACTGGGAAGTTAAACATTGCACCATTGGTACCTAAACCTTTATAAATTTCTAATGGTTTATAGGCATAAGCAGGCGCACCAACCATGTCAACTTGGCCATTGTTGAATTTAGCGACAAAGTTCGTTACATCAGAAGGCACAGCTTGTGCACCAACGCGTTGTACTAAAATTTTCTGAGCATTGTCATAACTCAACACGGCAAACTTTTTACCAGCTGCTTTTTCAATTGAGCTAATGCTTTTATCACGAACAAATATGAATGCAGAACCTAATGGAGCAATACCTGCAACTTCATACTTTTTACCACCTAGGTTTGTGGTCATTTTCGCTGCATTACGAGAATCAAGTGCAAATGTAATTGCCTTTTGAGCGATAGAATTACTTGGTACACCACCAATAGAATCGATTGAGCCTACAAACTTATTGTACTGACGTGCACGCATAGCAGTCATGAATACGCCATCACATTTGCCAGCTTTAAAATCATTATCAGCTACAGATTCATCTTGCTTTGGTAGTAAAACAACTTCTGTTCCCCAAGATTTAGCTGCAAGCGCCCATTCTTGAGCCATTTGAAATGATTCACCTGATTTACCAAGTAAATCAAATACGCAGATATTTACAGCGGCTTGAGTTGTTGCACTTACTCCAAAGATTGAAGTAGCAGCAATAGCGAGTGCAATTTTTTTCATTTTTCGTCCTTATCTATTTTGTTCATCACGAGGAATTTTCCATATGCGCAATATTAATCAGCTTTCTTTAAAAAAAATAGAGTATTTACTCCAAATATCATTATTTTTTTGAAAAATATTGAGATATAGACCTTCAATTTAAATTGAGTTTTTAAAATTACATAGAAAAATCATAAAATTAAGTAGAATTTATTATATTTTATTTAAAAATGTTTAAATATTGAGCAAATATGTAAGTGTATATATTTTACAGTTGCTGTTGCATTTTTAAACGACAGTGCTCAATGAGTAACAATAAAAACAGCTATTGTATTAAAAATAAGCTTGAATTTTGGTGTTTTATTAATCAAAATATTGTGTGTAACATTGTGGATAAGTTGGGTTGCGAATATTAAAAGTTTATTTTTTTGCGGAAAAAATGCACTTTTCTACCCTAATATTTAAATGAAAAGATGAAAAACAAGATTTAACTTTTGACCTTCAAAGCATGTTTATTGTTGAACTTATCCACAACAAACTTAGAAATTTTTTTGAATTTTAAAAGCAAAACTTTAATTTTTTTGCATAAATTGTCTAGAAAATTGATTATGTAGTTAATTTAATATGTTCCACGCAGTTAATTTTAAATCATAAATAAAAGTTATGTGTTAATTTTAATATAAATTACAGTTGGTTACGGCGTAACCGAGTCGCTATGTATTCGCTTCAATATTGATTGGTAAGATAGAAATAAATGTACTTGTTGTGCTTTAAGTGATTTGATCAACGACAAAATGATTTTTATCGCTAATTTATTGTTATTTTAAGTATTGATGCACTGCTTCTATGTCATTGTCATAAAATTAAGTATGCGTGTTGATTTAATGGTCTAAATTTGAAAAGTTATTGGAATATAAGTTGAAATTTTTTATTAACTTACTGTTTGAATTGTTATTTTTTAATAAAAAGATAGGTTGGGAATACGAAAAGCATTTTCAACCTATCTTTTGAATGATTTTATTCAAACGAACTTTCTAATTCTTCAAGCTGCATCATCAGTTCAAGCATTTGTTCTTCTACTTGCTCTAATTTTGCTTTTAAATCAGTTTGCTCATTCATAAGCTTCAATAAATCATCTTTACGGTTTGCTTCGTAAAGGGTGGTATCTGCCAATAAGTTTTCAATTTCGATTAAACGAGGTTGAATTTTATTGATAACAGATTCATTTTTTTCAATATTTTTTCGGATAGGGCGGCTTAGATCACGCTGGCGAGCCAATTCTTTACGTTGAGCTTCTTTATCAAGTTTAGAAATCGTTGGTTTTACCTCAACTTGTGACTTGATTGGTGCAGCAGGCTTTTGCCCATTTTTGATCATATCGATACGTGCTTGACGTAACCATTCAGCATAAGCTGTTAAATCGCCATCAAATTCACGACTTTGGCCGTTATGTACTAAAATCAGTTCATCACAGACACTCGCGATTAATTGGCGTTCGTGAGAAACCAAAACCACAGCCCCTTGGAAATCTGTCAATGCCATCGTCAATGCATGACGCATATCTAAATCTAAATGGTTGGTTGGCTCATCGAGAATAAGTACATTAGGACGTTGCCATACAATTAAAGCCAATGCTAAACGTGCACGTTCTCCACCTGAGAAGCTCTCACTTGGTGTATCCATACGTTCACCACTAAAGCCAAAACTGCCTAGGAATGAGCGTAAACTGGCCTCACTGATCTTTTTATCAGCAATACGAGCTAGCTGTAGCATTGGGCTAGCATTTCCATCCAATGCATCCATTTGATGTTGTGCAAAGTAGCCAATGTTTAATAATTCAGAATCTTTGCGCTGACCTTGTAAGAGTTTTAAATCACCGACCAATGACTTGATTAAAGTTGATTTACCTGCACCATTCATTCCCAATAAGCCAATACGGCTGTTTGGAGTAATTTGTAGATTGACATTGGTAACAATCAGTTTTTCACCATAGCCAATATCAGCACTTTCAAGTTCGAGTAATGGTGAACTCATTTTGGTCGGTTCACGGAAACTAAAAGTAAAAGGGGTATCCACATGCGCAGCAGAGAGTTCTTGCATGCGCTCGAGTTGTTTAATACGACTTTGTGCTTGTTTGGCTTTAGTGGCTTGAGCTTTAAAGCGATCAATATACTTTTGTAAATGAGCTCGTGTTTCTAGTTGTTTTTCATAAGCTTGCTGTTGCTGTGCTAAACGTTCACTACGAGTACGTTCAAAAGTTGAGTAATTCCCTGTATATAAAATGAGTTCTTGATTTTCAATATGCAAAATATGGTCAGTAATCGCGTCTAAGAAATCACGGTCATGTGAAATAAGCACCAAAGTACCTTCATACGCTTTTAACCAATCTTCTAACCATAAAATAGCATCTAAGTCTAAATGGTTGGTTGGTTCATCAAGAAGCAACAAGTCTGAACGGCTCATGAGCGTACGAGCAAGGTTTAAGCGCATACGCCAACCACCAGAAAAGCTCGCTACATCTAATTGTGATTGATGTTCAAAAAAGCCTAAGCCAGCCATCAGTTGAGATGCTTTCGATGGCGCAGAATAACCATTAATTTCATCAAAACGACCATATAGATGGGCAAGTTCTTCATCATTTAAATTTTCAGGATGATTGAGTTTATTTTGAATCTCCCAAAATTCTTCATCGCCAGAAAGCACGAAATCAATCGCTTTCATATGTAGCGCTTTAATTTCTTGCGCCATATGTGCAACAGTCCAAACAGCAGGGCGTGTTAATGAACCACTATCCGACTCCATACCCCCCAGTAGCGCAGAAAATAGAGTTGATTTACCTGCACCATTGACGCCCGTTAAACCAATTTTCCAACCTGGATGAAGTTGCATAGACGCTTTTTGGAATAAAATACGTCCGCCACGGCGAATTGAAAGTTGGTCAAGCTGGATCATAGTGAATTAACTATTGAATATTTGGTGGGGTATTCTAAAGGAAAAATGGCAGAGTTCAAAAATTCTCAATCAAACTAATATCAGTTAAAAAATATTTAAATTTGATGATTGGATTAAATTTAGAAAAACCACCAATCGATTGAAGAGCTTTTGTTGAGAATGTAAGGGGATCATTTCAATTGAATGATCTAAGTGTGATATTGTTTTAAAAGCATAAAATAATTGATTTTTATCATTATTTAATCAATAAGAAGCAATAAAAAAAGCCATCATTGCGATGGCTTTCTCTATTTTATCCTAAGCAATTAGTCAACAAATGTGACTTTAGCAATTGCTTTTTTACTGGCCTGGATAATTAAAGTGACGTTTTCTTTGACCATGAAGCTTGCATCAACGACTTCCCAATCGACTTTAACGGCTCCACGTGAAACAGCATCTTTAGATTGAGCTGAGTTTTTAGTTAGCCCTGCTGCACGCAAAATCGATACGATTGAAACTTCACCACCGTATTCACCACGTGAAATGGTGACTTCTGGTGTACCTTCTGGTAATTCACCTTCAGTGATTAAATTTCCCGCACCTTTGTGCGCATGTTCAGCTGCTTCAGCACCATGGAAACGTTCTACCAACTCAAGTGCAAGAATTTTCTTAATGTCTTGAGGGTTGCGGCCTTCTGCCATTTCTTTTAATAGAACAGCAATGTCTTCAAGTGATTTGAAGCTCAATAGTTCGAAATAGCGTTCAATCAAGCTGTCAGGCATAGACAATACTTTTTGGTACATTGCACCAGGCGCATCGAATACACCAATATAATTGCCTAAAGATTTAGACATTTTATTGACGCCATCTAAACCTTCAAGAATAGGAACGGTAATACACACTTGAGCTTCTTGGTCATAACGCCCTTGTAGTGTACGACCCATTAATAAATTAAAAGTTTGATCAGTTCCACCAAGCTCTACATCGGCTTCAAGTGCAATAGAGTCATAACCTTGAACCAATGGATATAAGAACTCATGAATTGCAATCGGCTGGTGATTGTTATAACGCTTAGTAAAGTCATCACGTTCTAACATACGTGCAACAGTTTGTTGTGAAGCCAATTGAATTAAATCAGCTGCGGTTTTTGTTGCAAACCATTCAGAGTTAAAGCGAACTTTGGTTTTATTTGGATCAAGAATTTTAAACACTTGTTCTTGATACGTCTTGGCATTTTCTAAAACTTGTTCACGTGATAGCGGTGGGCGAGTGGCACTTTTACCAGTCGGGTCACCAATCATTGCTGTATAGTCACCAATCAAGAAAGTCACATCATGGCCTAGGTCTTGAAAGACTTTTAGCTTGTTGATTAAGACTGTGTGACCTAAATGCAAATCTGGTGCAGTTGGGTCAAAACCTGCTTTAATTTTTAAAGGGCGATTTTCTTTAAGTTTCTTTAAAAGATCCTCTTCAGAAATAATCTCGTGTGTGCCTCGTTGAATGAGGGCAAGTTGTTCTTCCGCGGGCAGGAAATTTGACATCACAAAATCCAATACATCAGTTATCTCATTTGTGCGATATACTAACATTTTTTCAGCGAAATGCAGGCGAAGAATATCTCATGACAACAATCTATATTGGCGTAATGACTGGAACCAGCATGGACGGCGTCGATTTTGTTGCTGCTTCATTTGATCCGCTACACATTCATGCGACTTTGACTGTGCCATTTGATCCCGATTTACGAGATGAGTTAATGGCATTGACCTTACCGGATGACAATGAAATTGATCGAATGGGTAAAGCAGATGTATCGCTTGCAACGATGATTGGACATGGGGTTAACCAACTGATTCAAGAAAATCATTTAGATCGCAGTCAAATTAAAGCGATTGGTTCGCATGGGCAAACCATTCGTCATCGTCCTGAACATGGTTTTACATTACAAATTGGCGATCCCAATATTATTACTGAAATAACTCAAATTCCTGTCATTTCAGATTTCCGTCGTCGTGATATGGCGGCAGGTGGGCAGGGAGCACCATTGGTTCCAGCTTTTCATCAAGCGCTTTTTCAACATCCAACCATTCATCGTGTGATTCTCAATTTGGGCGGCATTGCCAATGTGAGCATGTTGCCTGCAGGAAACCCTCAAGCGGTTTATGGTTTTGACACAGGACCTGCCAATATTTTAATGGATGCGTGGTGTCAGCGTTATACAGGGCAACCCTATGATGAGAATGGCAATTGGGCGGCGTATGGACAACCGATTCGCTCATTGTTAGAGCGCTTGCAAGCCCATGAATATTTTTCTAAAGAACCACCGAAAAGTACAGGTCGTGAAGACTTTAATTTGGAATGGTTAGATGAACAAATTGCGGATTGGCGTAATGATCTTGAATATGATGAATTAGAAGATACACCTGAAAATATTCAAGCAACATTAATGAAATTGACGACACGTGCAATTAAAAAAGCCATTTACCGCTCACCTTTAGATACAGGTGAGGTCTATGTCTGTGGTGGTGGTGCTTATAATTCACATTTGCTTGAACAATTGCGTTGGCGTTTACGTAAGCATCATTGGTCAGTACAAACAACTTCTGCATTAGGTTTAGCACCTACTTGGGTAGAAGCGACGGCTTTTGCTTGGTTGGCCATGCGTTTTGATCAAAAACTGAGTGGTAATTTACCAGCTGTCACTGGTGCAACGGGTGATCGTATTCTAGGTACCATAACCGTGGTGTAGTACCAAAATCGATTTCCCAAAAATTGAAGACATCATTTTTCTTTTGAAAATAGAATCGTCTTTTTATTTTAAACAGGGCTTGAAGATTGTTCTACAGCATTCGGCCCTAAAACCCAGTGAAATGTCCTCATCTGCTGTTCATCAATACGCATTAAACTTACAAGATGGATAAAAACTTCATCGAGACAAGAATGAATACAATTCCAAATATATTAATGCAACGTATCGAAACCTTTCGAAGAGAAAATTTGACTTTTGATGTGATGGATTCAGGCCCCTTAGATGGGCAAATTTTTGTTTTATTACATGGATTTCCTGAAACCAATAAAAGCTGGCAGGAAACATCAGAAATTTTGAATCAGCGAGGCTACCGTACATTTGCGGTCAATCAACGTGGTTATAGTTTGGGTGCTCAGCCTCAGAAACGCCGTGATTATCGTAGTTCTGCTTTGGTTGAAGATGTGAATGCGCTCTTGGAGATTATTCAACAACCTGTGTATTTGGTGGGGCATGATTGGGGTGCTGTCGTCGCATGGGAAGTCGCACAACGTTATCCGAAAAAAGTAAAACACCTCATTACCATTTCAGTACCACATAAAGCTGCTTTTATGAAAGCAATGTTGAGTAGCAATCAACTGTTGAAGTCTTATTATATTGGTTTGTTCCAACTACCCAAAATTCCAGAATTTTTATTTGAAAAAATTCCTAAAATTGGTTTGGCGCTTTTAAAAGATTCAGGCATGACCAGCAAGCAGTTAGCGGATTTTCAACAGGATATCGTTGCTGAAAAACGCTTAAGTTCAGCTTTAAATTGGTATCGTGGTGTGCCTTTTAGTTCAAATCGAAATTTAACCCAGCCAATTGAAGTTCCGACTTTATTTATTTGGGGAAAGCAAGATTCGGCAATTGGTGCAAAAAGTGTTGAATTCAACAAACATTTTGTCAAAGCTGCTTATAAAGAGGTGATTATGGATGCAACGCATTGGATTCCTGTGCAGAATGCAAAAGAATTAAGTCAAACTATTTTAGAAACTATTGCATAAGGCTTAAAATCTAAGGATATAAAAATGCCCTCAACATAGAGGGCATTTTCAAATATATGTTGAGATTAGATTGAGAACGAAGACCCACAACCACAGGTTGTTGTTGCATTTGGATTTTCAACAATAAAACGAGAACCTTCCAGACTTTCAATATAATCTACTTTTGAACCAACTAAATATTGGTAGCTCAAAGAATCAACCAACATTTTTACGTCGCCATTGATAAATTCTGCATCATCTTCATTGGTGCTTTCAGCAAAATTAAAACCGTAAGAAAAACCTGAACAGCCGCCACCCGTTACATATACACGTAACATGAGATCTTGATTACCTTCGCTATCACGAAGTTGGCGAACTTTATTTGCAGCATTGTCAGTCAGCTCTAATACTTGGGCATTCATGGTGATGTTCCTCAGTTTCAAATGGCTTAAATGAAAAGACCATATATTCAGTATAACATACTCAATATATGGTCAGGGAATGAACTTTAAAGTAAATTCAGACTAAATTTATCGGATTTAGTACAGGCTTATTTATAGTTCTCATCCTGTAGTGCACATTCAAAGTTTTTCGGATCATTTTTACAACGGAATTGCCAAAGAATTTTCATCATTGTTTTGTTGTAAATCCCTTGTTTGGTCAAACTGATACGTGATTCACGCATTAATTTTTGATAACCAGGTTTATCACCAGCAGGGACTTGCATCCAATATTTGGCTGGAATATCTGCTTTCATTTTACCAATAATGTTATTGGCACGTGGTAATTGAGACTTGATCCAATCACGAGATTTCTGACCATAACCTGCTGGAAATTTATCAGGTCGAATGATGATATTACCTGTGACTTGTAAAAGTGGGTAATTCACAATCGCACCTTTGCTGCCGAGACCTTTATGTAATTCTAAAGGTTTAAATACTGCGGCAGGTGCGCCAATGATATCGACTTGTCCATTATTAAACTTACTACTAAAATTTGTGACATCAGCACTTACAGCCTGAGCTCCGATTTGCTGAACCATGATTTTTTGAGCTTGGTCATAATCGAGTACAGCTATTTTTTTACCTGCAGCTTTCGCAACGGTATTAATATTACGGTCATTGACCATCAGGAAAGCATCACCTACGGGAATAACGCCAACCACTTCATATTGACCACTGGTCATGTATTTTGCAAAATTTGGATTGGCTAAGCCTTGCATTACTTTAATTGCTAAACCAAGATCAGGAATCGCACCAATCGCATCTAATGATCCTGTAAAACTGTTAAATTGACGACCACGCATACCTGTAATACTGACAGCATCACATTTTCCTGCTTTAAAATCTTCGGCAATAACAGCTTCGTTGCTGTTTACCTTTAACTCTAAATCCGCACCCCAATTTTTAGCTGCAAGTTGATAATCTTTCATTAGTGTAAAAACATCACCATTTTTACCAACTAAATCAAATACACACATGACTTGTTTTGCTTGAGTTGTTGAAGTAGCGACCAATAGACCAGCAGCAACAAAAAGCGCATTAGACCATTTCATTATTTTTTTCCTTTCCATGATCAATATTATTGATATTCAAGCTATCTAAATTTTTTAAATTCAATGATTTGATAGCTGAACTTTTTACATCAAAAGATTGAATTAATTTAGAGGTAAAGACACTCTAAATTAGATTGAATCTAGATATGAACAGCTTATTTTTCAAAGTTACTATTCATATTTACCATGAATTGATGTTGTAAAAATGATCACTTGAAATAAGTTTGAGTACAATGACTTAAATGACAAAAATATAAAGTTAATTTAAAAAGTGAATGAATAATTTTATACATTAAAAATCAATCACTTTTTATATTGCTTCAGTAAAAACATTACCTAAAAGACAAAAGAATCTGAGTATCATCAGATACTTTATTTAATTAATCCCGATCATTCTCTCTATTTTTACGATCATCACGTTTTTTTTCGCGATGCTGTTCAGGACGTTGATGTTGCTGCCAGTGTTTTTGATTGGCATTATTATTCCAACGAGAATTAGAATCCGTTTTTTTATCCCAAGTACGCTTAGGATGATCAAATTGTTGGTTTCTGGTTTGATCACGTTTTGCTTGTTGATCTTCCCAATGCTGTTTTTTAATTAGATATTGGCGTCGTTCTTGCTCTTTTCGAGCCTGTTGCAAACGATAAGCGCGTTCCTGTTCCCATCGTTGGCGATCGTCATAACGCCTATCGTATCTACGATCGTAGCGTTCATCATATCTATGCTTACTTGGGTAAGCATAACCGCCGTTACTTCGATACTCATAAGTTCGAGGATTATAGTGGTCTTCTGGAAATGCTACGCAGCCTACAGTAATCAAAGCGGTAATTAATGAAATAAATAATGCTTTTAGCGCCATGGTGATCTCCTTATCAAAAAAGGAATAGCAAAAAAATTCCTCAAAAATAGCGAAATAGTCAATGACAACTGAGATAACTCAGCTTAGCGTATTTAAAATTAATATTTGTATATCGACTGCTAGACTTGTATAAGAATATAGTCAGTTAACCTATGATCATGTAGAAAATATGAAGAATTTGGATGCTAAGGAAGGAAAATAAATGGGCGTTTTACAACATAATATTCAAGAGCTTATAGAAAAAGGCCAAGGGCCAGCGGGCAGAACTTTAGATCGTTTACCTGCATTTGCTCAAGAGTCTTTGGCTAAAATACTTGGCTATCCTTATCAGTATCCTCAATTAGATAGTTTCACTAAATGTTTAATGGCGGCCCAGTTAAAACAAGGTAAGTCGGGATTTATTGGTGAAGATGTAGAGCGTTCGAGAAAACAATTTGAATCGCAAATGCAGTCTATTTCTCATAAACCTACACATGTTCAATTTGTTGAAGATATTCGTATGCCACTACAAAGTGGCAGTATTTATGCACGACATTATCACCCAGCCCCGAACAAAAAACTTCCGATGATTGTATTTTATCACGGGGGAGGTTTTGTCGTAGGAAGCGTGGATACGCATGATGAAGTTTGTCGACTGATAGCAACACATGCAAAAGTACAAGTTTTAAGTATTGAATATCCACTTGCACCAGAAGTTGGGCCTCGTGAACTTATTCAGTCTTGTGAAGATGCCTTGGCTTGGGTTTATCAGAATCGTCGTCAATTTAAAATTCTTAAAAATAGGATTGCGGTTGCTGGAGATAGTGCGGGAGGCAATATTAGTACAGTTGTGGCACAAAGGGCGGTAAATGCGGCTTATGCACCTCACGCACAATTTCTAATTTATCCAGCGGTAGACTTTAAAAGTCGTCATCCTTCATTTTTTGCATATAAAGATGGATTAGTTTTAACGGGTATTGATATTGACCATGTAACAGAGTTCTATGCAAATAAGTTCAATATCGCTTTAGATGACATCATTATTTCGCCAACCAATGGTAATTTGAAAAAACTAGCACCGACCTTTTTGATTACGGCAGGCCATGATTTGTTACATGATGAAGGTAAGATCTATGCTTATAAATTACGTCAAAACGGTGTAAAAGTGCATTATCACGATTATGAAGATCAAACACATGGTTTTATCAACCTGACCCCTATTTCCAAAAAAGCTAAAAAGAATGTGATCGAAATGAGTAAAGAATTTCGTAAGTTTTGGGATAAGCAATAATCGTTATTTCTGTTCTATTAAAAAGCTTTTGTTTCACGTGGAACAAAAGCTTTATTTTTACTGAAATATCTAATACCCCTATTTCGATTGGTACAGATAAAAGAAGTTTAAAACGTTGTACATTATTTAATAAAGGTAGTGTAAATACTCTAAAATGAGGTCGGTGTATTTTCCAAAATACATATGAGCCGATGATTGAAATAATGTGGGAGCTGATTGAAAACGATAGATCATATCTTTATTTCATCAAGAAATACTTCGTTAGCGTTTATAAATAGCCAAGATAATTTTTACTAAATGGTTAAGAATTTTGTCTTTATTCTTATTAAAAGCAGACTAATATAAGACATTATCAATTTTAAAATGTTCTAGGATAATACAATGATCAAAAAGATAGGATTAAGCCTTGCATTAGTTGTATTGGCAAATCAGGCATTTGCCAATACAGACATGCAAATAAAAACCAATTTGGGCAATATCAAAATAGAACTGTATGATGATAAAGCTCCTATTACAGTCAAGAACTTTAAAAGTTATGTAAATAGTCAATTTTATAATGGCACCATTTTTCACCGCGTAATTCCAGGCTTTATGATTCAGGGCGGTGGCTTTGATAGCAATATGAAAGAAAAGGCCACACAACCTTCTATCGTGAATGAAGCAAGTAATGGCTTAAAGAACGCTAGAGGAACTTTGGCCATGGCACGTACCAATGATCCAAACTCTGCTTCTAGTCAGTTCTTTATTAATGTTGCAAACAACGACTTTTTAAATAAATCAGCTGGGAATCCTGGATACGCCGTGTTTGGTAAGGTGACTGAAGGTTTAGATATCGTAGATAAAATTGTGAATACACCAACTGGAACAATGGGTATACATCAAGATGTACCTAAACAAGCTGTAAAAATCATCAGTATTCAAACAATCAATAGTAAAGCTAAAAAATAACAAGAAAATAAAGCAGAAATATTTTATTTATATTTCTGCTTTATTATTATAGGTTTATGTGAATATTGGTTTAAAAACGAACCAAATTAGTGCATAAAAATACAACACTCAATAAAACAATCAGTTAAAAGCGCTTGCATGCCTAAGAAATTACCCTATAATGAGCTCATCCCGACGCGATACAGCAAACGAACTTAGCTTAAAGGGTTAAGTTGTTGAGTGTTTATTGCGTCTTATTTGTCGCTGAT
>NZ_RAXT01000043.1 GCF_003611475.1 Acinetobacter rongchengensis | reverse complement strand
TGTTACGCATCATATATATTTGTAATATATTGTTTTATATGTTTATTATTGAAAATATTTTAGTTTTAGTAACCATCATGAGTACCACCTCTAATTTAATTTCCCAACAACTTACTTATCTGTGATCAATGTTAAATAAGTCTTATACTGATCCTAGCCCAGCCCATATGGACAATGCTTACTTCTAAAGATAACGTAACGTTAACTTTATAGATGTAAAAATGGCTAAAGGCTTTAGTCCAGAATTTAAAAAGCAAGCAATTGATTATGCACTTTCAACCTCACACAAGTCTGTAGCTGCAATCGCCCTGAAATTAGGTGTCTAGGATCATAGGAAGGGTTTGAACAATTAAAAAAAGCACCCAACGGCGCTTTTTTCTTTCAGATTTTTGCATGAATTTAATCATTAAATCCTAAGTATTTTGGCAATTCATTTTTGAAAAACCAACGTGAGCGACTAGCACCCACATCACGATACTTAATATTATGAATAGATTTGCAATGGATACACTCAAATTGCTTCCATTCCGTACCGCCACTTAGATCGTCAACCCAATCTTCTTTTACTATTGTATTCCAGCCTAACGGCATACTATCTATAGATAAAACAGTACATTTTTCACAATTATTGTTCATACAATCTTCTATAAGTAATTTCAAAAAAAAATTCTAAAATTGTGAAACGACATCAATGAAAATAAACTCTCTAGAATGTTTAGTTGGCATTCCTACGAATGTAAATTCAACATTCCTTTCTACATCATTTCTTCGTGTTTCCGCATGAACAGAAGAAACATGACTGACATCAAAGAATCGTACCATGTTGTTTAGGCCAATGATCTCATCATCCTCATTGGCAATTAAAACCTCTAATTCAGGATCAAACTTTTCTAATTTTTCAATTAAATCTTTAACTTTCATTCCTAACCTACTTATATATAACAGTATATTCTTTTTTATCCAATGGATGGACTATAGTCTTTTTCCCCCACTCAAATCTTTGAGGAGTCGGAAAATCTATAAACCTTATAAGATCATAAGTCCAATAATCTTTGCTTTTTTCAATTGCTTGCTCTGGCGTATATTTCGAAAAAAAATGGATTTCGATTATATTTCCTTCAAGATCTCTAGCATGCAATAAACATGAATAATTAGGTATGAATCCTTCAAACATGTTAATACTCAACCTATAAATTATTTAAAAAAAATTGCAGAATATAGCTTGCGAGAAAAAGGTATTTTCACAGATTTTTTTTGTTGAGAAATACATAACAAGAAAGAAAATAGCACCTGCAATCATCAGGAATATGCCTGTAAATTTCCAATTTACGACATCCTGATTCCCACAACGGCCACAGTAATAATAATAACCTTTGATACGCCCACCACATTCAGGGCAATTTTTGTGATTGATTAAGTAATTAGACATATTTAATACTCCATTGTTAATTTTAGAAAGCACACAAGCACGAATGCCTGTGCACCAGATCACTTAAGTTGCACATGGAACTAAAAAAGCCCATGCCTCATAACCATACTCATGCGCATCTAACACCTTGCCAGAATTGCCTCGTACTTTACGGAATCTACAAAAGATCCATTTCATGCCTTTCGGCGGTTCTTGAGTACCTAATTTCTTAAGCACATAGCTCACCTCCTCTCCCAAGGAGATTTGAAAAGCTGACTTAAATGATCTACAATGAAGTTCTCACGCTTTATAGTAGTCATCTGAGTAAGCCGAATAGCCCTTGGGTGTACTATCCGAAACTGATATGAAAGATAGCTTTCATATCAGTTTTTTCATTTTAAAGAACTAAATTTATTTCTAGCCGCTTTATAACCAACTTTGAATTTTTCTTGAATGTCTTCAATAGACAAATTAATACATGCTTGTGTTGGCATCAGTAACTCTGCCGCAAACGTATCAGCTTGCCATTCAGAATCTTCATAATGTTTATGCCTGACTGCACCACGTGCTAAGGCAAAACCCTCATGAAGAATTAAGTGCCCTATTTCATGTGCTACAGTAAATCGCGCACGGCAATGTTTTGGATCAGATACATCGCATAAAGCATCATAAGTATCTGCACGAAGAATAATAGTCATAGCATCTGGATTAGTTAAAGCCTCAACATCAGGCATATCCTCAATTTCCCAGACTTCTAAAATGACACCTAATTCATGCAATCGATGTTCTAAGCCTCGACTTAAATCTATTGACTGATTTAGTGACAGTTTAAAAATCTTGTCACGAATAATGAGTGCTTTTTGTTTTATGCTTTGTTTACTTAAAGGCGCGACTTTAACACCTCTAGGCATACATCCAGATGTCATATATCAATTCTCCTCAAGAATTTTTCTAAGTTGCGCCATATTCAAAGTATCGTCTTGAATTCGTCTAGCAAACATCAAAGCAATTTCTGCTTCTTCTGGGCTATTTGTTCGAACAGTAACATTATCAACACTTTGACTAGCAGCATGTGTAAGCAAATTTTCCTCTGCTTTACTTAAACCTAATGCGTTTGTAATTTTTGTAATTAATTCAGCACTTATTGGCTTTTTTCCTGTTTCCACAGCTGATAAGAAAGCTGAACTAACGCCAATTGAAGTCGCTAGTTCATTAAGATTGGTATCATAATCAATCCTAAGTTTCCTAATCGCTTTTCCAAAATCTGTTAGTTTAGACATTTTCGTAACCCTATTGCGTTACTCATTCATTATTGAAAGAGTAAATACTTTTTACAGTATTAACCAATCTTATATTAACTTTATCTTTTATTCAACATATAGGATTAAATATTCAACCTAAAGGTTAATTTTTTAATATTACTACTAAGAATAGATACTGTGCCATGAAATCCAACTATCTGTGATTCATAGACATCCTTGTCAGCAGATTGGAGATGAAAATTGCTTTGTCCATGGAGTCGTCGATTCAGTCAAGAACTGCTGTTACGCAGCCAGTGCCTCCCTTAAATCATTGCCTAAATCGTGGTGCCCCTGACTCAATAGTTCTGCCATCACGCACTCGGCGATTTGCGAACCCCGAGGGAACGCCAAAAGCGAACCTTCGCCCAGTACAGGTGGGAACTCCATGTTCGAACCAGAACCTACCAAGCTCTTCACAGTCCATAGCATCTGTCCATCCAAATACCTGGGGAGCAATACCAGATGAAATCCATCGAGCAGCCATTGCACAGTCAAATGGTTGAGCTGGTAGAGATAGAGTTTCGAGGCGTGGTGAATGCTCGCGCCAATGCGCGTGGCGACATGCACGGCGCCCGCAAGATGGTGAGATCCGCCACTGTTATCAAGGAAAAACGGCCATCCCAAGCTCGCACGCTAAACGTGTCGGAGCCACGTCCGTGCATTAGCCGGATTTCGCCATGTGAACAAAGCTCTTTTAAGCTCGCATCATCCAGTCAGAGCGAGGGCTTTCCTTTTCTGGCATATCGATTCTGCTCATCAATATAGTAGGCACCAAAGACATCCACATTTTCGTGCGGCATGCCTGCTGACTTACTTGAGGAGATGCCCTCTATATCGCTTGCGTCGCATTCAAAGTGAGGCGCCATCGTCACTTGCACTAGCGATCCATGTGGACTTTGGAAAATCCTCCTTAGCGCCCCAGGCTGAGACCGGAAAGCGACTCCGCAAAGTAAAGTTGCCACGGTCGAGTTTATCCAGGATGCTCCATCGACGGCGTGAGTCATCAAAAATCTTCGATTTTGGGGTGTTGAGGCGCACGCCTTTTCCTGCCGCCTCCCTAAGCTCCAATAGTTCACACCAAGCTTCACACCGCTTCCGAACCAGTTCCGGCGGTCGATTCCAATATCTTCGCCACCACGGCCATGTGTGGAGTTCGAGCACTGAAGTTGGTAACTCAGAGAGCGACATCGCATTCATAGACTCAACTCTCTTGTTCTTCGGGGTACTCCGCTTGAGGAATTGATACCCAACCATCGCGGGTAATGCCCGCCCCGATGCGGAGATTCTTGCTTTCGGTTGCCGCCCAGTGCCCACCCCGGTGTAATACAGCGCGAATTACGGACTTCCGCGGGTGATCCTCATCGGCTTTGGCAGAACTGCAAATGGCATTCCAGGTATGCTGGATCGGCATACTGTCCAACCGTGAACCAACCAGTTGGTCCAGAATTTCAGTCGAGACATTGTGCCGCCCGCCATGGTGGGGCACCTGAAAATACCGAATGCCTGGCAACGCGAGTCCGGCAAATGGCGCGTAGTCAATAACCTCTTGCAGCGCCTCACGCCCGGCATCGCCAGTAAGCATGACACGATGACCGTTCAGGACAGCCGACTGGACCACACTCATTTCATTTTCACGACTGGTAGGCTCAGGCGGAAAATACTCCTCGCCCCACAGGGATTTGATGTAGGCGGTCGCGGCCTTCATTGCCCGGAATATGCCGCTCAACGCGCTGTCCAAAGCACTTTCTTCAACAGCCTCCGGTGTCTTCGTGGAGTCCACAATCAGGTCGAAATAGCGCCCCAGGGTTGGTGCCATCACAGTGAAGGGGCCGATGCTCTGCCCCTGAAGGGGGGCATGGATTGGAATTCCCTTTTCTACCGCCAGATCCTCAAGAATTGCCGTGGCATCGTAGATGGAGCGCAACTTCCGTCTCAGCGCCTCAACCGATTCATAGGTCTCGAATCGATCAATCAACTGATCTGCATAGATCCACGGCCTGTTGATCCAAAGATTTCTGACCGTGCACTGCTCTAGAACTTTTCGCAAACCATTTGCGTGATCGCGATCAGGGTGCGTGAGAATCACATGGTCGATGACTGTTGTTCCGTAGTAGGTCTTCAGGTGCTCGACAATCTGATCTCCCGTATCCAGATATCCTCCGTCAACGACGTGCACGCCCTCAGTGCCATTCACAGAATAGCGAAGCGTGATCGCATCTCCGCTTTTTGCTGTTTCGACGCCAAGAAAATCGATCTCGAAGTAGTCAGCCATACATCCCTCTTGTTTTATGCCAATAAAGTGCTGGTGGCTTTACCCCTACCAGCGATCCACCGCACATGTGGGTCCTGTCGGAGTCCATACCAACGACACGGCGGGAAGACCACCAGCATCCTCGGCGATGTTGCGCAATGTGTTTCGGTCTATGCCCGAGTGTGGGCCGCCTTTCGGGTGGCTGTGCCAAGTTCCGATGAAGGTGAGATACCCTAAAGAGGCTCCATTTGCCGCACGCAAATTCTGAACAAGTCCATCCGTTCCGAGGACGAAGCAGGCGGCCTCTCGAATGCTGTCAGGCGGCGCGTCCACGATGCCCGCAATGGTGATGGTTCGATTTTCAAACGAGATGCGGCCGACCAAGGCTCCGCCTGTTTCCAGAGCGCCCCAGTGCAGCGCATCGGCATGGATCGCTTGCACGACTGGGTGCAGAATCCGAATGTTCCAGCCACCATCATCAGCTACGTCGAGCACAGTGGTCGGGCCAAGACTGGCGCGGGTCCATGCCATGCCGAGGCCTTCGGCATCCGAGATCCCGGTGCAAAGCATCGCCTCCTTCGGAAGCCCGCCAACGAGCCAGCGTTCCAGTTGCAGACCGGCCAGTGACGAAGAACGCGAAACAACGGCATCAGACATTGGCATCGTCAGTGAACGGCAGTTGTCGCCCACAAAAATGCGCGTCGGCTCCGACGTATCCCCAGCAATCGATGCCCGCAGTTCCGGCACAAACCGACAGCACTCGAACAAGAATGCCGTGAGGTCGTCAACCCGACCGGCGCGACTAGGTCCTTCAAGCAAAACCGCGACACAGCGGCCCTGACCATACATCGCGATCCGTACCAGGCGGGCAGGAGACTGGTTCAGTACTGCTGATTGTGTTTCTGCGGCCAGCACCTGAAGTGAGGCCGTCGCATCCACGATGAGAGCCGCATCCTGCGGAATGACTGTGGCGAACTGTGCCGGATCGACCAGAAGGGTCACGGCGTCGGTGTCGAACGCGCGCGATTGAAGATGCGACAGCTCCTCAAAGGCCGTCTTCATCCGCGCCGACTTCCGAGGTGGGACCAGTACCGATGTCCGCTCAATGAGTGCATGCCGTGCCGCGTTATGAGGTGACATGGACTCGTTGTCGACGAAAGTCATTGAGCCGAAACCTGCTCGCCCCAGTTGCATCGCGATTTTCGATCCCACACTTCCGCAGCCGAGTATGACTAGCGGCTGCGATGTGGCTGCTGGTGGAATGCCGGATGTCCTTGCTAGCAACTCAGGAGACAACGCATGCGCGTGAAAGGCTGGGTGAACCGTGGCGTTTCGCTCCAGGAGCGCTTTAGCGTTGAGTTCATAGCGCACCGCGTAGGGCAATACCTCGACACTTCTCCCTGGTGAACCCACAAGCGACGCTGGCCGTTGTACCGTCAGAATTACAATCGCGTACAAGCCATGCACCCAGCCGCGCGAGTCCTGCTGCATATCCAGGATCGAGCGTCCGTAATAACCATCCAAGCCTTGGGCCAACGCGTCGCGATCAATGCCAAGTTCCGCTGCTAGATCAAGCAGCGTCGCGAGATCGACAACCGTCTCCGGTTGGTAGCGTCCGACCATGTGCGGGTGGCCGTCGGTCATTGGAGCCCGCGCAATGAAGGCCGCAGTATGGCCATTTCCCCACTTGCCCAATTTGTCGTTGTGAACATCATGGACGAACACTGCATCGATTTGTGCGGTCAGTTCGGCATTGAGGATGGCGTATAGCCCGCCATCAATCGTCACGTAGCCTGCGGGAACTACCAGAATCGTGCCGTCAGCAGGTGCGGAGGCCGCAACCTTTTCGGCACTGAATACAATGGTCGAAGGACAACTGTCTCGGCGCGTCGGCTCCCACCCCTGTTCCAAGTCCAGCAATGTTCCGGCCGCAGCCTTGTGCAGCCAATCGACCAACTGATCGACAATGGCGTCTAGACCAAACCGATGCAGCAGTTCGTCCAAGGACCCCTCGAACAGGCAAGGCGAGACCAGCTCACCTTCGCGATGGGGGTTGATGTGCGGCAAATTGAGCGGAAAGTCCGCACGCAAGAAAGGCTTGGGCGCGGACAGGGGCCAATCACTGCCGAATACCAGCACGCATGTCTCGACAGCGCGCACTCCGGTTTCGGAGACGCCGTTACGCCGTGACCTGTTTGGCAGTTGGACGGCAACATCGACTTCTATTTGCGTCGATGCACCGCTTGCCTTGGGCTCGCCAACGCGAATCAGGCCCCGATGCCGCTGAAGTTGATGTAGTGCGTCAGCGATGGCGCCCGTCATGATGCCCCGTGCGGCATCGGAGTGCGCGCGGAGGTGATCACGGCAGCGGCCTTCGATCCGGACTCCTTCTTCGAGGGCGGCTGCACTCCCTGAGCGGTGACGGTGAAAACGAGGGGCTCCAAGGATTTCTCGCTCGGGTACTCGCCCGTGCAATAGAACTCGCCCTTTGCTTCGTCTACGATCGCCACGTACTCACGCTTTGCGCGGATGCAGGGTGGATCACTGTCGTCGTCTGCAATCGGCTTGCAACTGGCGACGATGACGGCGCCGTCACGGGTCTGCGAAAGCGCCTTGCGGGCATCGGCATCGAGTTTGGCCTTCTCGCCGTAGTCGGACCAACTGTCATAGGACAGCGAATGCCAAGAACAGTGATGCGGTGCCTGCATGATGTCGTACTCAAGTACATCGGCTTCGGTCTCGTGGCGCTGCCACTGGCGGTTCCAGATGAACACCTCAGCATCGCCACCAGTAAGGAACTTTGCGCCATCCGGCGTCTGAGCATCAGCGGCTAACGTGATGTTCAGGATCACGCTGGACTGGTTCTTGACCAGGCACTCTTCCTCTTCTTCGTCGTCCTGGGCATCCAGGGGGGCCAAAAGAAACGCAGAGAAGAATGCGGAACTCTTGCCGTTGATCGTCGAGAAGCGCGTGTCCACCTTCCGCACAATCGAGGTGAGATCATCGGTTTTTCCATCGATGTCCTCGCCCATGATCTGGATGCGGTCGCCGTTTCCGACGGCGAAGTTCTTGTCGCGGTTCAGTTGTATCCGCCGACGCGCCTCCGTGTTGAATACCTTGGCGTCGTCGCTCAAAGTGTGCGTCTTGCTTGCGCGTCGAAACACGATGGGAGACGACCACATCTCCCGGATCACGATTTTCTTGTCCTTGTCGTCCTTCTTGTCATCCGGGTACTTGTCCAGCGGTCCCAGGTAGAAATGCCGCGTCAGCCCACGGCAATGATCCTGGTCCGGGTGGCTCAACAAAAAGGCATCGACATATGGCCTGCCGTTCTCGTCTTTTTTCAGTCGTTCGCGCAGATCCTTGGCGACATCGCGCACGTCCTTCCCAGGATCATCGGCATCTTGTCTGATGTTTACGTCGATCAGCAGGGTCGTCGCGTCAAGATCGCCGAACTTGATGAGTGTCATGTCCCCGTTGTCGACGGGGAAAAAGGTGATGGTTGTGGGCATTGAGGTCTCCGGGTAGACGACCGAAGGATGATCGCGTATAGTTAATGTACGACTATTTTTTATATCCGTCTACTTATTAGGCGCAAATAATGCAAGAGCCTCCTGTAACTGCCGCCGATCCCGCTGAGCCCAAAGGGCTAAGCTGGGGGTTAGAGAGCAGACTTCAATTCATCGATTTCCGTTTGCGCTGGGAGCGGCGCATCAATCGAATGGATCTCACCGAGCACTTCGGCATATCGATTCCCCAGGCCTCACTGGACATTGCCAAGTACACGGAGTTAGCGCCGAACAACCTGATTTATGACCGCAGTTCCAAGACTTACACGGCAGCACCGAGTTTTCACCCGCTTTACCAGCGAAGTTCGGTGCAACACTATCTAGCGGAGCTGCTGGCCACCAAGATGGGCGTCATCGAACCAGCGTCCAGCTTTATTGGCTCAGCGCCTGAGGCAGATTGGGCACCGTCCCCTTGGCGCACCATCAATGAACAAACCGTCGAAGCAGTGGTCCGGGCAATTCGGCAGCAGGAAGCCATTTGGGTGAGCTACCAGTCCATGACGTCCTTGGACGAATCGGTTCGTCTGCTGTCGCCGCACGCTCTGGGCAACGACGGTTTTCGCTGGCACATGCGCGCGTTTTGCCATAAGCGCCAGCGCTTCAGCGATTTCGTCCTCGCCCGAATCCTGCGCATCGATGGCTTCGAGGCGAGCCAAGTGGACGCCAGCCAGGATTCGCATTGGCAAACTGTATTGACGCTGGTGCTTGCACCGCATCCCGATTTACCCGCTGCCAAGAAACGAGTCCTGGAGTTGGACTATGGAATGGAGGGTGGACAGGTCAAACTTCCATGCCGCCAAGCGTTTCTGTACTACACACTGAGGCGTTTGGGCTTGCATACCAAGGAAGCACCCGACCCCCTCGCGCAGCAGATCACTTTGAAAAACCGCGATGAAATTCAACCCTATATTGATGCCTTGTCGGCCCAAAGCTAAGCACCTATGACGAATATTTTTGAACTGGTCAAAGACCCCTACGAGCGCAAGGCGCGCGTAATTCCAGGACTTCTTGTAGCTTTGCCGCTGCTCGTTCCCTTGTTGTGTGTCTACGGCGCAAAGCACCCGGTACTTACAGGCGTGATTGGACTGCTGGGTGGCTGCGGTGCCATTTATGCACTCGCAAGCGTAGCCCGTGGGCGGGGAAAAAAGTTGGAAGAATCCCTAGTGAAAAAATGGGGCGGAATGCCAACAACCATAGCCCTGCGCCATCGCGACAAATTTCTGGATAGCGTCAGCAAGCAGCGATATCACACCGCGATTACAGCTAAGCTGGGTATTGCCATGCCGAACGCAGAGGAGGAATCAGCAGATCAGGACAAGGCGGACGATACCTACATTGGGGCAACCAAGCGACTTCGTGAACTCACCCGTTCCAACAAGCAGCTCCTACTCAAAGAGAATATTGCATACGGATTCCATCGCAATATGTTAGCGATGAAACCTGTTGGCATTTTGTCGTGCCTCTTGGGTATCCTTTATGGATTGCTGATTGCAAAAATCTTGCAGGTTGCGCCTCCACATTTTGACCCTGTGCATTTTGCTGATCCGGGGCTGGCTGCTGGCCTAACGCTGCTCATTTCGCTGGCGTTACTGGCCGCTTGGCTACTGTATTTCGATCAGAGCGCAGTCAGGCGGATGGGGTTCGTCTATGCAGAACGCCTATTCGAGTGCTTGCCGTCTTTGCCTTCTTCGGCTCCGCGGAAAAGAGCACCAAAACCGACGACGGACTGAGAACTGTCCAACAAGCAAACAGGCGCCTGGCTCCGTTGTAGTGTTTGCCCGCAAGGTGACTCCGGCAATACGCGGTGCCGGGTATGGGTTTTCAGGTCGGCAATCCAGCGATGCGCCACCCACACGTCTTCTTCGGGGTGGTTGTTGTCCACGCAGTTGCAGTATTTGTAGCTAACGTGCGCATCAGTGTGCGACAGCAGGATGCGCGCCATCGTCATGTGGAAGCGATGGGCTTGGAGATCGGCTGGGCCTTTGGGGCGCGGCAAGGTCAGCCCTAAGCAGCGCTGGTCATTGAATTCACTCCAGTCGGGGCCAACGACTTGTCCCGCGCGTTCCAGCATCTTGCGCGACTGTTAGTTCTTTCCATTGACCAAGGCAACGGCGACCGTACCCTTCGGGTACTCTAGCTTCTCCGCGAGCAGGTTCATCCAGCGCACCAGCTTGTTCAGCGTCTCATCGTTGGCAATTGCGCGTAGAGGTGGTACAGCAGGTCGTGGAGATAGATGTAGGTCTGCCGGCGTCCTTGCTCGTGGCTCCGCGTGGTTGTGGTCAGTACCCGCTGTGCCCACTCAGGCGTGAGTTCGTCCAGCATCATCTCCGTGATGTCGATGGAGATCAACGGAAATCCGAGCGACTTCCCGATCAGCGCCTTGCGGCCGTCGAAGGCGTGGCTGAGTTCGATTTCAACGCCGCCAAGCACCATCGGCTCGACCTGAACCGGCGGCCCGAGCACGGCAACGTCGAGCCGGAATTTGCTGCCGAATGGCGTCTCCAGAGGATGCTCGGTTGCCACCCGGTCGGCACCCAGCAACAAGTTGCCTTCCAGCGCATAGTCCGACGCATCCGTATCTTTGAACGCCCACGGCATCGCAAGCCCGGCATTCAAGCGTCGGGAGAGTTCGGCAGCGACAAGTTCTTTCGCCTGTCGGTGTTCGGGGCTTTCCTGCACAGCGCGCCACCGGCTGGCTTCTTCATCGTCGAAGTGCGCTTTCGGATTAAAGGTGTGTTGGGCAGGAAGCACGCGGAAGTGGGATCTCCGACGCAACTTCCCGCTCTCAAAGGAGGGGCTGACCCATGTCACCATCTGCCGTGATGCGCCGGGAGACACCAGGGGCCACAGCTTGCGTGCATGTTCCCGGCTGCGAACGTCACGCGCGGCAATCGTAGTCTGGAAAATCCCTTTCCGAGAGAAGACTACGATCGCCTCGTCCATTCTTGTCTTTCCCTTATGGCGATACGGCCGCTAATTTCGTGGTGCCATCCAGCTTGCGGTGAATCAGCGATACCAGCGTCAGGATGTCCAGTGAATCCTGTTCGGACATGGGCTAATTCGCCTTGGGCGCATGAGTCAGCGGATTGCGCACGGCGCCGAACAGGCCGATCAGCAGGTTGGCAAAGCCTTTTTGCTCGCTCTTCTCGGACTCGGTGGTGAGCGGTCCCTAGGATGAATAAAGCGCCAAACGGCGCTTTATTCATTATCAAAATGCACTTAATCTGATGACCCTTAAAAATGCCTGTTCATTGATCTGACTTTTCCCCGTCACATATAGTTCATAGAATTTACGACTCGCATGGACCATGCAACCCAAGTCAATGAGTTGATTTAAAGCATGCTTTTCATCCCTAAGGTTTCAGACAATTTAAGCAACCTGTTGATTAATTTTGATCTCATCCAATTCTTTTACCAATTTAGCTAAGTTCTGCTCTGGATCCAGCCACCAATCAACTGTCCACACTGATAATACCTGCCAGCCTAACCCATTTAATACTGTTGGTCTGAGCTGATCACGGTCTCTTGCTGTAGCTGCTTTAGCGTAGTTTTCACCATCTACTATAATACCTGCAAGATAACTACCTGAATTCAAATTATCCTTAATTGCTATATCTACACAACTATCTCCCTGACCTATACCAAGGTCCACACTCCAGCCTTGTTCTTGCAACTTAGTTTGTAGGTACTGTAGGAATTCTTTTTTAGCCTGCTGTTTACTTTGGTCAGCATAATTTAAATGCAACTGACCACTACGAGCAAAAACTAAGAAGTCTTTTAAATCCCTTACACCCTCACTATTAGTGCGTGCCAAATTAATTTCTTCAGGACTCAAAGCAGAGAAAACATGTAATCCTTGACGAGCGCGAGTAATTGCTACATTTAGACGGCGCTGACCACCTTGACGATTAAGCGCGCCAAAGTTCATAGATAATCGACCATCACGGTCTTCTGCGTAAGTAATTGAGAAAACGATAATATCACGTTCATCTCCTTGCACATTTTCTAAATTCTTAACAAATAAAGGTTCAATGCCTGACTTACTCAATGTCTCTAACTCAGGGTGATTAGCCAATTCATTATCCAGCAAATCTTCAATCAACTTCTGCTGAGTCATATTGAAAGTGACCACACCTAAAGTCAAAGGATTCTCTTGCCCTAACTGTGACTGTAAATGCTGAATAATAAATTCAACAATTGCCTTTGCTTCATTACTATTGGTACGTGTATCACCTTTGTCGTATACACCCTCAACCACATGTAGTTTTACAGCTGTATCCTTAGCAACAGGTGCAGGGAAAGTAAATAAACCACCTTTGTAGTATTTCTGATTACTAAATTGAATGAGACTTTCATAACGACTACGGTAATGCCAATTCAAAGCTAATTCTGGTAACTGAGCAGCAAGACATTCATCCAAAATACTCTCCAGATCTTCAGTCACCTCCTCATCAACCTCTTCTTCAGAATCGCCTTTACCGAAGAAACTGGTTGGTGGCATTTGTTTATTGTCACCCACCACGATTGACTGTTTACCTCTCGCTAATGCACCAATTGCATCCCATACAGGAATCTGTGATGCTTCATCAAAAATTACTACATCAAATTTTGCTTCTGTGTCCAGATATTGGGCAACTGATAATGGACTCATTAATAAACATGGTTTCAAGCCAACTAAAACATCAGGAATTTGACGCATCAACTCTCGTACAGGAATATGACGGCGTTTCTTACCCAACTCTTTGTTAAGAACAGTCCATTGCCCTTTGTAGTGGTTTTGTTCTATAAAAATATTATTCCAACGGTGAATAATTTCCTGACTTGCAGAAAGTTGGTGTTCTTTATCCTGCTGGGCAAAGGACATTATTTTCTGTTCATGTTGTTGGCTGTTAAATTGGTTTAACTCTGGATGCTGACTAAATTGATGCGTAATCCAGTGTCTCGCTAAATTAATATTCAGGCGTTTTAGGGCATCATCCACATTCAATGGGGCATTCAAAAGCTCAAATGCCAATGGTTTTAACCCATGTTGAATCAACTGGCTCTTTATAGCCTGCCAATTTAACCAATGTCTCCAAGATGAACTGTGTTGCTGCAACTGCTGTTGTCTTTCGATAATTTTATTAAAATCAATATCTGAATATGAGGTAATCGCAGTATCACTCTTCAGGACATGATCATTCAGCAATTGCCTAAACGTATTCTCCACCTGAGCGATATTCTGTGTCAGCTCATCCAAAGTATGATTTTTACTAAACTCTACAGCTTTTAATAAAGTTGCTTGATCAGTAATTGACAACGCAACTATCTGCTTAATTTCTTGCCACTGATTGTGAATAGCTTCAAAACTTTGCCATGCGCTATCTTCACCCTGCCAATAAGAACCAAGCTTACTCGCTAACAGTTTTTCACATTCAGTAAATTGTAATTGTTGGCTTTGGATATGCTGCAAGATTGGTAAGTCATGGGCAACTGCCAAAGCTGTTGGGCGTTGAGTTGAGTCTTGATAAGTTTTGACTAAGTTTCTCAGCTGGAATTTAGCAAACCATGAAAATGGGAACATTTTTGATTCTGCTTCACGCCATTTAAAGCCAATTTGACTTAAATCTGCTTGATAAATTTGAGATTGGTATTTCCCTACTAATGAAGAACGCTGTTGCTTAAGATCTTGCGTTAAGTGTTTTGTCTGGGTAATGGTTTTTAAATCGATATCTTTAATCGCATTTAAGAGTTTTAAGTCTGTTTGCTGAACCAGATTAGATATTGCTTTAAAAATCGCAACATCCTGATTAACCTGACTCAGATTCTGCTTTTCACTGAATCCAAAAACCTGTTGCCAAGCAGAAATAGACTTTTGTAATTGTTGTATCTGACCTACAAGTTGGTCCTGTAATAGTTGATATTGCTCCTGCCATGCCAGATTCCAGATAGGTTCGGACAAGCCCTCCGCAAATCCATCCAATACGTCTTTAGCATTTTCATTTACTAGCTGACGCAAGCTTACTGCTTGTGTCACCGTCTTATTCAGCAACTCACGCTTTTCTGATGTTAGTGTTGAAATTTCAATCTCAGGAAAACGTAGATGTGGTGTATCCCGATAACAAAGTTCATCACTCATTGCGGCATACAGACTCCAACCGATCGCATGTACGGTATGGAGATTATTTACATGCTGATTCAGTTCATCACGAGACTGGATTAATTTGTCCGACAACTTTTGCCATTCTGTTGTCTTTAGCTGAGCACTTAGAAAATATGGGTCATTGTTCTTCTGTGCTCTTTCCCGCAGTTGATCCAAAACCTGCATTTTCTGCGCTTTGGAAGAATGTAACTGCAAGCACAACTCACTCAAGCCAATCTGTGTCAAACGACGATAGACAACCTCTAAAGCTGCCATCTTTTCAGAAACGAACAACACAGATTTACCATCTGCTAGACACTGTGAAATCATATTTGTAATGGTCTGGGACTTACCTGTCCCAGGAGGGCCAGAAAGTACAAAAGTACGTCCTAATGCGGCGGACATAACTGCTGCTAACTGTGACGAGTCAGATGATAACGGTGTAAATAATTGTTGAGGTTGATATCGTTGGTCTAGTTGAGCGGGTTGCGGAAAATCATCCTGTTTAATGAATGGTTCTCGTGGTGATTCAATCAGATGATTTACTACAGATTGATTTTTAAGTTGATCCATTCGTGTAGACAAATCAAGCCACATTAAATATTTTGAAAATGAGAACTGACCAATGGCAGCCTCAGCTTTAACTTCCCATCCTGGTATATTCACAATAGCCTTACGCACAATATGTAAGACTTGGTTAACATCTATCCCAGAATCATCTGCCGGCAAAGGGTTTAAACCCGAAATATCTAGTTCAAAATCCTGTCTTAATAATTGTAATAAAGTTGAATTAAAGCGAGGCTCATCATCATACATATACAGGCGATAACCTGTTTTAGCGGTCTCGCGGGTGATCTGCACAGGAATAAGTAGTAGTGGCGCTTTAAAAGTGCGTTTTGAACGCTCTGACTCTTTCCATTCCAGAAAGCCAATAGCAAGAAATAGTGTATTCGCTCCTCCCTCTTCTAAAGCAGTACGTGAGGCACGGTAAACCTCAATTAGGCGCTTTTCCAGTAAGGGTGTATCAAGTGGACTAAACAATAGTTTTCTGGACAGGCTATCATCAACATATTGATTGATATGTTGGCTTTCATTGTCACGCTGGACATCTTTTAGCGAGATGCTATCAATCCCCTTAAATAAGAAACCCTCTTGGTTCGCCAATGCATCTTCAAGTTTCCCCAGTGTTAACTCAGAACATTGTAAGGGTATGCTGTAACGATTGTCCTTAAAGTTTAAGAGCTTGTTACGGAGACTTAGATCAAGCAAACGGCGCAACCAGCGGTCAACCCGCGTGGCTTTACTTTCTACAGGACGTTCAACATCATATACAGGAATAGATGCAGGCGCCCATTCAATTTCTGTTTCATCCAGATGATTTTTCTTATCCTGATATGAGGAAATTGGTTTAATGCCACGCAACCGGGACTGGCGAACATCAATCGCAAGATAGAACTTATGCTGGCGGGATTCATCTTTAATGTACTGTTTTGCTGTTTCAAGTGCGGATGCAAACTTTACTTGTTGTGTGAGCAGCGTTGTTTCTATAAAAACAACTTCACCCAAATCATAACGCTTTCTTAATGCTTGAATATCATCAATGATCAAGTCAACATTTGGCGTCTCATTTAACCAAACCCCAAGATACGAATGTCCTTCTTCAATAATAAGTAAAGTATCTAAGCCTATTTGTTCAGCCAAGGCACTTAAAAGTATTGTCGTGTCTAAACAACATGCTAACTTCTCGTCAAAAATCTGCTTTGCCAAACGTATTCTTTGGCCCGATTTAACAAAGCTTGCTGGGTTAACAATATAATGAATATCTTGTTGTAATAAAGACTCCCATAAGGCATTCAGTTGAGATAGCACAGAATCTCTATCTCGCTCTTGATAACCACTTAATGAACCTAGTTCTTTTGCTTTTAAAATTTCACTGGCCTTAACCAAAATTGGGCTGAGTGCTGAAGCATTGGGTTGTGAAAAACTCGCCAATAATTCTATGGGTTGGCGTTCCCCACCCCAAGTATCAATGGTTAATAAATCAATCTCTGCCCGCTGCTCTGCCAGTATCTCTTCCTTTTCATTCAACCAAAGGATTTCAATACTGCCTTTAAGATTCTCAGGTAACTCCTGCAATAGTTTGATATCAAAAACTAATTTTGGCTTATCAAGAGCCAAGAATTGATTGCCTTCCAAGTTCGCAATATTGATAGTGTGTTCTTTGAAATAATCAGGATTAGAACGAATAACGATTCGAGAACCAGAAATCGTTTCAGTTGAAGAGATTAGGATTTGTCGAATCAGAGGAACTGAATTTTGCTGTAAAACAAAATTCAAAGCTGAAGCACAATCAACCTGCAATGAATATTTTGGATCAAGTTGTTGGTTATTTTCATCTTCTAGCATTATTATCCCCTTTGCAATTTAATCAAACCGAATTAATGGCATGCTTAAAATGCTAAAATCACAATTTTAAATAGTTGATATCTTGTTTTAAAATTATACGAATAACAATAGTTCTCTTACACAAATCATTTCTTTCTCAATTCTATATTGTAAATTCCAACAATTAAAAGAAATCCCATACGCAGTCTTTTACCTCGATTTCGGTAACGCTCGGCTTTGTTGCCCAAAGATTTGAAGATTAAATTTGCCCAAGCTGCCTCAGAATAAGCTTAATTTGATCCCTGTTTATCTTGTGGTTGAGCTTACCCTATCGATATGTTTCCTCGATTGATCAAGGATTTATTGTAAGAGCACCAATTCGTTGTACGGTAGACTTAAGGTATAGGCTTGAGCAAAAAAGCCGTTTACTTATGACCAAAGAAATTTTTAAACAATACCTTTTAGTTAGCTTAGGCTATTTAATCCAAAGCTCATCTTCCTGCATGATTTTTAACATTAGATTAAATAAAACCAGAACTGTCACATTTTTATTAGAGTCTATTCTTTGAAAACTGAATTGAACTCTTCGCTCAGGTGCATTCATATTAACTGGATAATTTTGTATACCTAAATTTAGCTCTTCTCCTAATATTGGCTTCATTCCAGCAATAAAACTTCTAATTCGTTGCTCATCGTCTTGATCTCGACATACAAAATGCAAAAAATTCTTACGTAACTTACCAAAGTGTAATAATATTTTTAGAGCATCAATCTTGTTCTTTCTTTGATATATGTCAGGCCTATTCTCTTCTTGATCGTACAAATCAAGGAAGGTATTGCGTTCATTAGAACGAGACAATTTCCTGGCTTTATTGTGAAGATCCTCAAACCAACCTTCATCTATAATCTCTCCCTCAATATTTTCAACTTTTAAGTTAAATTTTTGGGGGCTCATCCATTTAGTGCACATCAATTGACATCGCTGCAGCCATACTTGAGCTTGGGGATCTTTGCTACGGGCATCTCTAAAATTTATCAAACGTTGATAAGGTGTCAGAGTACTATTCTCGATACTAAACTTCTTCTCTTGTTGGCCAACCATTGTGAATGGCTGTGTTTGCTGATGATAAGAATCAAACCATTTCTGCTGCTGAGTATAACGATTTAAGTTTATGTACTCTGTACTTGACTTCACTGGACCAAAACACTGTTCTAATACTTTTTTTGAAATGATACACGGCAAATTATAAATTCGATCGACTGCTAATAAATCCAAAACATGAAGGTAATTTGAAGCCGTCTGTTCAATACTGCTATGCCCGATCCATGCTGCAAGCACCTGCCACTTATGTTGGATGATTTCTTCATCAGCCCGTGCTTTTACACCGAACAATAAATCCCGCATCTTTTTTGCTTTTCCCCAACCGCAATCAGTATACGTATGGACCATTTCTTTTGACCCAAGCAACGTTATTGCGAGATAGTTCGCTGCACTATGACGCAGTGTGTGAAAACTAAATCCATGGTGTATACCTAATATTCGATTAAACAAATCTACTGTAATTTTACTAATACAATGATCAGTTAATACACGTTGATTCACACTAAAAAGTAGGTCATCTTGATAATCAGTCATATACTGCTTATATCGATGTTGGATGTAATGTTGTACTACTAAAAATTCATGATCTGACAAGGCAATTTTCAAGGGTATTTGACGATTTGCGCTTTGCGACTTCAAACGTCGATATGAATTGTCTCGGATATGAAGCGTTATATTATTAAAAATTGAACTTTTACCATCCTTAAAGAGTAATTCTGGGCAGATAACATCTTGTATTTTAAGACAACGGACTTCATTTAATCGAAGTCCAGTTCTATAACTCAATAAATACATCAACTTTAAACAACTTAGATGATCCCCCCATTCTGATGCCGTAGGTTCTTGGCTTAAGCTTTCTAATTGTTCCAGCAGCTTGCCAAATAACGAAGGACTCACTAAGCGTGCATTGCAAATTTGTAAATGTTTAAAATTTGAATTCTGTAATACCAATACCTCTGGCGCATCATAGTGCTCTTGGCAAAATTTATGAAAATCTTTCAGACGCCCAAAACGGTATTGTGCGGTTTGATGCATTTTCTTAGAGGTTTTTCCTTTCACTGATTCACGTTGAGTTGCTTTTTCATCACGCTCACTACTGTAGTTCAAGAGCTGCCGATACAAATCTTCATAATCATCACTAGATTGTTGCTTTAAATCTAATTTATTGAGCCAAATTTCAAATATAAATTCTTTACCAAAAGATCCTAAATAGCTTTCAATGGTTGATAATTGAAGTCCTTTATTTTTCAAATGTAATAACCATTGAATTAAGCGTAGTTGCGCCTCGATTAAAAATAGTTCATCAGTATTAGCATCATGCATCTTCTGCTCTAGAGCACTCTGGGTTTCTTTCCAATGACGAATCGTACGCTCTTCTCTGTTCTTCTTTTTATCTAAACGTTCAACTTTTTTAGCTCTACTCTTTTTTTGATCAAACAACATCAACTCGTACGGAATCGTTTGTAATTTACGATGAACTGTAGGAACTTCAATATGTAACTGCTCTTGCTCAAATTGAATAGTTTGATTGACTGGTTCAACGACTTGATCACGCTTGTGACTCCACAGCAAGCTTGATTCAGATGGTCTTAAAGAAACAGTATGAATCTCTTGTTGTAGTACATTACTCAAAAAAACATCTAAACTAAGTTTGGGATTAAATTCAAGTACCATCTGCACATCATTAAATGCACGAAATCCACGGCGTTTAATTTGATATTTTAGATCGCTCAAACTTTTTTTCGAACCAATTTTGCTTAGGCTTTCCAAAATACAGGCTTGTATAGATACTTGCAGACGATATACTTTATGAGTCTCTTTCAATTTTTTCAAATATTGCAAAATTAACTGAGCATATGGATTTAAAAAGACATGCCTCCACTGGTATAACTTTCTCTGTTCTACGTCATTACCATATTGGGAGTTTTCAACACGATAATGCAATAACAATGGATTCGTGATCCTTTTGTAGCCGGAATGATATAAATGTAAACAATTCAAATCTGTATCAAGTTCTATGGCATCCTGCAATTGCTTCTGGATGGCAATCAGATGCTGTTCGTCTGAACAGCCTGAAATATAGATCAAACTTAAGCATAAATTCCCCCATAAACTTTGAGAATCATCCCAATATTCAAGTGATTCTTTCCAATATTGTTTCAACTCATTAAGTACCTGAGCATGTAACTGCCCCTGTTTTAACCGGGACTCCGTACTTTCAATTTTTCGAGGAAGCACAATACGCTTTGTATTTGGAATTAGCTTTATTTTGTATGGTTTTCCATTTAGCTGTGTAAGGTTGAATTGCTTCCTTCTTTTCTTAAATTCATTTTCAGTAAATTGCATCAGCTTGGATTGTTCAGCTCGGCTCAATTTACGACTCAAATATTCAACTCCATCTTTAAGATCATGCCATTTTTCCTTGACCTGCTGATCAATTTTTTGCTGCATATCTTGTGGCAGTACTTCAGGTGAAAAAGGCTGTCTATCTAGCCACTTCTGCACCAAATTCCCCATATCAACAAATAGTTTATCTAGTCGCGGTTTTATTAGTTCTTCAAATTCTTGCATACAACTATTTTCGCTCTAAGTGTTGAATTGATAGAGATTTAATATTCTCTAGAAGCTGCTGACGTACTTGTTGCACATATACATTCGGAATAACGGAAGAATGAGGATGAAACGCCTCGCGGTCGCGTTGGTCATGACCATAAAGGGCCTGAATTAAATTAAATGCTAATGATGGTTTACCCTCTTGCTGCTCATGCATCAAAAAATTCATATCAAAATGGCGTAACCAATTTGAATACATATTTCTGGGAAAAATCTCTCGCATATAGGCATTTACCCAGCTCCTTGATAACGGGATTAACTTAATTTTTTTACTCTGCCACTCTTTGACAGTCATCGGAAGGCTCTCGTTACTAACTAGGACCATTCCAAAAAGATCATTTATAGTAATTTTCTTCTTTACAAAGACTTGTCTAAAAAATAAACCGTATGCTTCAATAATTTGTTCTAAAAAAGTAGTGTAATTTTGCAATGCTTTGATGAAAAAATCAGATAATGGGATAAAGCGACCATCCTTTCTTGCCTTACTATTTTTCTTATCATTCACATATAAAAGCTTGAGTTCAAAACAGTAATCATCCAATTGACCCAACAGACTTTCTTTAGGTCGATTTGTTAAACACAACAAACTAACATGCCACATCCAGCAGGCATATGCATTCAGTTGATTAATGATATGTTTATGTTTTTGAATATTCTCTTCACAGTGCTTATGTAAGTAATTAAATTGCTCTTGTACGAAATTTGGTGCAAGTGCAAGTTGGCTCCCTATCCGACCTATAGATAAAGCAGATCTAATTTTAAATTTTTGTTGCAATATATTAAGTTCTGCTGTGTCTTCATCAAATTGAGCAGAATGCGGTGTAAGCACTGTTTCTAAATAGCAAAGATATGTAGTATCCAGTTGAGCCTTTGGAAGCCCGCCATAAAAAATACCGGGCATATGATGCTGACTATCCCGGCCCGCGATCACATGTGCAAGATATTCATTAAATGTTTCATAACATATATGAAAATATAATTGTGCTTGAAGTTTTTCAACGGTGATCGAACCTACAAACTGATTATCAAGCCATTTCTTAAGCTTGGTATTAATATAAGCTGAAGATATAGATGGATTATCTCCTTGCTCGATGTAGTCAAACCATGCCGCAGGTAGATGTAGTTGATGCGACATCTCTTCATTCCATCGCACATGATTAAGACGCTGTATTTTCTGCTCTGAAATTTTTAAATCTAAATTGAGTAAATATTCCCGTCGTTTTCGTGAACCTTTTTGGATCAAAATTCCATCTTGAATAAGCTCGTTAAAATTCATCAGTGCAACGGGTGATAATCCTGTCAACAGTGATAATAAACATGCAGCAGCTATTGCAGCATCTTTCCAGTTTCCAAATAATTCGGCTCTTAGTACATATACAACTTGCTTCAGTACGTCCGGCGCTAAATAATGAGGATTTGTAATAAATGGAGCATGCCGGCGTTGGCGATGACGCGTGTAATGCGCAACATAATCACTAATTATATGATTAAATTGTTTAGTCTTTTCATCTTCTGAATATAACTCTACTTCAGCGTCTGCAAGCTCAATTTCACCATCTTCATCTTTGTGAAGAGAGGCATCATGAAAACTGATTTTTGCGTTATATCCGACATCTTCTTGCTTACCTGATTTTATTTCACGAAATATTCTGACTTCGTTTTTAGTTGGCCATTGTAAAGCTTTCCGTTCTTTTGACTTACGTTGACGAAGAACAACACTACGATCATCTAGTCGTATAAATATGATCAATAGTGCCGATAAATATTCAATTACTTTTATTTCTTGAAAATCATTAATATTAAAAAGTTGATTACGATCCTCGTTTTTCAAGCTACGTTCGTACATGACATAACGATTTAATAGCTTACTGCATTCTTCAAATAATTCAGCATTACTAGAATGCAGCACATATCGTGATACATAACGCAAGAGATCACAGACCTGTTTTTTCTTATTCTCACCTTTAGGAATTTTTGAAAAATCTTGGTAATGTCGATAAGTTAAAAAACTTGCTTGCAGAATCAGATAACGTTGAGACGTTAAATTTTGCGTATTACTAGTATCAGGAGATGCAAAATAACTTAAACAAGCTAGCAAATAATAATTACCAATTTGCCTCGTACTAGATATATAGCCGTATATCTGTTGCGCCTTCTCATATAGCGCATGAACTTTTTCATACAAATCATCTGATAGATCGAGAAATTGTGTATTCACAACTTCATCACGTAGCAGACAATAATCTTGTTGAAATTCTTCTGCTAACTCTAAAAATCGCTTTTCTCGTTCAGTCATTTGCATATTCATTTTCAATTAAATTTTTATCGAGTTGTATGTGTAAAATTCATTTAAATCCGCACAATTTGGTATGAGTTGATCTTTTATTGAATTTTTTGTCAGCTTAAAAAATCTAGCAAAAAATTTAGCATCCAGCTCTTTCTGAGCTTTTCTCTCAAAGCACAAGTGTTGCTGTGATTTTTCGATAAAATCATCAAGATTATGTATCAACTGTAAGATTGCAACATAATTAGAATGTACACGTAAGCATGGCTCCGTTTGCATTAATAGCAATATTTTTTGCCAAATTTTCACATAGATTATTTTGAACTTTGCTTGTACTACTACTTTCTGGCTCTGTTTAATCTTTTTGATTTTCAGTAGTTCTGAGTTAATTTTTACTATCTTAAATTGAACATTTTGTCGCTCAAAGCAAAAGGGCATGATAAATTGCCCCATAAATATCTCTATATTTTTTACTAAATAGTCAAATTTTAACATTTTTATCGATATAAAAAATGAGCATATCTTTGTATATTAAAATTCATTTAATTTATCAACTAAATTTTCTCAAAATTACAATTATCAACAAATACATATGGTTTACTTATCATGGGTGGTCTAAATTTTAAAAATTCTTCCACTTTTTTTTAGTTTTCTGTTATTACATGAAACAATACCGTTGTATTACATTTTGAAATGCTGTGTATGCAGCATTGATCAAAAAGATTCTCTGCTATACTTACTTCACGTGTAGCATCAATGGAGTTTCGAAATGCTCAGAACCACTGAACAGAAAAAAAAATATATTCAAGCGACACGTGCGCAAAACTATCAAGCCAGCCTAAAGCTTGAAGGCATTACAACGACAGCTCAAACAACTCAACAAAGTAAAGCTGAAATCTTGCAAAAATATAAGAAGTATTCGCAACCCGAAACTTAGTCAGGTGCATGTATGGATAAATATGGGGAAATGGGTGACAGCCTGTATTGTTACCCTGGCACAAATATCCTAAAGAACAAACTCAATATTCATGATGAACAAATTTTAGAACAAGCTGAACTAGAACTGTCTGGATTGGCAAGTAACTTAATTGAATATGCTGAACCACCTTACGACTTACAATACTTAAAATCAATTCATGCGCAGCTCTTTGGCGACTTATACGACTGGGCAGGAAAGTTAAGACAAATCGATATTTCCAAAGGTGACACCCGTTTTTGTAATTTTTCCCGTATTGAAATTGAAACCAATAAACTACTCAAAACGCTTCAAGAAAAAAAATACTTTCAAGGCTTAGCACCACAACAACTGATTCCTCAACTTGCCGACTTGTATTGTGAGCTTAATGTCATACACCCATTCCGTGAAGGTAATGGACGTACACAACGGATTTTCTTTGAGCATCTGATTGCTCATTGTGGTTATGGTATTGATTGGTCTCGCATTGACTCTCAACAACAATGGATTCAAGCCAATATTGAAGGTTTTTATGGTAATTTAAATCCATTAATTAAGATTTTTGAAATATGCTTTATTCAAAATACCTAAAATTTAAGTAGTCGAAGCCCACAATCCTTAATGAGCCATCATCTTTGCTTCAATCCACTGATTAATTTCCCAAATAAACCAACAATCACGATTCTTAGAAATCTTAATACTCTTCGGGTAATTTAGGATCGTAATATTCAGATTACTTATCCAGAATTGAATAGATCGTTAACTTAGATAGACTTTTAAGCAATGTAACTTGCCGCATGTTTATCAACATATGTCTCAAAAAAGTCTGCCCATACATAGATTTATGGCGTTTAGTGCTTAAATTTCAGATTAATCTTCGTCTGATGACCTGAATGGATGTTACAGATTACATGCAGGTGAATTACTCTGTGGCTGTATCATGGCTTTTGTGCAATCCAATCCATTTGATCCGAATGTTCTCTTTTGCAATAAAGCAGCCTCTTCTGCTTTTCCTGAACCAACGAACTATGTCATTGATTTGATTCAACCGACAACAGTGATGCTGAATCAAATCTCCAAAGAAGGGATTAAATGCAAGAAATGTGGTAAGAAAAAGATAGGGGATGGAAGTTATTATCCGTCTAATTGGAACCAGCCCATGAGTCGAGATCAGTTGAGTAAGAATCATTTTAAATGAATAAGAGAAGGATGGCTTACCTCACTTCTCCGAATAACAATGCTATGCTTTTCAACCAAGGTTATAAATTGGCAACTACATTTCATTCTTCTTCATGCTGGTCCTATAGCCTGTAGACAATTACTACATCATTTGCATTCAATGCTCAATACAGCCTGTCAGCAGAACCGCAGCGATACTTTTTTTCGTGCATACATGTAGTGTTTAAATCCATTCATTTTTCAATGATCCTCTGCCGTTTATCACATTTATGGTCGATCTTTAACCTTGTGAAAAATGCACATACCGATCCCTTCAAACTGTCAAATTTATGTATGCATGACATTTAAAGAAAATTATCTGATCAATTTTTTTAGGTAAAATTCATCAAGAAAAAAGTTATTATTATTCATAACATCACCAATAACCACATAAAAACAATAATTTAATAAATTATTCTTCCAATTTTTTTATATTTAGTGTTATTCGTTCAAACAGAGCCTCGCCTAAGCGTCGCGTATCGACTGAAACGCCCACAAGAACTTCATTCTGGCCTGCTTCAAGCTGAGCCATCGTTTCGGTAGCGAACTCTTCCGGTGTGACCATCATGCGGTTGGATGTTCCTTCACTGCGTGTACCGCCACCAAGACCAGTGTCGACGATAGGCGGAGCAATTTCTACGACCCGAACACCTGTCGATTTCAACTGATGACGAAGGCTGAGAGTGAAGGAGTGAATCGCTGCTTTTGTGGCGCAATAAACTGGAACATCCGCCATCGGTGAAAAGGCAAGGCCTGAACTGATATTAATAATGGCAGCCTGTTCCTGCTGCTTGAGGAGGGGCAATAACTCAATAATCAGATGGATGGGGGCAGTTAAATTAATAGCCACCTCTTGATCAAGCGATTCTCCAGCAGGATCGTGGTTAAAATCACGATGGTACTGAACACCCGCATTGTTGATGAGAATATTGAGATTAGGATGGTCGGTTTTTAGCCATTCGACCATTGATTGGCGACTCTCAGTATCGGTAACGTCGCAGACACGTGTGATTAAAGTTGGCACTGCTACCTGTGCCTTGCGTAGCGCTGCTTCGTTTCGCCCGCAGATAATAACGAGGTTTCCCCGATCAGAAAGTTGCTGTGCCAACGCAAAGCCAATACCAGTTGCACCGCCAGTGATAAGAATAGTATTTGATGTAAGGTTCATGGGCGAACACCTCTCAGTTACAAGTAGTTGAAGAAGGTGTGCCAACAAGAGGTTGGGATTCCCGCAGACACACCAAAAGCCCAGCAAAAAAGCTGGTTCTGGTGTCGCGGATACCCAAAAGAGGGAGAGTTGCCACCTTTGCGTAGGTAGTGACCGGGCTACCATCCGGTCTGCACTCTTTCGACATGAACGTTCTATCACACCTCATACAGATTGGCAATCATCTTGCTCATTATTCCATTTGCGTGAGGGTAGTGCGTTCTGCTCAGTAATCACACTGTTGATATTAATCCATGTCTCCACAAACCCTTTCAGCCCAACGAAGGATCGTCTCTTGGTCCAACAACGATTTGCTTTCGGATGGGGACTTTGGATGAGAAACGCGTTTAAATCCACTGCCGAATATCTTTTTAAGAAATTTGCTTGGCCAAACCAAGGAGCTTTTTAATAACCTAATTTCCAGTTCTCGGATTGTTCGTTCCCAATCAAACAACACATCCTGCTGTTTCAACAGCAGCGTTGATAACTTATTCTTGTTGTCGGAAGTATCCACTTCTATCAATGCAAACTCTTGACCATCCTTTTTAATTCGATGGAAAGCGAGGCAACGCGGGTTGCCATCATCAAGCAAGTGTTTGGAGTAACCATCAATAGTGGGAAGCTTTCGGATTTCCCTGTGGATATGGCGGCAACCAGACGTGCCAACCAA
>NZ_RAXT01000042.1 GCF_003611475.1 Acinetobacter rongchengensis | reverse complement strand
TGTCAGAATTATCTATAAAAATTGGGAAATTAATCCGTAATAAAAGAATAGAGTTAAACATGACTCAAGAGTTCTTGGCCCTACAGTGCTCTATAGATAGGAGCTACATGGGAAGAATTGAGCGTGGGGAAGTAAATCTAACTGTCGAAAAACTATATGAGATTGCAAAAATATTGAAGATTCATCCTCAACACTTATTACCGAACTTTTAGAAAATTAATTATTTAACAAAAGGTTATAAATTAAATAAAAAACGTAGATAATCTACTGTAATTTTAATTGACATAGTACTATCAGCAACATAATATGCTATTTAGCTGGTTTGAATAGATGTTCTACTGCAAAAAATAAGGATGACAGGTGGCCGCCTGTCATCGAGTTCAAAACCATTAACACGACTAAATATTAGGAGTTCAGAACAAATGAAAGTATATCAGATCAATTATGACCTGCGTAAACAACGTAACTATGATGAGCTTTATGAAAAAATTAGGTCTCTAGGCAATTGGTGTCATCCACTGGAGTCATGTTGGTTAATTGTCTCTGAAAAAACACCATCACAAATTGCAGAGGAATTATTCAAAGTCATGGATGGTAATGATGGCTTATTAGTGACTCGCTTACAAAATGAGGCAGCTTGGTACAACCTTGATTCAAAGGGAATGAAAGATGTTACTACTTGGCTTAAAGAAAACTTAGGCAAAGCTTCTTAAATATGTGAGCCAAGGATGGCTCAATCCCTTTCTGAGTAAATATTTATGGCAAAGTTAAAGAGATTCTTAAAACTGAGCGACCTTACAGAGATTCGTACAGGCTTTACATTTCGAGAAAAGATCGAGGAAGTTGAGTCTGGCAATGCCCACGTATTGCAGATCAAAGACATTCGTAACATAGCAACGGATACATGTAGTTATACGCTTTTTGCAGATGCTTTACCGCAAATTGATTGGCAAGGTAAAGATAACGCAATCGTGTCGCCTGAGTCTGTGTTGCTGCCCTGTCGTGGAGAGTATCTCAAGGCACATTATTTTGTAGGCAATCAAGATCAATCAAAAGCATTACCCTTAATTGTGAGTAGCCAGTTTTTGATAATAATGCCAAATCAAAATGTAGTGCCTGAATACTTATGCTGGTACTTAAACCAACCTCATGTGCAATACGAGTTACGGAAAGAAAGTCAGGGCTCTAAGATGCCAATGCTTAGCGTATCTACAGTCAACCAGTTTGAAGTTGAAATCCCTAGCTTGGATATTCAGCAACGCATAATCGAATTAAACCGTATTTGGGAGCAAGAGCAGATCTTGACCCAACAATTACTTAAAAATCGTGAACAAATGATGATGGGCATGTTTAAACAACTGCTCCAAGGAAACAAATAATGGTTACTCAAATCAATCAAGATACCGTCAATAAAGCCCTTTGGTCGGCATGTGATGTATTCCGTGGCACGGTGAGTGCAGATACCTACAAAGACTATATTTTGACGATGTTATTCTTAAAGTACATCTCTGATGTATGGCAAGATCACTACGATAATTATAAAAATGAACATGGCGATGAACCTGAGCTCATCGAAGAATTAATGAAAAGCGAGCGTTTTGTCCTGCCTCGTGAATCAAATTTCTATACCTTGCATGAGCGTCGCTTTGAGCCCGGCAATGGTGAACGTATTGATATAGCTTTACATGCGCTTGAAGAAGCCAATGGGACAAAGCTCAAAGATGTAGGCAAAAGTGTCTTCCAAGAAATCTCGTTTAATACTGATAAATTGGGTGAAGAAAAGCAAAAAAATACCATTCTGAAAGATCTTTTAGAAGTTTTTGCTGTACCCGAATTGGATCTGAAACCAAGCCGTGTTGGTTCACTTGATGTGATTGGTAACGGTTATGAGTTTTTGATTAAAAACTTCGCTGCGAGTGGTGGTCAAAAGGCAGGTGAATTTTATACGCCACCTGAAGTGTCTGACTTAATCGCAGAGTTACTTGATCCGCAGAAAGGCGACAGTATTTGTGACCCTGCATGTGGCTCTGGCTCACTGTTAATGAAGTGTGGTCGTAAAGTTGTAGCAAATCACAAGAGCAAAGAATACGCACTCTACGGGCAAGAAGCCATTGGTTCAACTTGGTCATTGGCGAAGATGAACATGTTCTTGCATGGCGAAGATAACCACAGAATTGAGTGGGGCGATACCATTACTAATCCAAAACTATTGGATAAGAATGGCGACTTAATGCTGTTTGATATCGTAACAGCAAACCCGCCTTTCTCATTGAATAATTGGGGGTATGAATATGCTGAAAACGATAAGTTTGACCGTTTCCGTCGTGGTTTACCGCCAAAGACCAAAGGTGATTATGCCTTTATCTCACACATGATCGAAACGATAAAACCTGTTACGGGTCGTATGGGTGTTGTGGTTCCACATGGTGTGTTATTCCGTGGCTCATCTGAAGGTAAGATTCGTGAGAAGTTAATTAACGAAAACTTATTAGATGCGGTAATTGGTTTACCTGAAAAACTATTCTTTGGTACGGGTATTCCTGCTGCGATTTTAATTTTCAAAAAGCAAAAGTCTGATGATTCGGTTTTGTTTATTGATGCAAGCCGTGAGTTTAAGTCAGGTAAAAACCAAAACAACTTATCTGAAGAGAATATTGCCAAGATTATTGCAACCTATCGTACTCGTGAAAGTATAGATAAATATGCGTATTTGGCGACTTTGCAGGAAATCAAAGACAATGATTACAACCTCAATATTCCTCGTTATGTGGATACCTTTGAAGAAGAAGCTGAGATTGATTTGGTTGCTGTACGTGCTGAGCGTGAGCAGTTAAAAACTCAACTTGCTGAGCTTGAAGTGCAAATGGCGAAGTATTTAGAGGAGTTGGGTTATGGTGCCTAATGGTTGGAAACAAGTTGATCTAGGTTCTTTATTTGATTTTAAAAATGGATTAAATACCGAGAAAGAACATTATGGAAGGGGGTATAAATTTGTAAATGTAATGGACGTTTTTGGTAACAATATTCTTACTGAAAACAAAATCATAGGTCGGGTACAAGTCTCAGATAAAGAACTTATAGCGTATAAATTGCATTATGGAGATGTTCTTTTTAATAGAACGTCAGAGACATTTGATGAAATAGCAATGGCTGCTGTTTATTTAGATGATGCCGTTGCTACTTTTGGTGGGTTTGTCATTCGAGGTCGTCCAAAATCAAATGACATATATCCTGAATATTCATCATTTTTGTTTCAAGCTGAGATGTATAGAACACAAGCTATTAAACTTGGTCAGGGAGCGGTTCGTGCCAACATTGGTCAAAAAGATTTAGCAAAAGTTAATGTTTTACTGCCATCGATAACGGAACAAAAGGAAATCACTCAAATTCTTTCTACTTGGGATCAAACGATTTCGGCTACTGAAAAACTGCTTAAAAATAGCCAACAGCAGAAAAAAGCATTAATGCAACAATTGCTGACGGGTAAGAAGCGTTTGCGTGATGAGAAGGGTGTTGAGTTCAGTGATGAATGGCAACGTATTGAATTAGGCTTACTTCTTGACTATCAACAGCCAACACCTTATTTGGTGGAGTCCACTGCTTATAGTGATAGTTATAAAACTCCTGTTTTAACAGCGGGTAAAACATTCATTTTGGGTTATACCAATGAGATTTCAGGGATTTATCAAGATCAATTGCCTGTAATTATTTTTGATGATTTTACAACCGATAGTAAGTATGTGAACTTTCCATTTAAAGCAAAATCAAGTGCTATGAAAATCTTGACTGCTAAAAAAGGGGTTTCAATTAAATTTGTATTCGAAGCAATGCAAATGTTGAAATTCAATATTGGAGGACATCAACGACATTGGATTTCAATTTTTTCAAATTTGGTAATTTCTCTACCAAATCTGAAGGAACAACAAAAAATTGCTGAGGTTCTTTCTCTGGCAGATCAAGAGATTGAGACCTTACAGAAAAAACTTGATTGCTTAAAGCAAGAGAAGAAAGCACTGATGCAACAACTTTTGACAGGTAAAAAACGTGTCAAGGTGGCTGCTTAATGATGCAAATCAACCCTAGCTATTACCGCATTATGGCGGGTGCGAAGTCTGTATTTGCTCAAGAGTTTCTAGAAGGCGGCTTTATTGCCGCCAACTGGAACATTGACCAAGACTTAACACATGCATTGCCTGATGATTGGCGTGAGTTTAATCATCGTTTTATTCCTGTTTATCTTAATGCTTTACCTGACAAAACGAAGATTTCGGCAGGCTTAGCATGTGGCATGTTGCATACCCTTTCTAAGGGAATTAAACAGGGCGACATTATCCTTACACCTCGTGGAGATGGTCATTACTTAGTGGGTAAAGTCATTTCAGACTATTACTACGTGCCTTCTGGTGAGTTAAGCCATCGCAGAAAAGTTGAATGGTTTGAACAGACTTTACCTAGAGAACTGATGTCTCAGGAGTTAAAAAACTCATCAGCGGCAGGTACAGTTTGCAATCTAACCAAGTATGCAGCAGAGCTTAAAACGCTTATTGATGGTAAAGAAACAGTTGAGCATCTCGAGCCTGATGAAGTGCTCGAAGACCCAACAGCTTTTGCTTTAGAAAAGCATTTAGAGCATTTCTTGGTAGAGAATTGGTCTAAAACTGAGTTGGGTGCAACATACGACATTTATACCGAAGATGGTCAATTGGTCGGCCAACAGTATCCATCGGATACAGGTCCTATCGACATCTTGGCTATCAGTAAGGATAAAAAGACGTTGCTTGTTGTTGAACTTAAACGTGGTCGTGCAAGTGATCGTGTTGTGGGGCAAATTCAACGCTATATGGGCTATGTCAAAGATGAGTTGGCTGAGGCAGATCAGCAGGTAAAAGGGGTCATCATTGCACTTGAAGATGACTTAAGAATTCGTCGTGCTTTGAGTGTGGCTCAGAATATTGAGTTTTATCGTTATCAGCTGAGTTTTAAGCTGCTTAAGCACTAGATTTGCTTAAAATTAAAGGGGGATTTTTTGAAAAAGTATTTGAAATTTAATATGTTGGTGCTATTTTTTGATTTTCTTTATAAAGAAAATGTAACACCACAAATACGTATATTCTTATTGAATTTACAAAAGCATCTTGCAATTTCGGCTATGGGTAAGCATAATATGTTTAACAACACCCACAGCGCCTCTGATTTAAGCGTACCAGTGTGGGTTTTTTTATGACTAAAACTTTTTCAAAAGACCCAAAAACATACCCAGAATTATTACAAAAGTTAGAATCTGATGGTCTAAAGATTACAGATCAGACAGCTGCACTACGCCACCTTAAACAGATCAGCTATTACCGATTAAAAGGCTATGGACTGGCTTTTCGACAATATGATGAAACTGGCAAAAGGTTAAGTACATATCAGCCTAATGTTGAGTTAGTTACTTTAATTCATATGAGTATGATTGATGCTGAATTACGTAGTCTGATTTTAGCGGCAATAGACCGTATTGAAGTCGAAGTAAGAAATGTTATTAATCATGAATTATCGATTAAGTATAATAGCTCTCATTGGTTCTTAGATGAAAATTTGTTCCAAAGCTCTGATCAATTTAAACATCAAGATTTTTTGGGCAAGATTAAGCAATTTACTGCTAAAAAAGCAGATGCTGGTAGTGAAAAAGAAAAGCTCAGAGAAACTTTCATACATCATTATTATCAGGCTTATGTCACACCAGAATACCCGCCATGTTGGATGATTGCTGAGGTTTTACCTTTAGGCTCATGGTCTAAGTTATATGAGCATTTGGTGCAGAGTAAAGATCGTAAACAGGTTTCAAAACAGTTTGACTTGTCACCAGAGTTATTGGAGTCATGGTTACATGCGTTGACCTACTTACGCAATGTCTGTGCGCATCAAGGGCGTTTATTTAACAGAACATTTGCCTTTCCGCCTAAACAGGGTAAAAAAGCTCCTCTAAAGACCCAGCATCAACTCTATAATTATATCTGTATTTTATTCCTGTTCTTAAAGGAGTTTAATCATGAATATGATTGGTTAGAGCGCATTGAAGCAGTATTAAAGAAATGTCCAAATGAATTATTGAAATTTTATGGTTTTGATGAAAATTGGTTAGAGAAAGATGAAGACTATTGGATGAACTAAACCAAAATTTAGGAATCTCATAAAGTTATTTAAACAAAGTACAAGATAAAGTCATTTTAGGGTGAATGCGTGAATATTTATAATCCAAGGTTTCAAGAAGAATATAGTGGAAAGATTCCTGCTCTAACCTTGTTGACTAACTTAGGATGGTCATTCTTATCCCCATCACAGGCACTCGTTGCCCGTGATGGAAAACAAGACCAAGTGGTATTACGCCAAATCCTGCGTAAAGAACTTTCGAAACGTACTTTTCCATTTGCGGGTCAAGAATATCCACTATCGCCAAAATCAGTTGATAACTTAATTGCTGAAATATGTAGTCCTGCTTTGAATGAAGGGCTACTGACCGCCAACGAAAAAATGTATGACCATTTGTTCTACGGCATTCCTGTCACCGAATTTGTAAACGGGAAAAAAGTTAGCCCTACGATTCCATTGATTGATTGGCATAACATTCATAACAACGACTTTTCATACACTGAAGAATTTGCTGTCACACGCTCAGGTGGTGTAGATACACGTAGACCCGATATCATTTGCTTTGTAAATGGTATTCCTTTAGGAGTAATTGAAGCAAAACGCCCTGATAGTCAGGCTAAGAAAGGTCCAACGATTAATGAAGGCATTTCTCAGACGCTTCGTAATCAGCGACCTGATGAAATTCCACATCTGTTTGCATATAGCCAACTGATACTCTCTATAAATGGACATGAAGGGCGTTACGGCACATGTAATACTCCTGCTAAGTTTTGGGCAGCGTGGCGAGAAGAAGATATTTCTGATGCAGAGATGTATGCGCTTAAAAATAAGAAATTAACTGCTTCACAAAAACAGAGCCTATTTTCTTATCGTCCAGTCGATGACTTAAATTGGTATGAAAACCTAATTGCAGGTGGAGACTTAGCTGTTACAGGTCAAGATCAACTGCTTATTAGTCTATTAAAGCCTGAACGACTACTCGAAATGGTTCGCCTATATACGCTTTTCGATAAGAAAGCAGGAAAAATTGTTGCCCGTTATCAGCAAATCTTTGGTATCAAACGCCTCATTGAGCGTATTAGTACTAAGAATAGCAAGGGTGGTCGTGAAGGTGGTGTGATTTGGCATACAACGGGCTCAGGTAAGTCTTTTACTATGGTCTTTCTCAGTAAAGCCTTGATCTTGCATGAAGATTTAAAACAATGCCGTATCTTGGTTGTCACTGACCGTGTCGATTTAGAAGATCAACTAAGTAAAACCTTTGTATCAGGTGGTGAACTGGCAGGAAAAAGAGACAAGCAAAATGCCATGGCGACTTCAGGCAAACGCTTGGCTGAACAAATTGGCAAGGGTACAGAGCGAATCATGTTCTCTTTGATTCAGAAGTTTAACTCTGCAACCAAACTTCCTGAATGTGTCAATACAAGCTCAGACTTCATTGTCTTGATTGATGAAGGGCATCGAAGCCAAGGTGGTGAAAACCATGTGCGTATGAAACTCGCACTTCCAAATGCGGCATTCGTGGCATTTACAGGTACGCCATTACTTAAAAATGAAAAGACTGTAAATAAGTTTGGTCCTATTGTGCATGCGTATACGATGCAAAGAGCGGTGGAAGATAAAACTGTAACACCTTTGCTGTATGAGGAACGTATCCCTGATTTAGACGTAAACGAGCGAGCAATTGATACATGGTTTGAGCGTATTACAGAAGGGCTAACAGATCAGCAAAAAGCAGATTTAAAGCGTAAATTTGCGAGAAAAGGTCAGCTTTATACTGCTGATGACCGTATTCGCCTGATTGCATTAGATATTGCCAATCATTTTGTTAAAAATATTGATGATGGTTTAAAAGGTCAGCTTGCTTGTGACAGTAAAGCCTCAGCGATTAAATATAAAAAATATTTGGATGAAGCTGGTCTATTTGAATCGGCAGTGGTCATGAGTCCACCCGATAGTCGTGAAGGTAATACTGATGTTGATGAATCAACTACCCCTGAAGTGACTCAATGGTGGAAAGAGAATGTCGGTACTCAAGATGAACAATCCTATACAAAACAAGTCATCGAACGCTTTGAAAAAGATGAATCCCTTAAGTTATTGATTGTAGTAGATAAGCTATTAACAGGTTTTGATGAACCTAAAAATGCTGTTCTTTATATTGATAAAAATTTAAAACAGCACAATTTAATTCAAGCAATTGCGCGTGTAAACAGACTTCACCCATTGAAAAAGTTTGGTTTATTAATTGATTATCGCGGTATTTTAAAAGAATTGGATGCCACAATTCTTGATTACCAAGATCTCGCTGCTCGTACCCAAGGTGGTTATGATATTAACGATCTTACAGGCTTATATACTCAAATGAGTTCTGAATACAAACGATTACCTCGTTTGTATAAAGCACTTTGGGCAATTTTTGCTGATGTTAAAAATAAAAATGATCCAGAGCAGTTACGCCAAGTTTTAGTTCCTCGTATTGAAGAACGTAAGGGTGAGTTAGTCGATATTCACTTAAAAGTTCGTGATGATTTTTATGAAGCACTTACAGAGTTTGCAAGTTGTTTAAAAGTTGCGTTGCAGTCAGCAACCTTCTTTGAAGATAAAAGCTTTTCTGATGCAGATCGTCAGCACTACAAAGAAACAGTCAAACTATTTACAAGCTTGCGTCAAATTGTGAAACGAGATGCTGGGGAGACTGTTGACTACGATCAGTATGCAGAGCAAGTCAAAAAACTGATTGATAAGCATGTTGTGGGCATTGAAGTTAAGGACCCTGATGGGGTTTATGAAGTTGGCAAGATGGGTAAAATAGCTCAGCCTGAAGATTGGAGTGAAGAGAAAACACGTAATGAAACGGATATCATTAAAACTCGTGTAACTAAGATGATTGAGCAACAATTGCGTGATGATCCTTATGCTCAGGAGGCTTTCTCTAAGCTGTTACGTCAAGTCATTGAAGAAGCAGAGAAAGAGTTTGATCACCCATTGAAGCAACACATGTTGTTTAGAGAGTTTGAAGAACAAGTTGAAGCTCGTCGTTTAGATGAAATTCCCGATGTGTTCAGTGGTAATAAGCATGCTCAAGCTTATTACGGGGTCTTTAAGAAGCTATTACCTGAAGCATTCTCGATAACAAATCAACAGAATCAAGATAAGTGGATTGAACTCGCTTTCGAGGTTGATCGTTCTGTGATGAGCTCTGTGGCTGAAAACTCCATCAATCCGCAAAATATTGAAGCGGATATCCGTAAAAAATTATTACCTCAGATGTTCCGTGAATGTAAATCCATTGGGAGTGGTATGGATCAAGCAAAAAAAATTGTAGAAATGATCGTACAAATTACTCGGGTTGGTTTAAATGGGCTCTAGGATGAATACGCTGCCAGAGAGAAAGTTAAGCATTGTTTATGGTGATGAAATTATTGATTTTGAGGTGCTTGAAAGTCCTAGTCGTACTCAAAAGATACTGATTAAAGTCTATGCTGATTGTCGGGTGGTTGTATCAACACCGTTAAATACAGATGATCAAACAATTATTGAAGCGGTAAAGCAGCGTAGTCGTTGGATCTATAAACAATTACGAGAGTTCCGTGAACAAAGTAGATTTATCACGCCTCGCAAATATAAAAGTGGTGAAAGCCACTTTTATTTAGGTAAACAATATCAATTGAAAGTGATTCATGATGATACCAAGCCAAAAGGTGTAAAACTTCTAAGAGGAAGATTGGAAGTAAACACCTTGGATATGGGTCTTGAAAGTATTAAATCTTATTTAAATGAATGGTATAGAATCCGAGCAAAAGTCATATTCGAAGCACGTTTGCAACATATTCTAGAACAAGCTTTATGGGTTGAAAATTACCCTGATATTCGTTTGATGACCATGCGAACACAGTGGGGAAACTGCTCCCCATCAGGTTTACTTACGCTCAATCCTCATCTAGTTAAAGCGCCTACAATCTGCATTGATTATGTGATTCTGCATGAACTTTGTCATTTGGTTGAACATAATCATAGTGAGCGTTTCTACCAACTATTGAATCAAGTTATGCCTGATTGGGAGGTAGTGAAAGAGAGATTAGATAACATGGCTGTGAAGTTTTTTGATATTTTATAACAAGTTTGTTTCAGCGGTGGAAATTCGGTAAGGGGGAACTCTTCCATATAATTTATAAACTGATTAAGGTATGTGGCATAAGTGAGCTTAAATTTAAAATATTGTAATTACAAAACAGCAACTTATACATAAAATATCAATGAATGGCTTTTCAGGAAGTTTGTGCAATGTAAGCCTATCGTAAGCTATAAAAAGGGAAATTTAATATCTCCCTTATAGATTACAAATATGAAAGCTGTATTTGAGATGCAAAAAAAAGCTTTTGCTCTAATTCCTCATTCCACAGTCCTTCATCTTCCATACCTTGTTTTATATTTTTGAATATATCATCAGATAAGGTAACAGTAGATGATATAGCTGAATATTGAGCTTGAGGTAAGCATTCATTCAATAAACCTTTCATAGTATTGATCAGTTTATTTCGCCAAATAGTTGTTCGTTTTGATTTATATTGCTCAAATTGATCTTCGGCAACGGAAAGAAGTTCTTGTATTTTTTCACCAATATCAAAACGAACTTGTACCCACGAATTTCACTTGCTAATGGTGAATTTTTTACAAACTCATACAGGGCGTGTTATGTAATTATTTGAAGTTAATTGCTAGTCATGGTTTATTGCCGGCATATATAATGAAATATTAATTAATTGCTTATGTTATCGTAGGGTTGGGTTGATATGCCTATTTTATGAGCGAATTAAAAGAAGGACGGCAATGATCGATGAAGACTATTTCAAATACAGAGAAGCCAATTTATTAGCTCAATGGGATAAAAAACTTGCCACGGTACTAAAAATTCAAGAACTTGAGGCAGAACTCAAAGAATTTAGCTATATCCAAACATGTCGCAAAGATAAAAATACAGCAAGCTATGCACGTTTAGAACGTAGTATAGAAGGGTTTAGAAACCGCATAGCCCGCTTAAAAAAACAACTTTATACGACCTAATCATCATTTTTAACAAAGCAGTGTTAGTACACTAAAATGATTGAATAGCTTAGGTCAATCACTGAACTTTAGTCAGATGTTTAGATGTTCTCACCTCGAATCACTTGCTAGTATCTCGAGAGAAAATTCTATTTGTATTTATTACTGTTTTTAGAAAACTATCAGTGTAAATTTACGGTCAAAATAGCCATAGATCTTTTATTAATTTAACGTAATATTCTGTTTATGTAATTTTAATATTTATATTTATTTATAAAACAATAAATTATTTAATTTTTATTAAATATAGGTATATATATCCATACAATACTGAGAACGATGGATTCAAATATAACGACACATTTACACATTCTTCTTGGTTATTATTTATTAAAAATCGCTTGGAAGTCGTAAAGGATTTGCTCAAAGAAGATGGCCTGGTTTTCATTCAATGTGATGACAATGAACAAGCATATCTAAAAGTTTTAGCAGATGAAGTCTTTGGTCGTGAAAACTACTTAAACCAAGTTTCAGTAAAAATGAAACAAACGTCTGGTGCTTCTGGTGGTGGCGAAGACAAGCGCCTGAAGAAAAATATCGAATATATTTTGATTTACACCAAAAATATGAATAGTGAGAATGGTTTTAAAAAGTTCAACGATTTCTATGACGAAGTAGAATTGTTTGAATATCTAGAAACCATGAAGCAGCTTAAAAAGAGCTGGAAGTATACGCGTATCTTAAAAAGCGTTGGTACCAAAGAGCACATTAAGACATTAACAGATGGTTCAGGTGAGCCGATTGAGGTTTATACGCATAAAGGTGTGGTTCTAGAGCCGATCAAAAAGGTGATGGAAGAAGAAAACCTGACTGAAGCTGAATGCTATCTGAAGTACTTTGATAAGATTATGCGCGACACGAATGCTCAAAGCTCAATTAGAACACGCGTGATGGAAGGTGTAACCGGGGATCATGAGCTATTAAGCATTGAATATGTGCCTAGATCTGGAAAAAACAAAAATAAGGTAACGACTGTCTATTACAAGGGTGCCAAGTGCGATCAAATTGCTTGGTTGAGTGATATTGCGGTCAAAAGAGGGAAATATATCTTCAAGCTTGAAAAAGCTGGCACCTTTTGGGATGGCTTTCCGCTGAACAATTTAACAAAAGAGGGTGGTGTATTGTTCCCGAATGGGAAAAAACCAGAACTACTTTTACAGCGTATTATTGAGATCGCCACGGATGAAGGAGATCTTGTGCTCGACTTTTTCTCAGGTTCGGGTACTACGGCTGCTGTGGCGCATAAATTGGGTCGCAAATGGATTGCGATTGAGCAGATGGACTATATTGATGAAATCACCAAAACACGCTTAAAACGCGTAATAAACGGTGAGGACGGCGGTATCTCTAAACTTGTAAATTGGAATGGTGGCGGTTCATTTGTTTATTTTGAACTGAAGCGCTATAACCAGGCCTATCAAGATGGAATCTTGGCTGCAACAAGTAAAGGTGAGCTGGACAGTATTTATAATGAAATGGCTCAGAATGCCTTTTTAAAGTTTTGGTTTGATAAAAAAGACTTTGAGCGTGAGGAATCATTTAGGGCTTTATCACTAGACGATCGTAAAGTGCTTTTATTGCAAGTTTTGGATGAAAACCAGCTATATCTAAACCATGCAGATATGTTGGATTCAAAATTCAAAGTCACTCAGGAAGAGATTGCGCTCACTGATAAGTTTTATGGTGCACCTAATGTCTAGATTAAGCCCAACATTGGTAAAAGATACCTTAAAAGACTTCCTATATTATCGTATTGAAAACGACAGTGAATACATTGAGTGGGCTAAAAACTTTACTATCCCTCGCTATATCACTGATAACTTGTCGCGTACTTTAAGGGGGTATCAAGAAGAGGCTGTAAAGCATTTTATCTGGATCTATGATCAAGATCCGACTAAAGCCAAACACTTACTTTTCAATATGTCAACTGGTGCCGGTAAAACGCTCACCATGGCTGCTGTTATTCTCTTTTTATATGAGAAAGGCTACCGTAATTTCATATTTATGGTCCATCAATTGCAGATTATTGAACAGGCCTATATGAACTTTATTGATCCGCAATTTGAAAAGTATCTTTTCAATAAGAACGGCGTGAAAATCAATGGACGTTCTATTCCTGTTAAAGAAATCAAACTCTTTCCAGATTCACAAGGCAACGCTATTAACTTTATGTTTTTAAGTACGGCGTTCCTCTACAACAAACTTGTGAATGAGGTAGAAAATGGTTTGTCTGCAGAAGATTTCTTGAATAATAAAATTGTTCTGATTGCAGATGAAGCGCATCGACTTAACGTGAATACACGTAAGAAGATAAAAGAAGATGATGAAGCGATTACCAATTGGGAAACTTCGGTCAATACTGCAATCAAGGCACGGCCAGATAATCTTTTGCTGGAGTTTACTGCTACTGTTGACTTGGGCAATAGTGCCATCCATAGGAAGTATCAGGACAAATTAGTCTATAAATACGATTTCTTGAGATTCAATAAGGAAGGTTACAGTAAAGCGGTTTGCTTCCTTTACAACACTGAAACTCAGATCGCCGATCAAAAACGCTTATTGGTGATTAATGCCGTTGTATTGAGTGAATACAGACGTTTATTCGCTGAGCGTGATATGCAAGTCACGATCAACCCAATTATATTGGTGAAATCAACCAACATTAAACAAAGCAAGCTAGACCGTGAATTTTTCCATAAGGTGATTAATTCACTTAAGCCACAAGATTTAGATTATCTGAAAAAGCTAAGTGAAACCAATCAGACTAATTTGCAAGACGCTGAAGATAGCTTTCGTTTCTTGCGTCAAATGTTTGCTTGGATTGCCTCTCCGAAGTCTGGTCTATCCACGATCAGCGATAGAGATGGTTTAAAATCATTTATTTCTGAAATTAAAATTCGTTTTTCTTCAGATAACACGTTTGTTTACAACTCAACGGATAAAACCAATTCAACTTTGTTGCCGATTTTAGATGATCCTAAAAACTATAATCGGGTGATATTTTCAGTTGATGCACTCACAGAAGGTTGGGATGTTTTAAGTCTCTATGACATCATTCACTTTGATATTTCTGCAGCGAAAAAAGTATCGCTGCAAGATATTCAGTTGATTGGCCGTGGTGCTCGTTTATGCCCATATAAACTGCATAAATCATATCGTTTGAATAATGATAACCTTGACTTGTTTGATAAAGAACATGGCTATGAGTTTGACCAGTACAAACGTAAGTTTGACAATGCGATTGATGAATACGGGCGTGTACTTGAAACGTTCATGTACCACTTTGTTAAGACTGGCACGTTTTACGACAACTTAAAGTTAGAGCTTCTAGGTGAAGGGATTATTAATAAATCCACTGAAAAGCACACAATCACGCTTAAATCTGACTTTATGAACAGTGAGACATATAAGAAAGGTTTTGTCTTAGTCAATCAGCAAGAATTTAGAAATAAAACGACTGATTCTGAGATTGATACGACTTTTAAGCGTGAAATCAAAGCCAGTGCATACCAATTGCATGCTGGTAGCTTGACCGACAAGCAACAGAATCAGATCCAAGCTGAAGTTAACCATAAAACCATCGATCTGACTGAAGAATACTTTAGCCGACCGGTCTTGAAAAAGGCGCTCGTTGCGACTGAAGGGAACTTTTTTAGATTTAACTATCTAAGAGAGCATATCGTTGGGTTAGATAGTATGGATGAATTAATCGATAACTACCTACCGCTTTATCAGATCCGCTATTCATATACTGAAGATAAGGATATTCACGATCTGACCATTGATGAAAAATATCAGCTACTTTTGGGCATAATTTTACCTGAGGTACGTAAGGCTATTGATCGTCATATGCCACGTATCACGGGTAGTAAAACCTTTAAACCTAAATCGCTGTCTACTGTTTTTCAGCAAGAGAAAAACATTTACTTGGTTGCTTTCCCTGTTGAAAATCCTGATACGGGTGAAATCACTGTCAATGCTCCAGACGAACGTGCGATCGCACAATCGTTGCACCCAAATGAACAACTGAAGTTTAATGTTGAGGGTGCCGATTGGTATGCTTATAGTGAAAACTACGGTACGAGTGAAGAGAAGCTATTCGTAAAATTCATTTCGACTCAAATTGATGCCCTTAAACGTCAATATAAAGATGCTGAAATTTACTTAATACGTAATGAGCTAGACTACTGGTTATTTAGTCCTATTGATGGCCGTAGATTCAGTCCAGACTATATGTTGATCGTGAATGATACGGTGAACCAAGAGATGTACTATCAATGTTTGATTGAGCCTAAAGGCGGTCATTTGTTGGTGAATGACGAGTGGAAGGAAGAAGTACTGATCAGCTTGAGTGACGAGAGTTCTGTAATTTTTGATCCAGATGAAGAGGATGACGAAGGTTATAAGAGCTTCTTAAAAGAGGTGGAGAGTATGGGCTATAAAGAGATTAAGTGTTTAGGCTTCAAGTTCTTTAATAGCGATCCTCGTGGTGAAACTGATTTTGCATTGGATTTTAGGGCAACATTGCCACACTAATCTTGAAAACATTGACTCAAAAAAAAGCCCCGATATTCGGGGCTTTTTCATATCTGCTTTTACATATCGAACGACTGTCCACGTTCGTTAGTTTTGTTTAAATTCTGCGGTTCTATACCATACAGCTTTAGACCATCACCTAGAACGAGATCATCTACACGCTTTTCAAAACGAGTAAAGAAATCGTTCAGTCTTTGGAAGACTGGTGGTTCATCTAACAGTTTGGCCATGTTGTTTAATGTTTTACTTAGACTGTTCACAAGATTGAACTTTTGTTGACGGTCCAAAGACAAGCTGTTCGATGTATCTAAAAGGGTGGTGAGGCTTTCTTGAACCTTTAGATAGTTTTGATCATTGGTCACATTACTGACAATCAAATGCACTACTTTGTTTTTGATCTTCAATGTATCCAGATTCAATTGATCAAATGCAATGGTCCTATCAGTAAGATTTTCTCTAAATGTTTTGAGATTCTGCCACTCTGGATGTGCAGCCTCTAAATCAGATAAAACTTTCATGATTGACGCACGGTATTCGCTATCAGACGCACTAATCACAAAAAGTTCAGGATACGACCGCTTCTTAGAAACTTCTTCCTGAGCTTTATTGAGCTTATCTTCAGCGACAGCAATTGAACCCTCAACATCGGCAGTACTAATACCAGCTTCATGAATTAACTTTCTAGCTTTATACATTTCTGCTGAATGAAGCCAAAAAGCGGTAAAGATAGCTGACTTAGCGTAGCTTTGATGATCGATACCTTGCTGAAGATTTTGTTCGGGAATGGTCGAACGATCCACACTCTGCAATTTAACTGTATCTTTGTTGATGTCCTTGGATACATCAATATGTACTTTGGTATTTTGCATGCTATCCATACTTGGGTTTGTGCTACTGGTTGGTTCTTTGGCACCCATTTTCTCGAATTCAATATCACCGGCTTTAATCTTTTGATGGCCATCTGCAGTAGCGACAACTTTCAAAACATCATTTTGAACTTTGGTGACATCAATTTCAGAAAGGATCTCCATATAAGACTTAATGCCCTCAAGAGTCATGACGGGCGTAGATACGGGTGCCGTAGCGGTTGGAGTTGGTTTATCATCAAATGCTTTATCAAATGACGGCGGTTGGTACTTTGGTTTTGCATAGGATTTCGTGCTACCTGTACCAGCTGGTCCATCATAGTTAGCTTTTGATAGATCTTGTTTACGCTTTTCAATATTTGCGTTGTAATTTTCAATATTTGCTTGGTTTTTAGCACGTATGTTCTGCAATTCCAGATATTTTTCATCTGATTGTGCAATCACAATGCCGTAATTCGGTTGGTATTCTTTATTAGGGAACTTGGTTGCATAAGCTTCGCGTTGACGGTTGTAGCGGTTAATTGCATACGCAACTTCAGGGATCTTGTTGTCTATACGTTTGACGGCGTTATTCAGTTCTTTTGCCAACTCTGCAGCTAAACGTTCAACACCTAAATATTGACGAGCATCATCCCAATCAGAAACAGATAATTTATTTTGGAAAACCGGGGGTAGGGTGATACGTGTATTTTCATGTTTGCTCACATCACCTAACACACCACTTAATGAAAAGTTGTGACAAGCTTCTTGTAAGCCAGGATTCAAACCAGACTCAAGCGTTTGGCCAGCATCGTTATCATAACCAACAAATATATTGGCTTCAGGATTGATACTGCAGATAAGCTCAGCAACACTTGAGATATTGGATTTACTGTATGACGCTAAAACTTGTGTGTTTTCTGCAGTAAAACCCTCACCCAATAAACCAAGCTCTAAACCAGCATCCAACGCCTTACGTGCGCTGATCGCTGTTGCCCAACCCTCCTTGATCAAATAGTTCTTTGCATTCGGGTTAAAGACTTCATAGCCAACATCAGGATTTTTGCTAACAGGCAAGAATGCATCTTTCGTTTTGGCTTTATCAAAAAAGTACTTACCCTTATGCAGTACTTCTTCAAGCTTGTTGGTTTCTTTGTTGCGCTTTTTTTGGCGATGGTGGGTGATACGCTGTAAATTGACGACTTTGTTATTGGTGTCAATTAACGGTGCAAGAATGACAGCTCTGCTTTTACGTAAATCAAAGCCTTTTTTCTTTTCGCCCTCAAGCTCAGGTTCAAAGTTGATAAAATGCTTTTGATACGCTAATACATTCTCTACTGTTTCAACGAGAAGCTGTTGATTGGTGGCTGATTCAGGAAGTTCACGCTTTACTGCTTCAATGGCTTCATCACGGGTAAAGTTATCTTTACGCATGATTTTAGCGCCGTATGGCTCTAGGTTCTTTTCAACCATATACGGCATTTGTCGAATGTCGCGTTTAAAGGTCTGAATGCTTCCAGTTTTATTATTAAAAAATGAATCGTCAATAACTTTACCAGCACGTTGCCACTCAATACGGATAGCGATTTGTGCAGCTAAGAGCTCTTTTTCTTGTTGAAGTAGATGCTTCTTTTGAGCTTCTTCAAACTCACGTACACGGCGATCAACATCTTCTTTGCTTGGTGGTTTGTAGTTAGGGTTTGAATCTCGTTGAGGCTTGATTACGTTCTTATAGTGGTCAGCAAAAGCAATTGAGATTTCAATGTCAGTTACACCAAAGCGGTGTCCTTTGAGTACTGGCCAGTATTCACCAGTATCACGGTTCATGTTTGGATAGATCCAATACATCCCTCGTGGTTTGACATTGTTGCTACTTGATTTACTAGGGTTATCTGATTCGGTGAGGCAAGGCACTTTTTCATCAAATACGGTCACGAATTGATATTTACCAGATGACTTGAATACGAATCCGTAGTTTCGCTCCAGTTCTTCTTGGAAAAACTGAAACATCGTATTTAAATCACAATTATGTCGGGCGCTCGGTACTTTCTCAGCCATAACAATTCCAATTTCTAATATATATTTAGGTGCAATGTGCTACCCAGGTTGCATAGGACTATTAATCATATGCTTAAGAAAATTTATACTTTTAGTATATACCGATTCTAAAAACATTTCTGTTTAATCTTTAATATAAGCTATGTCTAATAAAGGTTTAAAGAAAAATTAAAAGCTTTAATTTATTATTTTAATAAAAAATGTTTAAGCCCTCAATGTTATAATTTACAGATATTAAATAGGTTATGAATGACCACTTATTTAGGGTTAAATTACTTTTAATAATTTGAGGCTTTATATGTCAAAACATATTTTTTTGGGTTCTGTTGTAATCAATGGCAACGGCAATGTATACAGTTCAGGTTCCAACTATCAAATCGTTGGAAGTGGCAAACCAGTGACTAAGCAAGTACCTGTAAACCCATTTAACGAAATCTGTATGAAAGGTCCAATGAGTCTGAAGTTTTTTGCTTCAAGTGTTTCTAAAATGGAAATTACTGCAGACGACAATATTGTAGATCTTATTAGTGCGACTTTTCAGGGGGGTGTATTGGTTTTAGCTATTCAGGACAATGTAAGTTTTAGTACTTGTTCACCGTTAGAAGTATCGATCAGTCACCCAAATTTAAAAGCTATTGATTTAAAAGGTTCAGGCAATATTCAGGTCTTAAATCTTAATGAAGATAAATTCACAGCAAGTATTAGTGGATCTGGAAATATGGATTTAGACGGTACCGTTGAACACTGTGTCTTATCTTTGAGAGGTTCAGGCAATTTTGATGCATTACCATTGAAAAGCAACAATTTAGAAGTGGCACTATCTGGTTCAGGCAATATCTTTTGTACAGCTATCAATTCTGCTCAAGTACAGCTTTCAGGCTCAGGCAACGTTAAAGTTTATGGCAAACCAATCCATAAGTCACAAAACCGAACTGGTTCAGGAAACATTAGTTTTAAATAGGTCGATAAACCTAGTGCAATGAAAGTTTAGAGAAAAACAAACCCCAAAAGTTTGCTACCTTTGGGGGTTTATGTTTGACATTCAAATTATCGAAATAAAAATATTATTAATGAAGTTTTCGGACCATTCAGGATCGTTCGATTTACTCACAATATCTTTGAGCCAAACCTTTAATGATTCAATTGGATAATCTGCATTTTTGTATAAATTAATCACGGCGATAATCTGTTGATTCAGTGCTGTTGTTGAATCATTACGTGCGATCATTTCTACAAGTTTTGTGTAGGCCTGAAGGAGTTCTGGTTCTTCAGCTCCAGTGACTTTACGGGGTTGTTTGCTGATCTGTTCAAGAATTTCAATAAATTGTTCTTTGACCAGCTCAATCGGGTGGATCTGACTAAATCCCTGTTGAGTCAGCAAAGCATATGCACGTAAAACCAAGCTAAACCAATTCTTTTTGGTCATGCTATCAGGATAGAGGCCTATATCATCCAACTGTTGTTTGATGCCAAAGAATAGGGCGCTGATAGAATAGTTCGGGTTAACCGTGCTTTGAACTGCAGTCGTCCACACGGCATTTTGCATTTTATGACGTATTACATCACGCGTGTATTCAACGCCGTACAAACACTTAAAATCGTTCCAGTCACTTAGATCTAACTGTTCATCAGTAAATTCAGGTCCAATCATGGCTGCGTTTACAGCTCGGCATGCTTCTGTTGCGTAATAGATACCGGGATTGCGCTTTATTTTGCTTTCTAATGCTGTTTTATGGTCATTATCATTGAAGATATAGAAGCGTGAAAACGGGAATTCGGCACGGAAATCACGTACTACATTCATGATGTTGCCAGCCACGTACACGACAATGACTGGAATAGAGTATTGAATTGATTCTGCAATTGCTTCACCAGTGGCGTAGCCCTCACAAAAGATTATCCGATCTTGGTTCCATGCATCCAATGGATCTTTAAATAAGATTTTGAAAGCGCCGTTTGCAAGTACACCACGTAATGTAAACTTATCTTCACCACGCTTGTTTTTATGTTCAGCGATGGTCTGAAGGAAAATGATTTGATTTTTGAGGTTTTGCCCCTCAACTAAAAGCTTGTTCTGACGTAGCGACTGTTGATCTAGATCTGGTTGCAGATCAATAATACGGTTCAGAATAATGGTGCTGTTCTTGTGTTGAGGGTAGTACTGGCTGACATAATCAATCAGCTCATTTTTAGTGAAGTTGCTTGGATTGTACAATCTAGCATGACTGAAGCTAATCTGCTTTTTCACATTGTAGTTGTGTGGACGGTTTGGTAAGGGTAGGCTTCTGGCCCATTCAAAACCCATATAGATTTGAGCCAATATCTCTTGGTCTTTTTTGTTCTTCTCAGCACTTTTGCATGAGCTTAAGAAGCGTTTAAGATCTTCTTCTTGCTGTTCCTTGGTATATACGGTATCACCAGGTTGCAGATCCATTTCTTGAATGTATTCATACAAGCTGTAAGTGAAGTTTGCACCGCCAGCATGAAACCAACCATAAGACATACGTGCGTTATCTAGATCTACAAGATACCAGGCCGTTTTTTTCTTATTTTTTGTGGCGTCATTGTGGTGATTGGTTCTGAGGTAAATACGTTTAGAGCTTCGTTCAAGCTGAAAGTCACTCTCACGATCAAATACAATGCCCTCATTTTCAAGATGCGATCTAAATATTTTAGATAGCGTACCAATATCGATACCATACTTGATCATGAGGGGGTTCATAAATAAAGAAACTCACTTATAAATATTTTATAACCAGCGGTTGAGCGACTACATATTTTGATGGGTTGTTGGTTTGCAACGTAATTTCGTGAGCGTAATGCCATGCCTTAGTGATACGGTTTAGGATGACACTTTCAAGGTCGTCTTCTAAGAATTCGTAAAGATTAAATCGCACGTTGTTTAAGATCAGTTTTTTATAACCTTTCACAAGGGTATTTAAAAAATTCTGAGATTGGTCCATAAAGGCGTTAACGTCAGCATCATAACTTATTGTGTTATTCACGACTGCATTATAAAAGTACTGCTCAGAATCAATTTTAATAATATGCATCTGCTCTAAGAATGACTCTAAATAAGCTGGATGCATATTTTTACTTAAAAACTTACAGATCCGCTTATTCTTGTTGTCGTTAAAATAGATGTATTTAGAGGTTAGCTCAGTATTAATCACTGTGACATATTCGCCGTCCACACGAAACTTCACGGTATTATTGTTGGTGAACTGCAGCATTAATTCTGTGAAGATATAGCTATCTAACGTTTTTTCATGCTTAAACGTCTGCTTGTCCAAGAAATTACTGTTGTACTGAAGATCTGCAACATTGGCATAGCTTTGAACGAATTGAGCGATGTCATTGTGCATGTTTTGGGTGTCGAGATCCGATACTTCAGTTGAAACCGATTGAAAGGCACTATTTTTATAAAGATGCCCTAATAATTCTGTTTGATTGTGGTTTTTAGGTTTAACTTTCAATCCAACTGTAAAATCGTCTTGCTCATAATTCCCTTTAATTAGATTGCTTAAATAACTTTCAGCTTCTTGAAAAGATACGTTTCCAAGGTTGTCTAAAAATGATTTTAAGGAAGTGCCATCTAATCGTACTGCAACATGAGATATAAATGATGGATCGAACTCGAAACGCATAATACTTCATTGATTGAAATGGGTATTAAAAGTATATAACAGGTTTAAGGAAAAAAGAATGAAAACCTTTAAGTATTATTACCATAAAAGTAATTTTGAATTGATTTAATAAGTTTAGTTTCGGTTTCTTGAGTATATAAACTACCTGAAATTAGTTTTAAGCCAGTATCAGTTTTAAGCCAATGTAGTGTATTAAAATGGTCATTAGCGATATGGCTACTCTTGTGCATGCGCGACACAAAACCAGTGTTCAGACCAGTATCAAACAGGCGTGGACAGCTTGGTGCGTGGACATGATAGAGGACTTCACGGCGTTGATTGCTAGAGGGTGATTTACCTACGCCACGGCGTACTGGCATACCTTTGTGCTTTCTATAACTACTGAGAAATGAATCAATCGTATCGTTATACGTGGGTTGCATCAGGTAGCCACGGTGATTGTAGATGTCAGTTTTAGGATGAATAGAGAAATTAAATAAGCTAAGCATTTTACCAAGTAAGATTAATAGCTCAGGACTACTTTTAAGGTTGGTACCAATCAAACTATCTTTAATAGTTTTAATAGTATCCGTGCGATACTCTAAAACCACATAGTCACCCCAATTAGAGGTTAAGCTTAAAGCATCTTCATCAGATATGTTGGCTTCAGTATCTTCATAGCAAAACACAATGATCAATACTTTAACGTTGTTGCCGTTAAACAAAACTTCGTTTTGATGCGCGAAAAAACCATATAAAGGTTTGTCGTTGTGTCCTAGACCTGGTGTATGAATAAAGTTGGTCCACTGAAAGTAGTAATTCAGCAAATGACCATCGACATAGCGACCGTTTTCATCATTCAATAGGGTGCGATATACATCATTTTCAAGCTTTAGCACGGGTTGGCTGTACCGCCAAGCGCTCAACGCTGCAGTCGTAAATGCAAAGTCATAAAAGTTAAACTCAGGGTTCATATTTTTATAGAACAATGCATAAGGCTGTAACACACTTTCCCATACCTGTAATGGGATAAAGATGTTGGAACCCCACTTAGGAATCTCCGCAAAATAACCAGTGCCATAGGTATGATTTACGTTATCCCAAAACAGGCGTTCTAGCTGTTTATAGTCTGGAATGTCTACGCTTTTAACCAATGATGCTGTACATAATGCTAACTTTTTCTCCAGTGCCAATAATTGACTGACAGGAGGGTATAAGCGACCAGCTTTTTGCGTAAAAACTTCCGCATTCAACTTTGATATAACATCAGCAAAGATTGAATCTTTCACTATACTGGTCATCCATAAAAAGTGTGTGAGGGTGGCTGATTTAGTATAAGGCATTCTAACAAGTTGTATGTATTCTATTAGGCGTAAAATTCTAAAAAGTTGATAATATATATCAGTTTTTAAAGCATTCACATTTCATACATAATTCCAACCTCGCTCAAATATAACATCTTATGGTTTGCAATTTCTAAACAGCAGTTTAACTAATCTGCAATATATCAGGGTAGAGTTGAGTATAGGGCTTAATCATTACTTTTGTTCAGCATGAGATAACAGTTTGTGGAATTTACGTGAATATAATTAAAAAAGCTTTAAAACTTATTAGAGATCGGTTATATTACGAATCAAGGGATATTACCCTATTTAATAAACTATTAGACTGAGATTGTTCTAATAGTTTTTTTTTCCCTTTTTTTGACATTTCCTCTTTTTTCTTCTATAGCTTCTGCTATATTTCTCCATATTTTTCGTTATTTTGGTTAATATTTAATCAATGTTAAAAGCATAAATAATCAGCAACTTAGCCATTTATACCCACTACTATCCACAAAAACCTGTGCATAAAAAAACCAAATATTAAATCCCAAAATGGAATTTCTTCAATTTTAAGCTATAATTCCGCACATAGTTTTAATCATTGTAGTGGACTTAGTTATGAGCCATGTAGACCAAATAGAAAGGATTAAAATTACTAACCGCGAAATCGGAATATTGCCTAACAATGTGCCAGTAGTAGATCAGTTTTTGAATAACTACCGCACACATAAAGCATCAACGACTCATTCAGTGGCTAGTAATTCACCTTTAATGAACATTACCAATTCAATGCATGTGCATCGAGTAGAAGATTCCCCCTATACTCAACCTATTCGTAAACTTCATTAGAAATAAAAAAAGCAGCGATTTCGCTGCTTTTTTATTGCCTATTGGATTTCTTTAGTGCTGATCCATATAGCTTTGAGTGAGCTTCTTACGCTCGTAATTCTCTTTGAGCTGTATGCCAATACCAATAATTATTATAGGTAAAATGGCTAGGGCAAAAAGAATGCAGATCGAATCAAAAATTGGCCTGGGCATATGAGCGCATTATTGCGGATTCGCATTGGTTAATTCCTCCAGTGTTGGTGGTTTTGTGGCGACTGGTTCATTTGCTGGTGCTTCAGGTGACACTTCTGGTACTTCAGGTGTTGAATTTGGTTCTTGTTGTGGATCTAACTTGTCTTCATAAGACTCTTGTGGAAGGCTATTGCTTGCAACAAAGTTATCTAGAATATCCTGAGCCTTATATGCCTTATTGCATTCGTCATTTGAGGCGTACATTTCTTTTTGTACGCTATCGTCTAAATACTTTTCTCGGCCATCACTAACATCATCGCTGTAATAACCAGCTTTCTTAGCAGAATCTATATAAATGGAATAACAAATATTTAAAACATTACTACGCTCGTAATCATGTTTGTAATACCAGTCAATACTACGTTCCTTTGCATCAGTTTTCGTATCTTCAAGGTATTGATCTAAGCGTTTCTCTTGTGGCGTAGACGAACACCCGATGATTAACAATGAGGTGCTTAAAACTATAAGTTTTTTAATCATGGTTTTAGCTTAAAACAAACGATACCTTTATAGTACAACATTAATTCGTTAAATAATATTTTTGGAATTTTAATTTGTGATGGTTAAACATTGCATTTTCAAACAATTAAGCCGTTTTTTCCCATAATTTTAGATAAATATTGTTGTCTTTTTGCGCGTAGAATATTGAAAACAGGAAGTAATTTAACCACTTGAAATGTTCATCCAACTAAAGATTAAGAAATAAGCCCTTAAAAGTGTTTGTTTATCAACCCTTAAACCTATTTAAACATTTTAAAATTGTATATACTAAAACCATTACTAGATTAACTTCAGTAATTATTACTAAAGAAAGTTAAAAATTGGATGAATTTTAATGAGTAGTTTGTTCATAGTAGAGTCACCCGGAAAGGTCGAAAAAATTCAACATATCTTGGATGACCTGTATCCGCACGAATTCGTTGTACGCGCTTCAGTTGGCCATGTATGTGATTTACCTAATCATGAGATCGGTTTTTCATATCCAGCCTTTGTTCCTAAATACGAAATATCTCAAAATAAAACACGCGTTGTTCAAGAATTAAGACAGGCTGCTAAAAATGCAGATACGGTTTTCCTCGCAACTGACTTGGACCGTGAAGGTGAAGCCATTGCATATCACTTAAAACGTATCCTGAACTTATCTGACGATCAGTATATTCGCGTCAAATATAACGCTATTGATAAAAGTACGATCGCTAATGCACTTCAAAATGGTGAAGAGCTGGATCAAGGTATGGTGGCATCTCAAGAAACACGCCGTTTCCTTGACCGTATGATTGGTTTTTACTTGTATGAGCCAATTTCAAATATTTTAAAAGGCAAATTTCCTGTTGGCCGTGTTCAATCTGCCGTACTCGTTGTGCTTGGTGATTTAGAAGATCTACTGAAAAACTTCAAATCACATGAACATTACAATCTTGAAGTAACTCTAAAACAAGGTTGGGCTGCGAAATGGGATTTTTCTAAGTGGCTTAATCCTGAAATGAAGGATGTGCACAATAACCAGTGGTTAGATAAAGCTTCAATTACCCGTCTACAAAACGTAATTGATAAAAAAGACTTAACCATTACCAGTGTTGAAACTAAGCCATCTTTCCGTAGTGCTCCAGCGCCGTTTATTACTGTTGATCTGCAAGCTGCAGCTGCAGCGCGTCTTGGTTTGGATCTAAAACAAACTATGGAAGCAGCGCAAAAGTTATATGAAGGTGGTTATATCACTTACCATCGTACTGATGCTGCTGTAATTTCGCCTGAGGGGATGCAAGCTCTAGAAGCTTTTGGTGAGAGAGAGGGCATTGCGATTATCGGCAATAAAGCCAAATCTCGCGATGGTGCTCAAGAAGCACATGAATGTATTCGTCCTAGTGACTTCTTTACCTTTGAAGCTGGTGAGGACCAAGTTCAAAAGGATCTATATCGTCTAATCTGGTTGCGTACTGTTGCATCGCAAATGGCTCCAGCTGAATACGAAGTTAAATCCGTTATAGGTGTCTATAAAGATGTCACTCTCAATGTAGATGGTGAAAGCATTACTAAAGATGCTGAATTCAAAGCTTCTAGCCGTATCTTAAAAGAAGATGGCTGGTTGGGCTTATTAAAGACCTACAGTATTGATGAAAATGCACTTGAATACGTGGACGGTGAAGAAGATTCAGAAAAAGAACCTGAACATACGCTACCTATAGATATTGAAGTCGGTCAAAACCACAATGTTATTGCTGGTAAAGTTATCGCGACCAAAACCAAACCACGTTCACGCTACACCGTACCATCATTGGTCAAATTACTTGAGAAAAAAGGAATTGGTCGTCCTAGTACTTACCAATCAATCTTTGAACGGTTAATCAAGCACGGCTATATCAAGCTTGTTAAAAAGAAAATTGAAGTTACACCGCATGGATTGAAGTTGATTCAAAACATTAGAGGTAAGTTTAGTTTTGCAGATCCGCTTTACACCAAAGAAATTGAAGAAACACTGGATCTAATCGCTACTGGTGATGCCGATTACAAACAAGAACTCCAAAAGTTCCATTTAGGGATTGAAAGTGAATTAGGACAGTTCTCAAAACATTGGCTTGATTCATTCCCTGTCTACAAATGTAATAACTGTGATGACGGACGCATGTTGCCGAAAATCGGTACCAATCGCGACAAAACAACATCGGTCTACTGGTCATGTAATTCATGCAAAAGTTCAGCGCCAAACAGAAATGTTGATGGTAAAGATGAACCGGGTAAGCCAACTGTACGTGAGCCAACTGCTCATTTATGTTTATGTGGCAAATCACTGACTCAGGTTACAACTGATAAATCTGTATTTTTTGAGTGCTCTCAACGTGCGTTCGTAGATGGCACCTGTAAAGAAACATACCGTTCTACAAATGACGAAAGCGGTAACTTGGTTCCTGATTTTGACGAATATCGCCGTAACCATACATACAAATGTCAGCTTGAAGGGTGTGGCGGTTGGTTGCGTGAGTTAAAAGGTATTTCAACTTCTTCAGGTAAGCCGTATCACTTCTTTTCTTGTGAAAAATCCAATCCAAACCTGAAAGGCAAAAAATGTAAGTCGGGTCCATTAGAGGTGTTCCCTGATGGTAGTCCTAACTACGAGCCAAGATTCCAAGTGACCAAAACAGAGTATCCATGTATCTGTAAAAAGCCTCTTGTACATACCAAGTACCGCAAAGAACCTGGTGTTTACGAAGAGCGATACAGTTGTGAAGCTGCATCATGTAAACGTTATTTCGACATATTGCCAGATGGATCACCAGATACCCAACTTACAAAATCTCGCACTGGCAACGAAGCCAAGTGTTTTGAGTGTGGCCAGACCATGATTCAGTCTGCATTTAATTTACGTGGTGAACGTAAGTATAAATGGGATTGCTTTAGCTGTGGTGCAAGTGGATACGACAACAACGGTGAGCCAGTTCAACGTGGCAAAAAGAAAGCCAAGTCTAAATCGACCTCTAGAAAAGCTAAATCAAGTAAATAATTGAATAGGTGAATAAATGAGTAATCACGAACCAGATGATATGGACAACATCGGGAAGGAAGCTGAAGAAGCGATCAAAATCCAACCCGATGATGAACATGTAAGTGAGCCTGAACAGCCAGCCAAGACAGCAAAGAAGGGCAAAAAAGTAAACATTGATGAAAACTTTTTTGCTAAGCATAAAAAGCTAATCTTGATTGGCGGTGGTGTTCTTTTCTTTTTGTTATTTGCTGTGGTTATTTTTGGCAATCAAAACATCGAAGTTGAACGTCCACAACAAAGCGATGTTGAACTTGAAGCTCGACTGCAGAGTGAAGTTGCAAGACGAGTAAAAGAAGAAAGTATGAAATTGGCTGCTCAGCGCAATAAAATTATCGACCGTATTAGTCGTAACTTTGACTGTAACGCACCACAAGTATTCTGTCATGCACAAGATACGTCAGAACCGTATTCAACTGTCGTTTCTAGTTTGCAGAACTTCCAATTTCAGCCAGATACGCCGTATGAAGTTTACATTGAAGTCTACCCCTTGAAAGTGGATGCCCAAAACCCACAAACAAGTCAGCGTAAAGGAAGTGTTTGTAGCCCGAACAACGTGCACCTTTTCTTATGCCAAAAAATCGTAATGAAAAATCCTGCGCTTATGGCCAATCAGATCCGCGAACTATATGCGCTACTAACGCCGTCTATGACTTATCGCTTGCAGATCAGCAGTCGTCCAATTACGCCAAGTGACATCGATCTGACATTGATTACTACCGAACTGGACAAAATGAATGCCGATTCTGCAACTGCTAGTGAACCTGAATTGGAGTGTGTACCGCCAGATCCTAAAAAAGATCCTGTTGCGTACAACTTATACGAAACAGGGGGCATGTCTTGTCAAGACATCATGAAGGACTTAGCTGCACGTAAGACAACTGCTCCAGCTGGTCAACCTGGTCAAGCTCAACAAAGTGGTGGTGAACAACCACAACATCCTGATGCATTTGGTACGCCAGTAGCAACACATTAAACATACTAATAAGAAACGGATTGATTTTGGTTAATCCGCTATTAATTGGCTTTTGGTTGAGAATACTAATTTAAGCATCTGTTTATCAAATAGATCTTAAAAAAATGAAACAATAAAATGCAGATTTATTCTGCATTTTTTAATTTTCACATTACAATAGTTTAAATTCGCAACTTTTAAGCAACCGGGTACGCTATGAACAACCCAACCAAAATTCAAGATCTGCAAGTGGCAGATTTGCCGTCCACGTTTAAGCTGAAGAAAAAACATAAAGAAGAAGTTTTTCTGAAGTACAAAGAGTTGAATGAGGCACTATTCAAAGTAGGGTACATTCCAGTGACGTTCTCAGACTTTGTGCATGCACTTATAGAAACTGGCGTAAAGGGATTTTCTGTCGAAGAATATGTCAACGCTCAATTAAACTCTTAATTTTAGAACTCTAATTATTTTTTTGATGTCAAAAAAAAAATGGACCACATTCGTAATCCATTCCTTTATTTTCTTTAACGATTAACTTTCTATTTTGGTACCACACTGAGGGCAAAACAGCATATTGTCCTGAAGTGGTTCACCACATTTCACACAAAACATATTCTTTTTCGGTTTGATGACCACGGGCACTTGATCTGATAGATCCTGACTGTGCGTTTCAGGGTTATTCATCAATCCAAGATGTGTACCATGTGTTCTTGGTGAGCTTTTATTGATTGCGTTATTCATCTGGT
>NZ_RAXT01000041.1 GCF_003611475.1 Acinetobacter rongchengensis | reverse complement strand
TTAAGCATGATTCTAACCGAGAGTTTCGACTCTCGGTTTGTGTCTATAGGTCAGTAGTTCAATTGGTAGAGCGTCGGTCTCCAAAACCGAATGTTGGGGGTTCGAGTCCCTCCTGACCTGCCATATTTTTGAAATAAAAACTTGATGTCGGCTAAACTGGTCATATAATAAGTCGCGAAACCTACGACGAGTACAAAAATGTCGAATGATAAATCACGTGACGCAATGAGCGACGCGGCCATTCCCCAAAGAAACAATTCTGCTGAAGTGGTGAAGTCAAGTTCTCCATTTGATTATATTTTGTGGATTATTGCACTGGCTTTATTTGGTTGTGCTTTGATGACAAATCAATATCTTCCAGCATATTGGGCACCTGCCAATGGTATTTGGGTGCGTGTTGGGGTAATTATAGCTTGTATCGTAGTGGCTTTAGGTTTATTATACGCCACCCATCAAGGCAAAGGCTTTGTTCGTTTGCTCAAAGATTCGCGTATCGAATTACGTCGAGTGACATGGCCAACGAAACAAGAAACAGTGACAACTTCATGGCAGGTTCTGCTTGTTATCATTGTTGCTGCAATCATTCTGTGGTGTTTTGACTACGTTATTGGTTGGTTTATGAAGTTTATTATCGGGTAAGAGAGCTATGAAACGTTGGTACATTATTCATGCCTATTCAGGTTATGAAAAACAAGTGATGCGTTCGCTTAATGATCGAATCCAGCGTAGCGCTGTTGCTGATAGTTTTGGTGAAGTCCTTGTTCCTACCGAAGAAGTGGTAGAGATGAAGGATGGTAAGAAGCGTAAATCAGAGCGTAAATTCTTTCCAGGCTATGTTTTAGTTGAAATGGAAATGAATGATGAAACTTGGCACATTGTTAAAGAATGTCCTAAAGTATTGGGTTTCATCGGTGGTACAGCAGAAAAGCCTGCACCTATTACGCAGAAAGAAGCTGATGCGATTCTTGCACGTGTACACAATAAAGGTGAGGCTCCTCGTCCTAAGACGATGTTCGAACCTGGTGAAGAATTACTTGTTATTGACGGCCCATTCACAGACTTTAAAGGTGTGGTAGAGGAAGTTCAATACGAAAAATCGCGTTTAACGTTGACGATTAATGTGTTTAATCGACCAACTCAGGTTGAATTGGAATTTCGCCAAGTCGAAAAGTCGATTTAATCTAAATCGTTTTAAAGCGCTCGATTTATTTATGGATCGGGCATTGTTGTTGTAACGTATCGTTACTTATGAAACTTGGGGAGCTCTAAAAGGCGTTTGTACCCAGAGGTAATTTGAAATGGCTAAGAAGATTGACGGCTATATCAAGCTGCAAGTTCCAGCTGGTAAAGCGAATCCATCTCCACCAATTGGTCCTGCACTAGGTCAACGTGGTGTTAACATCATGGCATTCTGTAAAGAATTCAATGCTGCTACACAAAAAGTTGAAGTGGGTCTACCAATTCCAGTCGTGATCACTGTGTACAACGATAAGTCGTTCACTTTCATCATGAAAACTCCACCTGCATCTATTCTTCTTAAGAAAGCTGCTGGTATCCAAAAGGGTTCAGCGATTCCTAACAAAACTAAAGTTGGTAAGTTGACTCGTGCTCAATTAGAAGAAATTGCGACTACTAAAGAACCAGATTTAACTGGTGCTGATTTAGACGCACGTGTACGTACCATCGCTGGTTCTGCGCGTTCTATGGGCTTGGAAGTGGAGCTATAAGACATGGCTAAATTAACTAAACGCCAAAAGGCCATTGCTGCTGCTATTGAAGCAAACAAAGTTTACACTTTGGAAGAAGCAGTACAAGTTCTTAGCAGCCTTCCTGCTGCAAAATTCAAAGAATCTTTGGATGTTGCGGTAAACTTAGGTGTTGATCCTCGTAAATCTGACCAAGTTGTTCGTGGCGCGACTACACTTCCTGCAGGTACGGGTAAAACTGTACGTGTAGCTGTGTTTGCTCAAGGTGCTGCTGCTGAAGCTGCTAAAGCTGAAGGCGCGGACGTTGTTGGTTTTGATGATCTTGCTGAAAGCATTCAAGCAGGTAATCTTGACTTTGACGTTGTTATTGCTGCTCCAGATGCAATGCGTGTTGTAGGTAAACTTGGTACAATCCTTGGTCCACGTGGCTTAATGCCAAACCCTAAAGTGGGTACTGTAACTCCTGACGTAGCAACTGCAGTTAAAAATGCAAAAGCTGGTCAAGCACGTTACCGTGTAGACAAAGCGGGTATCATTCACGCTGCGATCGGTCAAGTTGGTTTTACTGCTGAAGCTGTTCGTTCAAACGTTGAAGCGCTTATCGCTGACCTTAAGAAAGCAAAACCTGCGACTTCTAAAGGTATTTACATCCAAAAGATCACTTTGAGCTCTACGATGGGTCCTGGTCTTGTTGTTGATGTACAAAACGTTTCTAAATAAGTTTCGACTTAATTAAAGAATTTTAAAGTCCTGTGAATCTCCTTCTCCCTTTGGGGGAGAAGGTCGGGGTGAGGGTAAGACCTCTCCCTAACCCTTTCCTGGTAGGAGAGGGGATATGCAGGCGGACTTTGAATTGATAGATGTAAATTTATCAGCGTCAAAGACCTCAGGTGAAGCGGGTTTTCGGACTTGCTTCTTAATCGACCAGCCTGAGTAGACGCGGTGGTGTGATTTGTTCATCCTCCGCGTGTAAGTTCAATGATGGGCTTACGAATTGGGAGTGTACCTGTGTATTCGGGTACATAAATCACCGTTAGGAGGTTTTACAATGGCTCTTCTTATCGAAGGCAAAAAACAGATCGTTGCTGAAGTTGCTGAAGTTGCTTCTACAGCGTTTGCTGCCGTTGTTGCTGACTATCAAGGTTTAACTGTTGAGCAATTAACTGCTCTTCGTGTTGAAGCTCGTAAGCTTGGTGTTTACACACGTGTTGTGCGTAATACTTTGGCTAAACGTGCTCTTCAAGATACTCAATTTACGATCTTGAATGACAACCTTGTCGGTCCAACAATCTTGGCTTTCTCGACTTCTGAAGATGACATGGGCGCAGCTGCTCGTTTGTTTGAAGAATTTGCGAAAACGAACAAAGCATTTGAATTAAAAGCTGCTGCATTTGATGGCAAAGTTTATCAAGGTGCTGAAGTTAGCGTTATTGCGAATCTTCCAAACCAAGAAAAAGCACTTACTATGCTTGCCAATGTTCTTCAAGCTCCTATTTCGAAATTGGGTCGCCTTATTACAGCGCTCAAAGAGAAAAACGAGTCAGAAGCTGCATAAGCTTAAATCTATTTACACACCATTCAATTTCCATTTGGAGTTATTCTCATGGCTTTAACTAACGAAGAAATCTTAAACGCAGTTGCTGAAAAAACTGTTCTTGAACTTGTTGAACTTATTTCTGCTTTTGAAGAGAAATTCAACGTATCTGCTGCTGCTGTAGCTGTTGCTGCTGGTCCTGCTGCTGCTGCTGTTGAAGAGCAATCAGAATTCAATGTTGAATTGACTTCTTTTGGCGCAAACAAAGTTGCTGTAATTAAAGCAGTTCGTGAAGTAACTGGTCTTGGCTTGAAAGAAGCTAAAGATTTAGTTGAAGGCGCTCCTTCTAACCTTAAAGAAGGCGTTTCTAAAGAAGAAGCTGAAGAACTTAAGAAAAAACTTGAAGAAACTGGTGCTACAGTTACTGTTAAGTAATTTCGCTAGGGGTCGAATCATAATTTGACCCCAAAAAGTGGCTGATGGCTCTTGGGTCATCAGCCTTTTTGCGTTACAATAATCGGCTCGATTTTAGATTGATTGATATAAAAATCATCAATTTTTAAAATAAATATACTAAATCAAACGCTTACCAATATTTTTCAAATTTAAAAATATTGTTAAGCGTTTTGTACCACTGAAATTTGCAGCATTTGTATAAAAGTGGTGGTCATATCGACCTGCGTAATTCCTTCTAAGTCCGTTCTGCAGGCGGACTTAGTTTACTTTCCGAGGACTCCAGATGGCATACTCATATACCGAAAAGAAACGGATCCGTAAGAATTTTGGTAAATTGCCCCAAGTCATGCATGCTCCGTACCTGCTCTCGATTCAAGTCGACTCGTACAGAACATTCTTGCAAGATGGCAAAACACCAAAAAATCGCGAAGATATCGGTCTGCAAGCCGCGTTTCGTTCAGTTTTTCCAATTGAAAGTTATTCTGGCAATGCTGCTTTAGAATTCGTTGAGTATAGTCTTGGTAAACCAGAGTTTGACGTACGTGAATGTATTTTACGTGGTTCGACTTATGCGGCACCAATGCGCGTTAAAATTCGTTTGATCATCAAAGATCGTGAAACGAAATCTATCAAAGACGTTCGTGAGCAAGAAGTGTACATGGGTGAAATGCCACTCATGACTGAGAATGGTACGTTTGTGATTAACGGCACTGAGCGTGTAATCGTATCTCAATTACACCGTTCTCCAGGCGTATTCTTTGACCATGATAAAGGTAAGACGCATTCAAGTGGTAAAGTGCTTTATTCAGCACGTATCATTCCTTACCGTGGCTCATGGTTAGATTTTGAATTTGATGCAAAAGATTTAGTCTTTGTTCGTATTGACCGTCGTCGTAAGTTACTTGCGACGGTTATATTACGTGCATTGAACTATAGCAATGAACAAATTCTAGATATGTTCTATGAGAAAGTACCTGTATATCTTGATATGGGTAGCTATCAAATCGATCTAGTACCAGAACGCCTTCGTGGTGAGATGGCACAATTCGATATTGCTGATAATGATGGCAAAGTGATTGTTGAACAAGGTAAACGTATCAATGCACGTCACGTACGTCAAATGGAAGCTGCTGGTTTAACTAAATTACCAGTTCCAGATGAATACTTGTATGAGCGTATTACAGCAGAAGATATTACTTTACGTGATGGTGAAGTGATTGCTGCAAATACGGTGCTAAGCCATGAAATTATGGTGAAAATTGCTGAAGGTGGTGTTAAACAATTTAACATCCTATTCACCAATGATATTGATCGTGGTCCGTTTGTTGCAGATACTTTGCGTGCAGATACAACTTCTGGTCGTGAAGAAGCACTTGTAGAAATCTATAAAGTGATGCGTCCAGGTGAACCACCGACGAAAGAAGCTGCTGAAAACTTATTTAATAACTTGTTCTTCTCTACTGAGCGTTATGATTTGTCGCCAGTGGGTCGTATGAAGTTTAACCGTCGTTTAGGGCGTCCTTACGAAGTTGGTACAGATCAGAAGTCTCGTGAAGTGGAAGGTATTCTTTCTAACGATGACATCATTGATGTGCTTAAGACATTGGTTGAAATTCGTAACGGTAAAGGTGAAGTTGACGATATCGATCACTTGGGTAACCGTCGTGTTCGTTCAGTTGGTGAAATGACTGAAAACCAATTCCGTGTTGGTCTCGTTCGTGTTGAACGTGCTGTGAAAGAGCGTTTAAACCAAGCTGAAACAGATAACTTGTCTCCACAAGATTTGATCAATGCGAAACCAGTTGCTGCTGCAATCAAAGAATTTTTTGGTTCAAGCCAATTGTCTCAGTTTATGGATCAAAACAACCCATTGTCAGAAATTACACACAAACGTCGTGTATCTGCGCTTGGTCCAGGTGGTTTGACACGTGAACGTGCGGGCTTTGAAGTACGTGACGTACATCAAACGCATTATGGTCGTGTATGTCCAATTGAAACGCCTGAAGGTCCAAACATTGGTTTGATCAACTCGCTTTCTGTTTATGCAAAAGCCAACAACTTTGGTTTCTTAGAGACACCGTATCGTAAAGTTGTAGATGGCCGTGTAACTGAAGATGTTGAATATTTATCTGCAATCGAAGAAGTTGGTACTGTGATTGCACAGGCCGATTCTGGTGTAGATAAAGATGGCAACTTAACAGAAGAATTTGTTTCTGTACGTCATCAAGGTGAATTTGTTCGTATGCCGCCTGAAAAAGTGACGCATATGGATGTATCTGCTCAACAGGTCGTATCTGTTGCTGCATCATTGATTCCATTCCTTGAACACGATGACGCGAACCGTGCATTGATGGGTTCAAACATGCAACGTCAGGCTGTTCCTACATTGCTTGCTGACAAGCCTCTTGTTGGTACAGGTATGGAAGCAAACGTAGCGCATGACTCTGGTGTGTGTGTGATTGCAAACCGTGGTGGACGTATTGAGTTTGTTGATGCTTCTCGTGTGGTTATTCGTGTAAATGAAGACGAAATGATCGCTGGTGAAGCGGGTGTAGATATCTACAACTTGATCAAATATACACGTTCTAACCAAAACACCTGTATTAACCAAAAAGTACTTGTGAAGTTGGGCGATAAAGTTGGTCGTGGTGACGTCCTTGCTGATGGTCCATCAACGGATGGTGGTGAATTAGCGCTCGGTCAAAACATGCGCGTCGCATTCATGACTTGGAATGGTTATAACTACGAAGACTCGATCTTGTTATCTGAGCGTGTACTTCAAGAAGACCGTTTGACTTCGATTCATATTCAAGAATTGTCATGTGTTGCTCGTGATACGAAGTTAGGTGCAGAAGAAATTACTGCGGATATTCCTAACGTCGGTGAAGCTGCGCTGTCTAAACTGGATGAGTCTGGTATTGTTTATATCGGTGCTGAAGTTGCTGCTGGTGACATTCTTGTAGGTAAAGTCACGCCTAAAGGTGAAACACAGTTAACACCAGAAGAAAAATTACTTCGTGCAATCTTTGGTGAAAAAGCTGCTGACGTAAAAGATTCTTCTTTACGTGTTTCTTCAGGTGTTAAAGGTACGGTTATTGATGTTCAAGTGTTTACACGTGATGGCATCGAAAAAGATGAACGTGCTCAAGCAATTGAAAAAGCTCAGTTAGATGCTTACCGTAAAGATTTGAAAGAAGAATTCAAAATCTTCGAAGAGGCTGCTCGTGAACGTATTGTACGTTTGTTGAAAGGTCAAGAATCTAATGGTGGTGGTACAACTAAACGTGGTGACAAGTTAACTGAAGACGTATTGTCTAATTTAGAGCTTGTTGACTTGTTAGAAGTGCAACCTGCGGATGAAGGTATTGCAGAGCGCTTAACTCAAATTCAAGTATTCTTGAAAGAGAAGAGTCAAGAGATTGACGAGAAATTTGCTGAGAAAAAACGCAAACTTTCTACAGGTGATGAACTGACAACAGGTGTATTGAAAGTTGTTAAAGTTTACTTGGCTGTAAAACGTCGTATCCAACCGGGTGATAAAATGGCGGGTCGTCATGGTAACAAGGGTGTTGTATCTAACATCTTACCAGTAGAAGACATGCCGCATGATATCCACGGTGTTCCTGTTGATGTTGTACTTAACCCACTGGGTGTACCGTCACGTATGAACGTTGGACAGATTCTTGAAACTCACTTAGGTATGGCTGCTAAAGGTCTGGGTGATAAGATTGACAAGATGATGAAAGAGCAGCGTACTGTTCTTGAACTTCGTGAATTCTTAGACAAGATCTATAACAAAGTTGGTGGCGAGCAAGAAGATCTTGATAGCTTAACTGATGATGAAATTTTAGTATTGTCAGGTAACCTTCGCCAAGGTGTCCCTTTAGCAACACCAGTATTTGATGGTGCTGAAGAAAGCCAAATCAAAGAGTTACTTGAGCTAGGTGGTATTTCACGTACTGGTCAAACAGTATTGTATGATGGTCGTACAGGTGAACGTTTTGACCGTCCAGTAACTGTTGGTTATATGTACATGTTGAAATTGAACCACTTGGTTGATGACAAGATGCATGCGCGTTCTACGGGTTCTTATTCATTAGTAACTCAACAACCGCTTGGTGGTAAAGCACAATTCGGTGGTCAGCGTTTCGGTGAGATGGAAGTTTGGGCACTTGAGGCTTATGGTGCTGCTTATACACTTCAAGAAATGCTTACTGTTAAGTCGGATGACGTTGAAGGTCGTACTCGCATCTATAAGAACATTGTAGATGGTAACCATTATATGGATCCGGGCATGCCTGAATCGTTCAACGTATTGACCAAAGAGATCCGTTCTTTAGGTATCAACATTGAACTGAAAAATGGTGACTAAGAAATCTCCCCCAGCCCCTCTTTAAATAAAGAGGGGAGAAGGTTCCCCTTTACAAAAGGGGGATTTAGGGGGATTAGAGATTCCCAAATTTCAGTAAAAAACAATATTTGTGACCCAGTCGGCGAGTGAAAATCTCTCTGACACACGGAGAAAAAAATTGAAAGACTTGCTCGATATCATGCGCAAAAAGACGGACTCAGACGGTCATGCTCCTGTAGAGTTTGATCGCATCCGTATTGGTCTTGCGTCACCAGAAATGATTAAGTCATGGTCTCATGGTGAAGTTAAAAAGCCTGAAACTATTAACTACCGTACGTTCAAACCTGAACGTGATGGTTTATTCTGTGCCAAAATTTTTGGTCCAGTCAAAGATTATGAATGCTTATGCGGTAAGTATAAGCGTATGAAATATAAAGGCGTCATTTGTGAAAAATGTGGCGTTGAAGTAACAACTGCGAAAGTTCGTCGTGAGCGTATGGGTCACATCGAATTGGCTTCTCCAGTTGCACATATTTGGTTCTTAAAATCATTACCAAGCCGTATTGGTTTACTTCTTGATATGACTTTACGTGATATCGAGCGTGTATTGTATTTTGAATCTTATGTTGTTACAGATCCTGGTATGACGCCTATGGAGAAGTATCAACTTCTGAATGATGAAGAATATTTCACAGCGTTAGAAGAACACGGTGATGAATTTAGCGCGAAAATGGGTGCGGAAGCTGTTCAAGACTTGTTGAAAGACATCGACCTTGAAGCTGAAATTTCTCGTTTACGTGAAGAAATTCCGAATACAACTTCAGAAACGAAGCTGAAAAAAGCATCTAAACGTTTGAAGTTGATGGAAGCGTTTAAAGAGTCAAACAACAAGCCTGAATGGATGGTGATGAATGTACTTCCAGTACTTCCACCTGATCTTCGTCCGTTGGTTCCTCTTGAAGGTGGTCGTTTTGCAACTTCTGACTTGAACGATTTATATCGTCGTGTCATTAACCGTAACAACCGTTTGAAGCGTCTTCTTGACCTTGCAGCACCAGACATTATCGTACGTAACGAAAAACGTATGTTACAAGAGTCTGTAGATGCATTGTTAGACAACGGTCGTCGTGGTCGTGCAATCACAGGTTCGAACAAGCGTCCGCTTAAATCTTTGGCAGATATGATCAAAGGTAAGCAAGGTCGTTTCCGTCAAAACTTACTTGGTAAGCGTGTTGACTACTCGGGTCGTTCGGTAATTACTGTAGGTCCATCGCTACGTTTACACCAGTGTGGTCTTCCGAAGAAAATGGCACTTGAACTATTCAAGCCATTCATTTTCGCTAAACTACAAGCATCTGGCCAAGCAACAACCATTAAAGCTGCAAAGAAAATGGTTGAGCGTGAGACTCCAGAAGTTTGGGACGTTCTTGCATCTGTGATTCGTCAACATCCAGTAATGTTGAACCGTGCGCCAACACTTCACCGTTTAGGTCTTCAAGCATTTGAACCTATTCTTATTGAAGGTAAAGCGATCCGTTTACATCCACTCGTTTGTGCTGCGTTTAACGCCGACTTCGATGGTGACCAAATGGCGGTACACGTTCCATTAACACTTGAAGCTCAGTTAGAAGCTCGTGCGTTAATGATGTCGACTAACAACATTTTGTCACCTGCGAATGGTGAGCCAATCATCGTACCTTCTCAGGACGTTGTCTTGGGCTTGTATTACATCACGCGTGATGCAATCAATGCCAAAGGTGAAGGCATGGTGTTTGCGGATACTCACGAAGTAAACCGTGCACTTGCTACAGGTCAAGTTGATTTACATGCTCGTGTTAAAGCACGTGTACATCAAACTGTGATTGATGAAAATGGTAACCGTGAACAGCAAACGATTGTTGTAGACACAACACCTGGCCGTTGCTTACTTTGGGAAGTTGTTCCTGAAGGTATGGATTTCCAACAAATCAACGTTGAGATGACAAAAAAGAACATCTCTAAATTGATTAACTCTTGTTACCGTAAATTAGGTCTTAAAGATACTGTTATCTTTGCTGACCAATTGATGTACTTGGGCTTCCGCCAAGCAACACGTTCAGGTGTTTCTGTGGGTATGGAAGACATGTTGATTCCACCACAAAAACACGCAATTATCGAAAAAGCAGAAGTTGAAGTTCGTGAAATTGAACAACAATTTGAGCAAGGTTTCGTAACTGCTGGTGAGCGTTATAACAAAGTTGTCGATATTTGGGCACGTACTAACGACCAAGTAGCGAAAGCGATGATGGATAACTTGTCATTCACAACGGTTAAAAACAAACAGGGTGAAGACGAGAAGCAAAAATCATTCAACAGTATCTACATGATGTCTGACTCTGGTGCCCGTGGTTCGGCAGCTCAGATTCGTCAGCTTGCAGGTATGCGTGGTTTGATGGCGAAACCAGATGGCTCGATCATTGAAACACCAATTAAAGCGAACTTCCGTGAAGGTTTGACAGTACTTCAGTACTTCATTTCAACACATGGTGCACGTAAAGGTTTGGCCGATACTGCATTGAAAACAGCAAACTCAGGTTATTTAACACGTCGTCTTGTAGACGTAGCACAAGATTTGGTGATTACTGAGCCAGATTGTGGTACTTACGAAGGTCTTGTAATGACACCGTTCATTCAAGGTGGCGATGTCATCGAAAACCTTGGTGCACGTGTACTTGGTCGTGTTGTTGCTGAAGATGTGAAGAAAGTCGGTACGGATGAAGTTCTTCTTCCACGTAATACTTTAATTGATGAAAAACTTGCTACATTCATTGAAAATGCAGGTGTGGACGAAATTAAAGTACGTTCAGTTGTAAACTGTGCTTCTACTTTCGGTGTATGTGCGAAATGTTATGGTCGTGACCTTGCACGTGGTCACTTGGTCAACCCAGGTGAGTCTGTTGGTGTAATGGCTGCACAGTCTATTGGTGAACCTGGTACACAGTTAACCATGCGTACATTCCACGTGGGTGGTGCTGCGAGCAGAACATCTGCTGCAAACAGTGTTCAAGTACGTAATAAAGGTACTGTACGTTTCCACAACGTGAAAACTGTACAGCATGCTAAAGGTCACTTGGTATCTGTTTCACGTTCAGGTGAAATCGGTATTGCGGATGATTTAGGCCGTGAGCGTGAGCGTTATAAACTGCCTTACGGTGCAAGCATCTTGTTGAAAGATGGTGAATCTGTAGAAGCTGGCGGTATCGTAGCGACATGGGATCCGCATACACATCCATTGGTAACAGAAGTTGCTGGTAAAGCGCGTTTCAGCCAAATTGCTGATGGCGTAACTGCAACATCTAAAACTGATGATGCAACAGGTATGACGACTGTTGAAATCTTGCCTGTAACAGCACGTCCTGCTTCTGGTAAAGATATGCGTCCTGCAATCGTGTTGGATACAACCGATGGTGGCGAACAGTTCTACTTCTTACCACAAAATACAATTGTAACTGTCCGTGATGGCGAAACAATTGGTGTGGGTGACGTTATTGGTCGTGTACCACAAGAGACTTCACGTACACGTGATATTACCGGTGGTCTACCGCGTGTAGCTGACTTGTTCGAAGCACGTAAGCCGAAAGAGCATGCAATTCTTGCTGAAATTTCAGGTGTTGTAAGCTTTGGTAAAGAGACGAAAGGTAAGAATCGTCTTGTGATCACTCCGGATGATGGCTCTGAAATTTATGAAGAGCTTATTCCGAAATGGCGTACGATTAACGTGTTCGAAGGTGAGCATGTGAACCGTGGTGAAACCATTTCTGATGGTCCACAAAACCCACATGACATCTTGCGCTTGAAAGGTGAAGTTGCATTGACCAACTACATCGTAAATGAAGTTCAAGACGTTTATCGCTTACAAGGTGTAAAAATCAACGATAAGCACATTGAAGTTATCGTACGTCAAATGTTGCGTAAAGTTGATATCACTGACGGTGGTGATACAAGCTTCATTAAAGGCGAACAAGTGGATTACATCCGCGTTGTGGGCGAGAACCAAGCTGTTCTTGCACAGAACAAATTCCCTGCGAAGTTTGAACGTCAATTGATGGGTATTACCAAAGCATCGCTTTCTACAGACTCGTTCATCTCTGCTGCATCGTTCCAGGAAACCACACGTGTGTTAACTGAAGCTGCTGTAACAGGTAAAGAAGATGATTTACGTGGCTTGAAAGAAAACGTTGTTGTGGGTCGCTTGATCCCAGCGGGTACAGGTCTTGCTTACCATTTAGAACGTCGTCGTCAAGAAGCTGAAGCTGCTGAACACGAACTTGTAAATGACTTCTCTGAAGTTGACCAAGCATTCTCTCAAGCTTTAAACGAAGATTCTTTCTAAGTTTAAGATTTGAAGTAAAGAGGGCGCCTTAGGGCGTCTTTTTTATGTATGGTATTTAATAAGCTGACGTCAGTTCGGAATATATTCCTCATGCCTCGAGCAATGCGACTGATGTTTCCGTATATCATATCGTTGAGAATATACTTATCTCGAGTTCAGGTTAAGGTAAGTTAAAAGCCAATATATGAATTTAGTTCGTATTTTCTATAGTGTGAAAACAAAAAATAATGATGAGTGTGTATTTAAGTGACGAAGAAACTACACAGCATTAACATGAATATTATTTTATTCAGTGGCTTAATGTTTGATAATGAGTTGTTACAAATGACAGCATGAAATTACGATTTGTTCCATAAATCAGTGCTTTCATAAACTCATGAAGATAATTGTATCTAAACATACATCGTTCGCGTAAAAAAGGATGAAGGACATGAAAAAGACAGTAATGGTCGCAATATGTGCAGCATTGCCAGTGATGATGTTAACAGGATGTGAAAACATGTCTGCCAATGATAAACGCATTGGTAGCGCTGCTTTAGGTGGTGCAGTGGGTGGTGCTGCAGGTAATCACATTGGTGGTGGCGTGGGCGCTGCTGTCGGTGCGGGTGGTGGAGCAGCCGTGGGTAGTAAAACCAGTAATGGTTCTAATCGTAATGCAACTTATAGTGGTGTAGGTGCAGGAATTGGTTCTGTAATTGGTAAAGAATTAATTGGCGGTGACGCAGGTGCTGCCATTGGTGGCGCAATCGGTGGTGGTACTGGTGCTGCGATTGAAGGTAAAAAATGATTTCATTCACATAAGTTTTAATGAAATCTAACGAAAATAAGCGCACTCAGCGCTTATTTTTTTGTATGAATTATGATGGTTATCCATCAATTCTCCCCACAGCGTATTTACCTTCTCAAAGGCTGAGGATTTTTTCTTCGGATGTATAGTGTTTTTTGTACTTCTGCGATTCTGAGTCCAGAGTCATCAAAAATATTCAAAGTATAATTACGATAGACGGGTTGATAATCCGCAGTTGCCTGCTTAATTTGTTCGATTTCAGCAAAATCTAAACGAATATCTGCGTAGACTGTGCTACGACCCGGCGATAGAAAGGTAATTGTTGCAGCTTTATCCCAAACCACGTATTTAGGCCCAAGATGATGCATAAGAAGAAGCATATAAAATGGATCAACCATTGAATATAAGCTTCCACCAAAATGCACACCAACAATGTTTTGGTTTTTGTGGGTTAAAGGCATTTTGACGCGAATATGATAGTTTTTTAAATCAATTTTGTCGATTGCAATACCCGCGCCCTTATATGGAGAATAGTGGTTCAACATAAATTTAGACACAAAAGGAATTGTCTGCAGTTTTTTGATTAGTGTATTCATGGTCAATTCTAGTTATTTACTTTTCCACCATAATAAACAACAGAATGGAAAGTGGCATTGATCTAAATGCCCTGCACAATTAAATCATAGTCAATGGTTAAAACAATAAAAGGTGACGTAATGCAAACGCAGATGACTTGGATTTCCACACAAGATGATCAAAAGCTCTGTGCCAAAACATGGGGGGATGCTGAAAAACCCGCATTAGTATTGGTACATGGTTATCCTGATAACCAAGAGGTGTGGGAGCCGATTATTGAACAACTGATTCATGATTTTTATATTATTACTTATGATGTAAGAGGTGCAGGGCAATCTTCTATTCCAAAGCGTATCCGTGATTATGCCTTGCCAAGATTATCTTTAGATTTGGAATGTGTTGTAAATAAGCTTTTACCGAATCGTCAATTTCATTTAGCAGCGCATGACTGGGGTTCAATTCAGTCGTGGGAATCGGTGACTGAAACCAAGTTTAAACAACGTATTTTGTCATATACAAGCATTTCAGGGCCATGTTTAGACCATGCAGCGTTTTGGATGCGTGATCAGTTTATGCATGAAAAACCAAAATTTTTTAAACAGTTATTTAAGTCTTGGTACATTGTTGCTTTTCAACTTCCGATTATCGCACCTACGGTCTGGCATTTTTTCAGCCCACAGCGTTGGGGAAAGGTGTTAAGCCAACTTGAAGGAAGCAAAGACTTACCACTCAATCAAAATATTTCAAAAGATGGTGAGTATGGTATTGCACTCTATCGTGCTAATTTCGTACCACGTTTAACCATGCCACGACAACGTTATGCAGTTTGTCCTGTACAGGCCATTGTATTAAAACAGGATAAATTTGTGAGTCCTGAATTGATTGATGAAATGCCGAAATGGGTCACTGAATTTGAACGCGTTGAGATCGATGCAAACCATTGGGCTATTTTAAGTAAGCCTGAGCAAGTAGCGCTTTATATTAAAAAATTTATTCAACTTAAAGCAAGAACTGATTAAGTTATCCAGAATCAACATTCAACTGTTCATGAGCCACGTCTATCATCGGATCTCAAGGCAAGCCGATGTTTAGCGGGATGATGAATCAGTTCAGTGATATGCAAGAATCAAGTATATTTTCGCCCGAAAAAAAGGGCGATACACCTTGTTTATATGTATCGGCCTGGGCAACTTGCAGATCAGGCTTACACGTTCGCAACTTGCTCTCTAACTTCGACTGTGTCACAGGTTCATTGGTTAGTTTTTTTACAGTTTTAGTGTGAGTAAGGGAAGTTATTTTCAGTTTTAACTCTGTTAGAATGCTTCTTTTTTCTCATGTTTGTTTGCTATGTTCGCAATTATTGCTGCTATTACAGTCATGTTCGGACTGTCTTTAGCTCGTGTACCTGTTGTTTTTGCGCTTATTATTGGTGCTGTAACTGGTGGATTATTGGCTGGTTTAGGTCTGCAAGGAACTTTAGAAGCTTTTAATAATGGTTTAGGCGGCGGTGCAAAAATTGCTTTAGCCTATGGTGTGTTAGGTGCTTTTGCTTTAGCTTTGGCACGATCAGGTCTGCCAGATTTATTGGCATATAAGTTGATTCGTACGTTGAAAGCAGATAGTGATCGTAAATCTCAAAATAAAGTGAAATATATCATTTTCCTTACGATTGCTTTAGCTGCGATTTCTTCACAAAACTTAATCCCTGTTCATATCGCATTTATTCCTGTATTAATTCCACCATTATTGGGTGTATTCAATCATTTAAACCTTGATCGACGTGCGATAGCGTGTTTATTAACTTTTGGTTTATGTGCAACATATATGTTGATTCCAGTCGGGTTTGGTGCAATTTTCCTTAACGATATTTTGGCACAGAATATCAATACTTTTGGTAAGCCTTATGGTTTTGCCGTGAGTAATGAGCAAATCCCACATGCAATGATGATTCCTGTATCAGGGATGTTGGTCGGGTTATTGATCGCCATATTTATTAGTTATCGTAAACCACGCCATTATCAAAATGTTGCAGTTGAAGCGAAGGTTCACAGTATTACAGGTGAAATGACCACGGAAAATACTGATGATAATTCGGTACCGCAAATTGCTAAATTTACTTTATTTATGGCGGCTTTTGCAGTTTTAGCCACACTGTCGGTTCAACTCTATTCAGATTCGATGATTCTTGCAGGCTTGGTGGGTGTTGCAATTTTAAGCTGTGCGGGTATTTTCAAGTGGAAAGAAGCGGATGATGTCATCATTACAGGTATGCGAATGATGGCACTGGTCGGTTTTATCATGATTGCAGCGCAAGGCTTTGCTGCGGTGATAGAGGCAACACATCAAGTTCCTGCATTGGTTGAAGCATCGGTGAATTGGATTGGGAATAGTAAGGCGCTTGCAGCATTTTTAATGCTATTGATTGGTTTATTGATTACGTTAGGCATAGGTTCTTCATTTTCCACAGTGCCAATATTAGCGATTATTTATGTGCCGCTGTGTATCCAATTTGGGTTTAGCCCAATGGCGACTATCGCTATTATCGGAACGGCAGCTGCTTTAGGGGATGCAGGTTCTCCTGCTTCAGATTCTACTTTAGGTCCAACTTCGGGTTTGAATATGGATGGGCAGCATGATCATATGAAAGATAGTGTGATTCCTACCTTTATTCATTTTAATATTCCTTTATTAATTTTTGGTTGGATTGCTGCAATGGTGCTCTAATCAACGCATATCAATATTAACTGCTTTGATGAAGCCTTAAATGAATCCAGTATAGCGGCGTTTAAGGTTGCAGGTTTTAAACCTGAATCAAAGCAGTTTTTTATTGGGCAATAAATACAATACATAAAAGTATAATTGTTAATTAAATAAAGGAAATTTTGAAAAACAATTTTATTTAAAATAAGGATATAATTAAAAAAAATGAAAAGATATATTTCAAATATACTTTATGAGTATTTAGATAATAATTTTAAAGCATACTAAAATACCTTGAATTGATTGTTTAAAAAATAAACTATATTAGTTTAGTTGGTTTTAATAAACCAACCTTATTGATTGGTTTAAATAAATTATATTAAAATACAATGGTTTAAAAATAATATTAAAAATTGAAAATAAATGTGTATTGCATTCGTTATAATGAATGTGTTTAATGTAATTAATAACAACACAGAGGATTTATAATGTTTAAGAAAGCCGTACTTATTGCATTAATGGGGATTTCATCTACATCATTTGCACAGTGGCAAGTTAAGGTTGGTGCTTCGGCAATTGCGCCAACGCAAGATACAGCAATTCTTGGTGGCGCAGCTGTGGTTAAAGCTGATGATGAATATGCATTCACACCATCTGTAGAATATATTTTTGGGCAAACCCCTTTTTCTGCTGAAGTTCTTTTGGCAACACCAATCAATCATGATGTGTTATTGAATGGTGAAAAGGCAGTTAAACTGAAACACTTACCGCCAACAGTAACGTTTAAATATAACTTTAAAAATTCTACTGGATTTACACCTTATATTGGTGTCGGTGGAACAGCATTTATTGCATGGGATGAAGAAACTTCAGGTGATCTTGAAGGTACCAAAGTAAAAGTTAAAGAAGACTTTGGTTTTGCTGGTCAAATTGGTTTTAACTACCAACCAGCAGATGCGAAAAACTGGGGAGTATTCGTTGATGCGCGTTATGCTCAAATTAGCCCAGAAGTTGAAGTGAAAGGGGTAACAACTTTTGATTTAGATATTGATCCAATGGTGTATACAATTGGTTATAGCTATAAATTCTAAGTTTTAGCCTATTAAAAACTCGGCAAACACGCCGAGTTTTTTATTTTGGTTCTCATCAAAAAGGTGAGCGCTAAAATATCCAATTGAGTGAGCTTAATTTGCTTTATAAATATACAAACAAAACATATAGAAAAAGAACAAAATAGCTACTTTTGACTATATCCGTTCTTTGTAAATCCAATTAATCTAATCACAATATTTTAATAATTTTAAATTCATATGAAATTCTATCTTTATATCGTTTGCGTCTTCACCTGCATTTCATCAGTCACACATGCTGCAAGTTTTAATTGCGATAAAGCTCAAACAAAAACCGAGTCTGCGGTATGTGAACATCGGAATTTAAATGATGCTGATGTGAAAATGGCAACCACCTATAATATTATTCGTAAACTTGTACCGATGGGCACGCGTGGTGTGATTCAAGATCAACAAGTAAAATGGTTGCAACTCAGAGATCAATGTCAAGATAATGCCAGTTGCTTGGCGGATGTTTATAAAATGCGTCAGCAAAAACTGGATATTTATATGAATCGTGTTTATCAACAAGGTCCATTTTAAAAAAAAATTAAAATTTCCCATTGAAATATCCTGAACTCACTCCATTTCTAAAGCATTCAAAAATTCTTTCATCTGAATTTAGAACACATTGATCTTTTCGCTAAGTTAAGAAAATAAAGCGTGGGTGGAAGAATTTTAATAACAAAGTTGATATGAATTTAACGGAGTGATTTATGAGCGAACAAAGCGCACAACAAGGTTCACAAAAGCATAGCTTTCAAGCTGAAGTAGCCCAACTTTTACATTTAGTGACGCATTCTCTCTATTCAAACCCTGAAATTTTCCTGCGTGAATTGATTTCGAATGCTTCTGATGCATGCGATAAATTACGTTTTGAAGGGATTAATCATCCTGAATATTATGAAAATGATCCGAATCTACATGTTCGTGTAAGCTTAGATAAAGACGCGAAGACGATGACTATTTCAGATAATGGGATTGGTTTAAGTCAACAAGAAGCGATTGAAAATTTAGGAACCATTGCCAAGTCAGGTACCAAAGACTTTATGTCTAAATTGTCAGGTGACCAAAAGTCTGACGCACAGCTGATTGGTCAGTTTGGTGTTGGTTTTTATTCAGGTTTCATCGTTGCTGATAAAATTACGGTTGAATCACGTCGTGCAGGTTTAGATGCAAATGAAGGTGTTCGCTGGATCAGCGGTGGAACTGGTGATTTTGAGGTAGAACAGATTGATAAAGCTTCACGTGGAACAGATATTATTCTACATTTACGTGATGATGCTTTAGCTTATTTAGATAGCTATAAAGTTAAACAAATTATCAATAAGTATTCTGATCACATCAGTTTGCCGATTGAAATGCAAAAAGAAGTTTGGCAAGAAGAAGCAGTTGCTGAAGGCGAAGACGCAAATGCAGCGAGTGGCGGTCAATACGTTAAGACAGATGAATGGGAAGCCATCAATTCAGCCAGTGCACTTTGGACACGCAGCAAGAGCGACATTACAGAAGAGCAATATGTTGAGTTCTATAAAAACCTAACCCATGATTTTGATGCACCATTGGCATGGTCGCATAATCGTGTGGAAGGAAGTACTGAATATACACAATTACTTTATATTCCAAGCAAAGCTCCAAGTAATATTTTTACACGTGAAGCAAAAGCAGGCATCAAACTCTATGTAAAACGTGTGTTTATTATGGATGATGCGGACAATCTGATTCCAAATTATCTACGTTTTGTGCAAGGTGTTGTCGATAGTGCTGATCTTCCTTTAAATGTTAGCCGTGAATTACTACAAGAAAGCCGTGATGTAAAGACCATTCGTGAAGGTAATACGCGCCGTGTATTAACCACTTTAGATAGTTTAGCGAAGTCTGAAGATGAAGCAGATCAGGAGAAATTCAAAACCTTCTATGCTGAATTTGGTTCGGTCATCAAAGAAGGTTTAGGTGAAGACTTTGGGAATCGTGAACGTATTCTCAAACTATTACGTTTTTCTACTTCAAATCATGATGATATTTCGACTTCACTAGAAGCTTATAAAGCACGTATGAAGGAAGGCCAGAAAGCGATTTATTATGTCACTGCGGATAGTTTAACAGCTGCAAAAAATTCTCCTCAACTTGAATTGTTCCGTAAGAAAGGCATCGAAGTTCTGTTAATGGCAGACCGTGTTGATGAATGGGCAATGGAGTTTGTGAATGAGTTTGATGGCACACCGATGCAAAACGTTGCTAAAGGTGCTGTAGATTTAGGCGATTTACAAGATGCGGAAGAGAAAAAGGCTTTAGAAGCTGCGGCTGAACAGTTTAAGCCAGTGGTCGAGAAACTGTCAGATTCATTGAAAGCGAAAACTAAAGAAGTCCGTGTAACGACACGTCTGGTTGATTCTCCAGCATGTTTAGTGACTAGTGATGGTGATCTCTCGCCACAATTGATTCGTATGTTGAAGCAAGCAGGTCAAGCTGTTCCTGAATCTAAGCCTATTTTAGAAATTAACCCTGAGCATCCTTTGGTGAAAAAGCTTGAAAGTTCAGCACAATTTGATGATTTAGCCAACGTGATCTTTGATCAGGCGGTCATTGCAGAAGGTGGCTTACCTGAAGACCCAGCTGAATATGTAAAACGTATTAATAACTTACTGCTTAAATAAGTTGTTATTGTTCAAAAGCCTATCTTCGAGATAGGCTTTTTTTTGCTCATAAAATGTGACATTTAGAGAAAAGTGGATAAGTCTAAACTTATCCACAATCAAAGCGATGTTACACGATTATCTTAAAATAATGCTTCTAAACGCACCAAAGCACTTGGGTAATGACTATGATCTTCGCGATGATCATTAAAATAGTTTAAATCGCCTTGTACATAGAACCATTCACGCCATACAGGTTGACGCCATGAGACGAAAGGCCCCCAGCTGTTCAGCCTAAGATCGCTGTCATTATAATAACCACCTGTATAGATACCGTAGTTAAAACGATTGCCTTTAAAAAACTGATGTTGACGATAAGTTCTATTATTCCATGTTAAATCATCATCTTGCTCATCGGCATAAGTGACATTGAACTGATTGGAAAGGAAAGGTTGATTCGGACGTGCATGCGTTAGTTCTAAATTGGTGCGGAGATAATTTTCACTGTCGATACCATAGCGATAAATTTGTTCTGCATGGAAATAAAAATCATCACCTAAATCCCAGTCTTTTTCAGCTTTTAAGCGTGCATAAATATCACTACCCGAACGTATACCTAAGTCAGCATCGACGTCAAAGGGCAGTCTTTTAGCAGCTTGTGACCAACGTAATGCGATTGAACTATTGTCGTCTCGGGTACGCTTACCATCAAATTTTTTATCAGATTCACTTTCAGGATTTAGATTGCTAATGGCAACGTTATTTTCAATTTCATCATCTAAAGAGTCATCACCAAAAACCACACTTAAACGATTTTCAAGGGTTGGTAATTTAATTCTACCTCGTACACGTGGTCTAACCTCATAACCATCATGCTTATTCCAGCGGTTATCGACCAAGACTCTCAGGGTCGCTGTTGCGGGTTTGGTTGGGTCTGTTTCACCAAACCAGCCATCTATTTTATGGGCAGTATTATCTACCCAATCACGTAGCCCTTTTTGTTGTTTATCTGTCCAAGTTTGATTTTCAGTCACTGCTGTTGGAGGGACAATACCTTGATCGGATTCATTAGGAAAAATGGTTGGTGTTGCATCGACTACACGCGGAATATAATTAAGCCAACCTTTTTCCCCCTCTTGAACTGCGTACAATGATTCAGATTTCTGAGCTTTCGCATCGGCAATACTACTCACAGTTTCAGCAAAGACTGAATTTCCATAAAAACTCCCTAATAAACAGAGATAAGGGACTGTCGAAAGGATCGAATTTAAGTTTCTTTTGATTTTCACTTTTTCTATCTCTTTAAGCTTCTGAATTTTTCGTCTTTAACATCACTATGCCCTAAAAAAACAGTAAATTTCAATATATTCATTGTGATCAATATAAAAGCGATCCAAAATGTTTCAAATAGAAACAAAGCATGCATCCTTTAATGAGCTTTTATTCATGAGTTGATGTTGAGTTAAGTTAATATTGAAAATGAGTAAAAATTATTTCTAGGTAGGTAGATTGTAGAATGGATTAATCAGTTTACTCATAACAATCAATGTATTTTACCGTTTTTATTTTCCTATTTGGCTTATAAGATGTTGTTTGAATGCAACCGTGATGTATAGCAATTAGAGACAGAGCAGATTGTATTTTAAAAACTAAAAATGAGATGAAATGACAAAGATCTTTTGACATGATCAAATAAGATGATTGGGCAATCGCACTCAGCATGAGCATATAAATAGGCAGGACACTCAATGCAACAGAATATGTTAATGAAAAAGACCATCACACACTTTTCTATATTGACCAGCAGTATTTTATTCTCATCCAGCTTATTTGCTGAGCAAATGCAAAGTCCTAAAACAGCTGTCAGTGCATTAAACACGGCAATTGTGGTCAAAAATCTAGACTACAAAACGATTTTTATGCAGTTCCATCAAAAAGATATTCGCTATTTAAAAATGAAAGATATCTCTATGGATCAAGCAGTTGGTCTAAAAGGGAAAGACGGGAATATTGATTATGCAGTTTTTAATCCAGTACAAACATATCAAAATGTACAAGGAGAAAAGCGTTTTATTGTGCGCTTAGAAATGTTTGAACAGGATGATGGATTGATCATTACAGGGCATCCTTCACGACCAAAAGTGGAACTCTATCTATTCAAACAGCTCAGTAATGGACAATATCAATTATTGAGTCAGTCTCGGCCTGATCTTGATATTTCAGGCAGTTGGGGAGAGTCCCATTTAACTGCAGAGGATTTTCAAAAAATTCGCCGTGTGGGTAAAGCACAAATGGGTCTGATCTATTCAGGCGGATATACTTCAACAGGTTCTCATTCTGAATTTTCATCGTTAATTGTGTTGAATGAGCGAGGCTGGATTGAGGAATATCCATTTGGTATTTCTGAGGATAATTCAGGTGCTTATGAGCATGGTGATCCTAAATTGGCTGGTTTTTCTAAGGTATATCAATTAAAAGTTGATCCAACAGCTCCAAATTTGTATCCGATCCAAGTGACTTATTCCAGTTTTGGGAAAATGGATTGGCGTGATGATTTGCCAAAAAATGGAAGCATATTTACTATTCAATTTAATGAAAAGAAAAATTGTTATATCAATCAAAAGGGCAAATGTAATACTGATTTTGACGATTAATGGTTATTGTTGATTTAAATTGCGCTTCAATTTTTAGCTGATGTATTGAATTTCAGCGTTATTCAAAATTTCATGTAGCGTTATGTATGATTATTTTTGTTTAAATTTTAATCAACATCAAAAGCGCTTATATTTGTAATAGGATGCAATTTCCTTTTATAAAAATAGAGTGCGTCAACATGGCAATTGCAAAAGTTGTAGAGGTAAATTCGAGTAGCGCTAAAAGTTTTGAAGATGCGATTCAAACAGGCATCGCCAAAGTCACTGAAACAGTTAAAAATGTACAAGGGGCATGGATTAACGAACAAAAAGTCATTATCAAGGACAATAAAATTACGGAGTATCGCGTGAATCTTAAAATTAGTTTCTTGGTTGAGTAAGCTTTATTTATAAATCATTCAAATAATCAAAAAGATAAACCCCTGCATTGACATAATGCAGGGGATTTATTTTAGCTCATGACAATGACCCATTATTTATTTGGAACATCGCATGATTCATCATTACACACAGCAGCATCTTGTTGTTGAACTTCACTATTTTCGGTATTTTCAGTTTGGTCCATGCTTGCTTGGGCTTTTTCTAAAACTTGCACAAAAACATCACGTGGTTGTGCGCCTGCTAAAGCTACACGCTGATCAAAAACAAAGAAGGGAACACCTGTAACTTTCAGTTGATCATGTGCCACTTCTTCATCGAATTTGACAAAATCCGCATATTCATCTGAGTTAAGGACATCGTCAACTTCAACAGGGTTTAAACCAATACGTGCAGCAACGTCTTCAATGGTTTCACGTTCACCGATCGGTAAGCCTTGGGTCATATAACTATAGAAGAAAGCTTCCTCAGCTTCTGAGCCTAAACCTTTGCTTTGAGCAAGGTGAATAATACGATGTGCATTAAAAGTATTGCCTGAATTTGCATTTTCCCAATTAAATTCAATACCTTCTTCTTTTGCCATCACTGCAATATTGCGTTGCATCTCTTCCACTTCGGCAAGAGTACGCCCATATTTCTGAGCAAGACGTTCAGAGTTTGAAACTTCCTGACGTGCTGGTGCTTCTGGATCAAGCTCAAAACTATGCCAATGGATTTCAAGCTCAATGCCTGTTTGCGCCGCTGCGGCTTCTAAACGCTTTTTGCCGATATAACAAAAGGGACAAACCACATCTGACCAAATATCTACACGCATGGGAAATCTCTAAGCTCTCAAAAGTAATGGTATATATCATGGGGTTGATCATTGTAAATTTAAAGTTTGTTCAGAAAACAACATGGTTTTAAAACCATTAAATAAGGTATTTATCGCTTAATTGTATAATCAATATACAAATGAATTGGGCTTAAGTTATTCTAAGTCAACAGTAAAATATTTTAGGACAAGGTATGCGGCGAATATTGATTATTTTGACAATCGTTGTCCTTGCGATTGCGGGGTTTTTCTACTATGACCATACGAAAACAAAGCGTGATGAAGCCCAACGCCAAATGTTTGATGTTGTCATGACTGATAAAATGCGTCAGCTCTATGAACAAGCGCAGGATCGTTCTCAACCTGTCAAAATTGATATTCATGATTCACGCCTAACAGGGGATTACAAAATTTTATCTGAATTTTTGTTGAGCTATTGGATAAAAAATATTGATACACGTAATGCTTATTTGAACCAACTTGCGGCAGCGAGATGGAATCATTTTTTAGATGTAAAACGTTTGGATGCGGATCGTAAACAGAACTATCAAGAAACAGAACAGATGATGGTCACAGTACGGCAAGCGATGCTGAATTATCAAAAGCAAAATACTCAAAATAAAAATGATGCCTTGGTACAACTAAAAGCTTTAGATTTAAAGCAAGATTTAAAACAACCGTTACAAGCCAAATTAGAACAAAATTCAAACCTGGATCCTGAAAATTCTTTAATTTTAAATGAATTAAAAATATTGACCAAAGCGGAAGCCATGTTTGAAATGCTAAAAAAATATGAATGGGAAGCCAAAGGTAATCAAATATTGTTTAAAAATGATGTCCAAGTGAAGCAATTTAATCTGTTATTCCAAGATGTTTTAAAGCTCAATGCAAAAATAAATGATCAAAAAGAACAAAATGCAGAGGTTTTAGAACAGGCTTTATAAAGATTTTATGGGATGTTGTGAAAAGTATATTTTAGCATTTTTGGCTCAGCCGTTTATCTGAGCATTGGTGAACCAGTAGACGTTTTGGTATAGGCTATTATTATAGGTTTCAATTTATTTTGAATCATTTTGGGCTTATTTGATGATTAATTTTTACGGGTGAAACGTATGAACTTTATCAAAGTTTTGACACTTGTAACTGTAGTTGGTTCTATTGGTTTCGCTTCGGCTCAAGCTGAGGAAGTGAACACATTGCCGACCATTAAGGTCATGGCAGATGCTGAATTACGTGAAGAGGTGGGTATCGTTCCTTATCAGGATGATAAAACTGCACGTAAATCATTGCAGCACCAACTTCAGAAAGATGAAAATGAGATCCAGAATTTTGCTATTGGTGATAATTTCGCGGTGATCGATATGCAACCGACCATGTCGCAAGTCGATATGAGTCATCTTTCTCCTTTACAGCAAGAGTATGTACTCGCTGTTGCTGCAGGTTTGCAGTCTTCCGATCCAACCAACGGCTTATTTATCATGCTTCAACCCTTAGGTATTGACCGTAGTAAAGCACTCGATGCAGTCAGTAATAACGAACCGATTAAATTTAACTTTGATACCAATCGTTTAAATATTATGTTTGGGGATAAGTGGCCAGGAAATTTACCTAAGCGTTAAGTTGTTTGGGTGTTTAATGTTTAAAGAAAGCCTGCTCTTTGATTGATATCACAGCAATTGTCAGAGGATTATTTACATTCGGATTAATGATAGTTGCTGCAATGTTTATTTTGAATTATTGGGTTAAATTTATTGGAACGGACAACAGTGATTAATTTAGATGAATAGATTTTATCATTTTCGTGTTATTGACAATAACCTATATAGTTCAATGCTTTGTTATGTAGTAAAGATAAAAAAATCCCCGCACTAAACGGGGATTTTTCATCTCAGTATTTAATTAAAAATTAAACACGTTCGATAATGGTCGCGATACCTTGACCAAGACCGATACACATGGTCGCAAGACCGATTTGAGTATCTTGTTGTTCCATCACGTTCAACAACGTTGTCGTGATACGCGCACCTGAACAACCCAATGGGTGACCCAATGCAATCGCACCACCATTCAAGTTGATGATGTCTTGTTTGTCATAGATGCCTAAGCCTTTCATTACAGATAGACCTTGAGCAGCAAACGCTTCGTTTAACTCGATGGTTTGGATATCATCCATCGTTAAGCCAGCACGTTTAAGCGCTTTTTGAGTTGCAGGAACTGGGCCATAACCCATGATCGCAGCATCACAACCTGCAATCGCCATAGAGCGAATCACAGCACGAGGCTTAAGACCAAATGCTTGAGCACGTTCAGCAGACATCAACAACATTGCAGATGCACCATCAGAAAGTGCAGAAGAAGTTGCCGCAGTTACTGTACCGCCTTTAGGGTCAAATACAGGACGTAATGCTTTGAATGCTTCAAGGTTAGCATCTGGACGAATCACTTCGTCAACGTCGCAAAGCACTTTGAAACCGTTTGCATCATGACCTTCAACACCCACGATTTCGTTTTTGAAACGACCTTCTTGCGTTGCAGCCCAAGCACGACGGTGAGATTCAACACCAAATGCATCTTGCTCTTCACGGCTAATGCCATTCATACGACCTAACATTTCAGCAGTCAAGCCCATCATGTTAGACGCTTTTGCATAGTGTTTAGATGCTTCAGGGTTCAAGTCGATACCGTGCATCATCCCAACGTGACCCATGTGTTCAACACCACCAACGATGAAAACATCACCTTGGTTGGTTGCAATTTGAGCCGCAGCAGTGTGGATCGACTGCATAGAAGAACCGCAAAGACGGTTCACCGTTTGACCACCAACAGTCTTTGGTAAATCAGCCAATAACACGATGTTACGGCCAATGTTCATACCTTGTTCAAGTGTCTGGTTCACACAACCCCAGATGACATCTTCAACTTCGTTTGTATCAAATTGGTTACGAGCAACTAAAGCACGAACCAATTCAGCAGATAAGCTGTCAGCACGTACATTGCGGAACATACCGTTTTTGGTTTTACCCATTGCTGAACGTACGCCATCAACGATGACAACGTCACGTGGATTTAAAGTAGCCATTCACGTTGCTCCTTAACCGTAGAATTTTTTGTTGTTAGCAGCCATGTCACGCAACATTTGTGGCGCTTCATAAGCCTTACCTAAGTGTGCATATTTGTCGCAAAGCGCAACATACTCAGCTACACCTGTTTGGTCGATGTAACGGCATGGACCACCACGGAATGGAGGGAAACCAACACCCATGATCATCGCCATATCTGCTTCAGAAGCAGTAGCAACGATGTTGTCTTCTAAGCAACGAACTGTTTCGTTGCAGAAAGCAAGCATCATACGATCAATGATTTCTTGTGGATCAAACTCGTGTTTTTCAGTTGTTGCCATTGTCGCAACAAGTTCATACGCAGTTGGATCAACAGTTTTCGCTTTCTTACCTTTACGATCTAGCTCGTATTTGTAGAAACCAACGTCGTTCTTTTGACCAAGACGTTTGTTTTCATACATGATTTCGATCGCACCTTTGAAGTCTGGCTTCATACGGTCTGGGAAACCTTCAGCCATTACTTCAGCGCCATGAACACCTGTATCGATACCAACAACGTCGATCAAGTATGCAGGGCCCATAGGCCAGCCGAATTTTTCCATCACTTTGTCAACTTGTTGGAAATCAGCACCATCTTTAAGAAGAAGGTCAAACGCACCAAAGTAAGGGAATAATACACGGTTTACAAGGAAGCCCGGGCAGTCGTTCACAACGATTGGTGTTTTACCCATTTTCTGAGCAAGTACCACAGTGGTTGCAATCGCTTCTTCAGAGGTCTTTTCACCACGAATGACTTCTACAAGCGGCATCATGTGCACTGGGTTGAAGAAGTGCATACCAACGAAGTTTTCAGGGCGTTGTAGATTTTCAGCCAAACGTGTGATTGAAATCGTAGATGTATTTGATGCAATGATCGTGTTGTCACGAACATTCTTCTCAGTTTCAGCAAGTACGATACCCTTAATTTTAGGGTTCTCTGTCACTGCTTCAATCACGATGTCTACTTCTTTAAACTCGTCATAGCTTAAAGTAGGACGAATGCGCGCAAGTGTTTCACCCATTTTTGCAGGGGTCATCTTTTTGCGTTCAACTTGCTTAGTCAACAATTTGTTCGCTTCAGCCATACCTAATGCAAGTTGTGGATTACCAATATCTTTCATGATGATTGGCGTACCTTTGCTTGCAGCTTGGTAAGCAATACCGCCACCCATGATACCCGCACCAAGCACAGCAGCTTGGTTTACAGGATGCGCACCTTTTTCATGCTTTTTAGACGCTTTTTTAACAACTTGATCGTTGATGAATAAACCGATCAAAGCACCTGCTTGAGGCGTGATTGCTGCTTTAGCAAAAGCTTCAGCTTCAGCTTTTAATGCGCCATCACGATTTAAGCTTACGCCCGCTTGAAGTGAATCAAGAAGAAGTTTTGGAGCAGGGTATTGCGCAGGATTTGCTTTTGCAAGAACAACGCCTTTAGAAGAGTTGAACGCCATCATTTGTTCAAGCATGTCTAATTTAACAGGCTCTAGTTTTTCTTGACGTTTTGCTTTCCAGTTCAAACGACCAGCAATCGCTTGTTTAACCAGATCAATTGCAGCTGCTTGTAATTGCTCAGGAGCAACAACAGCATCTACAGCGCCGTCTTTAAGCGCAGCTTCTGGACGTTTGTTTGCAGAAGTTGCAATCCACTCAACAGCGTTATCGATACCGATTACACGGCTTAGACGAACTGTACCACCGAAACCAGGAATGATCCCAAGTTTGATTTCAGGTAAGCCGACAGTTGCTGTTGTAGACATGACACGGTAGTCACAGACTAAGCACATTTCAAAACCGCCGCCCAATGCAATTCCATTGATCGCAGCAACTTTAGGAATTTCCAAGTCTTCGAACGCATTGAAAATATCATGAACAGGCATAGCCCATTCTACAATTGCACTTTCACCTTGTTTGAAGTTCTCACCGAATTCAGTGATATCCGCGCCGACGATAAATGTAGATTTACCAGAAGTAACGATTAAGCCTTTTACTTCGCTGTTATTTTTTACAGCTTCAATGGCAGCTTTAAAGTCTTCAATCGTTGCACGGTTGAATTTGTTAACCGACTCACCTTGTAAGTCAAAGCGGAATTCTGCAATTCCGTCCGAAAGCATTTGGACGGTAATGGCATTGCCAGCGTGGATCATGCCCTGATCTCCTTTTGTGGAGGACTTCTAAGTTGATGTTTTGAAGTGTGTATGCAATTCCCGCACACATTTCGACTTCACTAATCTTACGATAACTATATCTAAAAAGAACATAACAAGTTGTATCAAGCCGTGACGCAAGGGTCATCAATTTTTATGTTGCAACTATCCATTGTGTCGTAGCTGTGATTCATTATTCATTTTAAAAATCAAATGAAGTCTATGTTTAATTTGAGATTTTGAAATCAAGATCTTTATTCAGATGCGGTGTTTTTTGTCTATTTCAAGTGGCTATGTAAAAAGCCTATTCAGTCATTTAGGTCAATTTGGACAGACAATAGCTATAACTTTATAGAAGAGAGTTTTGTTTTACCTCAGATTGTTAGGAAGTAAAACATCGAATTTTGTCTGATAGATTGGCATTTTTATTGTGAGTTTTGCTAAAATTTGAGAAAACTGGGCATGGGTAATGATGTTCAGCCAAACCATCAACCTGAATTCTCCTATATTAATATCAAGAGTGCTATATGATTAAATGGATCATATTGGCGATTTTTGTGATTTCAGCTTTGTATATCCAAAATCGCGGTAAAGTGCGTCATTCGTTTTATCGTCAGTTTTTTGACCATTCTACGATACTCGCACCCATCAATTTCCTGATGTATATGTTTTCAAAAGTGCCGAATCAACCTTATATCGACACGCAACATTTCAAAGATTTAAAAATCTTGGATGAAAACTGGGAAATGATTCGTGATGAAGCGCAAGCGTTATATGCTCAGGGCGGTATTAAAGCGTCGAGTAGTTATGATGATTTAGGCTTTAATTCATTCTTTAAAACAGGATGGAAACGTTTTTATTTAAAATGGTATGACTCTGCACATCCTTCAGCAGCTGAGTTATGCCCAAAAACCACAGCATTACTCAAAACTTTACCGAGTATTAAGGCTGCAATGTTTACTGAGCTGGCGCCTGATAGTCGCTTAGTACGCCATCGTGACCCATATGCAGGTTCACTACGCTATCATTTAGGACTTTTAACCCCGAATGATGACCGCTGTTTTATCGATGTCGATGGTCAGCGTTATTCATGGCGTGATGGTGAAAGTGTGGTTTTTGATGAAACTTATATTCATTATGCTGAAAATAAGACCGGTCAAAACCGTATCATTTTCTTTGCTGACGTTGAACGTCCATTAAAAACAAAATTGATGGAACGCTTTAATCATTGGTTTGGTAAAAAAGTGATGACTGCTGCAAGCTCTCCCAATGAAGCGGGTGATCAGACAGGTGGTTTAAATAAAGTTTTTGGTTATGTTTACCAAATTCGTATTAAAGCGAAAGCCTTGAAAAAAACCAACCGTCGGTTGTATTACTTCCTGAAATGGTTCTTGATGCTTGGAATTTTCTTCCTGATTTTTATACGACCTTATATGTCTCAAATAATCGCTTTTATTCAAAAGTTATTTTAATCAGTGAATACCCAAAAGCGCCCTGAATGGGCGTTTTTTATACAAAAATCGACTTGTTTTTCTACTTTTATTTTCATAATTTAAAAGAATAATTGATAAAAGTGTGAGGGGAAACATATGTTTAAGAACCTAGCTTCCGAAATGATGGGTACCAGTGATATTGGGATCATTATTGAACCGCAAGATTTTAATAAAACCGATATTGATGATTATATTTTCCATGAAGACAACGAAAAAATTTTCTTTGTGATCAAAAGTAAAACAGATGAATATTGTTTTACCAATGTTGCTTTTATGCATTTAGATGGTAAAAGCGCCATGAGTAAAAAGCGAACTTTATACCGTTATTTATATAAGCATAATCCGATTAAAAATGTGCTTTTGGAAACAGCAGGTACAGTTGATTTAGATATAGAAATTAAGTTTCTGTTAGGCGAACAACACTTCTCGATTGATATTGATAAAAAGCAAATTGAGAAAATTCGTGATTTGTATAAAGCATTATTTACTATTGGTGAGACCTGTAAGGAAATCAATCGTAAGCGTAATATTCTATTGCAAAGT
>NZ_RAXT01000040.1 GCF_003611475.1 Acinetobacter rongchengensis | reverse complement strand
GTAGATGATATTCAAATCAATAACCACTTTTTCACTGATACTAGAATTGAAAATGATATTTCACCAACTGAAATTAATTCGATACAAGATCATGAAAAAATAATAAGTTATATGACGAATATATCTAAAGCTCTAAATAAAACTATTATATTAACACCTGAAAATGAACCAGAAACTATACTTATAAAAGTGATAAATGATTTCGTAGAACTCATAGATTGAAATATAAAATCTACATACTCCACGATAAGATAAGAATAAATCTCATCTCTACATGATTAATTACACGCAAAACTCGAGAATGCTGTGCATCATACTGGTAAACACTCAAATTCAACTCGTGGCAATTAGGGTTTTTACACTAGGATAAAAATAGCATATAATCATATCACTTTGATTTTATAGATATAAATTCTGGAGTATTAATAATGAGAATTAAAAAATTTATAGTAATAATACTCAGTTTTTTGTTAGTAGCGTGTACTCACAGTAATACTAAAAAAATGGATTACATTGATAATTCTGGAGTAAAAAAATATATTTTTGAAAATTATCTATTAATTATACCTAACGGTTTTAAAATAGAGGATATTTCGACTAAGGATATGGATTTTGAAATATATTTATTAAAAAACATGGAAGGAAAAGTTATTGCTAACTTATATTTTGGTAATGCTCCTAATACATCACTTATAAAAAGTAAAAAATACATTCTCAATAATTTCAAAACAATATCATTTAATGGTAAGGAAAAATATGAAAAATGTGGAAACAAATTATGCGGTGAAATTTTAATTAAATTGAAGGATAAAAGTGGCTGGCCTCAATTTTCACATATTCTTTTTAAAGATTTAAGTAATGAAGAGAAAAGAGAGTTAGTGCAAATAATAAGTAGCTTAAGTTATCAGTAATTAACATAATACACTGATGCGAAATACAATCTATAACTCTATTTAAATCAGCATCTTGAAATCCAAAAAACTGGTTTGAACAAACTAGGTTTTTTATGAACTCATCACATTCCACATCTACTATTTAATCAATGTTTTATAGATTTGATTAGGTGCAGTAACACCTAAGAAGCACTAACGATAAAAAATCTTAAAATGAAAAGTTTTATCATCACTCCGCCACTGGCAAAATTGCTGTAACTTTGAATATGTTTACTTTTTAAAACTCCTCAAGTATTTTGAAATAAGTTCAAAAGTAATATTTCTTTATGAGAACGTATTTGTTATATAAACGATTATTAGTAGATATTTTATACAATGACCATAACCACATTCAAAATTCTGAAAGAATACAAAGCACAATATGAAAATCCAATTGTTTTAGAACTTGGAGAAAAAGTACATTTGGGCGAAGAAGAAAAACAAGAGAAATGGAAAGGATGGATTTGGGCAGAAACTAATGCCAATAAAGGTTGGATTCCAATACAAATACTTGAAATCTCTGACGATAGAAAGACAGGAGTAGTATTAGAACCTTATACAGCAAAGGAATTAACTGTAAAAGAAGGAGATATAATTGAGAAAATAAAACCCTTGAACGGTTGGACGTGGTCGAGAAACATTAACACCGCAAATGAAGGATGGATACCCGATGAAGTTATTGAATAAAGATACTCTCGCCTTCTACTTTTCCGCTTCACATCTTTTTGTAATTTAGTTCTATTAAAAACTAAACCAGCCTACTCCGCTGCTTCATGCGTTACACACAAAAACTGGAGAATGCTGCATATATTGTTTGCCCATGCTCAAATACAACGCGTGGCAATGTTGATGTGACGTTGAATGTGATTGTTTGATTTTTTAAACAATAATTCAGATAGTTATATCTAAAAAAGCCAATTTATTTCTAATTGGCTTTTTTATGAATGGATGTTTTAAAATTAATCAAATAATTAAAATATAAAATAAGAGCTTTTTAAAGCTCTTATTTGATTGTTATACATTGAATCCTATATGCTTTCCTGTTGGAAGCTCTACATCAATTCGAAGCTTTCCCCCCATAGCCTCAACATATTTTTTCATCGTTGAAATTTTCAGATCATTGCCACGATTTTCGATTGCAGACAATGATGGTTGTTTGATACCAAGAGTTTCAGCCAATTCTTTTTGAGAAATCTCTAGTTCTTCTCGAATCAAATAAAGCTGATTTTCTAGCAATAACTCATCTGCCATTTGTTTAATACGAGCTTGGCTCTCTGGAGAGCGACTAGCTAATAATTCTTGTAGGGTCTTAGCCATCAGATTATTCTCCTAATGTTGAGAGATGAAGTTCGTATTGCTGATCTGCAATAGCTAACATCTCTGTATAAAAACGCTTTTTACCACTCTTATCACCAATACACAGAACAATCGCTTGTCTTAATGGATCGAATGCAAAAAATGCCCTTAACGGTTTACCTCGATGCTGAACACGTAATTCCTTCATATTGGTAAATTTAGAATTGTAGACGGTATCTACTAAGGGACGACCTAAACTAGATCCTTGCTGTTGGAGAACAACCAATGCAGCTAAGACTTTCTCTTGCGTTGATTCATCTTGCTGTTCAAGCCATTCATTAAATAGATCCGTTGTAATGACTGTCCACATATTACAATCACAATATAGATTACAACCTATATTTTAAATCTGATTGAGTGACTTTGCAAATGGAAATAAAAAAGCCCGACATCCTATTAAGCTTTGCCTTTGATATAAGATCGGCTATAACAGTGAAAACACTCTGAAAATCATAATTATGATTCATTTTACTTTTTTGAAGCTTTGATTTTTATTCCAATTTTACTATGGCCAATTACACAAATCGTTTTAGTTACATTAATAGCGGTTAGTTACGTTTTTCGGAAACATCGTTTTGCCAAATATTACTTATATTTTTTGATAGTCTTTTCGATAGTTTTTTCATTAACAACGATTTACTTTTTTTCACAGGATTGTGTATGAAATATGACTGTTTATTGATCAAAGCTATTGGCAAAAGATATTAAAACTTCTTAAAAAGTAACCGATTTGTTTCTAAGTCGCTTACTTTTTAAGTGATGAATAGTAATTTTAAAATAATATAATTTTTGATTTTAAATTACTCTATGAAAACAATTTCGCATAACCGCCATTATGTTAAATAGGGTTTGTAAAATTATTCTTCAATGGAATTTCCATCAAGGTCATATAACTTTACTTCTCTTGCACCAGTACTAAAAAATAACTCCTTAAAAGCTCGTATTTCAATCTTCGTTAAACTACCTTGTATCGGCTCCATTATTTGGACAATCATAATAGGAGCTGTAAACTTGAAAAAAGATAAACCATTAGAATGGTGTCTCATTAAAGCTTTTAATGTTGTTGTAGCGCTTTCAAAATCTGCCAAAATCATTCTTGGGTGATCATAAGGTGATTTAGGAATTTCAGTTGCTTTGGCTATACCATTTTCTTCCATCAAACTTATACGGTTTTTATAAAAATGTACCCATATCGCTTTAGGATATTTTTTTAAATCGTCTCTTATCATTTTAGTTCTTAATTTGGATGTTCATTTAATTATAAATATATATTTTTTTTAATTTCAATTGGATAATTCTTAATTTCTTCTAAAATTAACATAACACCTTATACGAAATGCTTAAACTTTTCCTATAGGTATCAATTTCTTAGTTAAAGCCGTTCCATGATTCAGCACACTGGAGCGGCTTTCCTGTGACTATTCACATTCCACGCCTAAGTATTTGATCATTGTTCCACAATTTTAATTAAGTGAAGAAAATAAACACATCACTCCGCTGCTTCATTCGTCACACGTAAAACCTCTTCCATCGTGGTTTTACCTGCCAAAACTTTACGCAAACCATCATCACGAATAGAACCCGCATCTTTGCGAGCATATTCCTCAAGCTCATACTCCGCGGCATTCCCATGAATCAAACGGCGCATCTGCTCATCAATCGGAACAATTTCATAAATCGCAGTACGACCTGTGAAACCCGTATGTGAACAATAGTCGCAACCATTCGGTACAGGTAATTGTAAATTCAAATCGATACTTACAGGTCTAAAAACATCTTTCTCAAACTGATCTGCATCACGCCACGTATGACAATGCGCACATAAAGTTCGTACCAAACGCTGTGCAATCACACCAATCAAAGAACTAGACAATAAGAACGGCTCAATGCCCATATCTTTTAAACGGGTCACCGCACCAATCGCAGTATTGGTATGTAGCGTAGATAAAACCAAATGACCTGTTAAAGACGCTTGAACTGCAATTTCTGCGGTTTCCAAATCACGAATCTCACCGACCATCACCACATCTGGATCTTGACGCAACATGGCTTTTAAAGCACGTGCGAACGTCATATCCACTTTAGTATTGACCTGCGTTTGCCCGATCCCTTCAAGTTGATATTCAATTGGATCTTCAGCAGTGAGAATATTCTTCGAACCATCATTTAAATCAGACAAAGCCGCATAAAGCGTTGTGGTCTTACCTGAACCTGTCGGGCCAGTGACCAGAATAATGCCATGTGGACGATGAACCAATTGAGTCAAACGCTCATAATCATGCGGCATTAAGCCCAAATGGGTCATATTTAAACGCCCAGCTTGCTTATCCAACAGACGCATCACTACACGCTCACCATGCGAAGATGGTAACGTTGAAACACGCACATCAACCTCACGTCCTGCAAGACGTAGAGAAATACGACCATCTTGAGGAATACGTTTTTCGGCAATATCCAGTTTCGCCATGACTTTAATACGAGACACCAATAACGGCGCAAGCTCGCGGCGTGGCTGCACAATTTCACGCAATTGACCATCCACACGCAAACGTACAGATAATTTCTTTTCAAAGGCTTCAATGTGAATATCGGAAGCCCCGACTCGAATGGCTTCCGACAATAAAGCATTGATCAAACGGACAATGGGTGCATCATCTTCTTGATCCATCAAATCTTCGGTTTCAGGGACTTGATCTGCAAGGCTCAGTAAATCAGGATGATCCTCCAAACCTGCAGCCACCTGCTGAGATTCTCCAGTTTCACCTGCATAACTTGAACTGAGCATATGATTAAATTCAATTTCACTACACAATTGATGCTGTGCTGTACGACCTAGATAGCGACGTGCTTCCTGAATCGCAATTTGTGCGGTATCCTGACGGCGAACAATAAAAACTTGATCACCTTCATAACGCAACAGCACTCCATGCCGTTTTGCAAAACTATAGGGTATTTGTAATTGTTTAAGGACTTGCATTACAACTTATATTAATGATTAAAATTGCTTTGAGTGTACTCTATGCATATGACAGCGTGAAGTCTGTTTTTGAAGATTTAATGAAAAGGATGAGCACTTTTGTCTAAAAAGAATGAACATCTAGAGCCAGAACTCCCTGATTTAAAATGGTGGGGAGAACAACACTTTGAACCTTTACAATCCAAAGCATGGCAATTTGGCTCAATGATGTTGCGAATCACCCGTGGTTTGCAAGAATGGCGTTTGGAATACTACCGACCACATTTTCAGTATGACTATGAACAACAATGGCATCAGATTCAGGATGTGAATTTTGGTTTTCCAGAGCCTGTGCATGTCGAACGTTATATGTTTAGGGAAACCCATAGTACCTTTCAGTTAATGCCCCGTTTGGCAGATCGTTCCGTGGTGATTCGCCCTGTTGATCCGATTTATATCCCTGCTGGGCAACGTGGTACGTTGTATATCAGCACCCCCCTTTGGGTGTCTGGTTTTGTACAAGCTCAAAAAGAGCCCTTATTTGATATTCCAGTGATTCAACCCAAAGATACGTGGTTTGGCCCTGACCAAAGGACTGGTGAAATGTGCTATGCCACTTCTGTGGATGGTCGTACAGAATTAAAATTATTACGCCCACGTGCGTTTCGTGCAGTCACTCCGATTGATTTCCACAATGTCAGTAGTCATCAATTGCGTTTTGACCGTATGAATGTGCCTGTTCCAGCCCTTCCCTTATTTTATAGCGAAAGCACTCGGCGACTTTGGACCTCACAAATCAAAGTATTGTATGAGGGGAGTGATCGCCCTGCCCGTGTCAGAATCGAAAATCGTACTCCACCACTTGCAGGTGAAGTGACTTATGTACATCCACCACGCTCACCAGGTGGTGCATTGTTCAATATGTTTGATTCATTCTTCTAAGGGCTGAGGTAAAAATATGGCTGAATCCAATATTCCCAAAGACATTATAGACAGCTTAAAAGGCGTATTTACCAATGTAAATGTTGACCGCTTAAGTGAAATTGCGGTTGCTTTGGTTTTATGTTTTGTTGGTTTTGTTCTTGCAAGAGTCGTCTCCAATACCTTTATTCGAACTATTGGTACACGTTTTAATGCTCATCAACGTTTGGTTTGGCGCCGAGGTATTTTCTATTTTATCTTCTTGCTGTTTGTGATTGCGAGTTTAAAAGAAGCAGGCTTTAAGCTCAGCGTATTCTTAGGTGCGGCAGGCATATTAACAGTTGCCTTAGGTTTTGCCTCTCAAACATCTGCATCTAACTTGATCAGTGGTTTATTCTTAATTGGTGAAGGCTCTTTTGAAGTGGGTGACACCATTCAACTTACCTTGATTCGTGGAAATACGATTGAAGGTGAAGTGATTTCGATTGACCTACTTTCAGTCAAACTTCTAACCTTGGACAATGTGTACATACGACTTCCCAATGAACAATTGATTCGTGCACCGGTACATAATTTATCTAAGTTCCCTATACGGCGACTCCCTATTATTGTTCCAATTAACTTTGACGAAGACATTAACAAAGTCCGTGAAGTATTGATCAATATTGCAAATGCTTATCCATTAGTATTGGCCGATCCAAAACCCCATGTCACTGTTTCTGCCTTTGGCGAATCGTCTATTGAAATCCTGTTTGCCCTGTGGTGTAAACAAGAGAATTATTTACAAGTCAAAGATGAAATCCACGAATTTATTCGAAATCGCTTTGTGGAAAGTAAAATTGAAATCGCTGTACCTAAAATTGGCTTTGTAGATCGTCCAATACCGACTACAGCAACATCTAGCAATGGTGATATTGATAACTATGCCAATGCTCAAGATTTAAAACTCGAGAAAAAACAGGATAAGCAGCTATAAGGTCTAATAAAGATGGTGATTAGACTTTATTTTAAAACAATCATGGTTTAGCAATTGTAAAGAGCCCTATATATTTAAATAGTAATGCTGATCAGTTAAGCCTTTTTAAATCCTCCCCAACCCTCCTTTTTCAAAGGAGGGGGTACCAAGAATCTAAAATTATTTTAAATTCTCAGTAGTTCCCCCTCTTTTTAAAGAGGGGTTAGGGGAGATTCTTAGATGAGTACCGACTAAATTACTCTTAACTGACTGGCATTATATATATTTAAATAGGGCTCTTTACTTTCAGAAATAGCAATCTTTAAAACGAAACACTCTGCAAAAATACCATTTCAAGAAACACTTTAAGCCTTATTTTTCAATACTTGAATCTTTAGGTGCAGGTGGTAACGGCGCAAAATAACCAATCACCAACATCACCAAACCACTTCCAATAAACGAGACAATTCGAGTAATGGTATGTGTATGTGATAAATCTAAGAAAATTAATTTAACAATCACCAATCCCAATACTGCTATACCAATCATCCATACATAGCGTAAGGCTTTTTTACTTGCAAATGTGGTTAGAATAAGGGCTAAAACCACCCATAAAATCGTTAAACTGGCTTGAACCGTTCCATTTTGCCACGCTTCAATTGACCAATAAGGCAGTTGTAAATAGTGATGTAAACTACGCAACAGGATGCTACTGATCAACATCAAACCCGTGAGTATGACCACAGCCATACTGACTATTTGCAAGTTACGCTGTTGCCCTTCCAATATCAGCTTCATTGCAACGATGAGAATAATAAATAAACCGATACTCAAAATATCGATTGGATTCAACAAGGTCACATAACTTAGATTCCAATTCCCATTATGAAACAGGCTAACGATCCATAAACTAACTAAAGCAAGTCCTACAATGGTAAAGTTACCAATCCAATACTCTTGTAAGAATTGTAATGCTTTAATTTTCAAAGATGCGAGTAACACGACGATTGGAAATAATAAAAGCAGGGGTATAAAAGACGGCGCATTCGGTGCAATCAAACCACCAAATATTGCTAAAAGTAACACAGCAATCAACATTAGAAATTGCGTGAATACTCGATTGAGTTGTGCCGTAAATACGTTTAAAACAAAGATAAATGCAACACACCACATCACAATTGTCATCAGCATCGATAAATGATACTGAGTGGAAATTGCCCAAAACTGAAAGTCATCAACCACAAGTAGGCTCACCAAAGCGATTTCCACTGCACTGATAAATAACAATCCAACCGTAAAAAACAACCAAACCTGATCCAGTACACGCTGCTTAAAGCGATAAATAACTGTTAATACACCCCACCACAATAACATTGGTAATGTAATACTGCGTAATTCCCATGACAGCGCATCAAACAGTTGATAAGCCAAATACGGCGTAAATAGGAATGAAATAAGCAAACTAATACAAGCAAAGATACGATCTGTTGACATTGCCGTAGGTTGAGTTTTATATCTTAAACAATATGCTGAAACAGCCAAACTACAGATCAATACAGTTGCTGCAAAATAACGTAGTGGATCTTCATTGAAAATCGCAACAACGACCGCTAATGCACTTGAGAATAGAATAATTGATGCAAAATTTCTTAAAGCTACAACCGCATAACGACTGGTGAATATCACCATGACTAAAGCTTGAACAGTCCACCACAATGAAACGATATCAGCCTGCCACAACATCACAGGTACCATGGCAAAGTAAAATAAACCACAACCTGCAAACAACTGAACCGCTGCTAAAATCTGTTGTTGTACCTGATGTATTCGCCATGCAATCACTGTTGCAACCACAGTCAAAAGCGACATCAATATTGCATTGTGATCGAGTAAATCCATTCGATACAAAGTACTGCTATAACTGAGAATGACCAACTGCAATGCAACAAAGCAAACGACTTGAGTGGCTTCAATCAATGCTTTGAACATTGACGTAGATTTCATCTGTGAACTGAGACCAGTCTGGGGAATAACGTCAGATTGCTCATGTTCAGTAAGACTATGCTTTGAAGCCGATTCATTCAACTGAGGGGTATAGAAGATATACAGACTCAGCATCAATGCGATACTCAGGAATGTGACTGCGATTAAGCTGATATTCTCATCGATAAAAATGCTTTTAAACCAAGCGCCAGTACTTAAGCCCAATAAAACGAGACCAAACAACACACTATTTTTAAGCTGATGACGGCAACCAATCCAAATCAAAGCCAGTGCTTGAACTGCCCATCCTGTACTTGTCCATTGTGCATTCAATGCAAAAGGTAAAACCAAAGCAAGAAACGTCAGTCCTAAACCATAGAAACTTTGAATCAACAAAGTCAGTGATTGATATTTTTTATGTAACGCATAACCGATGGCAAAATAAACCAATGCCAGTACAGCACTCGCGAAACTCAAACGACTTGCGCTGTGATAAACCAGTCCTGCATATAGGGTAAAAGCCATAAATGGCGTCGCAAAAATTAAGCCTGTATCAATTAACGCTATATTTTTGAAAGCAATTTTATATTTAGCAATGTTTAGGCTATAACGTATAGAAATAAACAGATATAAAGCAAAATGTAACCAAACTAAAAGTGTTAGCACCGCATATTGTTCAGGCTGTGCTTTCATCCAAATACTTAAACCACCGACTCCAAAGGTCGCCAACAGCGAAACCGTATTTAAAATTCGCCATGGTTTAAACAACGCAATTACCGCAAGCGCGATATTTAATGCCAAATAATAGCTGAATAATGCAGGAATATTATTGCTTCCTGTATTTAAAATAAAAGGTGCAACAAAACCACTTCCCAACGCAATAAAAGCAAGGATTAAAGCATTTTGTCGTAATGCTAAAAGTAAAGTTATTGCCAATAAAATGATCAGTAAAGCATAACTCACCCCGATCGAAGTGATCACAGACAATTTAAATGCGCTAAATAGCACTAAAAATAGAATGCCTAGCCCAGCACCTTGCACACTAATCGCATAACCATAACGCTTATGTCTGAGTCGATAACCAATCACGGTCATGACTGTGCCCGCAACAGCAATCCCAATCATTTTACTGCTTAAAGTCGGTTGCCAATATTCACTTGCAAAACGCAGTAATAAAATGATCCCAATAAGCAGGATAATAATCGCAACCCGAACAATACTGTTGCCCCCTTTAAACCACTCAACAAAAGCGCTCCATAAAGAAGTCATGCCTTTTAAATCTTTGAGAAGATCACTGTCTTTTAATTGGCTATCTTTGGATAAGGATTGTTGTTTTTGTTGCGAATCTGAATTGTTGTTGATGTCGAAATCAGGATTGAATGGTGCTGATGTATCTAACGCAGAAGATGCAAAATCAATGTCTTTGGATAAATGAGCCTGCGTATGCCCTTGCGACATATCCAAATCAGTTGCTGCTAATTTAGGATTGTTTATATGATCAATGTTATTAGAATAGTTATCGAATGAAGTTGCTGTTGTTGTTTGTATTGAGTCTGTCTGTGTTGATAAATCCTCCACCTTATCATTCAGTTGGACTTGATCCATATGTTCAGCATTTACGGTCACACCATGAGACACATTTTCAGTTATTTGATTAAGCTTCTGTGTTGCAAGTAAATCTTGAATCTGTCTTTGCTGAAAACGGATCATGGCTTGCTGTTCAGCCAATGCTCTAAACACAAAAATAAGAATAAAACAGAAAAATACCCCTATTCCACAAATCCATCCTTGCTCATCCATAACAAGAAAACCCAAGACAAATCCTGCAAGTGCCAACAGATTTAATTTTGCAAGCCAGTCATAGCGATTTACAGTGCCAGTACTATGATTAAAATTCTGATCGCCATTGTTTTTTTGTTGTGAATGCATGAATTCCCTTACTCGTATGTTTATAGATTTACATCACGAATGATCAAATTATTTATACATTTTATAGCATGCATCAGATTACATTGTTTTTATTCGCAACGCCCTTTAGTCGCTCTAGGTATTTTCAATGTACACTATACCCAGTTTAATCAATTAGAGAAATTGCCATGCCACCATTTGTATTGGTCGATGGGTCATACTTTTTATTTCGTGCCTTTCATGCACTCCCACCATTAACAACTTCAACTGGATTACAGACCAATGCAATCCGTGGCGCAATTTCTGCAATTCAAAAATTGATGCGTCGTGTTCAACCAACGCATATGGCTGTCATTTTCGACACCCCAGAACCTACTTTCCGCCATGAACTTTCACCGATTTATAAAGGTGATCGTCCAAGTATGCCCGATGAGCTTGCTCAACAAATTCCGTATTTGCATGCCTTAATTCGTGCCTTGGGTATTCCTTTACATATGCTACCCGGTGCAGAAGCAGATGATATCATCGGTACATTGGCGAAAAGAGCTGAAAAAGAAGGTTATCAAGTCCTGATTTCAACAGGTGATAAAGACATGGCGCAGTTGGTGACTGAAAAAGTCACCCTTGAAGACAGCTTTAAAGATAAGCCAATGGATATTGCTGGTGTTATTGAAAAGTTTGGGGTGCGTCCTGACCAAATTATCGATTATTTAACCTTGATGGGCGATGCTTCAGATGGTATTCGTGGTGTTCCAGGTGTAGGTGCAAAAACTGCCGCTAAGCTATTAAATGAGTATGATTCAATTGGTGGCATTTTAGAAAATGTCGATAACATTAAAGGCAAAGTGGGTCAAAGCATCAAAGACAATGTTGAAGGAATTGCCCTTGATCATCAACTGGCAAGTATTATCATCGATTTGGATTTGAATCTCACTTATGAGGATTTAAAACTGTGCGATCCTGACGTAGACGCATTACGTAATTTGTATACTGAGCTTGAATTTCGTAACCAATTGCAGTCTTTAGATCACCCGAATAATCCCAATAATGGCACTTATCAACAAGCCTCTAAGCAAATTGAAAAATCAGAACAAGCCGCTGATGCAGAAGTTACCACTGACCATGCAACCAGCAGCAGTGTTGATGATCGCTTAGGTGATGCCAATTACCATACGGTTTTAAGCCAAGCCGATTGGGACAAGTTGTTTCAACGCTTAAGCACTGAAAAGCGTTTTGCAATTGATACTGAAACCACGAGCTTAGATTATCGTATTGCTGAAATGGTGGGTTTTTCTGTTGCTTTCGATGCCAACGATGCTTATTACGTTCCTTTAGCGCATGATTATGAAGGTGCGCCTGAGCAATTGAATCGTGACATCATTCTCCAACAAATTAAGCCCATTTTAGAAGATCCAAAAATTGAAAAGATTGGACATCATTTAAAATATGATGCACATATCTTTGAAAATCATGGCATTCATTTACAAGGTTGGTATTTTGATACCATGTTGGCTTCTTATGTCTTGAACTCAGTTGCAACGCGTCATGGTATGGATGATGTTGCACGTGTCTATTTAAGTCATTTAACCACGACCTATGAACAAGTTGCAGGTAAAGGTGCAAAGCAGAAAACCTTTAATCAAATTGAACTCGAAACAGCAGCACATTATGCCGCGGAAGATGCGCATGTGACTTATCGTCTTTATGAAGTTTTAGACCGTAAGCTAAAAGAAATTCCTGAGCTTAGCGGTATTTTGCATCATATCGAAATGCCTGTTGCCCGTGTTTTGGCCGGCATGGAAGAAAATGGGATTGAACTCGATTTAAGTTTCCTTGATCAGCTCAGTGTAGATTTTGCTGAAACGATTCAAAGCCTAGAAAATCAAATTATTGAAATTGCAGGTGAATCATTCAATGTCGGTTCGCCTAAACAAGTCGGCGAAGTATTATTTGAAAAATTAGGCTTAAAAGGCGGTAAGAAAACTGCAACTGGACAATACAGCACCTCTGAAGCTGTTTTAGAAAAAATCGACCATCCGATTACTGAATTAATTATTGAGTATCGTGGTTTAACCAAACTCAAAAGCACCTATACAGAAGCTTTGGTTAAACAAGCCAATACAGACTCACATCGTGTACATACCAGCTACCACCAAGCTTTAACAGCGACAGGTCGTTTATCTTCTACCGATCCAAACTTACAAAATATTCCTGTTCGTGAGGAAATTGGTCGTCAAATTCGTAAGGCTTTTATTGCACCAAAAGGGCGTGTACTGCTTGCTGCCGATTACTCGCAAATTGAATTACGTCTAATGGCACATTTTTCACAAGACGATGCTTTGGTTGACGCCTTTAAACATGGTCAGGATGTACACCGTCGTACAGCGTCAGAGGTGTTAGGTGTTGCACTTGAAGATGTGACTCATGATCAACGTCGTCAAGCGAAGGCCGTGAACTTCGGCCTACTTTATGGCATGTCTGAATTTGGTCTGATTCGTCAACTTGGTTTTACTCGTGAAGAATCACAAAACTATATTAAGCAATATTTCCATCGCTATCCGGGTATTTATGAATACATGCAACGTACTCGTCAGGTGGCTTTGGAACAAGGTTTTGTAGAAACGATTACAGGTCGTCGTTTATACACGCCAGATATCGATGCTCGAAATATGATGGTACGTAAAGGTGCAGAACGTGCAGCGATTAACGCACCACTGCAAGGTTCTGCGGCTGAAATCATTAAAATGGCGATGATTGAAGTCGATAAAATCTTACCGCAAGATCAGGCTAAACTTTTACTTCAAGTGCACGATGAATTGGTCTTTGAAGTTGATGAAGCAATTGCAGATCAACTGGCTGAACAAATCCAAGAAGTGATGCAAAAAGTCGTGACCTTATCTGTACCTTTAGTGGTCGAAGTCGGTAAAGGTAACAATTGGGATGAAGCGCATTAAGCGCTTTAAACGCCTTATGTATTAAGCCCCTTCCTCCTCTCAGGAGGAAGGTTGAGATGGAGGTGCTTTTAAAAGAATCTTTTTACCAAACATATCTCTGATTTTTTCATCAAGTAACGCACGATATTATTAATCTAAATCATACTCATCCATTGATAGTTCTATACTTAAATTCATTTCTTTATAATCTAAATGTTTTAAAATTTTCAGACACTTAACTCTCAATTCATCAATCATTATTAGTTGTTTTTCTAAACCATTTTGTGGATCTAAACTTGTCCATACATCAATCTCATCAAGACAACCAATCACATATTTCAAATCCTCAGATAAAAATAAAGAATTTTCAAATTGTTGCGAAGATTGTAATTTTCCTAATGACCAAATCCCGATATCTGGATGCACAACACCCTGCTTCATTGCTTCTAAAATGCCTAGAGCAAGTGATGCTAAATAAAACTCAGCATTTAGATTATTAGTTTCAAATTTCATATCATTCACTTTTTTATTATTCAACGTTTTTGCAAAATATCAGTACAGTCTGACAATTGATATTTAAAAGAACGCTACAAAGTAATATAACCTATTCAGTGCTTTAAACCCTAAAAAAAGCCTGTAAATTGCTTTAGCCCCTTCCTCCTATCAGGAGGAAGGTTGGGATGGAGGTGCTTTTAAAAACCTCATATCAGAACAACTTTCCAAGCAAATAAAAAAGGACTCAACCGAGTCCTTTTCCAATTCTAAATCAACAGATTAAAGACCTGTTAATAGAACCTTGGCAACTTCATTCATCAAAATTTCTGCAATATACAACGCAAGGAATGCCAAAATTGGAGATAAATCAATCATTCCCATATTCGGCATAATCTTACGGAACGGTGCTAACAATGGTTCTGCAAGCTCTTGAATCACTTCAATATAAGGCGATCTAGATTGCGTAAACATCACCACCCAACTTAAAATAATTGTTGCAAAAATTAAATAACGACAGAAACGAATTAAATCCTGAATCATGGTGACAAAAGTCAGAATCAGCAAATGTACAGGGCTATTTGGCATTGCCCCTTGCAAATACATCATGCCAAAAATTTTAAGTAAATATAAAACCACCACCAATACTAGAGCAGCCGTATTGACACGACCTTTGCCAAGTGTTGGAAAAATGCGACTAAACACATCCACAATTTTCGTTGCTTTTACTGTCGACATAACCACAGGATTATATGGACTCACCATCGCCAATTGCATTAAAAAACGGAAGAATACGAGCAAAATCGCTACGTTAATAATAATGCCAAAAATCTGCGCAGAATTTGCACCCATATTGGAACGTTCCTAAAAATTCAATTAATTATTTAATACTGTCACTTAACTCTTGAGCCAATTCCTGACTACGCTTTTGTGCAGCAGCCAAAGCTGTTTGAATATTTTGTGAAATTTGAGCACGATCAAATACTTCAAGTGCCGCTTGGGTCGTTCCATTTGGCGAAGTTACATTTTTACGTAATTCTGAAGGAGAATTCGAACTGGTGATCGCCATTTGGGCTGCACCTAAAGCAGTTTGCAATGTCAATGCTGTTGCTACTTTTTCATCGAGTCCCATATTTTTTCCAGCACGGATCATACTTTCCATCATATAAAAAAAGTATGCAGGGCCAGAACCTGAAACTGCGGTAACAGCATCGACTTGAGCTTCTGAGCTCACCCAAATCGTTAAACCCGTAGCAGCAAGTACTTGCGTCGCAAGTTCACGATCTTTCGTTTCAACAGCATCGTATGCAAATATACCATGCGCACCCGTTTGAACTAAAGCAGGTGTATTTGGCATCACACGAACCACACGATCATTTCCAGTTAATGCTGAAATGGTTTTAATTTCAGCACCAGCCACGATCGAAATGATTAATTTACCATCAAACAAACCATGAAGTGGCTTAAGTACCGTACCTAAAACTTGTGGCTTCACAGCAAGAACAACAATATCTGCATGTTTTATTGCCGCAGCATTATCATCTGTGACATGTACATCTTTTTCGAGCAGTAACTGTCTCACACTTTCTACAGGGTCTGAAACTGTAATACGCGTTGCAGGTAAACCACGACTAATCAAACCTCCAATCAGGGCTTGAGCCATATTCCCACCACCAATAAAAGTAATATTACAATTGAGAACTGCACTCATGAATCACACTCGACCTTATTTTTTAACGCTGAGATTAAATTTGGTTGCCATCCACCTATTTCACAATATTGAGATTGCGCCAACCAAAATCCTTTTGGTGTAAAAACACCAAGCATAACATTATCTACACTTAATATTTGAATTGTATGACGCATCCAAGGAAAAATATGTGCTTCTTGAATGGCTTTTTTCAGTGGCCAAGCCCCAACTCTGCCATAGAGGTGAATTTTCTCACCGCCCAAACGTGCTTTTAACGTCAACTTACAATCCAGCAATGCAAAAGACAGACCCATTTTAGCCGTTTCGATGATAAATATACCTGATGCTAAATCTAATTCATCTTTAAGATGCAAAATCAATTGTTGCTCTAACTGTTGCTCCGTTGATTTTGAAGCTAAATATTTATCTTTTTCAATACGATATAAATAGTTTTGATAACGTAGATAATAAAAGTGATTCCACTGCAATGCGGCTTGTGAATCTACTTTTGAATCAATCACCTCTTCAAAAATTCGATTGACCATATCAAATGCAGGGCGATAGGTATGGTCCCCTTTCATCCAAACAGATAAAAGTTGACGTTGTCGAGCCTGTGAAAGTTGTTGAAATTTATTTAAATCAAGCTGTTCAGCATCACCACAAAACGCTAAATCCTCAACTAAAACTTCATTCAGAATCTGCTCGGCATCCTGCATCAAATAACTGGTTCGAGCCAAAGCTTGTTGCATTTTGGGATAACGGCTTTGCAAAATATGCCAAAGTTCATGCCTACACCATGCTCGATCATATTGAGTATCCAGATTGGTTGGATCATCCACATAGCGAATATCCAATTGTTCTACCCATTGGCAAATCTGCTCACGCGAAAGATCCAATAAAGGACGCCATAGCGTTATTTTTTGTTGATCGATAAGTCGATGATCTACAATTTGCATTGCAGATAAGCCTGAAACACCTGCTCCAGAAAGTAGTCGTAACATCACCGTTTCAGCTTGATCTTGTTGATGATGTGCAAGAACCAACACTTCATTTTCATGTAAATGCTGTCGATAAGCTTGGTAACGGGCTTCACGGGCTTGATTTTCAAGATTGCCATTTGCAACTTGAACATTTTGAATAATATAAGGAATATTAAGCGTTAAGCATTGCTGTAAAACAAAATCCGCCCATGTATCACTGGCTTTTTGTAATTGGTGATTGACGTAAATTGCACGTATTCGCTGAGGGAAAAGTTGAGCCATCAAATGTAGCAATAGCATAGAATCCATGCCACCGCTACATCCGATTAAAAAGTGTGTATTTTCAGAAAATTGCGAATATTGCTTTAAGAAGCGAGCCCTAAATTGTCGCTGCCAAACTTCATTAAACGCTGGTAACGTGCTTCGCATCGTTCTTCTGCACTCATTGGCTGTAATTCATCAAGCGCTTGTTTTAACACATCTTTGAGTTTTTCCATAACTTCAAATGGATGTAAATGTGCACCCTCACCTTCATCAACAACATATTCAACAATGCCGATTTCTTGCAACTTGTCTGCTGTTAATGCCAATGCTTCACTGGCTTGTTCTGCTTTTTCAGCAGTTTTCCATAAAATAGAAGCACAACCTTCAGGTGAAATTACCGAGTAAATACTGTGTGAAAGCATAACCACACGGTCTGCCACACCAATACCCAGTGCACCACCTGAACCACCCTCACCTAAAACAGTCGCAATAACAGGCACTTTTAAGCTAGAAAGTTGTGCCAAACTGGTTGCAATCGCTTCCGCTTGACCACGTTCTTCCGCACCCACACCTGGATATGCGCCCATCGTATCAATAAAGGTAAATACTGGTAAATTAAAGCGTTCTGCCATATCTAATAAACGTTGAGACTTACGATAACCTTCAGGATTACTCATCCCAAAGTTATGTTGTAATTTTTCACGTGTACTACGACCACGGTGCTGACCTACGATCATCACAGGTTGACCATTAAAACGCGCTAATCCACCAACCATTGCACCATCATCGCCATACAAACGATCACCATGCAAAGCATCAAATTCTGTAAAAATTTCGCCTACATAATCCAAAAATTGCGGACGTTCAGGATGACGCGCAATTTGAACCGTTTTCCAAGCTTTAGACTGAGCAGCTTTATTTTTCATGAGTCGAGTATTATCCCTAATTCACCGATGGCTTACCCATCGGAAGTTTAGAATTTTGTGATATCAAATGGCTTATACAATTCAATCACCACAAAATCTTTTAGTTAATCGATAAACTGTTCCGACTGAATATTCAATTCAATGTCCCAATGCTTAAATTGCACCTGCTCATCATGCAAATCTGCAACGAGCAACGGCCATTGTTTGGCATCGCCAGAAACGCTGAGTTGCCATTGTTGCTCATTATCTACAGTCAATTCAATGGCAGGAAGCATCTCATCGCTACGGCTATGATTGAGTAAAACTGCGAGACGAAGTAATAAACAGAGATAAATAAGCTTGTGTCCACCGACTTTAAGCACATCTATTTTGGCATCACCACGTAATTTTCGACGATGATGAGCGACCAAATGTGACAAATGGTTTTGATCAATTTGTGAAAAGCCGGGAATGTCTGAATGCTGTAATAAGTAAGCGCTATGTTTTTGATAACCGCTGTGACTAATCGCTAAACCAATTTCATGTAAATAAGCCGCACGGCGTAACAAATCACTATCATCACTGCTGAGTTTCAGAGATTGTGCAACACCATCAAATAAATGTTGTGCGGTCTCGACCACACGCTGCGCTTGCTTCGTGTCTGCGCCATAACGCCCCATCATGGCCTGAACACTACGATCTCGAATATCTTCATGCTGAAAACGTCCCAACAAGTCGTACATGACCCCTTCACGTAACGCACCATCTGAATAGACTAATTTATCGATGTTTAAAACTTCAAAAACAGCATATAGAATCGCTAAGCCTGCGGGTAAAACAGCACGACGATCTTCTTTTAAACCATCAAACTCCATATCTGAAATATGTTTGTATTTCAGCATTTTATCTTTTAGTTTATCTAAGCCTTCACGGGTAAGATTTTCTTGAGCATCACTCCACCCCATATTGACTGCAATTTGTCGGCAGGCTTTGATCGTACCACTTGAACCCACTACAGTATCCCAACCCGCTGCTTTATAAGTATTGGCAATTGAAGATAACTCTTTACGCGCTGCCACTACCGCTTTATCAAAAGCTTTAGAATTGATTTCACCATCGGAAAAATAAGCTTTAGTAAATGCAACACAGCCCATTTGTAATGATTCTGTATGAATAGGCTCAAATTCTTCACCAATGATTAACTCAGTCGAACCACCGCCAATATCAATCACCAAGCGACGACCACTGTTTACCATCGTATGCGAAACGCCCAAATAAATTAGACGAGCTTCTTCACGACCTGCAATAATTTCTATCGGTTTAGGAAGTATTTCTGCTGCTTTTTGAATAAATTCCTGACCATTTTTCGCTTGACGCAAAGCATTGGTCGCAACGATACGTAAGCGAGTTGGTTGTACCGAACTTAAACGCCCAACAAAACGAGCTAAACATGCCAAACCACGTTGTTGCGCGGCTTCTGTTAAGTTTTTATTTTCGTCCAATCCAGCAGCAAGCTGAACCTTTTCTGACATAGAAGCAACTTTTTTAACTTCACCATGATCCACACGAGCAATCGCTAAATGGAAACTGTTCGACCCCATATCGATGGCAGCAAGTAATTCTTCATCAATCAAAAAATCAGACATTATTTATACAAACTCATACAGATGTGTGCTTAGATTAATTCACATACACGCTTTTTAAAAGCCATTTATTTAGACAATTTACTGAGGCATTATTTTTTCAACATTTATGACAATTATGTGACAATTTAAATTGTTTCCACTAAGGATCCGATTGTAAATATCGACAGCTCCAATTGGACAAATTTACAATAAAGTCTGAAAATTTACGCATCCCCCTACATTGTTAAAGATGACTATGTAATACTTATATTTATAGAAGATTCATCTTTAAAATATTTTTTGGAGCATATTCCATGTCTGGCAATATCGTAAACACGACTGACGAAAACTTTGAAACTGACGTACTTAAATCTGACATCCCTGTCATTGTAGATTTCTGGGCAGGATGGTGTGCGCCATGTAAAGCCATTGCACCAGTACTTGAAGTTCTGTCGAACGAATACGAAGGTAAAGTTAAAATCGTTAAAGTTGACGTTACTGCATGTGAAGCAACAGCTGTAAATTACAATATTCGTAATATCCCAGCGTTACTGATGTTTAAAAATGGTGAAGTGGTTGCTCAACAAATTGGTGCTGCACCTAAATCAAAATTAACGGCTTTTATTGAAGAAAATATTTAATTTTTTCAATTTAGCTGTACAAGCGGATGTAAAAGAAAAATACGTTAGATTTTCTAGCGTATTTTTTTGACTATAATTTGACAAATCTATTGATCTCACTTATATTCCATGCTCAAGGAACATTAGGATTATCTTCCTGTTTCTTAAAAGACAACACATAAGATCGCCGCTCGGCAACAGAAATTGTTTTACATATTTCTCCTCGAAACAACTATATAGATTCTGAGTTTGCTATTGTTCACACACAGTTTCAACTCACCTATTGCACTGCGGACGACTTTTGCTTCTTTTTTATCTGTGTTCCACACATCCTTATTCAATCTGATCATCTATGAATTTAACTGAACTCAAGAAAAAACCGATCGGCGAACTCATTAAAATTGCTGAGTTTATGGGCCTAGAAGGAATGGCTCGTAACCGTAAGCAAGACATCATTTTTGCCATCTTAAAACGTCATGCAATGAACGGCGAAGAAATTTTTGGTGATGGTGTTCTTGAAATTTTGTCTGATGGTTTCGGCTTTTTACGCTCTGCTGCTGGTTCTTACCTTGCAGGCCCTGACGATATCTATGTGAGTCCATCACAAATCCGTCGTTTTAACTTACGTACTGGTGATACCATTACAGGTACGATTCGTCCACCAAAAGAAGGCGAACGTTACTTTGCTTTATTAAAAGTGAATCAAATTAACTACGACACACCTGAAAACTCTCGCAATAAAATCTTATTTGAAAACTTAACACCACTGTTCCCTACTGAACAATTGGTTATGGAATTAGGGAATGGTTCTTCTGAAGATTTAACTGCACGTGTAGTTGACCTCGTTGCTCCAATCGGTAAAGGACAGCGTTCGATTATCGTGGCACCGCCAAAAGCGGGTAAAACGATGTTATTACAGAACATTGCTCAATCTATTGTACGTAACAATCCTGAATGTTTCTTGATTGTGCTTCTGATTGACGAACGTCCTGAAGAAGTAACGGAAATGGAACGTACTGTTCGTGGTGAAGTGGTTGCATCTACCTTTGACGAATCACCTGCTCGTCACGTACAAGTCGCTGAAATGGTGATTGAAAAAGCAAAACGTTTAGTCGAGCACAAGAAAGATGTCGTGATTTTACTCGATTCTATTACTCGTTTAGCACGTGCCTACAACACTGTTGTTCCTTCATCTGGTAAGGTTTTAACAGGTGGTGTCGATGCACATGCTCTAGAACGTCCTAAGCGTTTCTTTGGTGCTGCACGTAATATCGAAGAAGGTGGTTCACTCACCATTATTTCTACAGCCTTAATTGAAACAGGTAGTAAAATGGATGAAGTGATCTATGAAGAATTCAAAGGTACTGGTAACCAAGAAATCACGCTTGATCGTCGTATTGCTGAAAAACGTGTCTTCCCAGCTATGAACATCAAGAAATCAGGTACTCGCCGTGAAGAACGTCTCATGAGCGAAGAAAACTTACGTAAAGTTTGGATTCTGCGTAAACTGCTTCACCCTATGGATGAACTCGCTGCAATGGAGTTCTTACTTGATCGTATGAAAGAAACCAAAACCAATGATGATTTCTTTGATCAAATGAAGCGCAAAGCTGCAAACTAAGCCAATAAATACATAAAAAGCTACCTAAAAAGGTAGCTTTTTATTGGGTTGACATTTTTTACATAAATATACAAATGCTGCTTTAGCCTGTTACTCAACATTGCAAGCAATTGAATAATAAAATCACTGATAAATAAATTCTATGTTTTTTAATAAGTTATTTATCGACAAACCCATCTAAAAACACAAATCAATTGTAATTTTCTGTTAAAAAAACAACAATTTTTCATCAATTTCATCAGTTTTTTTTCTTTAACCAGTAGCAATTCAAAATGCGCAGTGATAGCATATTCGCATACCAGTTAGGCTGCCCATGCAAAAAGCAAAAAACAGGCTAACTTGGGTTTTTTGTCTCAATTTAATTTATGAGAGTGATGCCATGTTATTCAAAAAAATCGCTATTGCTGCTGCAGTTGCTACTACTTTAGCTTTTGTTGGTTGTGCTAAAAAAACTGAAGAAGCTGCTGCTGATGCAAACGCTGCTGCTTCTGAAGCTGTAGAAGCTGCTTCTGAAGCTACTGCTGCTGCTGACGCTGTTGCTGCTTCTGCTGTAGATGCTGCTGCTGACGCTTCTGCTGCTGCTGCTGACGCTACTGCTGCTGCTTCTGACGCTACTGCTGCTGCTGCTGACGCTACAGCTGCTGCTTCAGCTGCTCACTAATAATCGCTTAGATTATTATCGAAAAAGAGAACCTTTGGTTCTCTTTTTTTTGCTTTGAAAATAAGAATATAAAAACCTACACCACCCTAAACAAATCTTCTAACCCATAAATATTAGACATAAAAAAAACCCCAAGCAGAACTCAGGGTTTATTCACAACACAATTATAGATTAATCGTCTTGCTCTGTACCTACACGTTGTCTAAATTTCTGGCCTGCACGGAATGTAACAACACGACGTGCCGAGATTGGAATTTCTTCCCCTGTTTTCGGGTTTCGTCCAGGACGTTGACGCTTGTCACGTAATTCAAAATTACCAAATCCTGAAAGTTTGACTTGTTCACCAGCAATTAATGCTTGGCTAATTTCATCAAAAAACAACTCGACCATTTGTTTTGCTTCACGACGATTCAAACTCGTAAGCTCACTTAAATGATCAGCCATTTCTGCTTTTGTTAATGCTGTCATGAGGCCCTCAATGTCGCTTGATAAGTGTTTTCTAACACTTGAATAATATTATCCATACCAGATTTAATTTCAGCATCTTCCAAAGTACGTGACGGATGTTGCCACAACAATGCAAATGCCAAAGAGCGTTTACCGTTTTCAACACCTTGACCGGTGTACACATCGAATAGCCAAGTTGAGTTCAATAACGCTCCACCTGTTTTTTCGATAAGTTGCTGAATTTCGCTAACATTAATCTTATCATTAATTAAAAGCGCAATATCACGTCTAACCGATGGAAATCGTGATAATTCTGTAAAATTAGATACATAAGTTTGCAAAACAGCCAACTGATCGAGCTCTACAACCCAAGTAATGCCCAAATCTAGTGCATCCTCTAAAGAAGGGTGTAATCGACCTAAATAACCAACTGATTTTCCATCTACTATAATGTCAGCAGATTGACCAGGATGCAACCATTCTCGCTCAGTACGCACATATTCAACTTTAACGCGACCAGCAGCTAATACTTCTTCCACCTCACCTTTAAGATCAAAGAAATCCATCGGCTGTGCCTTGCCATGCCATGATTCTGCATGTTTAGCACCCACAGCAACCATCGCTAAAGTCGGTATTTGTTTAAGGTCATCAATTGATTGTGCATTTTGATAATCAAAACGTAGCCCCAACTCAAAGAAACGAACTCGGTTTTGCTGACGGTTGATATTATGTTGCACACATGGAATCAAACTTGACAGCAAAGTTGAGCGCATCACTGCTAAATCACTTGAAATTGGATTGGCCAATACCAAAGGATTCACTAACGAATTTAACTGCTTTTCGAGTTTCAAATCTGCAAAACTAAAACTAATCGCTTCCTGATAACCTAAAGTTACCAAAGTTTGACGAAGTTGGTTTAGATCAAACTGATCTTGATGTTTTGCAAGTTGTACATCAATCACAGGTAAGCTAATTTGAATATTATCGTAACCATGAATACGTGCAATTTCTTCAATAAGATCTTGATAAATTGCCATGTCATAACGATATGATGGCGGTACTACAGTCCACTCACCTTCAGCATTTTCAGTCACATGACAACCTAAACGCTGTAATGCATCGGTAATAAACGAAGATTCAACCTGATAACCGAGCAATTGATCCACTTGAGCTTGTTTTAATTCAATTGCTTCACGTTTTGGCAATAGCTCAACTTTTTCAGCCACAGTGATTGGACCAAATTCACCACCCGCAAGTTCTTGAATCAATTGTGATGCACGGTGCATTGCAATCATTGGTAATTCAAAATCTACACCACGTTCATAGCGCTGTGATGCATCGGTATGCAAGCCATAACGACGTGCGCGACCTGCGATATACAATGGCGCAAAGAAAGCTGATTCAAGGAAAATTTCAGTGGTTTCATCTGTAACTGATGAAGATAAGCCCCCCATAATCCCTGCTATTGCCAATGCTTTTTCATCATCAGCAATCACCATCACATCTTCAGTGAGTTCGATTTCCTGATCGTTTAACAATACCAGTTTTTCTTTGGTATTCGCTTGACGCACATGCACTGAACCTTGAACTTTACCACCATCAAAGGCATGTAATGGCTGACCAAGTTCGATCAATACATAGTTAGTAATATCCACTAAAATACTATGTTGGCGAATCCCTGAACGTGCAAGGGCTTGCTCCATCCAAGCAGGTGTTGCTGCTTTGGTATTGACGTTTTTAATCACACGACCTAAATAACGTGGGCAACCTTCTGTATCAACATTTACTTGCTTTTGATCTGTGATCGTTGAGCTAACTTCTTTAATTTCTGGTGCTGTGACTGGAAGTTTGTTAATGACACCAATTTCACGAGCAATACCACGAACGCTAAAACAATCACCACGGTTAGGTGTAATACTGATATCAATCACATGATCATCAAGATTTAAATATTCACGGATATTGATACCAATAGGCGCATCAGCAGGAAGTTCTAAAAGCCCATCAATTTTATCTTCAAGGTCAATTTCAGAAGCACCACAAAGCATACCTTGTGACTCTACACCACGCAGTTTGCCTTTTTTAATTTTAAAGTCACCTGGAAGCACCGCACCAATCGTTGCTACAGGAACTTTCATCGCTACACGTACATTTGGTGCACCACATACAATCTGCAAAGGCTCTCCAGTGCCAATATTAACCGTGGTTACACGTAAACGGTCAGCATCTGGATGTTGTTCAACAGTCAGCACTTCTCCAACAACCACACCTGTAAATGGTTTAGCCGCAGGTGTTAAATCATCGACTTCTAAGCCCAACATGGTGAGTTGATCAGATAGCGTTTCACTATCAATTGCAGGATTTACCCACGTGCGAAGCCAATTCTCGCTAATTTTCATACATTCATTCCTTAATCGCCCCTAACCCCTCTTTTAAAACGAGGGGAAAGCCTCGCACTGCATTGTTGTCAGTGAAAGTCCCCCTTTTTTAAAGGGGGATTTAGGGGGATTGATCAATACCTATAAATCTAAATTTTTAAATCCTCTTCTCACTCCATTCACTTCACAGAGCCCCTCTCCTTTTAGGAGAGGCAGGGAGAGGTATAAATCTGTTTAAGCAAATTGGCGTAAGAAACGCACATCATTTTGGTAGAACATACGCAAGTCATTGATGCCGTAACGTAACATTGCAAAACGTTCTACGCCCAAACCAAATGCAAAGCCTTTATATTTCTCAGGATCAATACCCGCAGCTTGCAGTACATTAGGATGTACCATACCGCAACCCAAAACTTCTAACCATTTACCACGTTCATCCATAATATCGACTTCAGCACTTGGCTCGGTAAATGGGAAGTAAGATGGGCGGAAACGTACTTTCAAATCTTTCTCAAAGAATTCATTTAAAAGATTAATCAATAAACCTTTCAGCTCTGCGAAACTGGTATTTTCCGCAACATATAAGCCTTCAATCTGATGGAACATCGGTGAATGCGTTTGATCCGAGTCACAACGATACACACGACCAGGGCAGACAATACGAATTGGCGGTTGAGAACTTTCCATAGTACGGATTTGCACGCCTGAGGTATGCGTGCGCAGCAAATGGTTTGCATCAAAATAGAAAGTATCGTGCATAGCACGTGCAGGATGATGCCCCGGAATGTTTAATGCTTCAAAGTTATGATAATCATCTTCAACTTCAGGACCTGTCGCAACCGTAAAGCCAGCTTTAGTAAAAAATTGGCAAATACGTTCTTGCACCTGAGTCACAGGGTGGATACTTCCCACAGTTTGCCCACGACCTGGCAAGGTAATATCGATTGTTTCACTTGCAAGTTTTTGTGCTAACGCAGCTTTTTGTAATTCAGCTTGGCGCTCTGTAAGCGCTGTATTCATCGCTTCACGAACAGCATGAATTGCAGCACCCTGAACTTTACGCTCTTCAGGGTCCATTTTACCGAGTGCCTTAGATTGTTCCGCAAGCTGGCTTTTTTTCCCTGTAAATTGCACCCGTACTTGATCGAGTGCAGCAAGGTCTTGAGCTGCTGCAATCGCAGCGAGCGCTTCAGTGGTCAGGGCTTCCAGTGACATAATAACTCTCAAAGCAACAATTTAGAAAAATAATATAACTCGCTATTCTACCAGTTTTTATGCAGTTGGATGAAGTTTCCCCGCGACAAAATGATGATTAGTCATTAGTTTGTCCCTATAAATTGTATATTTTCCGATACCAATCAAAATGAAAGGCTAGAACTCTGATTTATAATAAGTATAAAATGAAACGAATGTCGCTGAGATAGATAACAAATGGCACTCGATCAAATCTGGAAACAACAACTGGCTCTTGTTAGTTATGGCAATGAATATTTATCCCAAGAACTCAGCTTCAATCGCTGGGTAAATCATGCCATATTTAATCAGCATACTTTTGCTTTTCGAGATTTACTCAGCCAACACTTACTTGCTCAACATTTTCAAATTTGGTTAGAAGGTCTTAAAAAACAAGAGGTTCATCGTTTGAGTCTCCATCTCTCATCAATACTAAATGAGGAAAAGAACCCTAACGCCAATGTTGAGCTACTGCCCATTACACATTTTATTGTCAGTCACACCCACCAAAAAAAGACAGCTTGGATTTTTGGTAAAGAACTGGCTGAATGGTATAGCGCTGATAATGATTATGAAGCACCGCTTGCTCAGCAAACGACACTCCGTTCAGAAGTATTTTGGCAATTTGAACTCAATGCGAAATACAACAAACGTATTGAACAAGATTTAACACCACCCAATTGGGATGATATTGATGTTTATACAGATAATGAGCTTTTCAATACAAAATATACCCAAGGTTTTCAAGAGCCCCTCCATAAAAACCTACCTTATAATGGTTTAAGTGCGACTGAACAACTCGATGAAAAAGTTGGGCAAAAGCTGTCATTATTACCTACCGATTATCAAGCAGATTATGCCCATGAAACGCTGCATCGCTTAGAAGCATTGTCTCAGTTTGTCCAAGCAAAACTACAGCATCCTTATGATGAAAATGAACATGCTTTAAGTGCTGATGAACAACTCAATTTGCGTCATTTTTCTCAAAAATTGGATGATCTTACTGCAAAATCTGTGACTAAAATTGCCAATCACTACAAATCTGCTCGATTGACACCGAAAGTGGTTGCCTCACCGTTTGATAATACAAAAACAGAACAACGTCAATCATTTAGCTCAAAACCAAACAGTGATCATAAGGTTGGTAAATCTAGCGTCTTGACCTTAATTATTCTCACCGTCTTGATTTGTATCGCTGCTTATTATTTTGGATTATAAAATTTTGAAGTATAAGCACAGTCAATAGTACAACTAGACAGCAATATTGTTTCTCAACTATTGCTGTCTCACGTCCATGAATACAAAACCAAATAAATTCAGACCTTGCGATTACTATGTGAGCACTTCCATCAGCATCAGCAGACAGCCCAATTCTCCCAAATTTTATCCACAGAGGAAGCTTTAGCTGGAATACATTACTGAGTATTGGGTAAAAATGCTTTTAAATTAGAATGTTGTTCAAATGTTGCAAAATTAGCATTTACAACAATCCCAGAATGATGCGCTAGCCAATCCGTCAATCCACCGTTTCGACTATTTCTGATCTTTATCCATGCCCCATTGATAAAATATTTCAGTAATGCCCTCTCCAAGATCAGACGCATCCTCCTCACCTACAGCCTTTCCGCCCATTTTTTCATAAAAATAACGACTAGGATTTTTATTAATCACTTCCAAACGGATCTTACGATGATGTTCTGGACGAATGAGCTGTTGGAATTTTTCAAACATCGCACGTCCAATTCCCTCACCTTGAATACTTTTCAATAAATAGAATGCTCGAATTTCAGCAACGTCATTATCTGGATTTAAATAACCATCTAAAAAGCCGAGTATCTTTCCATTCTTTTCATATACAAATAATTGATGGTCACGATGTGGAATAATCTGTTGCCAAAGCGCCAATCTTTTTGCAACACTCAAATCATCTAAAACATCTTGTTTCACAATCCCCGTATAGGTTTCTTTCCAACTGCGTACATGAACTTCAGCAATTTGTTGTGCATCACTTTCTACTGCAATACGAATCATTTGAATCCCCTCATATTTTTATTGTCAATTTTTAGTTGGCTTATGAATCATTTATTCAATTCTTAAAACTCTGCCAATGCTTTTAAACACTTAACAAATAAAAAAGCAGCTAAATTTAGCTACTTTCTTATCGAATTTGATAAATTAAACTAAGAAACTATCGTCACATTATCAACTTTAGAATAATCAACATTTAGAATAGCGGTCGAATCGTTAAAATCACCTTCTGTTCATTGGCATGTTGGTTAATATAATGTTCAATACCAGTCACTTCGCCTTTGACTTCTGCATCCGCACCATACATCACTTTGAGTGTTTCCCCGATTCTTGGTAATATTTGTAACTCTACTTCGATTGAACCTTGTTGTAGACCTTCAATTTCCACTCGCATGTTTAGACTCCAATTTTTATTGTCAGTTTAACTTTATTTCACGTGCAGCCAAAGACCTATACTTTTCATGTTGATTTTATGTACAGATTCAGCATTTATTCTATTTTATAGACTTATAGCGTTTTAAATCATCATGATTCATCATCACAATCAAGTTCATCTTCCTCAGTATTGATAAAATTTGGCTACGGCATAATTTCAAACTGCACAGCACGAATCGTTTATAAATCTAAAAACTGAGCGTTTGCTATTGGATGTATTATCCATCACTCGCCGATTGGCACGTAAATAATAGGATGAGTTAAATCTACTGCTTGGATCAATTGGAAATGTTGAACAATCTACTAAGTATTGGCTATTGTATCTACTGAAATCCAATATGTTTCAATTAGCTCTTATATATTAGAGAATAAAGCCTCGTGAATTGGGAAATCTCGACTCAGTTCAACGTGATGATGCACATCCCAAATATAAATATCTTCGCTAACTTGACGAAAATGGTATTGTTTGCGTATAAGCTACTTATTTTAAAATTTAATACACGTTATCATGGGATAACAATTTCTAAAATCAATTACTTAAAATAGTTATGATAAAACAATATTGGCAATTTATTTGGGGACTACAATATAACGCTGAACGTTTTTTTAATGAGCAAATTAATTATTACGATATTTCACACCCATGGACCAATCAATCTTGCGATGTTTTTCTTGTTCGAGACTTCCAAACCAATAGTTTACTTTATGACTCAATTGACAACTTAGTTTTACACTTTGCTGAACAACAATTTAAACATTGTTCGCTTTACCCATTGAGTATTATTTTTCCAAATAGACCATTAACAAAACACCATTCTTTTGAATTTGTAAATAATGATGCTCCTGTTGCTGTATTTAAAAACAACTGGAATAAAGCTTTTGCATTGATTCAAATAGAACAAGAAAAACCGTCTAAAGAGATATGCCCTATTGGTGATCCTCGTGAGTTTTGGTCACCCACATCATCTCAAAGCCAAACACCAACTTTTGGCTTATTTACATTAATTGAACTGAATCAATCTCAGAAAAATGAATGCCATCTTTTTGATCAAAATTTAACTTGGAATAGTTTAATTGAAAATATCCACATAGATCTTATGCAAAGTGATTTCGCTTCTAGCTTAGGAATAAATTTTCAATATACAAATAATCTTTATTTCAACGGCTATGATCATCAAAACATTCCACTTCTCCCAAGCCATACTTTGCCCAATAATTTAGGATTTAGTTTGATTCAAATGCTGAACCCCATAGAAGATCGTATTAAATCATTTACTAACATTCGTAACGAAAATTCAGACTATCGTTTCTATTCCACAGAACAACATGCATTATTTGAAAAATTCAAAACACAAAAAAATCAATTACACACTCAGCTCATTTGTTTTACAGCTAATCATATGGAATCAGCGATGCATTTTTCCAAACTACAAAAACAACAGCTCGAACAGTGGGAAAAAGCATCAATCCATGTCGAAGAAATTCAAAATCATATACAAGTGGCACAAGATGCAGAACAAAGAAAAACTGAGCAACCAATAACTGCAGCAAGAGCATTTATTATAACGTCGATCTTTATTATTGTTTTATTTACAATATTTTATGGTTTGTATTGGTTAGTTTCAAAATTTGAATTTATAAAATTTGTAGCAATTACAGCAGGAGCAATTAGCTTTCTCTATATTCTTTCAAAAAAATAATTTTAAGTAAGATCATCCCAAATATAAATATCTTCGCTAACTTGACGAAAATGGTATTGTTGACGCAGAAAACGACACTCTATAATTTAATCCAATAAATACCACAAACAAAATAGTTAGAGCAGTAACAATGACAGATTTTACATCACAACAAATTTCAACCATTAGCGCTGTATTTGAACAATCCAATTCAGGAGAAATTCATTTTGGCGAAGTAATTCAACAATTAATCTCTGTTGGCGTTGAATCCTACACAGTAGATTATCGACGCGGTGAAACAACCTATTACTTTCCCAATGGGGCAAGTATTCGCCATACTTTTGAGACTGATGCAGCTTCAATCGCTACACATTTTGATGCGCAACTGGTTAAACAAGCCATTTTAGGGGCACAGTCAGGGCAAGTGATGTATCCACTTTTCAAAGCATTAACCTATCAAGCAGGTTGTATTGGTTATTCTGTATGGATTGTGGGTAAGAACGTGCAGTATTTTGGACGTCTTGGGGAAATTCATTTAGAAAAATTTCCACAATAGTTTGAAAATAAGAATTTGAGAATAAACTCTAGACATAAAAAAGACCGCTAAAAAGCGGTCTTTTTTAATCATCTAAGACGATTAAGCAGCCAATGCGCCTTTAGCTTTTTCAGCTAAAGCAGCAAATGCTACTGAATCATGCATAGCGATGTCAGCAAGTACGCGACGGTCGATGATCACTTGCGCTTTTTTCAAGCCATCGATCATACGGCTGTACGACAAACCATTTTGACGTGCACCAGCATTGATACGCGCAATCCATAAAGCACGGAATTGACGTTTCTTCTGACGACGGTCACGGTAAGCGTATTGACCTGCTTTAATTACTGCTTGGAACGCTACACGATAAACACGTGAACGCGCGCCATAGTAACCTTTAGCACGAGCAAGAATTTTTTTATGACGGCGATGAGCCTGTACACCACGTTTTACACGAGCCATTTATAATCTCCTTAGATGTATGGGCACATACGACGAACTGAATTCATGTCACTTACGTGAACCATGACACAACCGCGCAATTGACGAATACGTTTAGCAGATTTTTTGGTCAAAATGTGGCGTTTGAACGCTTGTTTACGCTTGAAACCGTTAGCAGTCGCTTTGAATCGCTTAGCTGCACCACGGCGAGTTTTTAACTTAGCCATAACAACCTCTTTAAACACCTGTTCGGTACGTTCGCACCATTGCGATAACGACCTGCAGGTAAGGGAGGCAATATTCTAAATCATCTTTGTATAAAACAAAAGCAAAACTGTGGTTATTTTATCTATCTATTCAAAAGTAACTAAGTTGTATTATTAACAA
>NZ_RAXT01000004.1 GCF_003611475.1 Acinetobacter rongchengensis | reverse complement strand
TTTATGTTACCTCGTCTTTCTATATCGTAATTTAGTTAAAATCAAAAAATATTGTGTCTTGTGTGATCTAAGTTCAAAATAGGGCTACTGCGTAATACCCATTATTGCAATATACAAAAAAAATAATTCTTTCATCAATTTAAAAGTAAAACAAAATAAATAGCTATTGTTAAGCATATATACACAGTAGAATTAAATTGTGATGCAAGTCACATATAAAATTGTATTGATAATAAGGATATAAATGATGAAAACAGCAAACTATATAAAGTGGTTTCTTTTCGCATTTTTAAGCTTATTTTTAGTTGCTTGTAAGCCTACGGCGAAATTTGAATATAGTCCGACAGCACCTAGTTCGGGTGAAGTGATTAAGTTTGATGCAACTAAAACTACTGTTTATAAAGCAAAAGAAGGTAACGCAATCAGCGTTTATGCATGGGATTTTGGAGATGGTTCTAAAGGAACTGGAAAAACGATTGAGCATATATACACAACAGCGGGTAAATATACGGTTACGTTAAGCGTAACAGATTTGGCAGGTCAATCGAGTTCAACAACTCAGAAAATTACAATAAAACAAGGGACTGTGCAAACTCAAGATGTTGCTGTTTCAGTGCAAAGTATCGATGGTGCAACGATTCCAAATGCAAGCGTAACAATTTTGGGACAAGTAGCCACTACTGATTCAAATGGATTAGCTGCATTAAAAGTGGCGATTCCACAAGGTACACAGCAAATTGTAGCTAAGTTTGAAAAATCAGGTTTCATTACCCAATCTATCGTTTATGAAGTAAAAAATTTAAAAGCAGTTTCAGCAAATCTTTTAGCGATTAAACAAGTTATACCCATTGAAGATATTTCTGTAGCACAAATGATTGAGTCAAGACACCTAGGAGCAACTATTACCATTCCAGCAAATGCATTTGTAAAATCAGATGGTCGTGTTGCAACAGGTGCGGTTACTGTGGAGTTGACACCATGGGATATCACCAATAGTGACTTAAATGCAATGCCTGCAAATGGTGTAGCAAGAGATGCGCAAGGGAATATTGTTCAGTTAATCAGTGCAGGAATGATTACGGCAACATTTAAAGATGCTGATGGACAAAAATTACAACTTGCAGTGGGTAAGACAGCGGATATTCAAATGAATTTACCGTTGAAGCGCATTAACAATCAGGAAATGACGGTTGGTACGCAAATCCCGATGTGGCATTTTGATGAAGTTCAAGGCTTATGGATTGAAGAAGGGATAGGACAAGTTGTTGCCTCAAGTGAGTCTCCTACTGGTCTGGCAGTTCATGCGACAGTGCATCACTTTTCGACATGGAATTGGGATTTTAAATTTGAAAATGCAGGTTCGGTTTTTGTTCAATGTCGACAAAATGGAATAGGTGTTCCTTGTTATGTGACAGCGAAAATTACACTCGATGATGGTTCAGCTTTTACAAAAGTAAATTACTTTCCTGTAGAAGGTTTAACGGTCATTAACATGCCATCCAATGGTTCAATTGAATGGTCTGCAAATGATGAAACTGGCACTATGATCGGTTCCCAAACCTCGGGTACCTCAGGAACAGTGATTATTGAGTTAAGTCCACCAACGACGGATAATTTTGTGAAGTGTATACTTCCAGATGGAGCTGAAATTGCGTGTCATGGCAAAATGAATGGGCAGATTAACTTCACATTGTCAAAGGAAGGAGGTCGAGTAATTTCAGGTATTCAGGATCAAGATAATCAATTGGACTGGGAGGCACAGACTGGATTGATCTACGAAAATAATCAATGGGTTCGTTATAAAGGAACGATTATATCTGGATTGACAGGTAATGTGGCTATTCGTCTAACAGAAAGGGAAGTCATTCAGTCAAATGATATTGTAAGTTTTCCAGTCGTTTGTACAAGTTTTAGCAATGGTTCACCCGTTGTGGATCCTAACGGGAATTGGGAGGTAGACTCTAAATTAATCGGAAAGCCATGCACAGTTACATTGGAAACGATGGATCGTAATAATCAGTATGTTTCTTTATCGTTTGAAGCTATTTATGGCAAACCAATGACCATAGCAGTACCTTCTGACTTTTTGAAAGGGCCTGATCATGGTGATTTTAGTAGAACGCTAACTGGCGTAGTCCAAGTTGATAATGTCACTTATCTGGGACGTGAATGGCTTGATACCACATCTACACCTAACCCAAATGAAATTATCCCAATTTTTCTTTTTGATAATAGTCTGCAATAAATGATCAAAAATACCTTTCATAAACTGAACTTGGAATTTTAGGCAGTTTAATTGGGTATAAGATTGAGTCCTGAATTGAACAGGGCTCAATCTTTTTAATTTCAATTCTTTTATGACTATAGTCATAAATATAATCATGAGTTTAATCAAGTCGTCGCCGAAATTTAGCATATTTGTCATACCATCTAACTTGGCTTTAAGGTTGAGCAGTAATTCTTGACGACTTAGCAGTATTTAAAAACATAAGTAACGCAAATGCAGTATTCATGTCATGGATTAACTTTACTTGTTATCTTTTTTATTTCTTTAAGTGATTTATTTTTAAATATTTATTCAATAAAGGTGATTTGCTACTTATTTTTCATTTTCTGTGTTGTCATGGTACAGCCAATAGAAGCACTAATAATTGTCGCTAAAGCCAACCATTGTGTCCAAAGCAGTTGTTCATTTAAGAAAATAAAACCTGAAAATGCCGCTACAGCAGGCTCTAAACTCATTAGCGTACCGAAGCTCAAAGCCGTTAAATTTCTTAACGCAATCATTTCCAAAGAAAAAGGTAATGCGCTGGCTAATACAGCTAAAGCGATAAAATAGATAAAGTTGGCAGGTTGAAAAACACTTGCGGGCATGCCTGTGAATAGAGCAATCGGCATTAAACACAGCATACCGACAAACATACCTAAACAAACCGTATGGTTACCTGAAATACCTGAAGGCTTTTGTCCTGCAACAATATATAGCGCCCAACATGCACCAGCACCTAATGCTAAAGCAATACCGATGGGGTCTAATCGCTGTACAGTCTGATCGAAAGGAAACAGTAAAACCAATCCTAAAATTGCCAATCCCACCCAAACAAAATCAAACTTTTGCCGCGCATGATACAGTGCAACACTTAATGGACCGATAAACTCAAACGAAACGGCAATACCCAAAGGTAATCGTTCAATCGATAAGTAAAATAGGGCATTCATTCCAGCTAAAGCGATGCCGTAACTGATGATTGCTGTCCATCTCACTTGTTTAAAATTGGCTTGCCAAATTTTGAAAATAACAGCCAAAATTAATGAACCCAGTAAAAGACGCATAGCGGAAATGGTCAATACAGGAAAATGCTCAAAGAGCACTTTAGCAAGCGCACCACTACTTTGAATACTGATCATCGCAATGAAAAGTAAAACTAAAGCTTGAAGATGAGGTGCAACTTTTAAATTTGGCATTCTTTCAGGAGTTTAGCGTAATAGCTTGTAGAAAAATATTGGCAATAGACTTCATTTTATAAAACAATTTTAGTGAAAAGTCATGTGATTTTGACGCTGTTGAGCTTAAGACACTTGCAGTGTTTTGTACAGAAGCCTAAGAGAAGATATTTAAATGGATTATTGATCAATAAAACCGAATTGCACTGAAAAATAATAGCTCTGAATGGCGTTAGCCTTATTGATCACAACCCAATAAAAAAACCACAGGTATATACCTGTGGTTTTTTAAAGCAGAGATGCTTAGAACAATACACGAACGCGGATTGTGCCTTCAACATCGCTCAGCGTATCAAGTGCTTCTTTAGATGCAGTTGCATCAACATCCATCACTAAATAGCCAACATCGCCTTTCGTCATTAAAGACTGACCAGAAATGTTGATACCATGTTCAGCGAATAAGTTGTTGATCTTAGAAAGAACACCTGGCACGTTTTTATGAATGTGCAGTAAACGATGTTTACCTTCAGTCAATGGAAGTGCGATTTCAGGGAAGTTAACAGCAGATAACGTCATGCCTTTATCTGAATAAGCAACAAATTTCTCAGCCACTTCTAAACCAATATTCGCTTGCGCTTCCATGGTAGAACCACCTACGTGAGGCGTTAAGATCACGTTGTCTAAACCACGAAGTGGAGAAACGAATTCTTCACCGTTGGCTTTAGGCTCTTTCGGGAATACGTCTACCGCAGCACCTGCAATGTGACCAGATTTGATCGCATCAGCAAGATCTTCAATGATCACACATGTACCACGTGCAGCATTGATGAAGATCGAACCTTCTTTCATTTTCGCAAACTGTTCTTTAGTAAAGAAATTACGAGTAGAAGGAACATCTGGAACGTGTAAGCTTACAACATCAGCATTGGCAAGAAGTTCATCTAGAGAACCGACTTGACGTGCATTACCCATTGGTAATTTAGTCACTGCATCATAATAAATCACGTGCATACCCAAGCTTTCAGCTAAAACTGAAAGTTGAGAACCGATTGAGCCATAACCTACGATACCGAGTGTTTTACCACGTGTTTCAAACGAACCTACAGCAGATTTGTTCCAGCCACCACGGTGAGTAGAAGCAGATTTAGCTGGTACGCCACGAAGTAAAAGAATCGCTTCAGCAAGTACAAGTTCAGCAACTGAACGTGTATTTGAGTAAGGTGCGTTAAATACAGGAATACCACGAATCATCGCTGCATTTAAATTCACTTGGTTTGTCCCGATACAGAAACAACCCACTGCGATCAATTTATTCGCAGCTTCAAAGATTTCTTCAGTTAATTGTGTACGGGAACGAATACCAATGAAGTGTGCATCTTTAACCGCTTCTTTCAACGCTTCACCCTCAAGCGCAGTTTTACGGGAATCGATATTGGTATATCCAGCAGCATTTAGAGTGTCAATCGCGTTTTGATGAACGCCTTCTAACAACAAGAAACGAATTTTATCTTTAGGTAGTGAAAGATGTTGGCTCATTACGGCTCCGCTACAAAGGCCAAATTTAGTCGCAGTATGATACCATAGACACTGTTCCATAGATATTTCGTTTGTCATAGTAAAGCGGATATTTTATCTACGATTTCTGATAAGCATTATATAAAAATCAAATAGATTGCTAATTTATTGATTTTTATAGTGCTTGAATAATGCTTTGGATATGACGTATGGGTCATGCAATGCAAATCTATGCTTTATCCATCGCTGTCAACTCGGTAAAATACTGCTGAAATCAGCATTATTGATCTTTTTGGTATTGAAAAAATGCTGAAAAATTTTCACTGACTGATTTAAAATTTTGCATGTTGTAGTACCGCAACCTTATTTTCTACTTGCTAGGCCCGCAAAAGATGAATGCTCCAGTAACGATCGCACCTGAATTAATGACCCAATTGACGGAAATTGTCGGTGAAAACCGCATCAAAACCGATGCTGATAGCTTAGAAAATTGGGGTAAAGACCATACTAAGCATTTCGATCCAAATCCGTCAGTGATTGTTTTTCCATCGTCTACTGAACAAGTACAAGCGATAGTTAAACTCGCTAACCAGTTTAATGTTGCGATTACACCATCAGGTGGTCGTACAGGTTTATCTGCGGGTGCTGTGGCTGCCGATGGTGAAATTGTCATTAGTTTTGACAAAATGAATCAAATTTTAGAGTTCTATCCTGCTGACCGTATGGTACGTATTCAAGCAGGCGTGGTGACTGAGCAACTACAAAATTATGCCGAAGAACAAGGCATGTATTATCCAGTTGATTTTGCTTCTTCTGGTTCATCACAAATGGGCGGCAACATTGGTACCAATGCAGGCGGTATTAAAGTTATTAAGTATGGCATGACACGTAACTGGGTGTTGGGTCTGACTGTTGTGACAGGTAAAGGTGATGTTTTGCGTTTAAACAAAGGCATGATTAAAAATGCGACTGGTTATGCGTTGCAACATTTATTTATCGGTGGTGAAGGGACATTAGGTCTAGTGACTGAAGCTGAAATTAAGCTTGAGCGCCAACCGCATGATTTACAAGTCTTGGTATTGGGCGTTCCTGATTTTGATGCGATTATGCCTGTGCTACATGCTTTTCAAAGTAAAATTGATTTGACTGCATTTGAGTTCTTTGGTGAATTGGCGATGCAGAAAGTCTTGGCTCGTGGACATGTCCCACGTCCATTTGAAACAGAATGTCCATTCTATGTATTGCTTGAATTTGAAGCGCCGTATGAACCAATCATTGATGCTGCGATGGAAATCTTTGAGCATTGTATGGAGCAAGGTTGGGTACTTGATGGTGTGATGAGTCAAAGTCTTGAGCAAGTACAGAGTTTATGGCGTTTACGTGAAGATATTTCTGAAACGATTGCACCGTTCACACCGTATAAAAATGATATTTCAGTATTAATCACGCATGTTCCAGCTTTTATTAAAGAAATTGATAGTATTGTTGCTGAAAACTATCCTGATTTTGAAATTTGCTGGTTCGGTCATATTGGTGACGGTAATTTACATTTAAATATTTTAAAACCTGAAAATTTATCTAAAGATGAATTCTTTGCAAAATGTCAGATCGTGAATAAGTATGTATTTGAAACTGTGCAGAAATATGATGGTTCGATTTCAGCGGAGCATGGTGTAGGCATGACGAAAAAGCCTTATCTTGAGTACACACGTACTGCCGAAGAAATTGAATATATGAAAGCGTTGAAAAAAGTGTTCGATCCAAACGGGATTATGAACCCTGGTAAATTGTTTGATTTGTAAAATTTAATCTGTCATAGAAACATAGTTTCAATAGTGTAAAGTGAAAAGGTATTGCATGATATGTGTAATACCTTTTTCTTGTTATAGGGGAATAATAACAATGAATCGTTTGATTTTAACTTCTGCTTTATGTGTAGCAGTATTGTCAGGTTGTGCAACGACACAGAATTTAGTGAATAAAGTGGGCGGTGGTTCTGGAACGCCTTTGGCTCAGGTGTTGGATGAGCGTAGTGACTTGCGTAAAGATTTGTCGACTTTAGAAATTCGTCAGTATTTTAATAGTGTTGAATCGCCAACTGTGGCAGAAGTGAAGTTGACAGAAACAGGTTTGATGGACGATTCTGTGAAGTCGATTCGCACCGTATATCGTTTTAAAAAGGTTGATGGTGATTGGAAGCGTGTCGACACAGAAAAAGAATATCAATGTTTACGTGGTAAAAATACCAAGGCTTTTCAGAAGGCAATGTGTTCTTGATTGATGGAAATAAGATACTGATTGTTTTAACTATTCCAAAAGAGCGGATCTGAGTAATATCAGATTGCTCTTTATTAAAATATAAATTATTGTTTTACATAAAATAATATATAAAGAGCTTTATTTATGTCAATTGATATAGGGGAGTATAGTTTACCTCTAAAGGTTAAGCCTTTAATAAAAAGAGATGGAGATATAATTTTTTGTATAGATGCTAAGCTAGTAAATAATGATGATGAAATAGCATTAGGGTTACAATATATATGTAATAGATATCTCTATGGACAAGGTTACTCAAGATTAATGGGGAAGTTTTTTGAAAATATGGGGCAAAATAGTGGAACTTTAATTCGCCCTTTTACGATTTCCTCAAAATTAATACCTTCAATGATAACTCCTGGTGACATTGATTTATTAATCATTCCTTATGAAAATGATCAACTTTTGGTTTCTAAAACTTTAGCCATAGAACTAAAAGTTATTAGAGCAAAGTTTGTTAAACAACAAAAATCTCCAAATGAGTATGGGTTCTCGCAAGCCAAGGGTTTATTGGAAGCTGGTTTTCCATATGTCGCTGTAATGCATTTAATCATATCTGATGAGAGCCCAACTGATTCTTGGCGTGATGTACTGATAGCTCAGATTGTTAATGCTGAAAGTGGAGAAATAAAAATTTTAGAAACAATAAAAAAAGATATGATGCCAACAAGTTTGATGGAAAGAGCATTTGGTCGTTTAATTAGTAATTGCCCAGATGGGAGAATTGGTTTGCTCTCTACATATTTTGAAAAAAGAAAGTATGACAATTGGCTTCCAAAAGGAAAAGTTGCAAAATTCAACGAAAAATGTTCTAAAGAAATTTTGGATTTGATAGCTGAGTTCTATTATCAAAATTATACAAGTTTTCTAGACACTAGAAAATATCCATATAATGAGGAAGGTTAGGAATTTTTATTAATTTACTGATTTTTAAAGTTAATCAATTTCTAAAAAGTGAACAAAATGAACATTCAACAAGAAATTCAAAACTTATTTAAAGATCGAGATGACTATCCACTGTTTTATATCGAAAGTGGTAGTCGTTTATGGGGTATGGCAAGTCCAGACAGTGACTATGATGTACGTGGTTTTCACCTACCTTCTAAAGCACAATATTATGACTATCGAAAACATCGTGATTTAATTGAAATCATGGATGGTGATTTCGACTTTGTTTCATTTGACCTGAATAAAATGTTTGGGCTTTTGGCGAAAAGTAACCCGACAGTTTTGGAATGGGTGCGTGCGCATATTATTTATTTCAATCAATTTCCTGAATGGGAAAAGTTTAGAGATGGTTTACTGGAACGAATAGACTATAAGGCATTGTATTATCATTATTTATCTCTTGCTAAAAGTGGTATGGATGTGATGCAAACCGCTGATAATTTTACTTATAAAAAAGTGTTTTATTCGATTCGTGGTTTGATGTCAGCAGAATTGGCAACACAGCAAATCATGCCTGAATTGCAGATCACGCAATTATTTGAACAAATCAATGCCAATGATCCATTACGCCATTGGGCAGAAGATTATTTGGAAATTAAAAAACAGCAGAAAGAAAAAGCACAATTGCCTGAAATTGAACAAGCTCAGATTTTAAAATTATTGAATGATAAAATTGAAGCTTTAAATTTACGAGCCATCCAACCGACTAACGATATTGAAAAGTTACAGCGTTATTTAACAGAATATAGTTTTAGCCTTAAACAACATTTTTATGGTTAATACTTTTCTGAGTGAGAGAATAAAAACAGTATGAAAACCCTCGCCTTTATCCACCGAAATGACAGCTTATTTTCTGTTGGGGATTTTCATCCAGTAAAAACCATTTTTTCACACCATGAGTTAGGAAATACGGTCTCACCTTTTTTATTGCTCGATCATTTAGGCCCAGGACTTTTAAAACCGAGCAACTTACGCAAAGGTGTGACAGAGCATCCGCATCGAGGTTTTGAAACTGTCACCATCATGTTTCAAGGTGAGTTGGAACACCGTGATTCTACTGGTGGAGGTGGCATCATTGCGGAAGGTGATGTGCAATGGATGACGGCTGCATCAGGTGTGATACATAAAGAATTGTTTAGTGAGGAATTTTCTAAACAAGGGGGTGCTTTTGAGATTGTACAACTGTGGGTCAATTTGCCTGCAAAAGATAAACTCAAGCCTGCCCGTTATCAAAGCTTAAAAAAAGCGACTATTCCAACAGTACAGTTAGAACATGATGCAGGTTTTGTTCGAGTCATTGCAGGTGAATATCTAGGATTTACAGGGCCAGCCAAAACCCATAGCCCAATTTTGCTGTTAGATATTCATTTAAAAGCAGGGCAAAGCACCGTATTTCCTGCCAAAGTCGGTGACAGTACCTTGATTTTCTTACGTACTGGATGTTTAGAATTTAGTCCTGAAGATGAACTACTCGATGACCAAGCACTTGCAGTGATATCGAGTCATGGTGAACAAGTTGAAATCACAGCACATCGAGAGAGTAAGTTTTTATTCATGAGCGCTGCACCGCTGAATGAACCGATTAATGCCAAAGGCTTTTTTGTAATGAATACTTATGCTGAAATTCTACAAGCCTATGAGGATTTAAAGGCTGGAAAATTTATTCAGCCTGTCGAATCTGATTAAATAAAACCATTCTTCTGGTTCATTTTTGCTTATATGATAATCTTTGTAAATCCTGACTCGTTTTTGTAATTGAACTTTGTTAGAATCTCGCCTTCAGCAAGGTGGGTGTATTTTGCTGAACTTAAAATCTCACAAATATTGTTTTATTATCGCTTTTTATTCATTAACTTAGACATCATTGATTTAGACATCTCGTGAATACGATGTTAATCAGCTTTATTTCAAAGTAAATTCCACAACTTTTTATTTAAAATCTCAGTGCTTGTCATTGGGCTGTCGCTTATCTCCCAAAACAGGGTGTATTGGCATTCTATAAATGAATGTCAATACACCCCAAGTTACAGCCAAACAAGCCAAAAATTATATGTAGAAAACAATGCAAAATTTAATGCAAAAAGAACAGACGACGACCCTCAGTCGTGCCACGCTGATGTTTCCATTGGCATTGGTATTGTTCGAATTTTCAGTCTATATCGGCAATGACTTGGTGCAACCCGCCATGCTTGCGATTACCAAAGACTTTGGTGTAAGCAGTGTTTGGGCGCCATCTTCTATGTCCTTCTATTTATTGGGAGGTGCATGTGTTGCATGGCTCATGGGGCCATTGTCTGATCGACTCGGTCGCAAAAAAGTATTGTTGGCCGGTGTGGCATTCTTTGCAGTCACCTGTTTATTGATTCTATTTACCCATACGATTGAAAGCTTCTTGGCTTTAAGGTTTTTACAAGGCTTTGGTTTATCAGTAATTTCAGCCGTGGGTTATGCCGCGATTCAAGAAACCTTTGAAGAACGTGATGCCATTAAAGTCATGGCATTGATGGCCAATATTTCCTTACTTGCACCGTTATTAGGGCCTGTACTCGGTGCATTTCTCATCGACCATGTGTCATGGCATTGGGGCTTTATTGGGATCGCATTTCTCGCTTTTCTAAGCTGGTTTGGCTTGAAAGCCAAAATGCCAAATCCTAAAGTCAGTATTCCCAAACAACCTTTAAGTTATATCTGGGATGACTATAAACAGGTTTATAAGAATAAGACCTTTATCGGACTGACTCTAGGTTTACCAATGCTCGCCATGCCTTTAATGTTATGGATTGCTTTGTCGCCAGTGATGTTGGTCGAAGAATTAGGATTGAGCAGTGTGCAGTATGGATTGGCGCAATTCCCAGTTTTAGGTGGATTGATTGTTGGTAATATTGTGCTCATCAAAGTGATTGATCGTTATGCCTTGGGTAAAACAGTGCTGATCGGTCTACCACTGATGCTATTGGGTACACTTATTGTGTTTTTAGGCGTGATTTGGCGAGAATACTTTCTATATTGTGTCATTCTTGGGATGACTTTAGTCAGTTTTGGTGAAGGGATTAGCTTCTCCGTACTGTACCGTTTTGCACTGATGTCTTCTGAAATATCGAAAGGTACAGTTGCCGCAGCTGTTTCAGTACTGATGATGTTTACTTTTTTCTTTGTGATTGAGTTGGTGCGTGTGTTGTATGAGCATTTTCATCTATGGGCTTATGCATTGTCATGCTTAACATTGATTGTTCTATGGTTTACCTTCCCACAAGCAACCTTGAAAAAAATTATGCTGGGTAGAAAGGAACGTGGTGAGTTCTAAGTTTTTAGATGCTTGCTTCATTCATATCGCATATTTGCGCTTAAAACAAAGGGAGATGTTTATCTCCCTTTGTTTTATTATCTTATTCTAAAAATAAGACCTTATAAATCATAATATTGCATTTTAATTTTGTGCAAATTTCTTCAATTGATGATCGAAAACAAATGGCCCAAACGGCAAAATGGATGCAATGAGGCCGAGGATAAACATCTTAATTGACCATTTCTGTTTTTCACACACTACAAATAAAACCGCAAGAAATGCAATAAACAGTACGCCGTGTCCCATGCCAACATATTTGACTAAAATCGGATTGCCCCAAATATATTTCATGGGCATAGCAACAAATAGGAGAAGAAGGAAGGAAATACCTTCGAGAAAACCAACAATACGTAAAGATTTAATATTCATGGTTACTATTTAACAATGAGAATGAGTTGCGAGTGTAACGTAATTCGATGAAAAGTTGGACGAAATGATAAAATTGCTGAAGTTGCATAATCTATAAACCCAAATATAAACCAATTTGCAGTTATTTAATTTCAAGTTCAAGCAATGTTGTTTTCAACTTTAACAGCTCTGGCAAGGTTTCCAATAACAAACTGATTTGTTTTAACGCCAGTAATAAATCATCAGATAAATTTTCTTGCTCACTTAACTGTTTAATATCCAATAATTTATGTTGAATCGACACTTCATCTAAAACTACATGGTGCAGTAAAACATCGTTGAGTGTTTGTTTACACCACAGCATTAAATCTAAAATCTGCTGATCATGTACTTGCTGACGATGACTGCCCAAAGCAGACACATAGCTGAGTTGACTGTGGCTATAGACCAAATAGCGAAAAGCATGATGGATTAAATCTTGTTGAGGGTTGGGTTCAGTACTTAAACTTGAAATCATGCTCGACAATTCAATTTGCGCATTATGTGCGAAACGACGAGCTTTGCGATAATCCACACTGTTGTTTTTACCATGTTGATATTGTTCAACAATTGCATCGAAATAGTCCAAAGTGGCTTGTGTACTTTTACGAATATTGTTGGAAATATTGCGAAAGTTCCAATCAGGCCAAATAAAACTCACTGCAAATAGGGCAATTAAACAGCCTAAGATTGTGTCAATAATTCGAGGTAAAATAATGGCATAGCCTGCACCTTTTAAATTAAAGATCAATAAAACCACTAAGGTTGCCATCAGCGTCGCCATGGCATATTTTTTAGAACGTAAATAGAAAAAGCATACCCCAAAAATAATGGTCAATACCAACTGACCTTCTACATTGGGGACAAAATAGAGAATAGGAATACCTAAAACTACCCCTAAAATTGTTCCTAAAGTACGTAATTTTAAGCGGCTTTTGGTTGCAAAATAACTGATTTGGCAGACAAATAAACTGGTGAGTAAAATCCAATAACCATGTTTAGCAAAGGGCAAGAGTGAGATGCTATAGCCCACCGCAAATACAAAGGCAATACGTACCGCATGGCGAAACAATGCAGATTTAGGCGTTAAATGTTGCTTGATTTTAAGCCATAAATCTTGCACACCATGAATATCGTCATCCAACAAATTCAAATTATCATGATGTTGACTATAACTTTGTTGATAGCTGTCTTGTTCGATACTGAGATTAATAAATTGTTGTTGTACATTTTTTAGATTATTTAAAACCAATAATAAATTCTTTACTTCTAAATTATAGGGATTTTGTTGAATCCACGCTTGCATCGATTGTTCTAAGTTTTCTAGGACCGTTGAATTGTCTGGATTGGTTTGAAAACTATGCTGTTTTAAAATGCTTTCAGCGAGTTTTTGACAATTGATGGCTTGTAAACGAACATTTTTTTGAATGCGATAAATTAAATCGGTACGACTAAAATTTTTATGAATATTTTCATAATGTAAGTAATTTGAAGTGACTTGTTCGTGAATGTCTTGTGCTAAGAAATATAAATTCAACCAGTAAATGGTGTTTTTATTGGCACGAGATGCTTTCAAACGTGTCAGTAAAGACGCTTTGGTGATATTTAAAATTTGTACGACAGCACTGTTTTGTAAAGATAAATCATATAAAAGTTGTTCGACATTATCGGTATTGTCAGGGTCAAACAGACGCGCTTTGCTCATTAATAATTGTGCTAATGAATCAAAGCTTTGCGATAAATTATCTTGAACAGCCTGTGTTGGTTTAAGTATATAGAATAGAATTGAAGTCAGACCGTACCACAATGTGCCCATAACGAAATATGTGGGTTGTTGGTACCATTCACTGTATTCACCCAAACCAAACATGGTGTAAATAGACAACAATATTGTACCGAATGAAATCGTTGCATAACGTTGCCCAAGGGCACCCATTAAAATAAAGGCGGCGCTTGAAAGTGATAAATAGATTAAAAATAATAACTTATAAGGATAGAGAAACTCGAGAATGCTACTTACGCTGAAAAATAACACACAAACCAAGACAAGATTACGCAAACGGATGGTCAGTCGATCATCAAAATCTGTCAGTGCTGTTGCAATTGCACCTAAGGTGATTGGGACAATTAAGTATTCAGCATCAAGAACATAAAGCCCCAGTGTTGTTCCAGTCAGAACAATAAAAATTTGTAAGCAATAGATCAGTGTCGAATTGGATTTGAAACTCAGAAACAGATCTTTGAAACTATTCACAGAGATTCTCTAGATTGAAAAACCGATTCATTATAGCTTGACCAATACATAAATGAATGAGCAAATAGGCAGTTTTGAAAATAAAAATGTGGATAAGTCTTTGCTTATCCACATCAAATTAATTGCTGAGTTCTGTTCAATCCACAATCACTGATTAAATAACGCCGCAGGCAATACGGTCACCGCCACCACCCAATGGTTTTGGATGATCTGAATAATTATCTCCCCCTGCATGGATCATAATTGCAAGCCCTTGAACATCTGAAAGTTTAAGGCGAGGGGCAATCACAGTGGTATTGGCATTGCCATTCGAGTCAACATTCAGCACAGGTAAATCACCCATGTGTCCTTCATTTGGTGTGCCATGTCCCGTATGGTTTGGATTGAAATGGCTTCCTGCTGCCAATGCTGCACCCATTTTTCCATCTTTTTCAGCAGGTTCACATGAGCCTTTTTCATGGATATGGAAACCGTGAAAACCTGAAGGTAAGGCTGATAATTTTGAAGTGATGCTTAAACCTTTTGCAGTATCTTGAAAACTAATTGTCCCAATTTTATTGCCAACACCTTGTGCTGATACACTATGAATGTCCACAACCTGTTGTGGTGATTTAGACGATTTGGTGTTGTTTGGATTCGAAGTACAACCCACTGAAATTAAAGCGAACAAAGAACAAAAGATAGACGTTTTAACGAGCTTAGATGACATCTCAGGTATTCTCATCATTTTGAAATTATTGCATCTATTGCAACAAAACTTAGACTACGAAACAATGTGCTTTAAATATCTGATTGTATAAGTTTATTAAATAAGTTTTATTTTATTAAAATAAATTTTTATTAAAACTTACCAATTCATGTGAATTGATAAGTTTTAAAATGAAATAAGCTGCAAACGAGTTGATATTTAAAACATGAAACTTAATGTTTTAAAACGGTTTTGATTCATCATCAATATCATATGCCATGGTTGTTTTAGGCATAGGTTCAGGATCAAGTGTTTCATGTAACCATTCACGCCAGATAGCAAGAAGAATTGCCAAGATCACTGGACCGATAAATAAACCGACCAATCCAAAACTAGCTAATCCCCCTAAAACACCAAACATGATTAATAAGAATGGAATCTTGGTCGCACCTGAAATGACCAATGGACGGATCACATTATCTGCAGTACTGACGATACAAACACCCCATGCCATAACCCCGATCGCTTCCACAGTTTGACCTTGTGAAAATAGCCACAGCGAGATAGCAGTATAGGCAACAGGAGGGCCGAAGGGGATTAATGCCATCAGGAATGTGATGATGGTTAGCACCATTGGATTAGGCACACCTGCCACAAAATAACTCAACCCTGCAAGAAACGCTTGAGCGACAGCTGTTAATCCGACACCATAAACAACAGCACGAGTCGTTTCTGAAATCGTGTCTAAATAATGATGAATACGTGGACCGATCAACATTTCTAAAGCTTTACTGACTTGTCCTAAAATGGTTTGCCCATCACGATAGAAAAAGAACAATGACATGACTGCAAAACACAACTTAATGACATTTCTAGTAATTTCATTGAGAACCAGTTTGCCGTAATTTAAATGCCCCTGAATCCAGGTACCAATGTTTTGGGAAAGACTGGTTGGGTCGGTATTTATTTCACGTACAGTACGGCTAATTTCTTTACCAATAATCGGTAATTCACGAATAAAATCTGGAACAGTTAAGTGACCAGAAGACAATTGTCGTTGTAAATCAAAATAAAGATTTCTGCCTTCATGTTGTAAAATAAAAATCGCAAATGTTAATGGAACGCCAACCACTAACACGACGAGCATAATCATAATAGATGCACTCAGCGTAGGGCGATGTGTTCCGAATATTCTTAAGATGCGTTTATACATTGGCCAAGTCATATAGGCGATAATACAGGCCCATAAAACAGGAACAATAAAGTATTTCAGAATATCATAGCCCAAAAAAATTAGGATAAATAATAAACTAAACAATAAGATACGCTGTATGTTCGAAGAAAATTCTTGCACTAATTACTCTGAATAAAATGCTGAGTTATTCACCCAATATTAACTGAAAAATGTAATGTGGCAAATTCTAAGCGACATTCACATGATCTTTTATAAAAATATTTCAAAACCAATCGCTTGGATCATCGATTAAGGCATCTAAAAGTGGCTGCCATTGCTGTTGAATGGTGATGAAATTTTTTTGAGTTTTATCAAAAATGGTTAAACCGTGCATTGCCAATTGACCGTAGGCACTACGTTCAGAAATCCATGCGACAGGCTTCTGTTCAATTTTATCAAAAAACTGCTGAATATCCTTAGCACTGGCACTGTTTGGTTTCATACGATTTGCAACTAAATGCACAGCAACTTTACCTTTGCGGATCTTCTTAATTTCTTGAATATGTTTGAGAAAACGTTTGGTACTGTCGATATCGAAAAATGAAGGTTGTAATGGGGTAACAACCGCATGACATTCACTAATCAATTGTTCTGCATGCTCACCCGTCAATGCACCTGGTGCATCAATCACTAAATAATCTAAATTTTTAGGTGCATCACCGATCGATTTCTCATGCCGCCAATCTAAACTTTGAATCGGAGCGGCATCTTCAGGACGATGTTTTAACCATTGCATTGCTGATTTTTGTGTGTCGGCATCGGCTAGAGCGACTTTATAGCCTTTTTGGGCAAGTGCAGAAGCCAATGTTATTGCTGTAATTGTTTTACCGCAGCCACCTTTCAAATTTGCAATGAGGATCGTTTTCATGATTAGACAATGATTGGGCAAGTGATTGTTTGCCCTAGCTTAGCATTAATTTGTCATGTGTAGGTTACACATGACAAAAGTCTAGTAGTTGTTTACATTGTGCAGTGTGTTGTTTTTGGAAGAAAAGCATGTCCATTTGGATGGCAATGTTAATTGGTGCATGTATAGGCATCGTTTTAACCACAATTGTGTTGTCGAGTACACGTAACGGCAAAATTAAAGCTGAGTATGAACAATATATTACTGAATTAGAGCTAGAGCATCAGCAGGCATTGGCCAGTGCGCAAAAGCGCAGTGTAAATACCAGTCGTGCCGTGTTAAAAGGCAAGATGGCAGAGCAAATGGCGCCGATCATGCCTGAATTTCGCTATTTACCTAGTGATGCTAAGTTTTTAGGTGATCCTATTGATTATGTTGTCTTTGACGGTTATACCGATTTTCGTGATGGTGATGGGTTGGCTGAAGATATTGAAGTGGTGTTAATTGATATTAAAAGTGGCGGCGCACGGTTGACCAAAGGTCAGCAAGCAATTGCTCAGGCGATTCATGAAGGGCGAGTGCGTTTTGAAACTATTCGAATAGATTTAGATGGGTAGGGTTTTGGTAGGGATGTATTGATTTGAGAAATTCGTTGTCTAAAAAAGTTCACCAGTTTCAGTGCTAGACCGTATTTTATAAGAAAAGTCACTTATTTAACGGTAATGCTGCTCAGTTAAGTCATTTAAATCCTCCGCCTTGCCCCTTCTGGAGTTAAGTTCCTCTCCTTTGATAAAGGAGGGATGAGCAGCACTGCTGCGTAAGGAATCTAAAATTAGTTTAAATTCTCGATAGTCTCTCTCTTTTTCCTTGTGCCATAAATGGTTCAGGCTTAGGGATAGGGACGACTCTTAGATGAATAACGACTAAATTGTGCTTAACTGACGAGCATTATTTATCTAAAAGGGTTTAAATTAATTCAATGTGATGTTCAGACCGTCATTTCAACCTTTTGCGCCCTTGCCATAAACATTCGTCGGCCTACTTTAGGTAGGTCTTCGGCATCAAAATAGTATTTTTCAGAAAATTTGAAATTTGCATTCAATAGCTCAAGCTCAATATTTCGATTGAGATGACAACCATCTGCAATCACTTTTTGTACAGGGGTAAGTACATCCTGTAACTTTTTCAATAACTTATTGTCTTGATATTGTACATGCTCAATCAAATGCAAGATGCCATTCGGTTTTAACACACGATGGATTTCTTGAAGGGCTTTGTCTAATTCAGCAATACTGCACAGCGTCCATGTACTGACAATGCTATCTACTGAATTGTCCGCAAAAGGCAGTTTTTCAGCGCTGGCTTGAATATGTTGTACATGAAAAGGGGCTTCTAAAACACGTTTCTTAGCCAAATCATAAACATCACGATTGGGTTCAAGTGCATAAATTTGTTCAACTTCTTGATAAAAAGGTAGATTGAGCCCTGTCCCAAAACCAATTTCAAGCACATCACCACGAACTTTACTCAGCAATTCTGCACGCCCTTGCATCAAACTCGGTGTTTGCATGACTTGATTGAGTAGATGAGGGAAAACCCGTTGTTGATAAAATTTATAGAGCATATTTTTAGGCTGTTGTTTTGCTATTGTTTTGATTTTAACCAAAGCAGGAATGGAAGATAAGACAAAAATATGACGAAATTTCTGTATTTTGTTACTGAAACTCGATTTTTATTTCATCCAGTCTTGTGAATAATAAACATAAATATTGAACCTATTTTGTGTGATTTGTTCAAGGTTTACATTTAAAGTAACAACTAAAGTAGCAACAGAGAAGGGCATGTGATGACCAAAAAATTTATTTATGCAGCAGCGTTGCTTCTGAGTGCATTTCAGGTCAATGCTTCTCAATCGATTACCTCTCCAAAATATAATATTGCCAATGGTCTAGCTCCTGTAGATCAGTCCCAAAAAATTTCTGTTTTAGAACCATTTCATGGTGAGTTCCGCATTTTAGGTTCCAAAGAATATAGTACGGATGAACAAGCAAAGTTTTCTCCGATTGATTATGCTGTCACACGTGGCTTGTTCACGGCACCTGATATTGCACGTCAAATCTCGATTAATCAGTATGATCGTTATTTAAATTGGCAAATGGCAAAACCACCGATTCCAGCGCAGTATGCGACACAGTTAGTCAGTAATATGCATATTATTCCAGCCAATCCAACGATTGCTAAAGCCATTAAAAAAGTGAAACGTGGCGATTTGGTGCGCTTAAAAGGCGATTTGGTTCAGGTTAACGATAAAAATCTAGTTTGGAAATCTGCCTTGGATTGGAATGGTGTGGGTGATGGTGCATGCAAACTTATTCGGGTTGACTCGATTCAATGGATCGAAAAGCAGAACATCTAAATTTAAATTCTGATTTGAGCCTGATTCAAGAAGATGATAAGGTATGTGCTGAAAAGATAAGCAAATACTGTCAAAAAGAGTGGATAAATGAAAGGTTTAGTGTGTTTTGGCCTCGTTATTTTGAGTATGGCAATGAGCGCTTGTCACGCGCCTTCTAACCCTGTTGTTAAAACACATGAATACACCATAGAGCAAAAGTGCCCCACTTTAAAGAATATGAAAGTCGGTGAGGTGTTGATATTCAATGTTTCTGAAAATCCAAGTACAGGTTATCAGTGGCAATTATTAGAACCTTTAAAAATTTTTAAAACAGAAGAAACTTATTTACAGAATAATAGTGATGAAAAAGCTGTTGGCGCATCGGGAACGAAAACATTCCGTTTTACTGCTGAAAAGCCCGGACAGGACTATATTCAATTGGTTCATGTACGTGCGTGGGAGTCATCTCAACAACCTGATCAAAAATGGTTATGTCGTATACGTGTATCTTAAGCAATAATCGGTTTGTGAATGTGAAAAGTGCCTTGTTGATCAGGCACTTTTTTATTTGTGATGCATAAAAGATGAATGCGCTAAAATTATTTTTTAGGCTGAGTCTCTTTCCAATGTTCAAGCTGATCATCCGCAGTCAGCATATCGCCCATGCCTTTTACCGCATCAGCAGGATTTTTAAGCTCGGCATCGCTAGACTGTTTTTTCGCATCATAGACTTTGGCTTGGTTTTCCCAGTATTGATAATACAAACCTTGAATATAGCGACCTTGTTCGGTCTTTAAATCCAATGCTTTTAACATGATTAATGCAGACTCAATACCATCTCGTTTAAGTTGATGATCAATTTTTGCTGTTAAATGACCATCAATGCTACGTTTCTTTAAATCTGCTTCAAGCGCATTGTTATTCTCAGCCAACTTTTGCTGATATTCTTCCAGTATGGCAATGTCATGTGCATCATTTGGAGTATTTGGAAATGCTTGAATAGGCTTGGTTTTCAGTTGATCCATCACTTCTTGTGACGTATTTTTTGTTTCTGAGTCATTATTTTGTTGTACATCGTTTTTCGGCGTACACGCTGTGGCTAACATAAGTGTAACCAACAATCCAGAGATGAGGATTGGGCGGAAAAATGGATTGGTCATATTATTCACAATATCGCTTTCAAGTGCTGGGTTAAGCTTCTAACTTTTTAAAGTTATATGCATAGGTGACATAAGGAAAGTCAATTTCATCTTGAGGTTGTTTGCCAGTATATTCAAAAATAATCTGTTCAAACTGTTGTTTTAATTTGAGCTGTTCATTTTCAGGCATTGCCGCAATAAAACTGGTAGACAATAGTCGTTTACTCACCACATTTTCTACTGTGCCTGCTTGTACGTGTGAGAAAACTTGAGTGCTTTCCAGTTGGAACAAAAACTGGTTTTCAAAGACCTGCTTCCATTGTCCACTGTGGTAGCGAGGTGTATCTTTTTCAATGGGCAAGAGCACATTGGTCAATGCTTTAACCCAATCGACCTGTTCATCTCGTTGATTCCAAATCAGTCCTAAATGCCCATTGGGCTTTAAGATTTGATGAATTTCATTTAAGGTTTCAATGTTGGAAAACCAATGGAAAGACTGAGCGCATAGAACTGCATCAATACTTGCTGAATTTAGTGGAATTTGGTCACTCTTGGCTTGTATTGTTTGTACTTCAGGATGTACTATTTTCAACTGTTCCAGCATTTCTGTGACAGGTTCGACAGCTGTAATATGTGGCGTAATTTGTTTTAAATAAGTGAGGAATTTTCCAGTACCCGCACCTAAGTCTACAACATTGGAATGGGCGTTAAGTTCTAAATCTTCTTTGAGCCAGTTAACCACCTCTTGTGGATAATCGGGACGCACTTGTTGATAAAGTTCAGCGGCAGAACTGAAACCTTTTTGAGCAGCAGGATGTAAGGAATGTGTCATATTTTGCGCTTTTTAATCTGCTTAGAATCTATAAAATATGACACTTGATGCAATGAATAGGCAAGTCGTCTGTTTATTTAATTTTAGCTAAAATCAGAGAGCTTAAGCTCGGTGTTGCCAATGGATAAGCAAATAATTTTTGAAGATGATCATATTAGAGCGATCTATTTACCTGGCAATTCAAATACTTTAGTTCTCTCATTTGGTGATTTGATCACACGTGCCAAAGGACTGTCGATCAATGCTGAAAAGTCATTGATGAAATATGATTATGCTGTGGTTGGTATTATGCCAAAGCAAAAATCATGGTTTCCTGCTGCGAGTATGGCAGGATTGCTAGAACAGCTACAACCGATCTTAAAGCAATTTAAAAATATTGTCGGCTATGGTGGTTCAATGGGCGGTTATGCGGCCATTAAATACGCTGAACCTTTGCAAATGAATCGTGTCGTGGCAATGGTACCTCAATACTCCATCGATCCTACTGAGGTTGACGATAAACGCTATACCGATTTTTATGATGCTGAACTGAATGCAGAGATGCGGATTCAGGCGCAGGATATCGTTGCAGATTGTGAATATATTATTGTTTATGATCCTTATTTTGAAAATGACAAAGAACACTATTTAAAAATAAAACCCCTAATTCCTCAATTACACACCTTGCATTTACCCTATACAGGGCATGATGCAATCGCTGTTTTAGCCAATTCTGCTTTATTGCATGATTTTATTGAACGTCCTTACGATCAGACTTATTTTTATAAGCAAATTCGTGAGGTGAAGAAAAACAGTAAATTCTACTATCGTAGTGTGATTGCGCATTTGCTTGGAACGCACAATGAGGCACTTGGGAAAATATTGAAAGGGATTGATATTCAACTGGATAGCACTTTTTTTGATGCCAGTTTAAAACAAACCATCACCCGCATATTATTGACCAATAAACGTGTAGATGAACAAGATTTACAAAAACTGGGTATTCAGGTCAATCTTGCTTTTGAAGATAAAAATCAACTCAAAGACTATTATGGAAATATTTTGGTTTTTAATGTGATTACGCAAAAGTTGGAAAGTTATGATCAACAAGTCATTGATGTAAATGGGAAATACATTATTCCATTGCATGTTGAAAATAGCGGCTTGGCACAAGTTGAAATTAAAAAACAAACCTATTTAATCTGTATGAATGACCGCCGTGTGATCAAGCTATTTAAGCAAGACGATGCTTTATCTTTAGATATGAACCCGATTGTCATTCGAAAATGTACGGATTTCTATGTACTTTCTTATAAAGACTTATACATGAGTTGTGATGTACAAGGACAAGTCACATTTGATGATGAAAGTTTAAATGAGTTTTGCCATTTTAAGATTTCTTAAAGTGTTTTTAAACCGATGTTTTTTATTAAAAATATTTGATATTAAACACATCGGTTTAAATAAATTGTTGGGAATAAGGCTTTATAATTTTTAAAGTCTTGTTGAACTTGAGGGTCATCTAACTTCAACACAAGACTTGTACTCAGATCGATATTGATGACATGTAATAATGAACCTTCTTCACCCTTTTTATAGTGATATTTAAATATCTTATGGGTTGCTTTATACAACTTTCCATAACTAAAAAAGTAATGATATAAATGATTTTGATTGGATAAATAGAAACGAGCATCTATACGACAGCCTCGATCTAATTGGATAAGTTTAAAATAATTACCATCATGCGATGAATATTCTTTAATATTTTCAACAGACTGTAATATATTTTCTTTTGCAAAGGTCTGCGTACTGAAATATGTTAGACCAATGGTCAATATCGCGAATGTTAGTTTTTCCATCATTATTTTGAAAGCGTGAAAGTGAAGAATATAGATTTAAAGTCTAAGATTTTGAATTAAAATTAACTATATTTTGAATTTATTTTAAATGAAAAGTTGAATAGTTATTTGCCCTGAATCAATATCAGTTATGATGATGAAGATAAGGACATCATTTTATAATACTTGTCAGCATTCGTAGGATTTTCAAATGCAAAAAAAAATGACTAAAAAAGTAAATGTACCAAAACAAGAACGTACTCAGAAGCGTATGGAAAAAGTGATTGCAACGACGCAAGAGTTACTTCTAGCAGTTGGAATTGAAAAAATTTCTATTCCTGAAATTGCCAATGCATCAGGTGTTCCGCGTACCAGTATTTACCAATTTTTTCCCAGTAAATACGATATTTTACGTCATATTGCATTAATGCATCTAAATGTATTGATTAAACAATTAGGGCAAGCTGCAGTGCGGGTATTAACAGATAGCCCAAAAGTATCAGTTGAGGAAAGTGGTAAATTACTGACAGCCAGTTTAATTCGAACCACGGCTAATTTTTTTAATGAATCTGACGTTGCCAGTTTGATTATTCTCAGTGGGCCATTTACACGACAGGCTTATCTCGAATATCAAGTTGAACTCACAAAGCTTAGTGATGGTGTGCGTAAGGCTTTGGAAATGCTCAAAGTTGAAAGTTATGTACCTCAAAAACCAGATGTATTAACTGTGATTATGGAGTTGATTTTTACCTATATGAAGCATGGTTATTATAATGATAGCTATATTTCTGAAGAGATTATTCAAGAAGCGTATCGAATGGTGGTCGCTTATTTATGGTCACTTAAAAATAATTTACATCCTATTTCCCAAGTTTAATATTTACGGTACTTTTACAATAATTAGAGATAAGTTCGTTAAGTTTTGCATAGATATAGAGAAGTGAGTGAGCAAATGAAGGCTGTATTTTTAGATTATGAATCTTTAGATAAAAATGACTTGGATTTTACCCAATTAAAGACAGCTTTTGATGAACTTATTCTTTATCCCTCAACCACTCCTGAGCAAGTGATTGAACGTGTTCAGGGAGCAGATGTGATAATCACCAATAAAGTGGTGATTGATGCAAAGACGATTGAGCAATCTCCGCAACTGAAGTTAATCCTTATTTCTGCAACAGGCACCAATAATGTCGATTTAGAACAAGCCAAATCCAACGGTGTCGTGGTGTGTAATTGTCAAGGTTATGGCACTTCGGCAGTTGCACAGCATACGATTTCGTTAATGTTGGCATTATCCACATCATTATTGAAATATGATCATGCGGTGAAGCAAGGGCAATGGAGCAAGTCGCCCATTTTCTGTTTACTGGATTTTCCTATTGTTGAATTGTCAGGCAAGACACTGGGTATTCTCGGTTATGGAGAGTTGGGTAAAGCGGTGGCTAAACTTGCAGAAGCTTTTGGTATGAAGATATTGGTAGGCGCATTACCTAAGCGTAGCAGTGATCAAAGTCGTGTAGCATTCGCAGAATTACTTCCTCAGGTCGATTTCCTGAGTTTGCATTGCCCATTAACAGACGAAACCAAAGATTTAATCAGTACTCCACAATTTGATCAAATGAAGGACTCCGCATTTTTAATCAATTGCGCGCGGGGCGGTATCGTCAATGAACAAGCCTTAGCCGATGCTTTAAAACAAGGTAAAATTGCAGGTGCTGCGACAGATGTGCTTTCGGTAGAACCGCCTAAAGAGGGTAATGTATTATTGGCTGAAGATGTACCAAATTTAATTATTACCCCGCACAGTGCATGGGGGAGTGTAGAAGCACGACAACGTATGGTAAATCAGTTGTATGAGAATGCTAAAGCATTTAAAAATGGGCAGGTTATACGCCAAGTAAATGGTTAAATATTTTTAGTCTCTCTGGCTTAGGTTGTATGACGAGAGAGACTAAAATACATGAAATAAACCGTGATTGAGCCATGAAGTTTGTAAAAGATGCTGACTAACGTGGAACACCTGTTTCATCTTCGGATGGTTGATCTGTGTTTTGTTGATCGATCTGATTTGACTGGTGAGTCGTTGAGTTTTCTGTGCTTACATCGGTAGTGCTGGGATTATTTTCAATCGGTAAAGATTGTTTCTTAATCTCAGGTTCTTCAGAAATATTATTTTGATCTTGTGCTACCGTTGGTTGAGCAGGTTGAGCAGGTTGAGCAGGTTGAGCAGGTTGAGCAGGTTGAGCAATAGCAGAAGCTTGCGTAGCGATTGGCGCTGTAGTCGGGACGGCATTATTTATATTGCTGTTCGGCGATGTTGAAGATTGACTTAAACGCCCTTGTTCAATCGGTATATTTGAACTGGTTTTACCCATAATTTTATCTTTGGTTTGTTCTACTTTTTTAACCGCAGTATCAATCCCTTGACGGGTATTATCCCGTGCAATCGTTGCCTGTTCGGTGGTGTAGGTTTTGGTATTTTCAATGGTTTCATCAAGATGCGGTTTTATTTTCTGAATCCCTTTTTCAGTGGCATTGCCCACTTTTTCAGCGGTATTTTGAACCGCTGTGCCTGTTTTATGAGCCAGTACTCTGAAAATATTCGGATTGTCACCATAAGGCTGAGTTTTATTGGTATCCTCTGTCTGCGCATAGAGTGATGGCGCTGTTAAAATGGCTGTGACTATACATATACCTTTGATTTTATTCATTAACACACTCATCTCGCTATGCTGATTTCTGTTTAGTCATCAACTAAAATAATATTGTGACTATCCTACTGTTTTATTGATTGAATAGATTGATTATTAGAAAAATGAGTACAGAAAAACACATATCTCTACATTGGAAATGTTTAAACATTTAATTTGTAAAAAGCCCACCGAAGTGAGCTTTTTATACATAATTTACATGAAAAGACGCTTATTTTGTTGCTACTTTGGCTTCAGTTGATACGCCAACCTTTGCACTACCAACAGGTGTTTTTACTTGAGTTTGCGTATTCACATTGACATTGCTTGGTTTTGGCTTCACAACATCTTTGGTTTTTTGCCAAGTTTTACTTGTTGCAGCTTTGGTTTTATCCTTAGCTTTGATTGCAGTTTCTTTGGTGTTTTTAGAGGCTTTAGAACTGAGTTCTTTGGTATTTTTAGAGGCTTTAGAACTGAGTTCTTTGGTATTTTTCCAAGCGCCTTGAGTTGCTGTTTTGCCTTTATCGACACCACGTTCGATACCATGACCTACTTTGTCAGCCGTCTTTTTTGTTCCATCCCATGCATCTTTAGAAACATCAACGGTTTTATCTGCACCTTTTTCAATGCCATGGCCTACTTTGCCTGCCACATTTTTGGTGCCATCCCACGCATCTTTAGACACATCACGGGTTTTATCGACACCTTTCTCGACGCCGTCACCTACTTTAGTTGCCACATTTTTGGTGCCATCCCACGCATCTTTAGACACATCGCGGGTTTTATCGACACCTTTTTCAACGCCATCACCTACTTTAGTTACCACGTTTTTGGTGCCATCCCATGCATCTTTAGACACATCACGGGTTTTATCGACAGTTTTGTCTACGCCTTTTTCAATGCCATTGCCGACTTTGCCTGCTACATTTTTAGTGCCATCCCAAGCGTCTTTAGACACATCACGGGTTTTATCAACCCCTTTTTCAATACCATTACCCACTTTGTCAGCTGTGTTTTGAATACCTTGACCAAGGTTGTGTAAAAGTCCACCTTGTGTATTGACTTCAGCAGAAGCGTTAACACTACCATTCACTGCTGTATTTGCAAAAAGAGGAGAACTCGCAATAAGTGCCGTTGCGATAACTGTTGTTTTAAGCATTTTCATAATAGCTTTTATCCTGTGCTTGAATCACATCTAGTTTGAGTCAGCGTCATATTAATTGGAAATACTATAAAAAACAGGTTTTGAGATAAAACATCAACAGCTTATCTACAGAGTTTTAACAAAAATGAAAGAATTGTGAATAAAGTTTACAGAGTGAGTGTTTTTTAAATCATTGATTTATAGGTTTTCAATGGTTCGTTTATCTTTTTAAGTTTTACAAATATACTGTGTGTTGTTAAGAAATTCTTGAATGAGCCGTTTGTGTAAAAATGAGCATCTATTGTTCTTGGTCTTAAACTTTGCTTATATCCACAAACTTTTGATGAAAAGAAAAAGTATCACTTCGCCATTCATGAGAATACCGAAGTGATAATCGGTGTTTTTAGTTACAGACGTCTAAAGCTGATGTTTTAAAGTTCTTTTTAAGTGAATTAAAATTTTTGATCTTTTCAGGATTTTGCACATCAAAAACCGTTTGTTTATTTTCTATTTCAGCTTTGACATTGGAAAATGCCGAAATCAGCTGATCACCTTTAAAGATCCAGTATTCAGTGGCTTTGCCTGTTTCAAAATTACCTGTAAATTCAATAAGGCAGTTGTCTTTTTGTTTAATCAGACGTGCTAAGTTATGTTTTGTTGCTGGTTCAGCAGAGATATTTTTATGTTGTTCTAAAACCACAGGCGCATTGGGATTGGTTGGTGTGGTTGAGCAAGCGGTGAGTGCTGAGGTTATTACAGCTATCGATAATATGATTTTTGGGTTCATTGCTTTTTGATCGTTAAATGAATTTAATGTTTTAAGTTTATATGCACTTAGACAAAAATTTAGACTGATTTGGTTTTAGATTGGTAATTGATATGAAATATTCAAAAAATAATGTTATTGAAAATGATAATGGCGTGTTTGTAGTGTGAGTAGTTGAGACTTTAGGTGGTTTAAGTCTTCGTTTAAGCCAAGTTTTTTTGCGAGAGGGTCAACTAAATCCGAAGCTAGTAATGATTGATTTGATTGAGCTATATTTATGCTTTCTGCAAAAGTTTTTAATTGTTGACGGCGTGTTACTGAAGAACAGGAATATCTTCGAAATTTTTCGAGTAAAAAAAGTAAACGCTTTTTTTCCATGGTATTTAAGTTTTCAACAGCTGTTGGCAAATAATCACCATATAAGAATAGCTCAACGACAGGTTTTACTTCATCAAAAGTGGAAGTTTTGAGTGAATGGCTTAATAGGTGATGTAGTGCATTTTCAAAATCATTTTGATTCATTTTCCTTGCCTCTTAATTCTTAATTCTTAATTCTTAATTCTTAATTCTTAAAGTATTGAAATTATATAACGAATACTTGCATTCAATTGTTCAGAACATGATTTAGAGTGTAGATAATTTTGATTTTAAATTGTAATTTACTTAACTATGCCACTTGGAGTAAATCGATCTTTATTTAAAAAATATTTCCCTTTATATCCTAAGACTCGCAATAAATATTCTTTGATTAAATCATTTACAGCACAAAAATCTTGATAAGCTTGTTCAAAGTAATTTGGATCACCAACAGGTAAAAGCACACCTTCATGAATCATAGTATTTCTTTTATTTAAAGTGATTTTGATAGCTTCACTGTTTCGGTTAATCCCATTTGCTTCGAACATTCTTCTGGTCATTTCGGCTGAACCGCATTTGCCATAAAGTTTATGAATATATTTTCCTAGATATTCATCAAAACAATATTCTTCTTTATTTTTGCAATGATAATCTTGAGGAGGATATTGAGGATGACTATATTTTCCATCTTTAAGTTTAAATCCTTTATCTTGAGCAAAAGTATGTTTCAGATTTTCTATAAGTACGTAATGCAAAATGAGTGACGCTTCTAAAGCAAGAGAACCACGTTTAGCTTCGCATAGATAGCCAAAAACTACTGGTAGTTGTCTGGATGACTTTAATTCTTTGAAGGTTGGATATACTTGTTCTATAAAATCGCGAATTTTCTCTCCTCGACTTTCGATAATATTAGCTGGAGGATTAATAACGATTCCTGAACAATTCGTCCCGTGTTCTACCGAACCAATTTTATGACCACAGCGATGGACTAATGATTGCTGAGCAAAAGAAAGTAGGCAGCACAAATTATCAATAATTTCTAAAACTTGTGATACTTGTTCATTTACAATATCTCGAACAGTGATTGTTGTCGTAATTATTGTTTTGTTTAAAGATTCATTTTGCTTAAGATGGATATTATGCTGTTTAAATTCAAATATAAAACCTTCACATTGTATAATTGTAGTGTCACGAATTCCGTTAGCTGAACAGGACTCACCCCACATGAATAAATTGATAAGAAAAGCTTCTAATTTTTTCATGATAAATCTTCATTAAAAAACCCCACTTATTTAAGCAGGGTTCTCATTTTATTTCAAATAATTAGCTTAGTGTTGTAACACCGAAATATCCGCAACACTTGTAAACAAGTCTCGTAACTGAGCCAGTAAACGTAAACGGTTTGCTTTCAATTCAGCATCATCTGCCATGACCATCACACCTTCAAAGAAAGCATCAATCGGCGCACGAAGTGCAGCTAACTTAGAAAGTGCTTCGGTATAGTCTTTTGCAGCCAAAAGCGGTTGAACCACAGGCAGGATATTTTGAATCTCTGCATAAAGTGCTTTTTCAGCATCTTCAACCAATTTAGATTCAACAATCTCACCTGTAGGCGCAGCTTCTTTCGCCAAGATATTCGCAACACGCTTATTTGCAGCAGCCAAAGCAGCAGCTTCAGGCAAACTACGGAAATGATTCACCGCGGTTACACGCTTATCAAAATCAAGAGGTGATTTTGGAGAAAGTGCTTGAACTGCTTGAATCACATCAACAGCAACGCCTTGGTCTTCATACTTGGCACGATAACGACCTTCAAGGAACGCAACCGCATCCGCCAAAGTCTTGTCGTGATCTTTCAATACATCGCCATAAGCAGCTAAAGCAAGCTTGATGAGTTCTTCAATCGAAACATCAAGATTGTTTTCAGTCACTAAACGCAAAATACCAATCGCAGAACGACGTAAAGCAAACGGGTCTTTAGAACCTGTCGGTGCTTGACCAATACCGAAAATACCTGTCAGCGTATCTAAACGATCCGCAAGGGCAATCGTAGTCCCTGTTTTGGTTTTCGGTAAAACATCACCCGCGAACTTAGGTAAATATTGCTCACCTAAAGCTTCTGCAACTTCATCATTCTCGCCTTCAATACGTGCATAGTAAGTGCCCGCAATCCCTTGAAGTTCTGGGAATTCACCAACCAATTCAGAGGTTAAATCACATTTTGCAAGCAGTGCTGCTTTTTCAGCATCCGCAGGGTTTGCACCTGTGATTGCAGATAAAGCTACAGCCAATTTGGCAATACGCTCAGATTTATTCCAAAGCGTACCTAACTGTGCTTGGAAAACCATATTAGCCAATTTTTCTTTACGAGATGCAAGCGGTTGCTTTTGATCTTGTAAGAAGAAGAATTCCGCATCAGACAAACGAGGGCGTACAACTTTCTCATTGCCTTCAATAATTTGAGTCGGATCTTTAGACTCAATATTTGAAACGGTAATGAAGTACGGTTGAAGTTTATTATCAGCATTCACCAAACAGAAATACTTCTGATTATCTTGCATGGTGGTGATTAATGCTTCTTGAGGTACGGCAAGGAAACGCTCTTCAAAGCTTGCACGAAGTGCAACAGGCCATTCAACCAATGCGGTCACTTCATCACGTAAATCAGTAGGAACGATGGCAATTGCATTCACTTCATCAGCAAGGGCTTCGACTTGTTGGTCAATGATGGCTTGACGCTCTTCAAAATTCGCCACAACTTTTGCAGTACGCAGTGCATCTAAATATGCATCTGCATTGGCTAAAGTAATCGCTTCAGGCGCATGGAAACGGTGACCATAAGTCACATTACCTGCTTTATGATCCTGAATGGTTGCATCAACAACAGCGTTATCTTTTAACAATACAACCCATTTTACAGGACGTACAAATTCAGTACGGCTTGCCGCAGAACGCATACGTTTTGCAATTGGAAGGTTATCCAAAGCGGTTTGTAAAATTTGTGGTAGTAAAACGTCAAGGCTTTGACCTTGCACATCTTTTAAATAGCATACTTTTTCAACTTTACCTGCTTGGAACGTTGAAAGTTGATCCGCAGTAATGCCTTGACCACGCATAAAGCCTTCAAGTGCTTTGGTTGGCTTACCTTCTGCATCATAAGCAGCTTGTACCGCAGGGCCATCAAAACGTTTTTGAGTATCGGCTTGCGCACCATCGACATTAATAATTTTCAATGCTAAACGGCGAGGTGCTGCATAGGCTTCGATAGAGTCAAAAGCCAAACCTGCATCATTTAAACCTTTTACGGTTTCAGCTTGTAATGCATCACGTAAAGTTTTTAAGCTTTTTGGAGGAAGTTCTTCACAGCCAAGTTCAAATAAAACGGTATGTTTAGACATTATTTGTTCTCCGCTGATTTTTCTGCTTGAGCTGCTTCCGCTTCAACCTGAGCTTTCAATTGCGCTAAAACTTCATCACGCAAATGCGGTTCTGCCATTGGGAAACCAAGCTTGGCACGAGCAGCCACATAACTTTGCGCAATTGAACGTGCCAAAGTACGTACACGTAAAATATAGCGTTGACGCTCAGTCACAGAAATTGCACCACGTGCATCGAGCAAGTTAAAGCTATGTGATGCTTTAATCACTTGTTCATAGGCAGGAAGTGGAAGTTCAGCTTCCATTAAGCGCGTTGCTTCTGCTTCATAGAAATCGAATAATTCAAACATTTTTTCAACGTTGGCATATTCAAAGTTATAGGTCGATTGTTCCACTTCATTTTGATGGAATACATCGCCATACGTCACAGTACCGAATTGACCTTTGGTCCAAACAAGATCGTAAACTGAATCGACACCTTGTAGGTACATCGCCAAACGCTCAAGACCGTAAGTGATTTCACCTGTTACTGGGTAACATTCAACACCACCGACTTGTTGGAAGTAAGTAAACTGAGTCACTTCCATACCGTTGAGCCAAACTTCCCAACCTAAGCCCCAAGCACCGAGTGTTGGAGATTCCCAGTTGTCTTCAACAAAACGAATATCATGTGTAAGCGTGTCAATACCAATCGCTTCCAACGAGTCTAGGTACAGTTGTTGGATATTGTCTGGGTTGGGTTTCAGTACCACTTGGAACTGGTAGTAGTGTTGTAAACGGTTTGGGTTTTCGCCATAACGACCATCTTTAGGGCGACGTGATGGTTGCACGTATGCTGCGTTCCATGTTTCAGGACCAAGCGCACGTAAGAATGTTGCAGTGTGGAATGTTCCTGCACCCATTTCCATATCGTAAGGTTGTAACACGACGCAACCTTGTTCAGCCCAGTAGTTTTGTAAGGCAAGAATTAAGCCTTGGAATGTATCAATATGCGATATGGCGCGACTCATGCAGCATCCACTATAAGTATTAGAAAAAATTGGTTCTAAGTATAAGGATTTTGGGGAGGTGTGGCAAAGGTTATAGATCAAGTTATACTGTTTTTCATAGTGATCAGAATTAAATCAAATCAATCTTTGGTTATGGAATAACTTTAAAAAGTTGGCAATGTTATGCAACGCTGTCATTTCTAAAAAAATGTAGCATTCCCCAATAACAACAACTGACAAATACAACAATCACATGAAAATACCACGTTGAAACCCATTCCGATATTGAATTGGGAAGCGATCCTATAAAAACCAAATAACCGATGATCGTGACGATGAGCCACATCAGCACTGAACCTAACATAATCGTAAAAAAGTTGAGCCAATATTGGCGTGCAAGTAAGACAGAAATAGCATAAGCAATTGGAATTACAATCACGCAATAAAGCATATAAATGATCAGGTTAATCCCACACACAGTGAGGATAGATTGCATGCTAAATTCATGATTTAAAGTAATGAATAAAATGGTGAGTAAGACCTGAATAAAAATGGGTGCAGAAAACAAGGCTTTTAAAATAGATTTATTACTATATTGAGTCATGATTAAAAACAACAAAGGGACAAAATTTGAAGAAGGCATCTATGAAAAACAGATTATTACTTTGCTGGACCAAATCAAGCTACAAAGTCAAAAAGATCAGCAAACTGAACTTTATAAAGACATTATAAATTCACAACAGATTTTGAATCAGAGTGCAGAAATGCAGCTAATTATACAAGTTATCCGATGTATGCATTTTGTTAGATAAAAGAGTATGTTGCAAATGGAGAGCAAGCCACTGAATATTGTCAATAAAATCAATAGGCGAGAATATAGTTAAAATATTGATAAATTTAAGATGGATAATAAATACACCTTATCATCACAACATCGTATAATCACGCACCTCAAAAGTGCAATAACGAAGGATCGTCGTGTTTCATATGCAATTTGAATGGTTAAATACCTTAAAGCCAAATTTTAAAGTTTTACCGCTCAAAGACCGCTTAATGTGTGGTATCGGGGCTTTACTTGGTTTAGCAATATCATCACTAATCAGTTTATATGTTTTAGGTGATTTGAATGCATGGTATATCGCACCGATGGGCGCTTCATCGGTATTGTTATTTGCCGTGCCTGCCAGTCCTTTAGCACAACCGTGGAATATGGTGGTTGGAAATACAATTGCAGGTATTATTGGCGTCACTTGTGCCATGTACATTCCCAATTTAACCGAAGCTTTTAGTGTTGCAGTTGCATTGGCGATTTTTTTGATGATGACCACAGATTCATTGCATCCACCCAGCGGTGCAGTGGCAATCACAGCGGTGCTCGGCGGCGAATCTGTCCATCAACTGGGTTATCATTTTATTTTTTATCCAGTGCTTTTAAATTCAATATTACTTTTAGTTGTTGCGATTTTTTTTAATCGTTTATTGGGGAAGCAATATCCTCAAATTGCACAGTTGAATACTCGTTCTAAGGATCCAACACCGACGCAGAAAGTCACGATCCAGCCACAAGATATTCACGATGTTTTAGAACATCAGACAGAACTGCTAGATATCAGTGAATACGACCTACAAAAAATCATTTTAGAAGCGCAGGAAAAGGCCAATGCGAGAGCAGTGAGCCAATATCTTTGCCAAGACATTATGACGAAGGATGTGATTTGTTTACAAGAACAAGAAGAAATTCAGGATGCATTGATTAAATTTAAACATGTCAATTTAATGAGCCTTCCCGTGATCAATGTGGAGCATCAATTGGTGGGCACATTGGCACTTTATGAAGTCGTGGAATGGTTTAAGCGAGCTGCTGAACCGAGAGCTTCTTGGGAACATCTTGTAAAACAAATTATGGACCGCAAAGTTGTGACGGTACAGCCTATTCAACCAATACAGGATTTAGTGCCGTACTTCGTTGAGCGCTCATTTAATTATATTCCAGTGGTGGAAAATCAAAAACTGGTCGGTATTATTAGTCGAGCAGATATGATTGCAGTGATGCAACAACAGCTCAATCGAGTAACACATCCAATAAATGATTAAAATATTTTAAGCATAAAAAAAGCTACGTCAGTTTGGGGGAACTGGCGTAGCGGAAAAAGAAAATTTAACTGGTTACGCAATCAATTATCTTGTTCTTTCATCAACAATGGTACGAACCTGATGCTGATAACCTTGTGAACCACCTAATCTGAGTTCTTGTTTTGGAATGAGTAACCATAGGACTAAGTAAACAATAATCCCAGGGAAAGCGGCACTCAAACACGAAACTAAAATAAAGATGATACGTAATAATGTGACATTCCAACCAAAACGCTCAGCAATACCGCCCATTACACCGGCGATCATGTTATGTCGGCTAGAACGATATAAACCAGAATTGGCCATCAAAGTCTCCTTAAGTTTAAAAATAGCCTGCAATATCATTATTGATATTTATCGCATAATTATTAAATGGTGATCGTGTGAATTTATTAAAGGCAAATAGGCAATTTATTTGTAAGTATTGTGTAAACTTTTGTGAATTCATGCTTTTGATTAAAAGATTAGCCAACAACAGAGCGCGTACTTTTTTATACTTTTTGTAAAAAATCAATCGAGATGATTTCGTCAATCGGAACAACACAATAATATACCAATATTCTCAATCAAAATTTGATATGTCTTTTTCAGCACTTTAGCATAATATGGTTTTTGATTCATGTACTTAAATTTAAATAAAGTAGGATTTTGCAGAATACTAAGCATGAGTATTTGTTTGGTATTGGTTGCGTGTGATTCACAAAATCCTATTGATCAAGAACAATCTGAGGATGCACAAAATTCATTAAGTAAAGTTGAACAAGATCAGTCTGCACAACAGACAAATGCTGCAAAAAAATTAACCGAAGTTGCAGGTCAAGCGACTTTACCAGCACCTGCTGCTTCAGAACTTAAAGATTTGGATGTAGAGCCTATACCTGCAAAAGCAGAGTCATTTGTAGGACGTTATCATACTCAAATGAGTTGTACAGACCGTTTTGCCAATTGCAAAACAGGGAATGCGGAGTTTATTGTCAATTTACTTGCAGATGGTACTGCGCACCGCAACATTGTCTATATGGGCAAAATGACCTATGAGAACAATGAAATAAAGCAAAATCGTTCCTATCAGAAAAATACATGGGTTTATGATGAAGTTAACCATGAAATTATTATCAATCGTGTAGAAGGAATACAATTTTTCTATAAAGTTGATGCTGATCGTAATTTAGTCATGGATTTAGATAAAATTTTAAACAGTAGCGAAAGTAATAAACTTTATTTTAATCAGAATAATCCTGCACCTGCTAAAGCCTATGTTCTAAAAAAAATGAATAATTAGAGCATCTTAAAAAGAGAAAAGAGTTGAAATCTATGTTATGACTGTGGAAACAGTGACATGTGCAATCGGTTTAAAACACATTATTTTGTACTCCTATTTAATGGATGTTGCATTTCAAGGTTAAGTTTAGCGGTTAATGATCTTTAAAATTGATACTGAAATGGCTCGATTGTATCAATATTGAGTTATTTTTAGTCGCTATACCATGTTGGTTATTATTTATAACATCATAAGATTCAAATATTTGCTGTTATTAAACTAGAAAAACAATTAAAAATGAATAAATTATGGTTTTTTATAGCGATCAATAAATCATTCATTTCTGGTGCTAGTATCAATCCAATTTTACTCATGTGATTTTACTATATGCAAAATCAGAAGCCTGAAAAGGCAAGTACTGCAATATTGACTCTAGCCGCATTGGGGGTGGTTTTTGGCGATATTGGAACGAGTCCACTGTATGCACTCAAAGAAAGTTTTCATGCAACACATGGCATGCCTATTAATGAAATCAATATCTTGGGGATTTTGTCATTAATTTTTTGGACTATAACCCTTATTGTGTCTTTGAAGTATGTCATGGTGATCATGCGGGCAGACAATAATGGTGAAGGTGGAATCATGGCACTGTTGGCCTTGAATCTCCGCCAAAAGGGCTTATCGAATAGAACAAAAATAATCATTACAGCTTTGGGTTTTACCGGTGCCTCTTTATTTTTTGGTGATGGGATCATTACGCCAGCAATGTCCGTACTCTCTGCGGTTGAAGGTCTGTCTGTTGCAACGCCAACCTTGTCAAAATTTATTTTGCCGATCAGTATTGGGATTTTAACAGCTTTGTTTTTAGTACAAAGGCATGGCTCAGCCATCATGGGGAAGTTCTTTGGGCCAATTACATTGCTATGGTTTTTAGCCATAGGTAGCTTAGGAGTGATGAGTATTATTCAAAGTCCTTCAATTTTGGCTTTTTTAAGCCCACATTGGGGAATTTCGTTTATTCTTACCAATCCAATCATTTCTTTTTTTGTCATGGGTGCTGTTGTACTGACCGTTACAGGTGGTGAGGCGCTTTATGCCGATATGGGACATTTTGGTGTCTTACCGATTCGTCTAGGTTGGTTTTTTATTGTACTGCCTTGTTTAGTTTTAAATTATGCAGGACAAGGGGCTTTACTGCTTAGAGATCCTTCTGCGATTTCCAACCCATTTTATTTACTGGTTCCGTCATTGTTGCTTTATCCAATGATTGTACTTGCAACTGCTGCGGCGGTTATTGCATCACAAGCGCTCATCAGTGGTGTATTTTCAATGGCAAAACAAGCAATTCAATTGGGATATTTGCCGCGTTTAACCGTATTACATACTTCTGAGTCGGAAGTGGGGCAAATTTATATTCCATTGCTGAATTGGTTATTGTTCATATCAATTATCGTCGTTGTTTTGCTTTTTAAGACCAGTAGCCAGTTGGCTGGAGCATACGGATTAGCAGTGACTGTGACCATGTTCTGTGACACACTTTTGGTCGGATTCTTAGCTTACAGCTATTGGAAATGGAAGACTTGGAAACTGGTGTTATTTATTGTTCCATTCATTGTGATTGACTTGGTTTTGTTAAGCTCTAACTTGCTTAAATTCTTTATTGGTGGATGGATGCCAGTATTGGTTGCGACAGTGGTCTTTACTTTGATGATGATCTGGAAAAATGGTAAGGCTGCATTACAAGCTAAATTACAGAGTGATACATTGCAGCTAGAGACTTTTATTCAATATTTAGGTGATAGTTTAAATCAAGTACCTGGAACAGCTGTATTTCTGACAGGATCACCAAATGTTGTACCTCATGCACTCCTACATAATCTAAAACACAATAAAATTCTTCATGAGCGGAATATATTAATTACTGTTGATGTGCAAGATGTACCTTATATCTCTGAAGATAATAGATATACTGTTGAAATATTGGATAAAAACTTCTTTCGTATTCATTTGAACTATGGTTTTAAAGAACAGCCAAATATTCCAGCTACGCTTGAAACAATTTTTAATGCATATGATTTTGAATTTAATTTGATGGAAATAAGCTTCTTTGTTTCACGTGAAAGAATTATCTCGAAGCAACAAAAGCTCTTAGCAAAATGGAAAGAGCAAGTCTTTTCTACCATGCATAAAAATACCAGTCCGATTAGTGATTTTTATCAGATTCCTTCGAATCGTGTGGTTGAAATTGGTAGTCAAATAGAAATTTAAACAATAAGCAGTGAGCATAAAAATGCCAGAATTTTAGGGTTCTGGCATCTCATCCAAGTTGGAATATCTGTTATTTCGAATTTGATTGTAAAAGTTGAGCAGGTAGATTCGAAATCTTTATGAAGCAACGTTGAGTTTGCTTATAAATTTTTATCTAAGCCGTGTTCTACAGCAAATACAGCAGCTTGAACACGGCTATTAAGCTCCAGTTTACGTAATACATTTTGTACGTGAACTTTGACTGTAGATTCTGCAACATTCATAGACCGAGCAATAATTTTATTACTGGCACCTTTTGCGAGCCAGTGTAAGGTTTCTTTTTCACGTTGTGTTAAAAAAGCCAATGCAGTTTCTTCTTTGACAATGATTGGATTGCACAGTTGAGAAATCAATTTTGTCGTCATTTCTGGTGAAAGTACATTGTCACCATCGATTGCTTTATAAATTCCATCAATTAAAAATCGGGTTTCAATATTTTTAAGTAAATAACCACGCGCACCTAAACGCATACATTCAGTTAAATCGACTGCATCTTCTGAAACAGTGAGAATTAAAATAACCAAATCTGGATAGCTATTGAGTAATTGAGGTAGAGCCTCCAATCCATTCATGATTGGCATGTCTAAATCTAATAAAACAATATCAGGATGTAATTGTTCAGCGAGTTTAATACCACTTAATCCATCAGTCGCTTCACCAATGACATTAAAATTTTCTTCTTGTTCTAGTAAAAAACGTAAACCTGTTCGGAATAAAGTATGATCATCGATCAATAAGATATTAATAATGGGCATGATTTTCCTCTAACTGATTATTATGATTTATTGTGGCTTCAATGCATGTGCCTTGGTTTAAAATAGAATTTATTTTTAACTGTCCACCAATCTGATGAATTCGTTCTTGCATTATGGATAAACCAATATGATGTCCTTGGTACTCTTTACTCAATGTAGTGTCAAATCCAATTCCATTGTCCTGAATTTTTAAAAATATTTCTTGGTCATTGTTAAAGTGAACTGTAACTAAACTCGCTGAAGCATGCTTACGGATATTTGAAAGTGCTTCTTGCAAAATAAAAATCAACTGTAATTGTTGTTGTGGTGTTAAATCAACGCCAGAAGATTGATAGGTAAAATTGACCTGTATTTGTGTTTGATTTTTAAAGCGCTCGATGACTGAGAAAAGAATATCTTGAAAAGACTCCTGAGCGAGTTTGAAACGGAAATTATTGAGTAATTCCCGAATATCTTCATAACATTGCTGTAATCCAGTCTGTAAAAAGTTTAAATGTTGTTCAACTTTATCATATTGTTGTTTTTTCCATGCTTGATTTAACATTTGATGTTGTATATTCATAAATGAGAGTGACTGCGCAATACTGTCATGTAAACCTTGGGCCATAATATTGCGTTCTTCTAGAACAGCATATTGTTTTTCTTTTAAAATAAGTCTGTTATTTTCAATAGCCGTAGCTAGCTGGTTACATAGCAATTGGATTAATGAGCTATTACTATCCGTTTGAGTCGAAGGCTTTTCAAAATATAGGGTCAATAATCCCAAAGTCTGTTCGCGTAATCGAATGTGATATACCATTAAATGATCCATTCCCAATTTTTTACATACATATTTTTGATGATCTTGTTGTAAAAGATTAATTTTAAGATCTGCTTGATTGAGTGCCTGACCACATAAGCAGGCTGTTGTTTCTGCACAAGCTGGGTTTTGTAGCAAAATATCAGGAATATTTATACTTTGTATGGTCCACATTTGTGAACCTTGTTGATTTAATAGCCGAATACTACTGGTCTTAGCATGGGCTAGAGTCGTAATTTTTTCTAGAAATAAGTTGAGTGTTTGTTCGTTATATGGATTTTTATGTAAAAAATCCGTCATTTCATACAAGGTCGTCAGTTTGTCATTGCTTGATTTTAGATCGATGGTTTTTTGCGTTACTTTATCTTCTAAGTGTTGATACAAGTCCTGCAGGCTCGTCACCATTTGATTAAAACCATTGGAAACTTGGTGAAATTCATCATTGGTTTGTATATTCAATCGCGTGTCCAGTTCCCCCTTTTTTATTTTTTCAAAGCCTATGCTGAGTAGGGATAAAGGTTGTATGACTAAACGATTAAGTAAAAATAAGGAAAGAAATGCCGATATGATCGCCATGAGCATTAATAAAATTTGGGCGATACGCATGATCTTTATATTTAAAGTATTTTGTTTCTCAATACTTTTCACTAAATTATCGATGTGTTGAATAAATAATATAGTATCTGCGACTAAATTGGGTTGGGTATTTAAATTAGATTCTGCCTGTAAGATTTTTATTTTATATTTTGAAAACTCATCTTTAACTTGATTTAACTGAAATAAATATTGGTCGTTTGAGTGAAACCAATAGGTTTGTGTTTCTAGCAATGATAAGTGTTTGAGTTTATTTTCAAAAAGTTGGATTTCTTGAGGAAGTTTTGTCGTCTGCTTCGCCTGAACCATAGCGACCATGTAATAGGCTTGTTTTCGCAAACTCCCCGCTTCATTGATCGCAATACCTCTGTCTTCTAACTTCCATATGATATTTAACGTTAATCCGACAAAGAATAAGGCACCAACTAACCAAATAATAATTGCAAATTTGAGTTTGTTGGAAATGCTGTTGAAGTATTTTTTTAACATGCTCATTTTCTTATTGAATGATTGTATAGATGACCAGAGCGACCGCCTTGTTTTTCTAGCAATTGGACATCGGTAATTTTCATATTTTTATCAACTGCTTTAAGCATATCATATATGCAAAGTAAGCCAACATTGACTGCACATAACGCTTCCATTTCCACACCTGTTTGCCCACATGTTTCAGTTTTGACAGTCATATGAATGGCAGATCTGTTTTCATCGACATCGATATCCACAGCGACATGGGTTAAAGCAAGAGGGTGACATAAGGGGATGAGTAAAGCTGTTTGCTTACTTGCTAAAATTGCTGAAACTCGCGCAATTCCAAGCACATCTCCTTTTTTATTATTGCCTTGTAAAACGCAAGCTAAAGCTTGTTCCGAAATAAAAATTGTACCTGTAGCAACAGCAATACGCTTATTGATAGCTTTGTCACTGATATCAACCATGTGGGCTTGACCAGCTTGATCAAAATGTGTGAGTTGATTTTGAGACATGATAATTCTCCCAGCTTTAATTGATGTTACTACACGAAAGTTGAGGGTGAATATCGGTCAAAGTGATTATTGTTGATTAGAAAACCGCAGTCTAAGCTAGAAAGGAGAGCAACACGATTGGAAGGTTACAGACATGATTTATATTCAATATTTTGGACCTTTGGCGACAGAACTAGGAACCCGAACTGAATCATTACCTTGGGATAATGGCGGGACTACAGACTCGCTGCTTCAATTACTTCGGTCACGTAATTCACGTTGGGAAGCTGCTTTGGCTGAAGATAAAATATTTAAATTTGTTGTTCAAAAGCAGATTTGTCATCAAGTTACAAATATCCCTGATGAGGCTGAAGTGGCTATTTTACCTCCTGTGACTGGAGGGTAGTTGATGAGTATCATTGTCCAGATTGAACCTGAAGTACTCAATATCAATGAATATGCAGACCTTGCAATGCACTTTAATCATGATCAAGGTGCACAAGTGACTTTTACTGGATTTGCCCGTCAGCATGATTATGTCGAACCGATTACTCATTTATATATCGAGCATTATTCGCAAATCACTGAAAATGAAATTAAAAGTATCGTTGAAAAAGCACGACAACGATGGGTGTTGAATGCAATCGTTGTTGCACATCGTGTTGGTAAAGTTGTCGTTGGTGAGCCGATTGTTTGGGTCATGACGCAATCTAAACATCGTATAGATGCTTATCAAGCAAATGAATTTATTATGGATTATTTAAAGACATCTGCACCTTTTTGGAAGCAAGAGCATTTTGAAAATGGAGAATCTCACTGGGTTGTTGCTAAAAAAAGTGATCAAAATAAAATCAAAAAATGGAGTATGTCATTATGAGTTTAGGCGGTTTAGTTTTGGCAGGTGGTTTAGGCAGCCGCATGGGGTATAAAAATAAAGGCTTAATGCCTTTTGGCGGACAATATTTAATTGATCCTGCTATTCAAGTTCTAAAAAAACAATGTGAATATGTCGCAATCAGTGCCAATCAAGATATACAACACTATCAGCAAAAAGGATTGGATGTCTGGTCGGATTATGCGCCGTGGTTAGGGCTAGGGCCTTTGGGTGGCGTGTACAGTAGTGTCAGTCAGTTTCCATTGAGCATAGATACGATACAAGTGCTTCCTTGTGACTCTCCATTTATCAGTGAACAGGTCATTGCAAAACTTTCTCAACAATTGAATCTTCAATATACGAAAGCGGTTTATGCAAAGTCAGAAAATCAAATTTATCCTGTAATTTTTCAATTTAAACGACAGGATTTAGGTGAACTCAAACAATATTTGCTCACTCAGTCAAAACATAGTATTCGACAATGGTTACATCATATGCAGGCTGTTGCTATTGATTTTGAAGATGATGCGCAATTTATAAATATAAATGATTTTCAAACATTGCAGCGTTACTTAGCCTAGGAACGATCAATATGAGTTTAATTTCTTATGATCAAGCACTTGCAGACTTAATTCATCAACTCTTGGTCACCAAACAAGTTGAAGCGGTGCCTTTGCTGCAGGCTCAAGGGCGAGTATTGGCAAGTAATGTTGTTGCAACACAAGACTCTCCTGCATTTGATCATAGTGCCATGGATGGATATGCGATTTGTGGGTTAAGTGAACCTAGATGGCAATTGGTTGCATATATTGCAACGGGAGATTCCACTCAAAATTTGGTTTTACGTCCCGGCCAAGCTGTTAGGATTTTTACGGGGGCAGCTGTTCCGAAAGGTACTGAAGCAGTCCTTCCCCAAGAAGAGGTGAGTGTAATTGATGACTTTGTCAGTTGCATTAACCCCATTAAGATGCAACAACATATTCGGTTACGAGCAGAAGAATATCAGCAAGGTACGGTCTTGATTGCTGCTCAGCAAGTATTAAATGCAACACACATCGCTATTGCTGCAAGTCAAGGGTATACCGAATTTGCATGCTATCAAAAATTGAAAGTTTGTGTATTTTCGAGCGGTAATGAATTACAAGCATTGGGTCAAAAATTACAAGAAAATCAAATTTATGATTCTAACCGACCGTTGCTGATGGCTTTACTCAACCAAAATCAATTTATTGAAGTGAGTGATGGTGGCTTGTTACCCGATCAACAAGACATTATTCAACAATCTTTAGCGCAAGGTGCAAATCAAAATGATGTGGTCTTGATTTCAGGCGGAGCATCTGTTGGAGATAAAGACTACAGTATTGCTGCTTTGCAATGTTTAGGTTCCATCCAACAGTGGAAATTAGCCATTAAACCCGGTAAACCTTTTGGCTGTGGGCGGATTCAACAAACTCAAGTATTTGTATTGCCTGGAAATCCTGTAGCATGTTGGGTAACCTATTTGATTCTTGTATTACCAGCTTTAAAAATATTGGCGGGTTTCACTAAACAACAAGCATTGCCTATGCGGTTACAGGCGACTGCACAATTTAATATAGAGCGACCTCAAAGTCGGCAACAATTTTTATGTGGTCAGTTAACGACCGAATTTGGTCAACTTCATGCAAAAATTCATTCATCACAAAGTAGCGCTATGCTGACTCATTGTGGTTCGAGTAATGCACTTGTTATTGTGCCTGCACAGCAAACTGTTCGTGAGGGGCAATCTGTTCAGGTCATTTATTTAAAAGAAGCTTAGGAGGGAATAATGGAAACTGTAAAAATAGGTTTAGTCTCAGTGAGTGATCGTGCTTTTAATGGTATTTATGAAGATTTAGGCATTCCAGCGCTCAAAGACTGGTTAACATCCGCCTTGAAAAATCCTTTTTTGTGTGTTGAACGATTAATTCCAGATGAACAAGCGTTGATCGAAAAGGTTTTAATCGATTTGGTTGATAATCAAAAATGTGATCTTATTTTGACTACTGGTGGAACAGGTCCTTTTCCTCGAGATGTTACACCCGATGCGACTCTGAATATTGCAGATCGTGTCATTCCTGGATTTGGTGAACAAATGCGCCAAGTAAGTTTATACTTTGTACCAACAGCAATTTTGTCTCGGCAAGAAGGGGTTATTCGTAAAAATAGTTTAATTTTAAATTTACCTGGTCGCCCAAAGGCTATAGCTGAAACGCTTTCAGGGGTTAAGGATGCAGATGGGAAAACAATTGTGCATGGAATTTTTTCAGCTGTACCATTATGTATAGATGCAATTGGAGGACCATATATAGAAACCCATCATAATATTTCTGAAACTTTCCGACCTAAAAATTTTTAATTGATTGTTATCATAAAAAGTATGCTGGACACAGCATTATTCTAAGTTTGAGTTTGATCTATAACACAATCAAAGCAAGGTATTCGGTTTTTTGAATCGGAATACGCTATTTTAAGTTTAGTGAATTATCCTCTTGATTGTATTGTATCAAACTCAGTTTAATTTTTAAAATCAACCACCTGTTATCGACATAATTCGAATCATTTTTTTTGGTTTTTCATTAAACTCATGCTTTAACGGCTTTAAATCAATGGCATGTTGAATTGCTGCCTGTAGTTCCGCATCACTGGCATGGGCCTTGAGTAATGGTGCAAGTGCATATTGATGATCCTGACCAAGACACATATACAAGGTGCCGTCTACTGCAAGACGTACACGATTGCAACTTGAACAAAAGTGTTGGGAGCGTGGGGTGATATAACCCATCAAAAATGAACTGTCCTGACTTTCCCAATAGCGTGCAGGGCCACCGCCATAGTTGCCTTCAGCAGGTTTTAAATTAAACTTTTGGTGAATGCGTTCGATGATGGGTTGTAGATTAACATAATCATATTGCTGGGCAGTTGCGCCCATCGGCATTAATTCAATCAATCTCAAAATAAAACCATTATTCAGACAGAATTCGACCATATCATCAATTTCATGTTCATTAATGCCTGCAAGAGGGACCATATTGATTTTGATCTGTTTGAAGTTTGCAGCTTTGGCAGCTTCCAAACCAGCCATGATTTTTTCTTGCGCATCAAAACCTACGATTTTTTGTACTGTATATTGTGTTAACGAGTCCAGACTAATATTCAGTCGATCCAAACCTGCCTGACGTAAATCATGTGCATAATGCTGTAATTGGGTGGCATTGGTGCTCAGCGATAAGTCATCTACACCGTCAACTTGCTTTAATCTGCGGGCAAGTTCAACGATATTTTTTCGTAGTAAAGGCTCACCACCTGTGAGTCTAAAGCGTCGTGTACCCATCGTTGCAAATTGGCGAACAATACGTTCAATCTCATCAAAACTTAGCCAATGACTTGGTTTTTCAAATTCGGTAAAACCTTTCGGCATACAATATGTACAGCGTAAATCACAGCGGTCTGTAATCGAAATTCTTAAATAGTCTATTGTACGTCCATAAGCATCTACTAACATGGCCAACTCATGAAGAAATAAAGTCAAAAGTTATTATAACTTAATGAATTTATTATAGTCTTCCATCAAAAGTAGGGCAGAAGTCTAGTTATAAAGGGGGAGATAAATTTTGCACTAAACATCAACTTTAGCATGAAATGCCCTACACACCGAACAATTTGGATTTTGGCTCACATTCAACCGATACGTCTCAAAATTTAACCCCTCAAATTGAATCATTTTTCCGACGGAAGAATGCCCAAAACCCACCAAGAGTTTCAATACTTCAGCGGCTTGCGCTGCTGCAATAAGATGTACCAAAGGTGAAAAAACACCATTGTGAATACATCGCCGATCATCCGTTTGTAACGGGAACAAACATGCATAACAAGGGGAAATGGTCTGTCTACTATCAAAGACATTCAGTTGACCACTAAACTGGATGACTGACGCACTCACCAGCGGCACGTGAAATCGTACAGCATATTGATTAATTAAATGACGAGTTGCTGAATTATCCGTACAGTCAACGATAACATCACAGATGGGTAAATATTCCTGTAATAAAGCACTCGATATTTTATTGTGAAGCGCTTTGATGGAGATTTGCTGGTTACGTTGTGTCAGGTAGTGTGTAAGTACTTTGACTTTAGCTTGTCCAATATCGGCTAACTCAAAGGCAAACTGACGTTGTAAATTACTCAGTTCAATCGTATCGTGATCGCAAAGAATGAGTTGCCCAACACCTGCACCCGCAAGTATCGTGGCACATGCGCTACCTAATCCACCACAACCAATCACCAATACGGTGGCTTGATTGATCTTTTCCTGACCATTGATATCAATCGCATTAAGCAAGATATGGCGACTATAATGCATTAATTGAGTTTCATTCATACTGTCACTCGTTGAATAAAAAATATCAATTTACCGCACTATAGTGCCCATCACATTGAACCAGCTCTGGGGCAATGGATGGACATTTATCGTGCGGTAAAATCAGTTGTATCCTTAACGGCGACGACGACGTACCAATTGAGGGCTTCTAAAGAGATAGGTCACAGAACCAAAACCACTCCACACATGCACAAGACGAGTAAATGGGAAAATAATAAACAAGCTCATTCCCATAAACATATGCAGTTTAAACAACCAACTCGCATCGACAATATACGATGCTGCATCGCCATTAAAAGTCACGATATGCTGTGCCCAAGTCATGAGTAACACCATTTCATGACCATCGGTATGTTGTGCTGAGACAAAGATAGTGGATAAGCCCAGTAACAAGGTGACAAAGATCCAGATCAAAACCAGCTTATCACGCCAAGTTGTATTGGCACTCAGACGATCTGAGCTAAAACGGCGAATCATAAGAATCACCAGTCCTATAAGACAAATGGTTCCCATGATACCGCCTGCTGCCATAGCAAAAATTTGCTTGGAGCCATGCGCAATGCCCAAAGAATCCCATACGGCAACAGGGGTTAATAAACCAAATAAATGTCCGAAGAACAGTCCAATAATTCCGACATGGAAGAGAATGCTGCCAAGTCGTAATTGACCTTGATACAGAAGCTGGCTTGATTCACTTTTCCAACTGTATTGCTCACGCTCAAAGCGCATTAAACTCCCGAGCAAGAAGATACTCAGCGCAATATATGGGTAAATCCCAAAAATAAATTGATGCAAAGTATTCATTATTTTACTCCCATATTATCAGCTACTGAGCGTCGTGGAGAAATCTTAACAATCTGAATATCATCAGGTTTTGGTGTCAATAATGGTTCTACACCATCGACTGTTGGACCAAACATCTCTAATGCTTCATCCATATCACGGACAGGAGAAACCGTAAGTGGTTGAGGCTCAACCGTCGCCAAACTCACGACCAAAGCCAGTACACTTGCATATTTAGATTCATGTTCATGCAATTTTTCAGCAACATAATGAATGACATGAATTGCTTCATTCAGTAAATAGGTGGCTTGTTCAGTCTCTTGCAGGGATAAAAATTCCAAAAATAACGGCAAATAATCCGGTAATTCATATCCCTGAGGTTCAAATCCTTGTTGTTGATATTCCTGAAGTAAATTCACCATCGCTTCACCACGATCACGATTTTCTCCATGTAAATGCTCAAAAAGATGCAGTGAATGGCTTGGATTGCGATCAAAGGTTGCAACATAATTTTCTTGCACTTCAATCAGATCCGTATCTGCCATATAACGCAACAACGGCATTAACATGGCACTCCAATCAGGATGCTGTGCTAATTGAGGCAGAATCTCTTGATCGATCGCCGCTTGCAATTCACTGGACGGATAGGCCAGTAAGGCAGAGCATAATTTATAGGCATTCATTATTTTTTCTCTCCCCGTGTACTAAAAAAGATCGTTGGAGAAGCTTTGTTTTGACCAAATAAACTTTGCGATGATGCGCCATCTGCACAACCATTACCGAAGCTAAAACCACAGGCACCTTTGTCACCAAATGCATCTTCAGCATATTCTTTGTGTGATGTTGGAATCACGAAACGATCTTCGTAGTTTGCAATCGCCATGATTTGATACATTTCTTCGATTTGTTCACCTGTAAGATGTGTGCCTTGCAGAATTTCATCAACACTGATATTCGGCTGGGGTACATTCTTTTGGCGCATATATCGACGCATGGTGAGCATGGTTTCTAGTGCATCCAGAACAGGCTCTTCTTTTCCAGCAGTCAATAAATTTGCCAAGTATTGCAATGGGATACGCAAATCTTTGACATCTGGAATTAAACCATGTTTACCAATCACACCACTTTCTACGGCAGATTGGATCGGTGACAATGGTGGGATATACCAAACCATTGGCAGGGTTCTATATTCTGGGTGCAGTGGGAAGGCGACTTTCCATTCCATTGCCATACGATACACAGGTGAGTTTTGTGCTGCATCAACCCACGATTGTGGAATACCTTGTTTTAAGGCTTCTGCTTGTATCGCAGGGTCATGTGGATTCAGGAAGACATCCAATTGTGCTTGATAAAGATCTTGTTCATCTTCTGTGGTTGCAGCTTGTTCAATTTTGTCTGCATCATAGAGAAGAACACCAAGATAACGAATACGACCGACGCAACTTTCGGAACAAATCGTTGGTTCACCTGATTCGATACGTGGATAACAGAACACACATTTTTCTGCTTTACCACTGGTCCAGTTGTAGTAGATTTTTTTGTATGGGCAGCCTGAAACACACATGCGCCAGCCACGACATTTATCTTGATCGATCAGGACGATCCCGTCTTCTTCACGTTTGTAGATCGAACCGGATGGGCAAGAGGCAACACAGGCTGGATTTAAACAATGCTCGCACAGGCGTGGCAAGTACATCATGAAGGTATTTTCAAAGGTCGAATACATTTCTTTTTGGATGCCTTCGAACAACTCATCTTTTGCACGTTGTTCGAATTCACCGCCTAGATCATCTTCCCAGTTTGGACCCCAATGGATCTTGTCCATTTTTTTACCCGTAATTACCGAAACAGGACGGGCAGACGGTGGCGTCGGCATTTCGGGAGCATTTTGTAAATGCTCATAATCATAGGTAAAAGGTTCGTAATATTGGTCAATACTTGGCAAGTTTGGATTGGCAAAGATATTTGCCAAGATTTTTAACTTACTTCCTTGCTTTAACTCAAGTTTGCCATTGGATTTGCGAATCCAGCCACCTTTATGAATGTTTTGATTTTCCCATTGTTTTGGGTAACCAATCCCAGGTTTGGTCTCAACGTTATTGAACCATGCGTATTCAACCCCATCACGGCTTGTCCACACATTTTTACAGGTGATGGAACACGTATGGCAGCCTATGCATTTATCAAGGTTTAGCACCATACCAATTTGTGCTCTGATTTTCATATCATTTTCCTTATCTTGATTTAGGCTTCTTGTTGGGGATGACCTGAGACAGGTGTATCCATCCAGTCGATCTTGGTCATTTTACGAATGATGACAAACTCATCACGATTGGTTCCCACCGTACCGTAGTAGTTGAATCCCCAAGCCTGCTGAGCATAACCACCAATCATGTGTGTTGGTTTAAGTACCGTTCTGGTGACTGAGTTATGGATACCACCACGTTTACCTGAGACTTGTGCGCCTGGGACGTTAATGATTTTTTCCTGAGCGTGGTACATCAAGATCATGGTTTCTGGTACACGTTGACTGACCACAACACGTGCTGCAATGGTGCCGTTGATGTTAAAGACTTCAACCCAGTCATTGTCGACAATGCCAGCTTTTTTGGCGTCAATTTCAGAAATCCAGACATGTGGACCACCACGAGATAAGGTCAACATCCGCAGGTTGTCTGAATAGGTACTGTGAATTCCCCATTTTTGGTGCGGTGTGATGAAGTTCAGGACAATCTCTTTTTCACCATTTGGATAATGTCCTAAGACTTTCGCTGTGGTTTTCAGATCGACCGCAGGTTTGTAAACACAGAAGCCTTCACCAAACGCACGCATCCACTGGTGATCTTGATAGAATTGTTGACGACCTGTGATGGTTCTCCATGGAATCAACTCATGTACATTGGTATAACCTGCGTTATAACTGACTTCTTCACTCTCTAAACCAGACCATGTTGGTGAGGAAATAATTTTACGCGGTTGAGCCTGTACATCACGGAATCGAATCGCATCGTGCTCACGCGGTAAGGCAAGGTGGGTATGGTCAATACCTGTGGCTTGTGATAATGCTGCCCATGCTTTAACGGCAACATGACCATTGGTTTCAGGGGCGAGAGTCAGAATCATCTCAGCAGCATCAATGGCGGTATTGAGTTTTGGTTGACCTTTGGCAATACCATGATGTTCGACCTGATTCAGTCCACGTAAGATATCGACTTCGTGTTTGGTTTCCCAACTGATCCCTTTACCGCCGTTACCGACTTTTTCTAATAATGGTCCAATCGACGTATATTTATCGTAGATTGCGCCATAGTCACGCTCAACAACGGTCATGGCTGGCATGGTTTTGCCTGGAATCGGTTCACATTCACCTTTTTTCCAGTCTTTGGCATCAAAAGGTTGTCCCAATTCTTGAGGCGTATCATGCATCAATGGTGTGAGCACGATGTCTTGTTGCACACCAAGATAGTCTTTTGAAATTTCAGAGAATTTTTTCGCTAGACCTTTATAGATTTCCCAGTCAGATTTACTTTCCCAAAGCGGTTGTACCGCTTCACTGAGGGGGTGAATAAATGGATGCATATCTGAGGTATTCAGATCATCTTTTTCATACCATGTTGCCGTTGGAAGTACCACATCGGCATATAGACAAGTCGTTGACATACGGAAGTCAAGAACCGTCAATAAATCCAGCTTACCTTCAGCAGCAGGGCGTACGGTGATTTCCTGTGGCTTAATACAGCCATCTTCATTACACATTAAGGCATTTTGTGTGCCGAGTAAGTACTTGAGGAAATACTCATGTCCTTTGCCTGATGAACCTAGAATATTTGAACGCCAGACGAAGAGATTACGAGGGAAGTTGGCTGGATTGTCAGGGTCATTACAGGACATATCAATCGTGCCATTTTTCAGACCATCAACCGTATACGCTACAGCGTCTTTACCTTGAGCTTTGGCATCTTTGGTAATGTTGATTGGGTTGACTGAAAGCTGTGGTGCAGAAGGCAACCAGCCTAGACGCTCAGATTTGGCATTGTAGTCAATCATCGACATATTGGTCAGTTCATGACCTTGTGTCGGTGCTAGGATTTCATCCATGCCCAATTTTTCATGACGCCATTGACTGGTGTGCGCATAGAAGAACGATGTTCCGTTCATTTGACGTGATGGACGTACCCAGTCTGATGCAAAGGCAAGTGGTGCCCAGCCGGTTTGTGGACGCAATTTTTCTTGTCCAACATAGTGACACCATCCACCACCAGATTGACCGACACAACCACACATCATCAGCATATTGATAATGCCACGATATGACATGTCCATGTGATACCAGTGGTTTAGACCTGCACCGACGATGACCATGGATTTACCATGACTGTCATGCGCATTTTGGGCAAACTCACGGGCAACACGGATGACCTTGTCAGCAGGCACACCAGTGTGTTTTTCCTGCCAAGCCGGTGTATATGGAATATCATCCGCATAACTGGCTGCAACATTCCCACCACCTAGACCACGGTCAATACCATAGTTGGCAACAGACAAGTCGAATACTGTTGCGACGTAGCAGGTTTCGCCATTTTCCAGTTGGATTTTTTTCACAGGGACTTTGCGAATCATCACATCATTGGCATCTTTACCACCAAAGTAATCAAAAGCCACATCAATGACTTCATCATGATGGTTTATCAGACTGAGTTGAGCTTTGATGTTTGTGCCATCGCTTCGCTCATCTTTCAGATTCCATTTGCCTTTTTCACCCCAACGGAAACCAACTGAACCTTTTGGTGCAGCGAGTTCACCTGTATTTTCATCAATAACAAGGGTTTTCCATTCCGGATTATTTGTTTCATTAAATTCATTATTTAACTGGCTGGCACGTAGGTAATATCCTGGCGTGTAGCTATCATTCTTTGCATTTAATGTCACTAAAACAGGCATGTCAGTCAGACGACGACAGTAGTCGGTAAAATAATCAGACGGGTTGGTTAAATGGAATTCTTTGAGAATCACATGACCCATTGCCATCGCAAGAGCCGCATCGGTTCCTTGTTTTGGTGCAAGCCAGATATCACTGAATTTGACCATTTCACCATAGTCAGCAGAGACAGCGACGGTTTTTGTCCCTTTATAACGGACTTCAGTATAGAAGTGCGCATCAGGAGTACGTGTCATTGGAATGTTAGATCCCCAAACCATCAGGAATGTTGAGTTGTACCAGTCTGCGGATTCGGCAACGTCAGTTTGCTCGCCCCAAATTTGTGGGCTTGATGGAGGCAAATCACAGTACCAGTCATAGAAAGACAGCGGTACACCACCAATCAGACTTAAATAACGACTCCCTGCGGCATAACTGACCATCGACATTGCTGGAATAGGGGAGAAACCAAATACACGGTCAGGACCATAGGTTTTAATCGTATAGGCATTCGCAGCAGCAATCAGCTCATAAGCTTCATCCCAAGTACTACGGACAAAACCACCTAAACCACGTTTTGATTTATAGGAATTGGCCAATTCAGGATTGCTGGTAATGTGCTCCCATGCTGAAATTGGATCACGGGTTTGACGAACACTGCGCCATAATTTGGCAAGATGTCCCCGCATCATTGGATATTTAACACGCTGTGCAGAATAAACATACCAGCTATACGATGCGCCACGAGGACAACCGCGTGGTTCATGGTTGGGTAAATCAGGACGAGTACGAGGATAATTGGTTTGTTGCAACTCCCAAGTAATTAGTCCATTTTTAACAAAAACTTTCCAACTACAAGAACCTGTACAATTTACACCATGTGTAGAGCGCACGACTTTGTCGTGACTCCAGCGATTACGGTATGCTTTTTCCCAAGCTCGGCTTTCATTGGTAACACTGCCATGACCTTCAGAAAAGGTCTCGGTGGTATGACTCAAAAAGTTTAAACGATCTAAAAAATGACTCATGAAACTCTCCGTCGGTCACGGGTCTAATGGTTATGAAGTCATTGTACAAATTGGCAAAATAATCAACTATTGGTCAGAGGTAGCGATGGGAGAGGGGAATCACTAAGTACTTTTGGGGAGGTGGGCTAGTTCTTTTGAAAAAAAAGCACTTTACAATATCATAAAGTGCTTGTTGGAAATATGAAACTTTAATTTCTCAATGGGTTATGAAAATATAGTCTCCGATTATTTAACACCGTACTTCGGCATTTTTGCGCGCATAAAACCACCAATTGATGAGAATACAGCACACATAAAAGATGATAAAACAAATCAGTGCAGCGTAGGCACTGCCCGTCATATCAATCGAGGTACCAAAACTTTTTGGAATAAAGAAACCACCATATGCACCAATCGCCCCCATAAAACCAACAACTGCGGCAGACTCTTTTGTTGCATTTCCATCCGCTTCAGCCTCGGATAAACCATACGCCTGAGCATGTTTACGGTGTAATGCAGCAAAAATACGTGGTGCTTGTGCAAATGTTGAAGCATTACCCACACCCGTTGCTGCAAACAACACCATAAAGCAGGCAAAGAATCCTGAGAATGAACCACCGACACCGTCTTGAGGCATAAAATGAATCACACCAATCACCGCAATAATCATCAGCAGAAAACTTGCCTGTGTGACCTTGGACGCAGAGAAGCGGTCAGATAACCATCCACCAACAACACGCATTAATGCACCAATCAGTGGACCAAAAAAAGCATATTTTGTCGGGTCAATTTCAGGAAACACTTGCTTGGTTAATAAAGCAAAACCCGCAGAAAAACCGATGAAAGAACCAAACGTACCAATATACAACCAGCACATTAACCAGTTATGTTTACGTTTAAAAATCACCGCTTGATCTTTAAAGGATGCTTTGGCTGAATCAATATCATTCATTCCAAACCAAGCACATAAGGTCGCTAAAATAATAAAAGGAACCCAGACAAACCCTGCATTTTGCAGCCAAATTTGTTGTGTTGAGCCATCAGGTAATGTCGCAGTTTGTGATGCACCACCCATCGCACCAAACAGTGCAAACGTAATGACAATCGGTACCACGAACTGAACAGTCGAAACCCCTAAATTTCCCAATCCAGCATTAATTCCCAACGCATTCCCTTTTTCAGATTTTGGAAAGAAAAAGCTAATATTGGACATGGAAGAACTAAAGTTTGCCCCACCAAATCCACACAAGAGTGCCAAAATGACCATCGTGGTATAACTTGTCTCAGGATTTTGTACTGCAAATCCTAACCCAATCGCAGGAATGAGAAGACTCGCTGTAGAAATCGCCGTCCAGCGCCGCCCGCCAAAGATAGGCACCACGAAGGAATAGAAAATCCTTAACGTTGCACCAGACAGTGCAGGTAATGCAGCTAACCAAAAGAGTTGATTCTTACTGTACTCAAAACCAATGGTGGGTAACTTTACAACGGATACACTCCAGACTTGCCAAATAGCAAAGGCGAGAAGGAGTGCAGGGACAGAAATCCAGAGATTACGCCGAGCAATTGCACGACCCGTTTGCTTCCAGAATTGTTCATTTTCAGGTTGCCAAACTGATAAATTTTTAGCCATGATGACACCTTTAACCTTGATTAAGAATTTGTTTTTTTTGTAATGGTTTGAATGAATAATGCATCCAGATCAAACTGACACAAACACAGCCGTAGAGCAGCATAAACGCACTTGAGCGGATTCCCGTAAAGTCAACCAGCATCCCAAATAGAATCGGGAGCAAGAATCCACCCAAACCACCAGCCAATCCAACAACACCTGATACCGCACCAATATCATTTGGAAAATCATCAGCAATAAATTTAAAGACCGATGCTTTCCCAATCGCCATAGCAATACCAACGATGAACAATAAGAACGTAAATAATGTCGCATTGATATGAATGCTGAACTGCATAGGACCACTGACCGTTTCAATGACCATCGCCGTCTGAGGATAGGACAAGATAAAGAACGTAACCCAGCAGACCCACATGACTGCCCAAGTCACTTTGTACGCACCATATTTATCAGATAACCAGCCACCTAAAGCACGCAAGACACCACCAGGTAGGGAGAAACAGGCTGCAAGAAACGCAGCATGCGTAAGATCAAAACCATACTCTTGAACGTAATAGTTCACCATCCAGAGCGCCAGTCCGACATAACCACCAAAGACCACTGAGTAATATTGGCTATAACGCAGTACGGCAGGATTTTTCATCAAACGAAGCTGATCGGATAGTTTGACATTGGAGGGAACAAGATGCGCAGGGTCTGTATACGTGGTAAACCAGAAAACAATCGCTGCACCTAATAAAATCAAGGTGTAAACGGTGGGAACCATCGTCCAGCCGAAGGTCAGAATCAATGCAGGTGCGATAAACTTATTTAATGCACTGCCTGCATTTCCTGCGCCGAAGATCCCCATGGCAAAGCCCTGATGTTGGCGATCAAACCAACGAGCAATATAAGGTGTCCCGACTGAAAATGAGCCACCAATCAGCCCCATCCATAACCCTAATGCAAGAAATTGCCAATAACTATGAGCATACTGCAATAGGAAAATCGCTGGGATACAAAACAACATTAAACAAAAAAATACGATGCGACCGCCATAACGATCCGTCCAAATCCCCAAGGGTACTCGAGACAATGAGCCTGATAACACCGGCATTGCAGCTAAAATACCAAACTCAGTCTGACTTAGACCTAGCTTTTCTTTGATGGGGATACCGAGAACGGCAAAGACCATCCACACCATAAAACATACGGTAAAAGACAAGGTACTTGAGATCAAAATACTGTTGGCTTTGGAACTCTCTGTTTTCATAAGCATTTCCCTAACTTTGTGTTAGTTTCTTAAATGTAGGGTAATGCTTTGTATGTGAAGAAAATATTCATCAGATTGGCGAGTTAACTAAGAAAATAGAAGGAGGGGATCTAGTTCTTTTGGTGGGGTATGCATAGGTGAAACGAATGACTCAAATCATTTTTATGTAGCAAAAGATATGTTTGGCGAATAAATAATCTTAGTCAGAATAATAGGCACAGTGTCCGTCCAAAGCTAATTCTAGAAAAGTGTATATATCTTTTAATTAATTAAATTTAAAAAGTATATTTCAATCAAAGGTTTGATTATTTTTAAATATTGAATTTACGACTATTTTTAAGTGCTTCAGTACAAATATATTGGGTATGTATACCTAAAAAACGTCAGATATGCTTAGCTCGTTAGTACGATGATTTGAAATATAATCAGTTAAAATCGGGAAAAATCACAAAAAATTCATGGTTGTATTTTTATACTTTTCATCGAATCAAAATCGGGTCAAGCTATAAATATAATTTGATCAACTGTATTGAAGCTTGATGAACCACAAATCAGCTTTTATCATTTTTAAAAAAGAGAATAGCGTGTATCAATTTGCTGAAGAAGACTTATCCAGAATTATCGAAATGGCTTGGGAAGATCGAACCCCTTTTGAAGCCATTCAATCTGAGTATGGTTTAAATGAAACGTCAGTTATCCGTTTGATGCGAAAAAATTTGAAAGCATCCAGTTTTAAAATGTGGCGTGAACGAGTTACTGGTCGAAAAACCAAACACTTACAGTTGCGTTCACCTGATGTGATTCGGGCATATTGTTCTAGGCAGTACAAGCATTTTTAAGTGCTTTACTTTGGGTGCCGTTTAGATTCACATCGGCATCGTTCAGAGCAGTATTTGACTTCCTCCCAACAGCGTTGCCATTTCTTACGCCAGTTAAATGGGCGTAAGCAGTGTATACAGATTTTTTTAGGAAGATGTTGCTTTTTCATGGTTGATCACTCATCAATCCGAATGAGATGTTGTTACGTATGAGAGATGATCTTCTCTCAATTTTTAAGTTTATCGAGTAGTCAATCAATCAATGCATACCTATTATGTGGATGAATACCAAATACCGCCGCATGCTAGATGATTAAATATCAGTTTAGACTGTTAAAGTATATTTATCTGATGCAGTGTGTATTTTGATATCGTCACTATAGTATTTGTAGTAATTCGACCTTACGAATGTAATTGCCCGAAGCGGTATAAACTGCCAGCTATTATTCACTGATCTACTGTGGAGCAACATCACTTAACAGGGAAAGTTGTTGGTAATTATCAATTGAATTTTATTCTTCAATATTCACGCTTTATTCACATCTACATAGTTTATATTGATGGTGGAATCAAAAATAAGGCTTAAAAATGAAGATGCTATTCAAGTCATTTTTTGTAGTTGCGGCGCTAGCTACGATCAGTTTAACGATTACTGCTCGGGCAGAAACAGTTGCCCCTCAGGCTGTAGATCAAATTGATATTCAAAAATATGCTGGAAAATGGTATGAAATCGCTCATTTACCGATGTATTTTCAGCGTAAATGTATCGCCAATATCAGTGCAGAATATCGTCTTAATGACGATCAGACCGTGAATGTGTTGAATCGTTGTCGAACTGCGAGTGGTGAGATGATTAGCTCTGAAGGCGTTGCTTATGCGCAAAATAAGGGAAATAGTAAATTAAAGGTGAGCTTTTTGCCTAAAGGCTTAAGATGGATACCTTTTACTAAAGGTCATTACTGGGTATTACGAGTAGACCCTGAATATAAAGTGGCACTGGTGGGTGGACCAAGTAATAAATACCTGTGGATTTTGTCACGTGAACCGAAGTTGGATGAAGCCACCTACCAGTCATATCTCGATACTGCGAAACATTATGGTTATGACGTGACAAAATTGATCAAATTACCGCATTAATTTGCTACCGTTTTGCCGAACTGATGAAGCTCTCAATAGTTCGGCTTTTTTTCTTTACTTCACATAAAATTCATATCTAACTGATTAGACTCATCAAATAGAATAAAGACCGTAGCATTAAATTAGGATAAGTCCATGTTGAAAAGTCTAATGAGATGGATAGACAGCTGGTCTACTACTACACAGCCAACCAGCTTGAATGCTGAAAATTGCAAGATTCAGTGGTTGAGGATTTTTCCCTTTATTCTATTGCATCTGGCTTGTTTGGCAGTATTTTGGGTTGGCGTGTCGTGGTTTGCACTTGGCTTTATGCTGGCCTTCTACTTACTCCGCATGTTTTCCATCACGGCTTTTTTTCATCGCTACTTGTCGCATAAAACCTTTGAAACCTCACGCCCAGTACAGTTCCTGTTCGTATTACTGGGTACGATGAGTGCACAGCGTGGCCCGTTATGGTGGGCGGCACATCACCGTTATCACCACCGCTATACCGACACACTACAAGATCCACATTCCTCGACGCATGGTTTTTGGTACAGCCATATCGGTTGGTTTTTAAATGAATATAATTTTGCTACGCGAAAAGAAGTCATCAAAGACTGGCTGAAATATCCAGAATTAATCTGGCTAGACCGATTTAGTCTAATTGTGGTGCTGCTGACTGCGGGTGGGATTTATGTGCTAGGCGAATGGCTGGCAATAACTTGGCCGCAACTAGGAACTTCTGGCCTGCAATTACTGGTCTGGGGATTTGTCGTATCCACCGTATTATTGATCCATGCCACTTTGTGTATTAACTCACTGGCGCATCATTATGGCAGTCGTGATTTTGACACTGAAGATCAAAGCCGCAACAATTTCTTTCTATCCATTATTACACTAGGTGAAGGTTGGCATAATAATCATCATTATTATGCGGGAAGTGCACAGCAGGGTTTTTACTGGTGGCAGGTTGATGTCACTTTTTACATTTTGAAATTGATGTCATGGATAGGCCTAGTCTGGGGGTTAAAACCTATTCCTGCACGGGTCTATGATGTCAGTAAAATTGCACAAACTCGAAAACAGAGAAAAGTAGTCAAGACAGGCACCCCAACTATTCATTCGAAGGAATCACCATGAAAATTGCGATTATTGGTTCAGGTATTTCTGGTCTGTATGCGGCTTGGAAACTCAGTAAAGTGCATGAAATCACCGTCTTCGAAAAGAATAATCACTTCGGTGGCCATACAGACACTCATCAACTCAATATAGATGGTGAACAGGTTGCAGTGGACAGTGGTTTTATTGTGTTTAATCAGCATAACTATCCACTGTTCTGTGCGATGCTGCAAGAACTCGGGATTCCATCGCAAAGCAGTGATATGGGTTTCTCGGTGAACAATCAGGTCACTGGTTTACAGTACAATCCTTCAAAAAAATTCTCGCTCTTGTTTCGGCCGCAAAACTTTTTTAAGGCTGATTTTCGCGTGATGCTTTCAGATCTATTCCGTTTCTATGCTGCCAATAAAGATTTGGATGTAGAACAGATTGATGCACAACTCAGTATTGATGCATATCTGAATCAACATGGCTATTCCCAAGCCTTCCGTCATGAACATCTTTATCCGATGTGCGGGGCACTCTGGTCCTGTCCTGTGGAACAAGCTGGACAAATTCCCTATAAATTTGTGGTGAGCTTTTTCCAACATCATCGTATGTTACAACTGAAAGACCGGCCGTTGTGGCTCACGGTTAAGGGTGGATCAGCTCAATATGTCAGTGCTATTCAGTCCCAAACGACGATTACGTTTCGTCACATGAGTGTTGTGCATGTCTCGCGGAGTGCAAATGAAGTCATGATTGAAACTGAGCAGGGCACAGAACATTTTGATTGGGTTATTTTTGCTAGCCATGCAGATGATAGTCTGAAGTTGCTGAAAGACCCTTCAGCACATGAGTTGGATGTGCTTGGAAAATTCCGTTATCAGGATAACCACATGGTGGTCCATTCTGATACCAACATCATGCCTAAATCCAGACGACAGTGGGCCAGCTGGCATGTGCATGTAACACCTGGCCAAGTAACCGAATTAACGCCATTCCAGCAGAATGGCATGCATTACGGTTTTAGTTACTGGATGAATCAGTTACAAAACCTGAACTGTAAAACCCAAATCTTTGCCACACTGAATCCTAATTTTGCCCTAGACCCGAAAAAGGTTTGGATAGAACGTCATTACCGTCATCCAGTATTTGATGCCCCTGCGATTGAAGCACAACAACGCTGGACCGAAGTTAATGGACAAAATAGGACCTCATACTGTGGCGCTTACTGGGGCTGGGGTTTTCATGAGGATGGAGCACGGAGTGCTTCATGGGTCGTTGAGCAGTTATTAAAACAGACTGACAAAGCAGCGTAGGAGAGTATTATGCAAGTATATCCACTCGCTATCGCTTCTGCCAAGATTCGCCATCGTCGCTACCTCCCTAAATCACATACATTTGAAACCCATCTGAGTTATTTATGGTTTGATCCAGACCAGCTGACAACTTTTACCCAAAAATCATGCTTTTGGTCTGTGAGTAGTTGGAATCTTTTGACGCTGGATGAGCGTGATTTCCTGATTATGGAATGTGGTTCAATTCGGCAGAAGCTATCACGTTTGTTAATCAAACGGGAAAGTTATTTGCTATCGCCTACTAGTTCTATACGCGTACTAGCTTTGCCACGTACATTAGGTTTTCGCTTCAACTCTGTGGTTTTCTATCTGATCTTTGATTGCACAGATCAATTGATATTTGTGTTGAGTGAAATTACAAATACACCGTGGAATGAACGTCAAGTCTACATTCATGACTGCCGTGAGAGTGAGAATATACCCCAATATAAGTCTTATCAGACATACCAATTTGATTTTAAAAAAGAATTTCATGTTTCACCATTCATGCCGATGGCACTAGATTACCGCTGGCGGTTCAGTTTCTCCGATCGGTTGAACGTGATTCATATGCAACTGTTTGAAAAAGGTGTGTTGCAATTTGATGCTACCCTAACATTTTCCCTGCAGGCAATCACAGTTCCTTCACAGCAGTATCGTTATGCTGTGCAGAAAGTTCTTGAACCCTTCAGGATGGTCACTGGAATTTATCTAAATGCTTGGCGTTTATGGAAAAAGAAAATTCCGTTTTATCCGCATCCTAAAAAAGTAAAAGGAAAGACATGACTATGAAAACACTATTGATGGAAGAACATAATACACTGCCAATAGCACTACGTCATTTTCTGAAATTGCGTCATGGTCGGCTGATATTTAAAGGCGTCTGGAACGGTGTAGTCGGGGAAAACTATAGTGATTTACAGGCAGTGATACAGGTTCATGACGAGCGCCTTATCAATCTTATGTTTCGTAATGGTGTATTGGGAGCAGCAGAAGGGTTTATTCGTGGTTACTGGAGCAGTGAAGATCTAGTTAATGTCGTTTGTATTCTGGCACGTAATCGCGATGTGTTAGATCGAATGAATCAAAATGTAGTGGCCAAAGCCAGCCAATTTGTATTAAAAGCTTGGTATAAATCCCGTAAGAACTCGATTGATGGTAGTCGTCAGAATATTGCTGAGCATTATGACTTGAGCAATGATTTTTTTAAGCTGTTTCTGGATTCTAGCATGATGTATTCCAGCGCAGTATTTAAAGAACCAAATATGAGTTTAGAACAGGCTTCCGATTATAAAAAAGAACTGATTTGTCAGAAACTTAAGCTAAAACCGATGGATCATTTAGTCGAAATTGGCAGTGGTTGGGGTGGTTTTGCTATTTATGCTGCGCAGCAGTATGGCTGTAAGGTTACTACCATCACTATTTCCAAGGCACAGTATGATGAAGCCGTGGCTCGGGTCGCCGCAGCTGGACTGTCACACCGTATTATTGTCCAACTGAAGGATTATCGTTTGTTGGAAGGTAAATACGACAAATTGGTGTCAATTGAAATGATTGAAGCGGTAGGAGAGCAGTATTTACCCACCTATTTTCGTAAATGCCGTGAGCTGCTGAAACCGAATGGTCTAGCGCTGATTCAGGCGATCACCATTGAAGATGCACGCTATGTTAAAGCTCTGAATACAGTGGATTACATCAAGCGCTATATCTTCCCAGGCAGTTTTATTCCTTGTATCAGTGTCATGACACAAGTGGCTTCTGAGCAAAAATTGCGTCTTAAGCATTTAGAAGATATTGGCCAGAGTTATGCACAAACCTTACATTACTGGCGTCAACGATTTCTAGAACAGCGTGATCAAGTCATACAACTCGGCTTTGATGAGCAGTTTATCCGCATGTGGGATTTTTATCTGTGTTATTGCGAAGGTGGTTTCAGCGAAGGTGTGATCAGTGATGTACATCTACTGTTCGAAGCGAGTGCTTATTGAGCTGAGATAAAACAGGGGAACTGACATGCTACTGAATTTACTTGTGCTGAATATCTTTATCATGTTTTGTAGCTGGTTATTGGTCACTTATAACCGCAGAGCGGGTCTGGTGGATGTCGCTTGGAGTTTCAGTATTGCGCTAAATGTGATGATTGCAGCATGGGTTATGGGAACTGCTCCACTCATGGTGCGCATGTTTTTAGGAATCGCGAGTGGGATCTGGTTTTTACGCTTAACTTGGCATTTACTTCGTCGTTATGTCAATGAAACGCATGAAGACACTCGCTATGCCAATATGCGTCGGGCCATGGGAGGTTATCAGCATCTCGGTTTTCTGGCTTTTTTCATGTTTCAGGCTGGGTTGGTTGCACTTTTTTCCTACCCGATGTTAAAACTGCTGAGTATTCCGACGCAACAATGGAATGATTGGACCCCTTATACCGTATTGGTTGCAGCTATCATTATGGCATTGTCACTGATTGGAGAGAGTACTGCCGATCAGCAACTTTATCGTTTCAAACTGAATCCACAGAACAAGGGCAAAACTCTGAATCGAGGATTGTGGAAATATTCACGTCATCCGAATTATTTTTTTGAATGGCTACATTGGTTTGCCTATCCGATCCTCGGTTTAGCGGCAGGATTATACAGTTTATGGATCTATCCGCTACTGATGTGGCTGTTTCTATACTACATCACTGGAATTCCCTTTAGTGAACAACAGGCGTTGGCACATCGTGGTGACAACTATAAAGACTATCAACGACGAACTCCGATGTTTATTCCGTGGCCACCCAAAGAGTAGGTAAATACATGGACTTTATGATTCAACAATCTTTAAAATTGATTGAAAGTGGCAAATTGCCCGACCCAGTGATTCGAGCTGGCATTCGCAACTTAAGCAAAAAACGTCTGTTACAAGAAGGACGTTTTGATCCAGCATTGGCTACCCAACGCTATATGGATGTGCTGCAGATGCTGAAAAACAGCGAGATTGCCATCGAGACAGATAAAGCCAATGAGCAGCACTATGAACTGCCAACTGTATTCTTTCAGGCAGTGCTAGGCAAGCGCCTAAAATATAGCGCTAGTCTTTTTGAACATGCCGATAATACGCTAGATCAAGCGGAAGAAGCTGCTTTGGCCTGCTATTGCCAGCGAGCGCAACTGAAAGATGGGCAAGATATTTTGGAAATTGGCTGTGGTTGGGGATCTCTCAGTCTGTATATGGCCGAGCATTATCCAATGGCTCGTATTACGGTGGTATCAAATTCTTCAACCCAACGCCAGTATATTCAGGAACAGGCTCATCTGAAGAAATTGAATAACCTGACGGTGATCACCTGCGACGTCAATGTACTGCAACTGGAACCTGCTTCGTTTGACCGTGTGGTTTCAGTCGAAATGTTTGAACACGTACGTAACTATCAAAAACTATTTGAAAATATCAGTATTTGGCTCAAAGCGGATGGCTTGCTGTGGTGTCATATTTTCTGTCATCGTTTCCTGCATTACCCCTTTGAAGTAAAAAATGAATTTGACTGGATGTCGAGATATTTTTTTAGTGGTGGTTTAATGCCTGCAGCCTCAACTTTCCTACATTTTCAGCAACATTTGCAGTTAGAACAGCACTGGCAATGGGACGGCACCCAGTATGAACGCACCGCAAATGCTTGGTTGGTGAATATGGACCAAAGAAAGGCTGAGTTACAGCCCTTGTTTGAACAAACCTATGGCGCAGATGCTGCAATTTGGTGGCAGCGCTGGCGGATTTTCTTCATGGCTTGTGCGGAGCTGTTTGGTTATGACCATGGACGTGAGTGGGTGATCGGGCACTTTCTGTTTAAGAAAAAAGCCATATAATTGAACGATGCATCTGATGGGTCAGCGGGGAATATAGCAATGTTAAGGCTATTTAGGGACAAACGCGATCATCCTCTAGGCGAAGTGTTTAACCGCTACTACTGGCTGCAAATCGGTTTTATTGCCCTGTCTGTGGTGATCGGGATCGCCTGTAGTGCTTGGGTAATCAAGGGTTCCTTGCTCAGAACGGCGTTGGAACAGGAAATGTCACATTACTGGCAGCGGCTAGAACGTAATCCAGCCGCAGAACTACCTGATACTAAAAACCTGTATGGATACCGCTGGAATGATGTACCACCAGCCCAATTTCGACACATGCGGCTTGAGCAAGGGGTAAATCGACATTTTGTCGATGGCAAGGAACGCATGACTGTTTATGGTGATAAAGATGGACAGCATGTCCTGTTAGTATTTGGCGAAAGTAATGTCAATAAATTGGTTTGGTTGTTTGGTCTAGCACCGCTGATGGTCAGTCTATTTGTACTGTATAGTGTGCTATGGTGGTGGAACCGTCGTGCTCGGCGCTACTTTTCTCCGATTACCCGCCTAGCCAATGCACTGGAGCATATTGACTGGGAACATCAGAAAAATCAAACATCGCCGTTTCAGGATATTCGAACCGATTCCAATCTAGAAGCAGAATATCTTAAGCAGGCCTTAGAAAAATATCATCAAGTGTTAAGTGAGTTTATTCAGCGTGAACGTGAATTTACTGGAGATGTTAGCCATGAGCTGCGTACGCCTCTGACGATTTTAAAAGGTAATGTACAATTGTGTCAGGCCCGTTATGGTGACAACAAGTCATTTAGCCGCCTACATAACACCATTGATGACATGCAACTGCTGGTCGATACCTTGTTGGCTATTGCACGTAATACAACCAATACTTTAACTGCTGAACCGACCATGTTGTCACAGTTATTGGATGAACTCGTTCACGACTTAGATCGTGTTAGTCATAACAAAGGCATGCAGATTGATCTGCAAAAAATTCTAGATGAACAGCCACGTCAACTTTATCCATCTATGACCAAAATGGTGTTTGACAATATTCTGCGTAATGCACTGAATTATTCTCAAGGCACAGAAATTGATATCATTCTACAAAAAAATAAAGTGCTGATTGCCGACAATGGGGTCGGTATTCCGTTGCCGAATAACACCAAAGTTCAGGAACTGTCCTGCCAGCGGTTGCAACTGGAGATTAAAGGACATGGTATTGGTCTACAATTGGTACAGAAGCTATGCAAACAACTTAGTTGGCGGGTGGAACTATTTGACCGGCAGTATTATCTCACTACCCATCAGGATGTTGATCTTAAAATGACCACTGGGCTGATTGTAGTGGTGTATTTAAATTAAGACTCAGCTTTAAAAGACTAGGCTTCTAAAGCAATCTTTAAACCGATGCCAGATATGGTATGAATTAGTTTTTGTTGAAAGGGTTTATCAACCAACTTACGTAGATTATAGATATGGCTGCGTAAAGCATCGCTTTCTGGCTCCTCATCTCCCCAAAGTTCCATCATGATTTCCTGTTTGGTCAGGACTTTAGGTGAATGACGCATCAGCAGTTTCAGTAGCTTGAATTGAATTGGAGGTAATTCAATGATTTGTCCAGCTCGGGTCAGTTGCTGTCTGGTTGGATCTAAAATAAGATCATGAATTTGCAGGCGATTGTTAGATACTTCACCTAATGAACGTTTGATCAAGGCTTTGATCCGCATCACCAGCTCGTTAAAGTCAAAGGGCTTGACTAAGTAATCGTCTGTGCCCGAATGAAAACCTTTGAGTTTATCGTCAAGTGTATCCCGAGCCGTCAGCATCAGTACTGGCAGATCCAAGCCTGCTTCATTGCGTAGCCATTCACACAGTTCATAGCCTGAACCATCTGGCAAGTTAATATCTAAAAGTAAAATATGATACCGTTGCTGTTTGAGTAGCTGGCGGGCAGCATTCAGATTCCGAGCATGATCCACCACAAAGTCATGCTCTTCTAGAAACTCGCATAAGGTAGAAGCCAGTTCATAATGGTCTTCAACCATTAGAATAAAATGTTTGGACATAGCTTAAGGATACTAATTTAATAATTGCTGTTTCAATTTAGCATTAAATGGCTGAGGACCAAGCCATATATTAAAATATTGTTGAGCAAGCGGGTGTTGAAGCTGCCCTAAGATTTGCTGGTTTAGAGATAGGCTTAGTGCTTGTGTCGCATGTATATATTTTAATCGGTATAGATCACCTGTTTTGACTGGACGATATAAATCTGTGATTGGATTAAAGATAGTCACTATTTGAGAGTCTTTGACATTGCGTTTGAGCAGATGCGTGGCAGCACGTTTAAATGCCCACTCTGGAATATTTTGTGTATAAGAAAAATCCATCTGAATATTCTGGTCTTGCCATCGCTGGGCACAATTCTGAGCATAATAACTGGCAACGCCCACCTGTTTTTGACCTACCATCAGCGGTCCATGACCACATTTATTTAATGTTTGTGCCTGCGCCCATGAAGTGATGCTCCCGAGTATGAGCAGAGCAGTGCTTATTGCTAATTTTTGAAAGGTAATACCCATGAATAAGCACCTCCTACATAAGGTAAAGAACGGTATAGACCATTCGCAGGGTCCCAAAAGTCTTGTTGAAAAATAATCTTATTGTTTGCATCGAGCTTTATTTCACTAATGCCATAAGAATTCATGCTTCGAGTTATGCCGAACATCTTAAAGTCATAAGTCATATGCCAATGCACATAGGCAGAGTCCAAATGGTAAGATGCATTTATTAGTTTGACACTGACGTTACTGACCCGTTTGTTCATGCCTTGAAAATGCTCAATTAAATTTTTGCGCGATGAAAATTGAGTCAAGGTATCATTAATAAAAAGTTGATCGGCATACAGCGCTCCAGCGCTTTCAACAAATGCGGGTGTTCCTAATGTATTAAAGGCTGAAGTAAAGCGGTGACCAATATCCAATGCTTTTGCCTCATCCAGCTCAATACCTTGGATATTGGTTCTCGCTTTTGCATAATCGGATGAATAACTGGGAATACTTTTACATCCTGCTAACAATAGCAGCGGTAAAGACAAGGCTGCTACTATTATTGTTTTTACGTGTCTCATGATCACTGTCCGTATTAAGTTTATATTTATACTTTAGGCAGCATGCTGTGAACAGAATGTGAAAATAGATACTAAAGACAACTCATTGAATAAAATTATGGGAATCAAAGATTAAATTTTTCACTGAACTTCCGAGATGATTAGAAAGTACTTTCTTGAAAGGATGCAGCGATAAAAAATGAAGATACATACCTGAAATCAAACCAAGAGATGCACACTTCGTCATTGAGTTTAAAAAGGGCTATCTTTTTATTTGGGTGTAATTACTGTAATTGCATCTAAAATTGGATGTACATCTTGAGCGTGGAAAAAAGAACGACAACGAGCGAATGATCTAGAATTGATGTTTGATCTAATTCAAAGCATTTAAAGATGTGAATTAATTATAGTCACAATATGATATGTAGAAAGGGTTTTAAAATTAATGGTGGGTCGTCCGCGATTCGAACGCGGGACCAACGGATTAAAAGTCCGCTGCTCTACCAGCTGAGCTAACGACCCTGAGCGAGGTGTACGAAAGAGATTCGTTGAAGCTTTTAGAAAAGGGTTTTCTTAAAACATTCGACCTGAGCAGGTATGTAAAATTAGATTTTACAAAGAGATGGTGGGTCGTCCGCGATTCGAACGCGGGACCAACGGATTAAAAGTCCGCTGCTCTACCAGCTGAGCTAACGACCCATCAAGGAATCAAAATAAGTGGTGGGTCGTCCGCGATTCGAACGCGGGACCAACGGATTAAAAGTCCGCTGCTCTACCAGCTGAGCTAACGACCCACATATATTTAAGTTTTCACTTAAATACGCAGTGTAAAAAATATTTAACACTACTTTGTTTTGATGGAGCGTATTTTAGCAAGTTATTGATAGAGCGCAAGTGAAAATTAATAAAGTTTGCAACGTTCGGTTATAAATAACACAAATTTAGCCATTCCTCAGGAGAAATGGCTTGAATTTGACTTAGAAACGGTATTGGTATGCTTCAATATTGGCAATAATTTCAGCATTTACATCGCAATAAGCTGTTTTACTTGGTAGTAAGACCAATAAACGATCAGAGGTTTTACTTGGGTAGAATGCTTGTTCTTTCAATTTATTCTTCTGATATTTAAAGGTACCTGTCGTTTCAACAGCCTGTTGTATACGTAAAAAGACTGGAACAGCATAAGCAGGCAACTGTTTTTTAAACTCAGCCACCATTTGCTGCAAATCTTCATCGGTTAGGCACTCTCCCTCATGAAGGGTGATTGCAGCCATACCCGCACGGCCATTGGTATTTGGGATTTCAACACCATAAACCACGGCTTCAGTAATTTTAGGATATTCACTGACAATATTTTCAACTTCTGTAGTTGATACGTTTTCACCTTTCCAACGGAAAGTATCTCCTAAACGGTCGATAAATTGTGCATGACGGAAGCCAATATCTCGGACTAAATCACCAGTGATAAAATATGAATCTCCCTTTTGGAAGACATCTTTCATAATCACAGATTTATTTTTTTCAGGATCTGTATATCCATCAAAAGGCGAACGACTGGTAATTTTTCCAATCAATAGACCAACTTCGCCTTTTTTAACTTTACAACAATGACCATTTGAATCACGAACAGGTTCATTCTTGTCTTTATCAAATTGAACAATCGCGTAAGGCGTTGGAGAGAAACCAACCGTATTGTCAAAGTTAAAAATATTGCTAAAACCTACATTGCCTTCACTTGAAGCATATAGCTCTAAAATTTCTTTAATACCAAAACGTTGTTTGAATTTACCCCAAATATTAGGGCGCATACCATTACCAATCATTTTAGTAACACGATGAGCGCGGTCAAGTTCTGATGGTGGCGCATCTATAAGATAACGGCACAGTTCGCCGACATAACCAATTGCAGATGCATCGAATTTTTTAACATCAGACCAAAATGACGAAGTTGAAAATTTACGACGGATTGCAAGTGCTGAACCACCAGCAATCACGCCACACCAACACACCACCATGCCTGTCGCATGATAAAGTGGTAGGGTACAATACATGACATCGTCTTCACCAAGATTTAAGATATGACCATAAGTTCCATAAGCCAGTGTCCAGCGGCTATTGGTGAAGATGACAGCTTTAGGTAATCCCGTTGTTCCTGAGGTATAAATATAAAATAAACCATCTTTACCAGTTACGCTGTGGGTTGTAGATGGATTGAATTTAGGGAATGAGTCAATTTGTTCTGCAAGGTTGATAAAACCTTGTGGTGCAGTGCCAGGTTGTTTGAAGGTTTCTTGGTCAGCAAACCAATGAAAACGATCTTGTGTAATATTTAAGTCTTGACGAATTGCATCTACAGCAGCACGACATTCTTCGCCAACAATGATGGCAACAGGGTTGACTAAGTTGATGCTATGCGCCAACACTTTACCTGTTTGTGACGTATTAACTAATGCTGTGGTGACACCGATCTTGGCAAGTGCAATAACCGAAACAATCAGTTCAGGGCGATTTTCGATCATTACCGTGATCACATCGCCTTTTTTAATCCCTTTAGATAGATAAAAGTGAGCAATCTGGTTTGCCCAATTGTTTAACTCTTGATAACTGTAACGTTGATTTTCAAATAATAGAGCATCTCCATAGGGATTACGCTTGACAGCACGTTCAAAAGCTAAACCTAGACCAGTGGGTGTTTTTGGCGTTCTAATATATGCTTGTTTTAGACCAGTCAATATATTGGGAAGTTTACTTATTAACTGCGGTAAGCGTTCTGCTACATCAGCAAATCCGATGAGATCGGTCTGGGTTGTTTGACTCATATCAATCCTATTTATTTTTCGTAATCCGATACAATTTTTAGAGCATCATAAATGCAGTATTGTTATTTTCACATTTTGAGGTAAAGCAAAACATGGAAATAAAATAATCCAATTTACACGTGTCTTTTTAATGGTTTTGGTCTAGTGCAATCAACCTAATCTGACAAATGTATTTATAATTCTTTCAAAATAACAAAAAAACCTAGCCATCGAAATGACTAGGTTTTCTTTTCTCGCTATATTTTATGCAAATAATAGCCAGTTATTCTGCCGTTGGCGGCGTCGTTTTCTTTGGTGGACGTCCACGAGGGCGACGAGGGCGGGCAGGTTTTTCATCAGTTGAAACTTCTACTTCGTCATGTTTACTCGTTTTTTCCTTCGCTGTGGTGTCCAAAGCCAAAGATTGCTGAGTTTCTTCCTTTGCGTTTGGTGTTTCAGTTGCAACGGCTGGTTCAGCTTGAACTTCAATTGCTGCTTCAGTTTCCTGAACCTCAACAGGCACTATTTCAGCAGCTGCTTGAGTTGTTGTATCAACAACAGTTTCAGCCTGTACTTCAACAGGGGTATTTTCTGCTTGAGGTGCAGTGACTTCTACAGTCGTTTCCGCAGCTTTCACTTGAGTTTGGTTATTTTCAAGTTCAGCTTGATGCTCTTGCTTCGCTTGTACCGCTGCTTGTTTTGCTAAACGACGACGCTCACGTGGGTCATTTGCAACACGTTGATCATTCACAGCTTTCGGCGGTGTTAAATCAAGCATTTCAGCAGGCTGTGCTTCAGGCGCAGCTTTGTTAATGGCAACATCACGTGTGACAGGTTTCTTTTCTTGCTCTACTGGTGCTACGGCAACTGTTAAAGTTGCAGCATATTCTTCAGTGAACTTAAGCAGTGCACGGTTAAATGTTGGAATTAAACCAAATTGTTCGATAAGAACTGCACAATCATCACCGTAAACTGCACGGATCAAAGAACCCACAGTGTACTGATTTAACGTCGGTACTTGTGACGGGGTGATTTTAGGTGTTTCAGCTTTTGCTTGAGCAGCAGCACGCTGTTCACGACGCTTCTGACGTGGATCATTGCTCGCACGTTTCACAGGTATTTGAACAGGTGCAGTTTCAATGGCAACAGGTTCACTTTTAGCTTCAACAACAGGTGCAGCGACTTCAACGGGTTTATCCGTTATAGCTTCTGCTGGTGCATGTCTTTTCGTCTTCACAGGTGCTTTAGCTTGTTGTTGATTCAACGCTAAAATTTCACTCTGTGCTTGATCAACATTCACGACTAAAGCGGTTGTTAATGGCGCATGTTGCGGCGTATCAACGACTTCAACTTTAAGTTGTTTGTCCGATACAACTGCCTTATTCGGTTCAGCGACAGTATTGTTAGCGACTGGTTGCTGCTCATCGTTAAACACATTGTGATCACGATGGCGATTTGGTCGGTTTGGACGTTGATTGTTGTGACGATCACGACGAGGAACAGACTGTTCTGCATTTACTTCAGGTTGTTGATCGTGCTGTTGACGTTGTTTTTGCTGACGTCTTTGATCACGTTGTTCCTGACGCTGTTCTTGGCGTTGTTCTTGATGTGATGTTTGAACAACTTCTTCAATCATCTGATTTTGTTCAGGTGATTGTTCACGTGGTTCTTTGTGCTTATTACGCTTTTTATTATTGTTATTATTACGTTGAGCTTTTTCTTCTTTCTCCGCTGACTTCTCATATTCACGAGGTTCTTGTTTTTGAATAGAGCTTTGTGAAAGATAAGCATTGGTTTCAGGAACAATACGCGCTTCAATTGCAGTGCTTGTTGTATTCACTTGACCAAATTGACCACGGCTGACTGCACCACCATTCACCATTTGTTCAATTGCTGCTGCTGCATTGTTCGCAGAGCGTGATTGATCAACTGTTGTTGCTTGCTTTTGTACAAACAAGTTTTCTAACCAAGCACATGGGCTTGATGATGTTTGCGTAACTTGAGCTTGAACGGCTGCTGGTTTAGTGTGCTGTTGTTGGTTTTGTTGTTTTCTTTGAGGCTTGTTATTTTGAGCAGGAGCGCCAGCTGGTTGCGTTGGCTCTTCCTCTAAATGCCATTCAGAAGATTGGTAACCCAATTCTTTTTCACTTGAACGTGTCGCTTCTGTACGTTCATAGCTAGTCGGCGCAAAACCTTCAGGATTATACGAAATTTCGTAATGTGGTGTTTCTAAATGCGGATGTGGCAATACAGTCACACGTACATTTGAAGTTTGTTCTAAGTAAACAAGGCTGTGACGCTTTTCATTCAATAAGAATGCAGCGATTTCTACAGGCACTTCAACTTGAACTTCACCATGGCGTTCACGAAGTGCAATTTCTTCCACTTTACGCATGATTGAAAGTGATAAAGAACGTAAGTCACGTACCATACCTGTGCCATGACAGCGCGGGCAGACATAACCAGTTGCTTCTTCGAGTGACGGACGTAAGCGTTGACGACTCATTTCCATCAAGCCAAAGCGTGACAATTGCCCAAACTGGATACGTGCACGGTCACTTTGAGTTGATTCACGAAGTTTGGCTTCAACCATACGCTGATTGCGTTCTTTGGTCATGTCGATGAAGTCGATTACGACTAAACCACCGATATCACGTAAACGAAGTTGACGTGATATTTCTTCTGCAGCTTCCAAGTTAGTGCTTAAAGCTGTTTCTTCTACATCGTGACCACGCGTTGATTTTGCAGAGTTAATATCAATTGAAACTAACGCTTCAGTTTGGTCAATGACAATAGAACCACCAGAAGGAAGTTTTACTTCACGTTCATAAGCCGTTTGAATTTGGCTTTCGATACCAAAATGAGCAAAAAGTGGTTCATTTAATGTATAGGTTTTAAGCTTATCAACTTGATTCGGCATCACTGCTTTTACGAAGTTATATGCTTCGTTATACGCTTGTTCAGAATCAATTAAAATCTCAGTCACATCATCACGTAAATAATCACGGATAGCGCGAGTGACTACACCTGCTTCTTGATGTACAAGCATTGGTGATGGACCAGAACTCGCTGTATTTTGAATTTGAGCCCAAAGATCTAACAAATGTTGTAAATCGAGTTGTAATTCTTCTTGAGAACGACCAATACCAGCAGTACGAACAATAACGCTCATACCACGTGGGGTGTTCAAAGACGCCAACATTTCTTTCAATTCTTCACGAACTGAACCTGAAATCTGACGACTGATACCACCACCTTTTGGGTTGTTTGGCATTAAAACTAAATAGCGACCTGCTAAAGAAATATAAGTAGAAAGGGCTGCACCTTTATTGCCACGTTCTTCTTTTTCAACTTGAACTAAAAGTTCAGTGCCTTCAGTGATCAATTCACGGATATTTGAAGTTTGGCGAGGGTCAGCTTTGTAATAGGTATTGGCAATTTCACGCATCGACAAGAAACCTTGACGACCTGCTCCATATTCTACAAATACTGCTTCTAATGAAGGTTCAACACGCGTAACGTGACCTTTATAGATGTTGGCTTTCTTTTGCTCACGCGTACGATTTTCTAAGTCAAAGTCGTAAAGGCGGTGGCCAGTGATGAGTGCAACGCGAACTTCTTCGGCATGTGTTGCATTGATCAACATACGTTTCATGGGTGTAACACCTAGTAGTGATTCACACCAACAACTCGCTATCTTTAAGTGATGCGAACATCTAAAAGCTTGGATTAATACTCAAAATATGGATACATCTACATGTTTTGAATATCCACCAACCTGTCTTTCAAAAGGTTTGGATTTGATACCTGTTGATGTTGCAGTACTTCTTTAATCTTTGCACAATTAAAGTTTTGAGCTTTTCACTGGCACTTAAAGTGGTGCATTGGATGACTTATTTTGTTCGTCTTTCACTGTCATATTGCTCGAAGATCAACTCTACTCATGGGTAAGAGTGTCTTGATACGGAATGATCATCGTATCTTTACAAACTATGCAGTTCCAATGCCTCAAACACTTATGTCCTGAATAACACTCTAAAGCGACTTGTCTGGCGTGTATCAGTTTATGTTTAAAAACCAACGTCTCGGTTGGCGACATATATTTTTAAACAAACCGATTTCTGTACTTTAAGTACAATTAAACGCAACAGTTTGTCTTTTTGCCGATATAATAAAGCCTTCGGCGTCGGCATATTCTTTTGGGACCTTTCCGAGCTAGTGGTGAATTTTTACAATGTGTTTTGCTTTCCAAGTTTTTGAAAAGTGCAGCGTAAATTTCACTTACGGCGGTATCCGTGCGCTGACTATAGCAAACCTTGCATCATCTGCCTATGGGCTATACGCTTATTTTGTATGAAAAGCATAGTCTAAATGATCAGTTTTTAATCAAATTTCGTTTTTTATTGGATCACCTAACTGTATGAATTCTACGCAACAATGGCAAAGTGTAACTTGGTTTGAAGTCGATGAGCATCAAGAAGGACAACGTATCGATAACTTCTTATTTACACGTCTAAAAGGTGTGCCAAAAAGTCGCATTTATCGTTTGATTCGAGAAGGTCAAGTTCGTGTCAATAAAAAGCGCATTAAGGCTGAAACTAAATTGGCAATTGGTGATCAAATTCGTGTTGCTCCAATTCGTTTTGAGCAAAAAGATGAAAGCAGTGCACCAGTATCGGATAAAGTTGCACAAAGCCTATTGAGTCGTGTGGTCTATGAAGATGAAGGCTTAATGGTTGTGAATAAACCTTCAGGAATCGCTGTACATGGGGGCAGTGGTGTCGCGTATGGGCTGATTGAAGGTTTACGTGCTGCAACAGGTAAAAAATATCTAGAATTGGTTCACCGTATTGACCGTGATACTTCAGGTTTGGTGATGATCAGTAAAAAGCGTAGCGTTTTAAAAACACTCCAAGATTTACTACGTGAACATAAAATTCGTAAAACCTATGCTGCGATTGTCAAAGGACAGGTCAGTTTGGATGATCAATTGATTGACCAACCTTTATTGCGTTATGAGTTGGCCAATGGAGAACGACGAGTACGTGTGTCAAAAGAGGGTAAAGAATCGAAGACACAATGGAAAGTCGCTGAACGTTTCATGCATGCGACCTTGGTGTATGCATCACCGTTATCAGGTCGTACCCATCAAATCCGTGTACATGGTTTAAGTATTGGTCATCCGCTTGTTGGTGATGATAAATATGGTCATGAAACTGAGTATAGAGGGCCTAATCCACGTCGTTTGTGTTTACATGCCATGCGTTTAGATATTCCTGGTTATCAGACGATTGAAGCGCCTTTGCCTGAGGATATGCAGAGTTTGGTTGCGCAGTTGAGAGCGCAGAAGAAGGATTGAGTTTCGTTTTAACCTCTCCTTAACCCTCTCCTAAATAATGGATAGACAGTAATTTTTAAATCTTTTGGAAGTGACGTTTTGGGTGAGAATGTGACTCACTCAAAACCTCTCCCTAACGCTCTCCTAGAAGGAGAGGGAATGACAGAAGATAGTAATTTTTAAATCTCTCTTAAAAAGGAGAGGGATTTTATAGAGGAAATTCATGCATAAACCTGTAGAACTGATTATCTTTGACTGGGATGGAACATTATTTGACTCAGTTGGACAAATTGTAACGAGCCTACTCTATGCGGCTGAGCAGTTTGAACAACCATTAACACCTGAGGCAGCAAAAAGTATCATTGGATTGGGCTTGCCTGAAGTCGCACAAGTTTTATTCCCAAATGTGCCAGAGTTACATACCGACATTTTAAAATGTTATGGAGATCATTATGTTGAGCATTCAAAAGATGATCAGTGGTTTTCTGGTGTTGCCGATATGTTGTATGGTTTGAAAAATCAGAACATTAAGCTGGCTGTTGCAACAGGGAAAAGCCGTAGAGGTTTAGATCGTGTTTTAGCTCAAACCAACAGTCATGATTTATTTGAAATTACACGAGCCGCAAGTGAAACCAAGTCTAAGCCTAATCCGCTCATGCTTGAAGAGATACTTAACTTCACGGGTGTAAACGCCGAACGTGCAATGATGGTTGGTGATACATCTTATGATTTGGAAATGGCACAAAATATTGCCATGCCACGTGTCGGTGTAAGTTATGGTGTACACAGTGTGGATGTTTTACAGCGTTTTAATCCTTTAACCGTTGCCCATAATGTAAATACCCTACATCAATTTTTAAATACTCAGGTCAGTACCTCTGAGGTTGCTTAAACAGATTAGAGGCATATAAAAAATATGCCTCATTTACAACACCTATCTCAATCGCATAATGAGTTAAATAATAAGAATATACCTTATGAGCCGTTCGATTCGATTGCTAAATTTATTACAACTTTTACGTGAACAGCGTTATCCAATTACAGCACAACATTTGGCAGAGCACTTGGAAATCAGTGTGAGAAGTGTTTATCGGGATGTTGAAAGTTTGCGTGAGCAGGGTGTAAATATTGAAGGTAGTGCAGGACTGGGTTTTCAGCTTAAAGAAAATTTCTTATTGCCACCGATGAGTTTGAATGAGACTGAAGTCGAAGCTGTATATTTGGCTTTACAGTGGGTGAAATCAATACCAGACCAAGCTCTACAACATGCTTCGCATTCGGTATTGTCCAAACTGAAAGCGGTGATGCCACAGCAGAAACAAGCATTTTTAAACAATACTTATTTAAGATCGATTCATTCTTGGGTAGAAGTGGATCAAACTATTGTGCAGCAAGTTCGTATCGCGATTCGTATGCAATTTAAGCTAAAAATTGATTATGTAGATGAACAGCAACAAGTTTCTAAACGGCAATTGTGGCCGTTTGCACTGGGGTATTTTAACGACAAAATGTTAGTGGCCGCATGGTGTGAATTGCGTGAAGACTTTCGTAACTTTCGATTGGATCGGATTCAGAAAATAGATTTGACTGAGCAACATTACCCACAGTTCAAACGCCATCTTTATGAACAATGGTGTCAAAAAGAAAATTTAGCCAATACTACAATTGAAGTCAAACAAAACACTACTGACAAAAACTGACACAGCATCACTCTACACTCGATTTAGAACAAAACAACAGAGGGTAGGACAATGGCTTTAACTTTATATACAAATATGCAATCTCGTGGTCTAGTCGTAGATTGGCTAGCTTTAGATCTTGGAATTGAGCTAGAGCGTAAAGAAATCGCGTATGGCGCAGAGATGAAATCCGCTGAATTTTTAAAATTGAATCCTTTTGGTAAAGTTCCTGTTTTGGTGGATGATGATGTGGTTATTTATGAACTTGATGCCATTTGCGCATATTTGGCAGATAAGTTTTTTGAAAAAGGTTTAGCGCCAGCATTGAACGATCCAAAACGAGGTTTGTATTATCGTTGGCTATTTTTTGGTGCTGGGCCATTGGCTGCTGCCTCAGATAATCAATATTTAAAGGTTGAAGTGACACCAGAACAAAAAATGCATGTCGGTTATGGTGATTATGAGGATGTTTACAATGCCTTGATTCAAGGTTTGGAGCAGGCCAGCCCCTGTTTGTGTGGCGAACAGTTTACAGTAGCTGACATTAGTGTTGGCGCGATGATTATGTGGCAATTGAAAATGGATAAACTCCAACCACATCCAGCCATTGATCGTTATGTTGCTGCATTACAACAACGAGAAAGTTTACAAAAACATCAGGCAAGCTTTGTCTCATAATTGACTCTGAGCTTTGTATTTAAAAGGAAAGATAAGTTACTCAACCGAGTGGCTTATCTTTCGTTATTTCTTTCATTATTGGTTTAATTTTTCCGCTATTCAGGCTTTAAAATGATTTAAGTTTTTGGTATTCGAGCTTATTCTTAAATAAGTAATCTTTTAAGTCATAATAAAACTAGCAGCAACATTGATACAGATTGCTAAAATCGTGGTGTTAAAACCATAAGCTAAAAGAATATGTAAGATATTTAAAATTCGCATTGAGCGAGAAGTAATCGAGACATCAGCTGTTTGTGCAGAAGTTCCAATAACATAACTAAAGTAGATAAATTCAGGGTAAGTCGGTTTAGTGGTTTTGGGAAAATCCAAACCACCATCTTGATGTTTTGCAATAGCCAAGTAATAGTCATGCGCATAATGAATTGCAAACACGGTATGCATAAATAGCCATGCAAAAATAATCGTCAAAATTGAAAGTGCTAAATGCCCATATTTGACAACTGTAATGTTAGGTAAGTGACTCAGTTCGACAATAATCGCAATAAAACACATCACTAGAGTCATGACGACCAGTAGTAAAATAAACCATTTGCTCGCATCTTGTTGTTGAGCATGTTTTAAGATGTGAGCATGGTTGATCGTCCACAAAACTCGCATTGTCAGTACCAGATAAGTCAAAATTGAAATATTCCAACCCAGTAAAAGTCGGGTTGACCATGTCCAATCTGTGAATAAACCAAACACAACATATAAAATGGCAGTCAGTAGAAAAGTAATAAAAAAATAGGGGCGAGATACGAAACTAGAGCGGATTTGATGAAAGGTGTTGTGTATAGACATAAAATCCTCACCAGTTAATGACCTTATTGAATATCAAGAAATAGGTTTATGAATCAAATCTAAGTGATCGTGAAAATGAACAATCCTATCGCCTTATTTTTAGCATTTTAGGGATATTCATAAACCATTTTTTATTGCTTAAGTTTTGAATATATTTCTCAACTGAGTGCATTATTTTTTAAATGTTTTAAATCAATGATGCAGAGAAAAAGCAATATAACACTTAAATATTATAAGTATCATTGCGGTTCATATCTACACAGAAAACTTTATCCAATTGCTCAATAAATTTTTGTACTGCGACCGAAGTGAAATTTTTACGATAACTTACATAGAGATCAAAATAGGGGAGTTCCACATCTAAAGGACGAATCACCGTATTGCCCATGGTCAATGGGGCAATATAGGCAGGTAAAATAGTACAGCCTAAACCTAGACCAATTGAATTAATACTAAATAAGATATTGTCAACTTTTTGTACAATATTAAATTCAATGCCCTGTGCTTTGGCAAAATCTAAAATAATGTTGTGTAATGTACCTGACTGTTCTTCAGCTGGAATAACAAAGTCGATTCCGTTCAATGCTTTTACAGGGATTTTTTCATATTTTGCTAAGGGGTGTTCTTTTGGTAAAACAAAAAATAATGGTTCACGGAAAACAAATTTACTTTCAATTTCATTGTCTTGGAAGTTATGGCGAGTGAAGGAGATATCCAGTTCTCCTTTTTTGATTGCTCGCATTTGTTCAAGGTTATTTAGACTTAGTAATTCAATTTTAAGCTCAGGATTTTGTACACGTAAGTTAGGCAAGACATAGGGAAAAACTTTTATTTCAGCAACAGGGACAAAACCAATACGCAATAATTGTTGTTTGGCTTGAGAAACTTGCCTTGCCATAGCAACAGCTTTCTCAGCTTGGGCTAAAGTTAAACGAGCTTGTTCAAGAAATACAGCACCTTCTTCTGTGAGTTCGACTTTGCGCTTTGTACGATTTAAAAGCCTAACCCCGACATCTTCTTCAAGATCCTTGATTTGTTGGCTGAGAGAGGGTTGTGCAGTGTAAAGTTTCAAAGCAGCTTTACTAAAATTAAGTTCTTCTGCAACAGCAATGAAGTATCTAAGGTGTCGTAATTCCATATAACCTTTCCATAGAGTAATCCAAAAAATGTCTTACTGTAAATTCACTTGAGTATAATCTATAAACAGCAGTGCAGTGAAGATGATGTAATATTTAAAAATAAATTGCTAAATTTTAATGGTGGTTATTTTTATATTAAAAAATTGCGATAAATAATCTATAAAAAATATTAATCAAATAAGATGCTTTGAAGTTCACCTCAGTTGAGCGTTTGAGTCAATTGATTTGTCTGTGTTTGTGCATCATCTGAAAAAGATGATCCTGATTTTTTACGTTTTAAATGTAAAATTGGGAAGGGGTTTCCTTCAGCATCAAATTCAGAGCGAGCCACTTGTTCAAAACCATGCTTTTTATAAAAGTTCAAAGCATTTGGATTTTGTTCATTCACATCAACTTCATAAGCGCCTAAAGTCAATGCATACTGAATTAATTGCGAACCGATACCCTGATTGAAAAAAGCGGGATCAATAAAAAGCATTTCGATCTTGTGATAGGCAAGCCCCATAAAACCGACAATCTGCGCATTTCGTTCCACATGAAACAGCTGTACATGGTCAAAATAATGATGTTGGATAATCAATTCTTTGATTTGTACAATGTGTTGTTCATTGAGAAATGCATGTGTTGCACGCACAGAAGCTTCCCAAATTTTTAGTAATTCAGAATGAGATTTCGAATGAGTATTTAAAATATTGGTTAAAACAGGTTCCATATCAAATTCATTCAATTGTGAAAAGCAACAAAAAATAAAGAAAAATCACAGCTTATTTAGCTAATATGAATGAAGATCGGTATAAAAATCAAATCTATGTATTTGATTATAAAAAGTAGGACAATAAATGTCAGATTCCAACAAAATTGTCGTTTATGCAGCACTTTTGGGTAACTTGGCGATTGCTTGTGTGAAATTCATTGCAGCTTATATAACAAATAGTTCAGCAATGCTCAGTGAAGCTGTACATTCAGTTGTTGATACACTCAATGAAGTTCTATTGCTCTATGGATTGAAAAAGTCACAGCAACCTGCAAACCACAGACATCCTTTTGGTTATGGTCGTGAGCTCTATTTTTGGGCATTTATTGTGGCTTTGCTGGTTTTTGCATTAGGTGCTGTGGTGTCAATTTACCAAGGAATTCAACATATTCAGCAGCCTGAGGAGATGAAATCTCCATTGGTGAATTATGTGGTGCTCGGGTTCGCCATTTTATGTGAAGGAGCTTCATGGTTTGTTGCATTGAAGTCTTTTAAAAAGATGAAAGGTGATATGGGGTATTTTGAGGCATTTCGTCGTAGCAAAGACCCAACAACCTTTACGGTATTATTTGAAGATACGGCCGCTTTGATCGGTCTATTGATTGCGTTAATCGGTATTTTCTGTGCCCATCAATTCAACATGCCTGTATTGGACGGTGTTGCTTCTATTTTAATCGGTGTGGTTTTAGCAATTTCTGCTTTACTTTTGGCGAGAGAAACGAAAGGATTGTTGTTGGGCGAAACTGCTGATCCTCAATTGCGTCATAACATTCTAAAAGTCGCTCAAGACGACCCTGCAGTTTATTCTGCAAATGGTGTACTGACTGAGCAAATGGGGGCACATCAGGTGATTGCTTCTTTAAGTTTGGAATTTAAAGACAATCTTACTTCAGATGAAATTGAGACCTGCGTAAATCGGATTGAAACCAAAATTAGGAGCATTCATCCTGAAATCGTGGCATTATTTGTCAAACCACAAACCAAGTTAGTTTGGCTCGAAAGAATGAAAGGGCGTTTAGAGTAACCATGTCGAAGCAAACGGAAACTGCTGGTATTGAAGATAAGACAATATCAGATAAAGAAGTTCTACCAGAGAATATCAAACAATTACATTATCGTTTAGTGACCGAAAATTGTATGTCACATACTTGGTCTAAGCCATTTTTTAAGGTAATAGGTTCAAATCATCACAATGGTGAACGTTTTTTTAATGAAGTTCGTAAGCCAGAGGGACGTAACCATTGGGATCTACTGAAATGGTTAGGGACTCGAAAATCATCTACATGGAATGTAGATAGTCAAAAAGAATCAGCAGAATTTTATGCAACTAAACGAATGCTTCCACAAAATCGTCCTGACGCAGATCTAAATGATTGGCAGGTTTGGTTTGTGAGTCATGCTACTGTCTTGCTTCAGATTGGACCTTATAACTTTTTAACCGATCCTGTTTGGGCAGATTATGTCAGTCCGAAAAACGGGCGAGGGCCTAAACGTGTGATTCCCGCAGGGATTGCCTTAGAGCAACTACCACAAATCCATGCTGTTTTATTGAGCCATAATCACTATGATCATATGGATTTAGCTTCACTGCGTTGGTTATACAATAAATTTGCGATGCCAATTTATACAGGACTTGGAAATTCACATTATTTACCGAAAGAATTTCATGTCATCGAAATGGATTGGTGGCAGTCGGCACTCTATAAAGAGCTCAAAATCATTTACACACCTGCTCAACACGGTTCAGGTCGTGGCATACGTGATCAAAATGTTGCCTTGTGGGGCGGCTTCTCAGTGGTTTCACAGCATGGTCATTTCTTCTTTGCTGGAGATACAGGCTATGCACCGCATTTTAAAGAAATTCATAAACGTCTAGGCGCACCTCGTATTGCACTGCTACCCATCGGTGCTTATGAACCTCGTGCATTGATGAAGTATATGCATATGAACCCACAAGATGCGTTTCAAGCACATTTAGATCTACAGGCCAAACGCTCATTGGCAATTCATTATCGGACGTATCAGTTGACTGATGAAGATCGTGAGCAACCCGAGCATGATTTACATAAAGCCATGAAGCATTCTTCGAAAATGGTTAATCCATTTTATTGCATCAAAGAAGGACGTAAATTGGTGGTGTGATTTTAAATCAGTCATGAGAATGGCTATTTTAGACCCAATTTGAATGGTGTTTTATTCAAATTTGAGTTATTCAAATTTGGGGGGCTTGATGTTTTGAGACATGAGTTGGATTGCAACCACTGAAAGCCCGATCATGGCAAGATTCATTACAAAAGGGTTAAAGGAGGCTGTGAAATAAAGCGGATAAATTACAGCCACTACGATCGTTAAAGCAATCAGCCCTAGAATATTAAAGACATGTAGAATTTTGGAGTGTCTAAAAATTAGAAATAACAGACCAAAAATAATTTCGATGTAGCCTGAAACTTTAATTAAAAAGAGCATTGGTAATTCATCTATGCCTAAATATTGCCAGAATCGCTGTTCTTCAATGGTGTGATAGATAATTTTGGGAACTAAACCTTGATAAATCCACAAGATCGTTAAAACTACGTTAATTGTCAGTAAGGGGCGCTGTACCGATTTAAATATTTTCATGGATGACATTGTCCAAAAAATGCTTTTTATTCTGCACAGATGGGAGTAGGCAGCAGTGATTCGTTGTACCAAATAAACGGTATCGATTTAGCGCAACACGCCGATATAAGAAATCACGAATAAATTGGGGTATCACATAAGCGGTTTTGAGTATCGAATACGGAAATTTGATCTCTTGTATGACTTTCAAAAAAGCAGTTGATTCAGAATACAGCTGAGTATTTTTAATGACTAACATGGTGTCGAAATGATCGGTCGGCATTGCATAATATTTTAAAATTTCTTGCCCAAGTGCAGATTGCACAGAAGCCAATTTGAATCGTGCTTGCATATCATGTTGAATTAGAAATTTTGCCCAACCGTTGCAAAGTACACAAATTTCATCGAAGAGCACAATGTCATGTTGTTGAATAATCTTTTCAATATTGTATTGCATGATCACACCCTCACTCGGGGAGTTTTTTACAATTTAGCAGTTTAGTGGGCAAATAAAAACCACCCGAAGGTGGTTTTTATAGCAGGTTTATATTTTAAAGAAAGCTTGGTAAATCTTTGGCTGGATCTGTTGCACGCGCAGCTTGCGCATCGGCAACAGTCATTGCTAAAGCTTTTGCGACACCTTCACCATAAGCAGGATCACATGCATAACAATTACGAATATGACGGTACTTAATGAAATCCAAAGCATCACCCATCGCAGCAGCGGTATTGTTGAACAGCGCTTGCTTTTGTGAATCATTCATTAAGTTAAACAAAGCACGTGGTTGACTGAAATAGTCAGAATCATCCTCACGATAATCCCAAAAATCAGCATCACCCGTAATTTTTAAAGGAGGCTCTTTGTACTGTGGTTGTTCATGCCATTGACCAAAACTATTCGGCTCATAGTGTGGCAGGCTACCATAATTGTCATCGCTGCGACCTTGACCATCACGGTGATTTGAATGTACAGGGCAACGAGCAGCATTGACTGGGATCTGTTGATAATTTGCACCTAAGCGATAACGTTGTGCATCTGCATAGTTAAACAAACGTGCTTGCAACATACGGTCAGGTGAAACACTGATTCCAGGGACGAGATTGCTTGGAGCAAACGCAGATTGTTCAACATCTAAGAAGAAGTTTTCAGGATTTTTATTCAGTTCAAATTCACCCACTTCGATCAGTGGATAGTCACCATGTGGCCAAACTTTGGTTAAATCAAAAGGATGGTACGGTACTTTTTCTGCATCCGTTTCAGGCATGATTTGTACGTACATTTTCCACTTTGGAAAATCTTGACGTTCAATCGCTTCGTATAAATCACGTTGGTTGCTTTCACGATCATCGGCGATGACTTGAGCCGCTTCATCATTGGTTAAATTTTCAATGCCTTGTTGAGTACGGAAATGAAACTTCACCCAAAAACGTTCATTATTCGCATTAATAAAACTATAGGTATGGCTACTAAAACCATGCATATGACGATAGCTTTTTGGAATACCACGATCTGACATGACAATCGTCACTTGATGTAGTGCTTCAGGAAGTAGTGTCCAAAAATCCCAGTTATAAGTTGCGCTACGTAAGTTTGTTCGCGGGTCACGTTTTACCGCTTTATTGAGGTCTGGGAATTTGCGAGGGTCACGTAAGAAAAAGACAGGGGTGTTATTTCCAACCATATCCCAGTTGCCTTCTTCAGTATAAAACTTGAGGGCAAAACCACGGATATCTCGTTCAGCATCGGCAGCACCACGTTCGCCTGCAACTGTGGTAAAGCGTGCAAACATCGGGGTTTTTTTACCAATTTCACTAAAAATTTTAGCGCAGCTATATTGGGTAATATCATGTGTAACTGTAAAAGTACCAAATGCACCAGAACCTTTGGCATGCATACGGCGCTCAGGAATCACTTCTCGAACAAAGTTGGCAAGCTTTTCATTCAACCATAGATCTTGAGCGAGGAGAGGGCCGCGTGCACCTGCCGTCATACTGTTTTGGTTGTCTACTACAGGCGCACCAAAATCAGTTGTGAGGTGGGTGACGGGACACTTTTTAGTATCATCTTGGCTCATCTTAATTCTCCATTATTTTCATCAGGTATTGTGAGCAATATTTCATCCATTGATATGGATAACACGCTTCTTTTCACATGACATTGATTGTTTTGTTAATATTTTATAAGGTAATAATATGGCAATGACAGGTTGCTTTTCGTCGCCGTTTCACAATTTGAATATACAGATTCAAATTGTGATTTTTACAATATAACTGCCTTAAAAATATATGCCTACGCTATAAATGTATCGCTCAAATAATCATTTAGCAAACAAAATAAAAAGGTTAGTTTTATAGGTAAATTCGATTGAGTGGCTTTTAAATTGAACGGCTAAAACAGAGCGTAGTTTTAGAGATATTTTCGCTTAAAAAGTAGATGTGTATAAGAAATAATCTGTTTCAATTCTCGTATTTTTTTATGTGCGGATGCTAAGAGATTTATTCCTAGTTAGGGCAAGTTCAGTATTGAAGATGATCGTTGTTTATCACCCGTAATATTCAAAACCATCAGTTCAATCCGTTAAAAACTCACTATGAAGTAGATAGGTTAGATCAATAGATCATAACTTTGTAATAATTTCGAACGAGTACCAGTAGTTTTTTGGCGCCATTTGCATATCATTTGTCGTGATCCGATTTATTATTCGCTCATTAAAATTTCTAAAATACCTCTAAGCAATGCAAATACACAATATGAATACTGAGGTAATAGAAATGAATAAGGTTCAAAATCAAGTTGTACTGATTACAGGCGCTTCTTCTGGAATGGGGAAAGCTTTTACTCGAGCGTTGCTCAAGCAAGGGGCAATTGTATATTCAGTCGCACGCCGTGTTGAAGCCATGCATGATTTAGCTGAGCTTGGTGCACGTATCTTAAAAATGGATATCACCAACCAACAACAGGTAGATGAGGTGATTCAACATATTGAAAAAGAAACTGGCGGTATAGATATCCTTATAAACTGCGCAGGCTTTGGTTTATATGGCGCGATGGAGGATACTTCGATTGAAGATGCACGTTACCAATTTGAAGTGAATATCTTTGGTTTGGCGTATTTAACTCAGAAAGTCATTCCATCTATGCGCCAGAAAAGAAGTGGTCGTATTATTAATATTTCTTCGATGGGTGGAAAGATCTATACCCCAATGGGTAGTTGGTATCATGCCAGTAAACATGCTTTAGAAGGTTGGTCGGATTGCTTACGTTTAGAACTTAAACCATTTAATATTGATGTTGTATTGATTGAACCTGGTGCAATCGCAACAGAGTTTGCAGATGTGATGGTCAAGCCTTTAATTAAACGTTCAGGCTTTGGTGCCTATAGCAAAATGGCCAATGCTGTTGCCAATGCAACCCATGAGTCTGTACAAAAAGGCAACTTGTCGGATGTACAGGTCGTTGTCGATATGTTGATGAAAGCCGTACAAGCAGATCATCCAAAGACACGTTATGTGGGTGGAAAATATGCCAAATTGATGATTTTTGTTCGAAAATGGTTTGGCGATCGGATATTCGACAAAATGGTGATGTCTGTTGTCAAATAAGGCAAGTAAATAAAAATGTTGATTGGTATTAAGCGGGAGGGCGTGTAATGAAATATTCTTCAAAATTTATGCTGCAGCCGAATTGGAAGCTTTTTCTCATGGATTTAGGTGTGCAGCCTGAAGATGTTTTACGTTTATCTTCATTACCACTTGATACCTTCAATCGCAAAGATTTCTATGTAAGGCCTGATCAATATTTTCAGTTTTGGAGTGCGATAGAAACTGTATCAGGTATCGAAGATTTGCCCCTAAAAATTGGTCAAATGATCACAGTTGAGTTATTTGACCCCGCAATTTTTGCTTGTGTATGTAGTCCAAATTTAACCATTGCATTACAACGCTTATCGCATTTTAAAAAACTGATTGGGCCAATGTTACTAAACGTGGCAGTTGAGCAGGATAAACTATGTTTGGATATTGAGTTCTATGAGGTGCAAAGCAGTATTCCTACCAGTTTGATCTTGACGGAATTGGTGTTTTTTATACAGCTTGCCCGAATTTGCACACGTTTTCATATCACTCCTCTGATGGTGAGTTTACCTGAGCTACCCAACCATCTTGAAGCATACAATCAGTTCTTTGGTGTTAACTTGAACAAGTCCAAGAATATTTCAATCCATTTTTCAAAAGATGATAGTGAACGTCCTTTTTTGACCTCTAATGCGATGATGTGGGATTTCTTTGAACCGAATTTACAACAAAAGCTGGTTAGCCTTGAAAATGATGTGGTCATGAGTGAGAAAGTAAAAGCGATATTATTAGAAAGCTTACCTGCGGGATACAGTAGTGTAGATATGGTGGCTCAAAAATTAGCCATCAGTAAACGTACTTTACAAAGAATATTGCAAGAAGAAGAGACGAGTTTTAAAGCAATATTGGATGATACTCGCCGAGCTTTAGCGCAGTATTACTTAAAGCAATCATCCATCAGTCCAAGTGAAATTTCATTCTTATTGGGTTTTCAGGAAGTCAATTCATTTGCACGAGCTTTTAAAAGTTGGACGGGACACACGCCAAATACTTATCGACTTCAGTAGTATTGCTATCCGTAGTTTGACTATCGATAGTTTGAAAGTTATACAAAACAGTTCAATCCATTGATCAGATCGCTTTCTAAAACTTCCCAATCGGCAAACTCAGGCTGCGTCAATAAAGTTTGCGAAACGAAACCATAGCAAATACGTTGAACATTCAAACTGGTCTGTTGTAATTGGTGATGATCCTGAATAAACGGTTTAAGAATGCTTTGCCACATGTGCACCATCATGGCATAACTTTTTTGATAACTTTCAATGCTCGAAACCTGTCGTTCTAATAAAAAAGATTGTGCCCACAAAAATTGTTGTGCCTTAATTTCTTCAAGTTGAAAATGAATAATCTGCTGTAAATAAGCTTGAAAACTTGGAGTTGTGGATAACTCGTATTGACTTTGTGCATAACTTTTTAACACTTCTGCATTATTTTTGACATGCTGATGAATGGTTAATGCAATCAAGTCTTCTTTCTTAGAAAAGTATTCATAAAACGTTCCTAAGCCTACACCTGCAAGATCGGTAATTTCCCGAATGGTAATTTCATTGGCTGAACGCTCTGCTAAAAGCCGAACAAAACTTTCCATCAACGCTTCTTGAGTCATTCTCGCCCTTGATTGGCGTGGCTTACGACGTACTTGAATGTCAGGAATTTTCATAAGTTAAAGCTGAACACCCGCAAAAGAATTTTATTTTATACTGAATCCCATCAGACAAAACAACAAGGTAATATTCAGGATGAATACGGCACAGAATTGGCAAACTCATGAGGTTCATAACCAATTTGATGAATTGCAGAATTACAATTTATTGACTACAGATCAAGTGCTGCAAGAAATTTTACAACGTTACGGTAGTCAGGATTGGCGAAGCTTAACTGAATTTGGAGAAATTGTTGGTTCTGCCGAATATTATCAATATGCAGATTTAGCCAATAGACATAGCCCTGAATTACATAGCTTTGATGCACGTGGTCGCCGTAAGGATTTTCTAGAATTTCATCCTGCATGGCATAAATGGATGAGTTTGAATCGACAATTCGATACGCATGCCTATCCATTTAATCATCCTCAATCATCGAGTAAATGGGTTAATTGGGCGGCACGATTTTTCCTGAGTGGACAGGTTGAGGCTGGCAATTTATGCCCTAACTCAATGACTTTGGGAAGTATTCCGCTGATTCAGAATGAACCCGAGCTTTGGGCGAAAATCGGTGAGAAATTACTGTGTAAAGAATACGATGAACGTGACGTGCCGATTAGCCAAAAAAAATCCATTTGGATGGGGATGGGCATGACGGAAAAGCAAGGCGGTTCCGATGTACGAGCCAATGAAACCTTTGCCGTTCCTGTCACTGAATCAGGTCGTGGACAAGCATATTTACTCACAGGGCATAAATGGTTTTTCTCTGCACCTATGTGTGATGCACATCTGGTCGTCGCTAAAACTGAGCAAGATGGTTTGGCTTGTTTTTTTGTTCCACGTTGGTTGGAAGATGGTACCAAGAACACCATTCAAGTACAGCGCTTAAAAGATAAAGTCGGTAATCGCAGTAATTCAAGCTCAGAAGTAGAGTTTAAAAATGCTTGGGGTATCATGATTGGTGAGGCAGGGCGAGGTATTCCGACCATTATCGAAATGGCGAATTACACACGTTTAACTTGTTCAGTGGGTTCAAGTGCTATGCTACGACAAGCTTTGGTGCAATGTATTGCTTATACACGACAACGTAAAGCATTTGGAAAGCATTTAGCGGAACAACCTTTGATGCAAGCGGTTCTCGCAGATTTAGCATTGGAAACAGAAGCTGCTATGCAACTCAGTTTTCATCTTGCGCATTGTTATGAACATGATGATGAATTGTCATTGGCATGGAAACGGATCATGACACCTGCAGCTAAATTTTGGGTATGTAAACGAGCAGTAGAGCTGACTGGTGAAATGATGGAGGTTTTTGGTGGCAATGGTTATGTCGATACTGGAATCATGGCACGTATTTTTAAAGAAGCACCTGTAAATACGATTTGGGAAGGTTCAGGTAATGTCATGTGTTTAGACGTATTGCGTGCGATTCAACGTGAGCGTGAATCGATTGAAATATTGTTTAAATCCTTTGCCGAAGTGGCAAACCAAGATGCAATTCTACAGAATGAATTACAGTCCCTGTTTAAATTATTCAGTAGTCTACAAGCAGATGAATTGCAGTTCATGGCACGCAGTTTAGTCAGTCGTTTGGTGATTCTTGCACAAGCGATTTTACTGAAAAAATATGCGCCTGATTATGTTGCTCATGCTTTTATTGAAACACGTTATCATGAATTTCATGGCAGAGTTGTTGGTATTCTTGATCCAAAAGCCGTGGATGTGGAAAGAATATTGGAACGGGCTTTGGCGAGTTAATTCTATATTTAAACTTGAGTGTTTTATATTTGCTGAATCATTTACCGCGTTTGGTTGATCGCTACTGGTTGTTCTATGGATTAAAATGCCGCATTTAAAAGCCCTACCGATTTAAAATAGTGAAGGCTTTTAAATACGGCATCGGTTGATTACTTATTTTTAGGAGTTCTTCGAATCGCATGAGTTTCTTCTGTAATGATTTTACCAGTTATTTGATCAATCAAAATCGGTTGGGTGGCTTGCCCCGTTTGTTTATCCGCAATAACAACAGTGACTTGCTCAGGTGGGAAATGTTGATTTCCCCAATCCATCAGTGAGATAAGAACAGATTTAAAATCTCGACCTCGTTGGGTCAAGTGATACTCATAACGTGGTGGTTTAGATGAATATTGGTATCTTTCTAATAAACCTGAATCCACTAATCCATTCAATCGACGAGTCAATGTGCTTGAAGCGATTCCAAGGCTGCTTTGAAATTCATCAAAACGTTTCATACCATAAAATGCATCTCTTAAAATGAGGATATTCCACCATTCCCCAACATTATTAAGACTTTGAGCAACAGGGCATTGCATCTCACTAAAACTTTTTTTCTGCATTTTAATTGACTCGAATGATTTTTAGCAAAGCACAAAAGAGGCAAATCACCTCTTTTGCTTGATTCATCATGGCTTTTATTAAACATCATCAATCATCATACGTGATAGATTTTATTCGCTTGGTTTTGTAAAAGATTTTTTTAAAAAAGGTAAAACATATTTTATATATTCATCAGGTTGGTCTCGATAAATATAAGTATGCTTTCCTCCTGAAATAACATGCATTTCTACATTCGCAGCGTTTCTCATTGCATGGCTGAGTTTTTCTCCATGACTAGGGGGTGTATAGATATCGCTATCACCATAGATCAGCATGATATTGGGTTGACCTAAAAGCCGAGACGCCTCTTCAATAGGTCTTAGATCTCGCTCAATCGAAGGCCAAATAATTTTAGACGCTTGGATTGCGGTATGCGCGATAGGGTAATGTTTCCAAAAATCTGGAAGTGTTGGAAATACTGCTTCCAAGATAGCAGTGGTATATGGGCTTCCTTCTCTCGCCATAGAACATAGTCCCCAAGCGCCACCAAATGATGCACCAACCAAGCCGACATCTAGATTGGGTACTTTATTCTTGGCATATATACCCGCAGCTAAAAAGTCGGCTGGATAGTCGAAAGATGCTGCTTCACTTTCACCAAAGCCATTGGCATCGAATAAAAAAACATTAAAATTATTTTTTAAGAATAATTCTGCATGCCCATAACGCAACCAAAAACCTTTAGCAGCTTTTCCCATTGGATGTGCTAATACCAAAGTACCTATGGGCGCTACGGCATTTTTCCAATAACCAACCAGTTTTACTCCTTTGGCATTTTTAAATTCAACACGATCCCATCCATCTTGTGAAATATCTTTAGGCCAATGCCAAGGGGTTTCAAAGCGACCAAAAAAAGGCTTTCTTAATATTTTGTGTGCGATGCGCTTCATTTCACTTTCCTATTTGTTTTTTGACTGGTGGTAGATGGATCATTTTATAACTTACTTTCATAATGAAAGCAACTTAATTGCACAGCATCCAAAAATGAATATAAATAACCTGCATATCTTGCCGTTGTGATCTAAGCGAGAAGAGGCGATTTGAAAAAAGTGTGAGTGATACATAGATCTACATCACGAGTGATGTTATCGATTGGGCTATTTTTTGCTTTGCTGAAAGTTGAGCCCCGTGTACAAAGTGAGGGGCTCATGATTTTATTTTGTTAATTTTTTGCTTTTATTCAATTTAGATAAAATTATTTTCAATTAACGAGAGCAAAAAAGATGTTTGAGTATGAATGATCAATCTTAAACAATAAAACAATGCTTAGGTTTCGCTTGCTCTAAAGGCGTTCACTAAAAAGTCGATCAATGCTTTAACAGAAGGTAGCATGCCTCGTCTTGATGTATAAGCGAGATGAATCAGTTCAGGTTTAGGCTCCCACTCAGGAATAACTTTAACCAATCGTCCTGCTTTTAAGTCTTCACTAATAATCAGCTCTGGTAATTTTGCAACACCTAAGCCTTGTAATGTTGCAGAGTGCAAAGCACTCAGATCAGTTGTTGTCAGTCTAGGTTCACATTTAAAATAATAACTTTCATTGTTTTGATTAAATAAATGCCAATGATACTCAGGTGAAAATGATTCCATCATTAAAACGGGCCATGTTTTTAATTCTTCAGGAGATTTCACTGAGTAATATTGGTGTGCTAAGTCAGGACTAGCAACGATATATTGGCGAGATACAGATAAGTCTCGAACAATCAGATCACTATCGCTTAATGGTAATGGTCTAATTCGAATCGCAATGTCATAGCGTTCATTGATTAAATCTACCTTGCGATTTGTCGCTTCAACATGCAGTTTAACTTTAGGATATTGTTTGAGAAACTGATTGAGCATTGTGCTGACATTGATGTGTAACAGATTGGTTGGACACGAGATTTTAACTGTACCCATGGGTTCAGCACTGAGCATTTCAATCGCTTCATCGGCAGATTCAGCCTCAATCAGCATGGCTTTACAATGTTGATAATAAATCTTTCCGACTTCTGTAATCGAAATTTGTCGTGTTGTACGATTTAATAATTTGACACCTAAACGGGCTTCAAGCTCTGCGATTCTACGGCTGAGTAATGATTTGGTCAGCATCAATTCATGACTTGCAGCAGAAAAGCCGCCGTATTCAATCACCTTTGCAAAATAATATAGATCATTTAAGTCTTTCATTTTGGTCTCTTAATATTGTTCTCTATATAAGACAATGTGTCATATTTCATATATTTAATAAAGATTGTTTTATAAATAATATTATTCATACAAATTAAGCAACATTAAGGTCATAAAAAATGTCTACACCTGCAAACTTCAACGGTCAACGTCCAGTAATCGATCCTGCAGATACTGCAATGCTATTAATCGATCATCAAAGTGGTTTATTTCAAACCGTTGGTGATATGCCAATGCCTGAGTTACGTCAGCGTGCAGCTGCATTGGCAAAAATGGCTACATTGGCAAATATTCCAGTGATTACCACAGCATCAGTACCGCAAGGTCCAAATGGTCCATTGATTCCAGAGATTCATAACAATGCGCCACATGCACAATATGTTGCACGTAAAGGTGAAATTAATGCTTGGGATAATCCTGAATTTGTCGAAGCTGTAAAAGCGACGGGTAAAAAGACATTAATTATTGCTGGAACAATTACCAGTGTATGTATGGCATTTCCTGCAATCAGCGCTGTTGCTGATGGTTATAAAGTATTTGCCGTGGTTGATGCGTCAGGAACTTATACTAAAATGGCGCAAGAAATTACTTTAGCACGTGTCGTTCAAGCGGGTGTGGTACCTATGGATACCGCTGCTGTAGCATCTGAAATTCAGAAAACGTGGAATCGTGCTGATGCGCAAGAGTGGGCTCAAGTGTATACACAGATTTTCCCTGCATATCAGTTGCTTATGGAAAGTTATGCCAAAGCTCAAGATGTGCTAAGTCATAATGAAGTTTTAGATTCAAATCGTTAATGAGCACTTGAATTAACATTGAAAAGCCATCATTTCTATTGATGGCTTTTTTGATGATTGAGTAAATTTTTTGAGTGATTGATATGGATCAAAAATGGAGGCTAAAATACAATTTCGCTTTAAAACGATGCTGTAAAGTGCTTGTATTCTGTACAAAAAGGCGTAATATCACATTCCCACATAGGGTGTGGGAAGTCCATCATAAAGGTGAAGAACATGGCAAAGAAAAAACAACAGCTTGAGGTTGTAATCAACAACTTTGTAGCAAAACACATGCATGAAGTGAACAAAAGCCAAGTGTTTGTAGATCGGAAGAAAAATGCAAAACGTGGTTATAGCAAACACAGACAAGGTCGATATTCTGATGATTATCGACCTTTTTTATGCGCAGCTATTTTTGCTTAATCAACGCAGTATTTTTCAACAATAATATGCAAACAGAGTAATGATTCAATATCTCGTATTTATGGAAATTGAGTTGTAAAACTATAGTTAAAACAATACTAACCACATACATCAATTGGGCTTAATTAAAAATTAAATCAAAGCTTTATAAATTATTTTTTGATTCTACTATAGGTCGTTTATACGATAAGACTTACACATTAAATCTCTTGCATAAGTATAGTTTTATTTGATTTTTAAATTAGCGAAAACCTTATAAATTATAGATTTAAGCGATTTAAATTCCAACTAATGCAAAAAGGCTATTGATTGCTCATGGAAAATAAGAAGTAAGCTGTATAAAGCATAAATAATTAGACAAACTAAACATATACAAAGTTTATAGTATAGATACTTATTAAATTTCGAACAGTAATATGATTCGGTTTTTGCAACGTGAAAATTATTCTCCTCAAGTTTCCATCTTTAAATGAATTAATAACTTAAGCTGAGTTTAATTTTTTCTGTCCTATAAATAGAATAACATAGTTGTGTTTAAATTTTAAACATAATTTATGACCTTATTGTTTAGAAAAAATAAACTGTGTTATGGGTGAATAGGCTACTATCTAAAGAGAAGTTCAACATAGATGATAATTTGATAGGAGTTAATTTATGATTTACGAAGTGTCTGGAGATATTTTACTAAGTGATGCAAAAGTGATTGCTCATGGGGTTGCTCCCAATGATAACTTTGCAAGTGGTTTAGCCCTAAGCCTTAGAGAGCATTGGCCGTCGTTGTACAAAGATTTTAGAAACTATTGCCATATTTATCATCCAAAACCTGGGGAATTGTGGGTTTGGGTGAATGCGGAGGGGTTACGCATTGTAAATTTAATGACACAAGAAGCGGCATATGACTACGGTACAAAACCAGGTAAAGCTTCTATTGAATATGTTAATAGAACGTTGAAAGCGTTGAAACAATTCATTGAAGATGAAAAAATTGAAAGTTTAGCATTACCACGTCTTGCAACAGGTGTTGGTGGTTTGAGTTGGGATGATGTTCGCCCATGGATTTATAAACATTTAGAAGATTTAAATATCCCAATTTATATTTATACCTTGTATCAGAAGGGTATCAAAGCTGAAGAGAAGGTTGATAAATAAGTTTTAACTCTTAAACGTAATAGTAAGCCTAATGTAGACTCATTGGGCTTTTTTATATTGAGTTACTACATGTTAGAATCATATTTGTAGCAAGACACATGCATGAAGTGAACAAAAGCCAAGTCTTTGAGATCGAAAGAAAAGTGCAAAACGTGGTGATAACAAACATAGACAAGGTCGATATTCTCATGATTATCGACCTTTTTTGTGTGTAGCTATTTTTGATTAAAAATTAATAAGATATAGAGAATTTAGACATTCACCATACGATTTGATTTGACCATGTCACCTAAACCATGGTGTCTAAAATAATATTCCATCCAGCTTTTGACCATCAGCGGATTATTCATCGCATTCACTTCACTTAACAGCTTTTGAGCATCGCTCATCGATACGTGGCAAATGGCTTTACGTACACGCAGAATGTTACTTGAACTCATCGATAAAGTATTGAAACCCATGGCCATGAGTAGAATTGCAGATAATGGATCACCCGCCATTTCGCCGCAAATACTCACAGGTTTATCGTATTTATGACATTCTTTGACCAAACGTGTGAGTGCTCTAATCACAGATGGATGAAAATGTGAATAAACGTTTGCAACACGTGGATTGTTACGGTCGACAGCCAATAAGTATTGCGTTAAATCATTTGAACCGACAGAGAAGAAGTCCACCAAAGGCGCAAACTCTTCAATTTGTAACAAGACACTTGGAACCTCGACCATGATGCCGATTTTAGGCTTAGTGATTTTGACTTGTTCTTCTTCTTGTACGGCTAACCAGTCACGTTCCAATAAATAAAGGGCTTCTTCGACTTCACTGACACTCGTTACCATTGGCAATAAAATGTGTAAGTTATTGAGACCAATACTGGCTTTCAGCATCGCGCGAATTTGTGAAGAAAAAATTTCAGGATGATCAAGTGTGAAACGGATACCACGCCACCCTAATGCAGAGTTTTCTTCTTCAATTTCAAAATAAGGCAAGTCTTTATCTGCACCAATATCCAGCGTACGCATAACGACTGGTTTATTGGCAAAGTGGCTTAATTGTTGACGGTAAATCGCACGTTGTTCTTCTTCACCTGGGAAGCGTTCACGTAACATGAATGGAATTTCTGAACGATATAAACCTACACCTTTCGCACCACGCTGTACACCACGAACCACATCAATCATTAAGCCTGTATTAACATACAGTTTGACAGCAACACCATCAGGCGTGATCGCATCTTTGGTTTCATATTGCTTCAAATCTTTCGCGATTTGTTCTTCTTCTTTTTGGATTTCTTTATAGCGTGTACGCAAACGGCGTGGTGGATTGACGAAAACACGCCCTTGGTACGCATCTACAATCATTTCAACGTCATCAAGGGTATTTACAGGTAATTCAGTTACCCCGACTACCGTTGGAATACCCAATGCACGCGCAACAATCACCATATGTGAATTGGCTGCTCCTTCAGAGGTGACGATAGCCGCAATTTTATCAACAGGTAGTTCAACTAGAGCAGCGGTACTGATTTCCTCACCAATGAGAATACTTTCCGAAGTCAGCTCTTTATGGCTGGTATCACCTTCTTGTAATGCAGCTAATATACGTCGACCGAGATCTTTTAAATCAGAAACACGTTCGCGTAGATAATCATCTTCCATTTGTGCAAATAAAGCGACATGGCGTTCAATGACATGCTTTACAGCACCTTGCGCCCAACTTCCATCTCGAATAATTTCTTTAATTTCAGAAGGTAATGCATTTTCATCTAACATGCGTAAGAACACACTAAAAAGAGCACGTTCTTCGGACATCAACGAGTCTTGCATTTTTTCATCAAGTGATTCAATTTCAGCACGAACGGACTCAATCGCTTGATCTAATAGTTCAAGTTCTTCACTAATATCATCTGCATCACGGTCTGGAACGGCTGCCAAGTCTGCAGGTGGATAGAGAATAATGGCACGACCTAACGCAATTCCTCCCGCACCTGATGCACCTTGGAAGGTTTTATAGTTTGGAGAATTACTGGGTTTACGGAATACATCAATGTTGCCCACTGCATGTGCGTGTGCAATTACACCTGAAAGTTGGGCGCAAAGGGTGACAAGGAATGATTCAGCAGCTTCGCTGAAATCTTGTGGTTCTTTATTTTGAACCACCATAACGCCCATCACTTTACGACGGTACATCACGGGTACGCCAAGGAATGAGTTATAGATTTCCTCACCTGTTTCAGGGAAGTAGGCAAAACGTTCATGTTTAAAGGCATTGTCTAAATTGACAATTTCCTCACGTTGTCCTACTAAGCCGACTAGACCTTCACCCAGTTGTAGCGAAACATTACCGACAGATTCAGGATTTAAGCCTTTACTTGCCATCAACACATAGCGTTGATTACGTTCATCGAGTAAATAAATAGAGCAAACATCCACGTGCATGGCTTCGGAAACTTGGTTGACCATAATTTCTAAAGAATCATGCAAACTGACGGACGCATTGATCTCTTGTACAATGCGTCTTAATGTGTCTAGTTGCATGTTCGACATGAATGTATGCTCCCTATTTAATGTATATTTTAAAGCGATTTAATCAGTATTATTTATAACAGTACAAGCCTAAAAAATCATTCATATTTTGAAGAAATTTCAGGTGTATGTTGTGGCATTTGCATACATAACTCCAGCATCGCTTTACGATAAACATCACGTTTAAAATTCACCACTTGCCCAAGTGGATACCAATAACTGACCCATTGCCATTGATCAAATTCTGGCGGATCAGATAGATTCAACTGGATATGCTTTGTTGAAGCGACCAATTTTAATAAAAACCATTTCTGTTTTTGCCCAATACAAATCGGATCGGAATCCGAGCGAATGTATCGAAGCGGCAAACGATAATGCAACCAGTCATCTGTCTGGGCGATTATTTGGACATGCTCGGGTAGGAGCCCAACTTCTTCTCGTAGTTCTCTGTAAAGCGCTTGCTCAGGAGTTTCTCCAAACTGGATCCCCCCTTGAGGAAATTGCCATGCATTGTGACCAATGCGCTTTGCCCATAAGACTTGTCCAATATCATTTGCCAAAATGATCCCGACGTTGGGTCGGAAACCTTCTGAGTCGATCATTTGGCTACCTAAATTTTGTGAATTTCATTGACTTTGTATATGGGGACGAACACTCTTTAGTCCAACTCGACGCAGTCAAAGTAATAATGTTATAAAATTGCTATGATCTTAACGAATTTCTATCGACTAGCGGTGATAGATTTACATTTTTTTTCTTAAATTTCAGTTTGAACGAGTATTTTCATGAAATTGGCGCTGTTTGACCTAGATCACACCTTATTAAATACCGACTCTGACCACTCTTGGGGCGAGTTTTTAGTCAATGAAGGCTTGGTCGATCCAGTCCGTCATCGTGCAATGAATGATAAGTTTTATGAAGATTATAAAGCAGGGCAGCTTGATCCGATTGCTTATAACGAATTTGTTTTTGAATTTCTAACTCAGCATGATGCGGCATACTTAACTGAGTTGCATCAGTTGTTTATGAAAAAAGTGATTCGCCCACAAATGCGTCCAAAGGGTTTTGATGCGATTGAAAAGCATAGAGTAGCAGGGCATGCCCTTGTTGGGATCACGGCGACTTCAGATTTTATTACAGCACCGATTTTCCGTGAGTTTGGTATTAGCGAAATTATTGCAACCAATGCCGAAGTCAAAGATGGAAAGTACACAGGAAAAGTGATCAATATTCCATGTTATCAAAAGGGTAAATTGGCGCGTTTAGATCAATGGTTGCAAGGTCGTGATGTGACAGAGTCTTGGGCTTATTCAGATTCCATCAATGATCGTTTTTTATTGGAATATGCAGATCATGCGATAGCGGTCAATCCGGATGATCGCTTGGAAGTATTGGCCAAACAACAAGCTTGGGATATACAAGATTGGTCGATTGAATCGTGATTGGCGAACAGCATCTCGTTGTAGTGTTGTAGTTAGGCAGTGATCATCACTGCCTTTTTTATTGAGGCGGCTTAGACATCCAATATTTCCAAACGATCTAAGTCATTTATGAAATCGCAGTAGCGCTTCAAGCATTGCTATGTGTTGTAAATATTTTTATAAATGAAGATTTTGCGCTTCACTTTAGCAAGAAAAATGTTATGTTGAATTGAATGTCTAAAAATTTATAAGCTGATGGAGAATATAAAATGAGCCAAACTCGCCCAAGAATGACCAATTTATTTGAACAACTCGGTTTAGATTCAAGTGAGGAGGCAATTCAAACGTTTATTGGAACACATCAATTAGATGCAGATACCTTTTTGACGCAAGCAAGTTTTTGGACAGAGGCTCAACGCCAGTTTTTAGAAGAAAAAATTGACTCAGATGGTGAATGGGCTTTGGTGGTGGATCAGTTAAATGAGTCATTGCATGAGGATTCAGTCAACTCATAATGATTGCGTTGTTAGGCTGTTGTTAAGCCAAAGCGAAGTCATCATGAGCGACTCATCATCAAAAAAGAGAAAGTTCTTTTGTTCTGCAGTGATTTTTAATCATCTAAGGACAAAAGAACGTCAAAACATAAAGTTCTCAGAAATAAAATATTTAAGATGATTTTCTTAAATTATTTCATCATGTTAATCAATTCCTGTACGGCACGAGATTGTGTACGTGCAGGATGCCAAACCATACCCAATTGACGATTCATTTCAAAATCGATATCTAATTGTTGCAAATCTTGATTCAACAAAGTTTTAGGTAATACAGACCATCCTAAACCAATTGAAACCAACATACGGATTGATTCTAAAGGATTATTGCTCATGGTAATTTTTGGTTTGAGGCCTTGCTTTTCAAATTCAGCTAAAGTGATTTGACTGGTATAGGTTTGGGCTGCGGGCAATAGACTCGGATATTCAATCAGGTCTTCAAGTTTTAAATTGGTTTTTTGCGCCAAAGGATGAAATGGAGCAACAACGAAAACCAGTGGATCATCCCAAATGGTGATATAACTTAAACGATCATCACCCTGCGGTGGCAAAGTTAAAAAAGCAAGTTCTAAATCTCCAGCAAGTACTTGCTCATGTGCTTGTTCTGAGTCCACAAAGTGTACGTCGAGTTTTACTTCTGGAAAGTGTTGCACATATATTTTTAAATGTTGAGGGAGATGATGCAGTCCAATATGGTGACTGGTCCCGATCTTCAATTTTCCACGAACTTCGCCTTGTTCATGGCTGAGTGTGTGGTGAATATCGCCCAGTTCATTTAACCAGTTTTTTACTTTAGGTAATAATGAATGTGCCGCATGCGTTGCTTGTACACCACGGCCAGCAGATTCAAAGAGTTTAACTCCAAAATATTCTTCTAAACTATGTATTCGTTTGGTCACAGCAGGTTGGGTAATAAACAGATGTTCTGCTGCCATCGAAATAGAACCAGTTTCCATCACTTTCACAAAAGCTTCAAAAGCAGCAAGATTCATAATATTTACATCCATAAAGAATTTTTATGCGTAATTCATTATTTAGAAATTTAAAGAATTAATCAAAGTAATTTTCAATTTTTTTTGATTTAATCATGAAAAGACGATGCTTCTAACAATTTTAGAAAAATTTGCATACAAGTTTTTGCTATACATATTGGATGATCATGTTTTATAGTGTGCTCATAAAAACAACAAAAAGGAAAAATTATTTGAATCAAACTAAAACGACATCTATCTATTATTTTCAGCAGCTTAATCGAAATATATTAACAAAAACATGGTTAAGTTTCTCAATCACTATTCTTATTCTTGGCTGTATTGGTTTAGTGTTCGCCTATTTCTTCAATGTTTATTTTCCAATCATAATCATGATGATTATGGTATTTTTCTGGTTTAGAGCACGACTGAATCATGTGAAGAAAATACAAGATTTAGCTGATTTTAAAATACCCAATCATATTTGGATTGCTTTTAAGCAAAGGCATCCAAATCTAAGTCCGACATCATATCCATGGATTGAAGAAGGTTTTAAAGACTACTTGGCAATTCATATGTGGCGTAGAAATGCTTATGCAATGCCTTCCAATTCAGTAGATGCTTTGTGGCATCTGTTGATTGAAGAGTTTGATGATTTCTATCAGTTCATGTGTCAAAACTTTTTAGGCTATAAGCTGATCCATAAGCCACATGAAAAGCAACCGACAACAGCTCAAAAAACATTGCAAAAACGGCAATTAGTAAATACTTGGCATGGGGCATGTCATTTACATGGTTTAAATCCACAAGACTCTCAGCGTCTACCTCGGCTATTCCAAATTGATGAACATATTCGATGGGAACAAGGTTTAATGTTTAGTTTGCCTTTTATGGCGGCGATGTATGCTCAAACGATGCAAACAACTTCTGATATACCGAGTACAACTTCGTCTGGATCATCTTGTTCATCATCGACGGCATGTTCAGGTTCATCCTCTGATTCCAGTCATTCTCATCATGGCTCAGATTCGAGTTCAGACTCATCATGTAGTAGTTGTAGCAGCTGTGGCGGTGGTGGTGATTAATACACTTTCACAGCTGGTGTTTAAAACTTAGATGTTAATCAAGCCTAGATTAGGCTTTAACAATTTGAGCCTGCGCTACTTTTTGATCTTTTTTGTTCCATACTTTTTCATGGAAGAAGAATGCAATAGCTTGAACAGTCGGTTCAACCAAACTTAAAGTGACGGCCATCCATAAATTTCCTGTAACTACATAACCTACAAGCATAGCCACAGTAATGTGCATGATGTAATAGCTTAAGGTTTTCTTGAAAATTCGCTGATTGCTTTGTACGAAGTTTTGAATACGTGCCATGAGAATCACCACAAATGCTTTAAGTTAAATAAATAATAATCATTATCATTTAAAAAGTAAAAAAGAATTTTTGATTGATCATGATTGGTTTTCTAAATGATTATGATGTTTGAGAGAAGTAAAAATGAGGGGGCGGTATATATAACGTTCAAATAATTCCAAGCAGTAAACTGGATAATCGTTCATGGCAAAAAATCACAAAAGATAAAAGATAATTTTCTTGAAATAATTCCAAAAAGTTTTTAAATTAATAAAAATGATAAATTAGATTTATGTGAAAACGTCGTTATAATCGATTTAATGAAAGAATTACCCAGTCCAGTGGAGCACCTCGACATGGCAGGCGAAAACCAAAAAGCAAAAACCGCAATTCCAAAAACATTGTATGACAAGTTGTGGGATGACCATTTAGTAAAACAACGAGATGATGGCTCTGCATTACTTTATATCGACCGTCATTTATTGCATGAAGTAACTTCTCCGCAAGCATTTGAAGGTTTACAACTTGCAGGTCGTAAACCTTGGCGTTTAAGTGCCAATGTGGCGACACCTGATCATAACGTTCCGACATCAAGCAAAGAGCGTTCAGAAGGGATTGCGGGTATTGAAGATGATACGTCTCGTATCCAAGTACAGACTTTAGATGACAACTGTAAAACTTTTGATGTGGTTCAATTCGATATCAATGATGTCCGTCAAGGGATCGCGCATGTGGTTGGCCCTGAGCAAGGTTTGACTTTACCAGGTATGACTGTTGTATGTGGCGACTCGCATACCGCAACACATGGTGCGTTTGGTTGTTTGGCACATGGTATTGGGACATCTGAAGTTGAACATGTATTGGCAACCCAATGCTTAGTTCAAAAGAAAATGAAAAATATGTTAGTCCGTGTGGATGGCGTATTGGGTCAAGGCGTAACCCCTAAAGATGTAGTATTGGCGATCATTGGTAAAATTGGTACAGCTGGTGGTACAGGTCATGCGATCGAATTCGGTGGTCAAGTGTTCCGTGATATGTCAATCGAAGGTCGTATGACGGTTTGTAATATGGCAATCGAAGGCGGGGCAAGGGTTGGTATGGTTGCGGTGGATGACAAGACCATTGAGTACGTTAAAGATCGCCCATATGCACCAAAAGGTGAACAGTGGGATGCTGCTGTTGCGTATTGGAATACTTTACATTCAGATGATGATGCGCATTTTGACACTGTTGTGGTTTTGCAAGGTGAAGAGATTGAACCACAAGTATCATGGGGTACATCTCCTGAAATGGTCATTCCTGTTTCACAGGCGGTGCCGACATTAGAGCAAGCTAAAGATGATGTGCAACGTAATGACTGGACACGTGCTTACCAATACATGGGTTTAAATGCAGGTCAGGCATTGGCAGATATTCAATTAGATCGTGTATTTATTGGTTCTTGTACCAATTCACGTATTGAAGATATTCGTGCTGCTGCGGAAGTGGTTAAGGGGCGTAAAGTTGCTTCATCAATTAAACAAGCGATGGTTGTTCCTGGTTCTGGCCTCGTTAAAGCGCAGGCTGAAGCGGAAGGTTTAGATAAAATTTTGGTTGAAGCAGGCTTTGAATGGCGTGAACCAGGGTGTTCAATGTGTTTGGCAATGAATGCTGATAAATTACAACCAGGTGAACATTGCGCTTCGACCTCAAACCGTAATTTTGAAGGTCGTCAAGGTAATGGTGGTCGTACACATTTGGTCAGTCCAGCGATGGCGGCTGCGGCTGCAATAGCAGGTCATTTTGTTGACGTACGCAGTTTCTAAAATCCCCCTCAGCCCCCTTTAAAAGGGGGAAGTTCCTCTGTTTGTTAAAGAGAGGTTAGGGGAGATTTAAAGTGATGATATTCTTTAGGAAAAAACATGAAAGCTTATACTATAGAACAAGGTATTGTTGCGCCATTAGACCGTGCCAATGTAGATACAGACTTAATTATTCCAAAACAGTTTTTGAAATCAATTAAGCGAACAGGTTTTGGTGATAACTTATTTGATGAATTGCGTTATTTGGATGAAGGTTATTTAGGACAAGATATTTCTAAACGCCCTAAAAATCCAGATTTTGCTTTGAATCAACCACGTTACCAAGGCGCAACAGTCCTTCTTTCACGTGCCAATTTTGGTTGTGGATCAAGTCGTGAACATGCACCATGGGCATTGGAAGAATATGGTTTCCGTACCGTGATTGCACCGAGTTATGCAGACATTTTCTTCAACAACAGCTTTAAGAATGGTATGTTACCTGTCATTTTGTCTGAAGAAATTGTCGATCAATTATTCAAAGAATGCGCTGCAAATGAAGGTTATCAACTTACTATCGATTTAGAAGCTCAAGAAGTGCGTAACCCTGCTGGTGAAGCTTTTAAATTTGAAGTTGATCCGTTCCGTAAACATTGTTTATTGAATGGCTTAGATGATATTGGTTTAACTTTACAAGCAGCCGATGATATTCGTGCTTATGAAGAACAAACCAAACAATCACGTCCTTGGGTGTTTGCGGAAATTAAGGCTTAGTGATACCGCTCACACTTTACACATAGCGTGAATGCCCAACTCTTGTTAACATACTGAATATAACAAAATGAATGTTTACTCAGTGAAGTAAGGTTGGGTTTGAACAATGACTAAGTTTTTAGGCTGTAGTGTTGTAATTGGTTTATCGAGCTTAGTCTTGAGTGCTTGCCAATCGAATCAGATGATTGATTTAAATAGAATCAAACAGGCTTCAAAAAATCAATATAGCCAAAACACAGTTGCTGTTTATTGTTCTGGTGCAGAACATTGTGAATTTGCACGATTAAATGATTTAGTGATTATTGATGAAAAAGTTGCACGTGCGAATCGTCAAGCCATTGAAAAAGGTTATTTGAAATTAACAGGTGAACCTTTAGAGCAAAATGGTTTGTATTTAACGATTCCACCTCAGCAATATGAAATGGTGATCCGATTTTATCCAATCACCAAACAGCATGCTGAGGTATTTCATGTGATTCATCAATTTGAGGGAAATCAAACCTATACATTTAAAATGTATCGTCAAAGATCATCAAGTTCAGGCAGTCTGCTGAATGTTTCAGCACCTACGCCGCTTTGTGTAGATATGATTCAAGAAAAGCGTACAATTCGCCGTTTTTGCCGACCACATAATGCGGTAACGGGTGTCAGTGAATTTGTGGAACAAAAAATTTAATCTCAAAACAACAGTTAAGCTGTTAAATATAATCGGAACGACAAATGTCTAAACAAATTTTGATCTTGGCAGGTGATGGTATTGGTCCAGAGATCGTTGCTGCTGCTGAAAAAGTGCTCACACGTGTCAATGATAAATTTAATTTAGGGTTAACGTGGGAACATGGTTTATTGGGTGGTTCTGCGATTGATGCACATGGTGAACCTTACCCAGCAATCACATCAGCTCAAGCTCAAAAAGCCGATGCGATCTTACTTGGTGCGGTAGGTGGCCCTAAGTGGGATAACATTGAACGTTCAATTCGTCCTGAACGTGGTTTATTGAAAATCCGCAGTGAATTAAATTTATTCGCTAATTTGCGCCCTGCAATTCTTTATCCACAATTGGCAGATGCATCTAGTTTGAAGCCTGAAATTGTTGCTGGCTTGGACATTTTGATTGTTCGTGAATTAACAGGTGGTATCTATTTCGGTCAGCCACGTGGTATTCGTGAACTCGAAAATGGTGAAAAACAAGGTTTTAATACTGACGTTTATTCAGAATCTGAAATTAAGCGTATCGCCAAAGTTGCTTTTGAAATGGCAAATTTACGCGGTGGTAAAGTCTGTTCAGTCGACAAAGCCAATGTGCTTGAAGTGACTGAGCTTTGGAAACAAACAGTCACTGCCATGAAAGAAGAGCAGTATCCTGAAATTAACCTATCACATATGTATGTGGACAATGCTGCAATGCAATTGGTACGTGCGCCAAAACAGTTTGATGTGATTGTAACAGGTAACTTATTTGGTGATATTTTGTCTGATGAAGCAGCAATGCTGACAGGTTCGATCGGAATGTTGCCATCTGCATCATTAGATGAGAATGGTAAAGGGATGTATGAGCCGTGTCACGGTTCTGCACCTGATATCGCAGGACAGAATATCGCAAATCCATTGGCAACCATTCTTTCTGTTGCAATGATGTTACGTTATACCTTCCGTGAGGAAGTTGCGGCTAAAGCCATTGAAGATGCTGTTGGTCAGGTCCTTGATCAAGGTTTACGTACTGGCGATATTATGTCAGAAGGGATGAATAAAGTTGGAACATCTGAAATGGGTGATGCTGTTGTTGCAGCAATTGCTTAAGCTTAGAGTTTGAATTAAAAAACACAGCTTCGGCTGTGTTTTTTATTGCGTGATTAACAGGCTCTACCTTTGAGTTGATAGGATTTGGCAATGCCATTTTCGATATTAAAAATAATATTACATGACATTCGGTTTTGATAAGAATTTGCAGTACTCCCCATTTGAGTCGGAAGCAATTTACCGTGTTGGTCGGAAACTGATACTCCAGAAGGCATTGACGTTGGAACATCTCTTTCAAAGACATAGATCAATTGGTTTTCTTTTTGTACAGCGGCTTTTTTGGGCTGAATACCGATCTCTTTTAAATCAAATTGTTGCTGAATATCTGTGACTGTTTTACCAATGAATGGTTGTACATATTGGTGAATAGGTGCATTTCTTTGTTGGGATAGCGAAGTACATGATGCTAAATATATGCAACAGAATAGAACGCTTAGATGAGTAAATATTTTATTCATTGCCTTTTTCTGAAAATGAAGTTGATCTTAGTATTTACTTTTAGTTTAAATATTTCAAGTAAAGCGATTCAATACAGAATTAACAAGCCTTACCTAAATATTGAATAGATTGTGCAATACCTTCTTTCAGTTTAAAGGTCACTTTACAACTAAAATTAATATCATAGGTTGGAGCTGCTGTCGTATCGTAACGAATGACAGGAGCCCCCATGGCATTTGAACCTATAGTCGCATTGCCTCCAGCCATGGGGATATTGAGTGGTCTTAGAATCGTATAGCTGAGTTCTGTTGGGCTACTTTGAACATTTTTAGCAGTTTGATAGCCTAATGCCTTTAAATCTAAATTCTGCTGAATTTCAGCGCTGCTCGAGCCTATAAATTGCTGTAAATATTCATCTAAATTTACTTGCCGAGTTGTATTGGTTTGGCATCCTGTGAAAGGGATTGCTATTAAACAGATTGCCCATAAAAGCGGTTGAGTTAACTTCATTATTGCACCTCAAGCCATATTACGTTATATGTAATGAGTGTAGTCGTAGTGCATTAAATAAACAAATTCCAGTGGGGATACATAATGAAAAATAGACAAAAGGAAGCATCTATAGATTGAAAGATTAGTATAGTATGTAAGCGTGCTGAATGATTGATACTGAAAATAGATTTAACATGACTGTGTTATTTCACCGTTAATATGATCAAGTATTTATTCAATATGATAGAAAGAGTGGATATGTTAGGAATAAAGATCGATATTGAACAGCAGTTTTAATTTTATTGGATCACATAAATATCTTGAAAAATATCATTGGTGATGAGTTAATCAAGTTTTTATGGGTAAAACAAAGAGTTGCTAAACGATAGCAATCAATCGATAAGTGGAATAAGAATGAAAAAGCCACCTCAAAGTGGCTTTTGCTTCCGCTAAAACTTAGCGTGCACGATAAGTAATACGACCTTTAGTTAAGTCATATGGTGTCATTTCGACTTTAACACTGTCGCCAGTTAAAATACGAATATAGTGTTTACGCATTTTACCCGAAATGTGCGCAATCACTTCGTGACCGTTTTCTAGACGTACACGGAACATAGTATTAGGAAGCGTTTCGGTGACAACGCCTTCGAACTCGATAAGTTCCTCTTTATTGGCCATAGCCTACCTGATGATCAAATTGGAAAGGCGCAAATTATAGGCAATTTTTTATAGAAAGACAAGATTATTCGACTGTACAAGGTGGCAGATGACTTGAAAATAGGCGAACATATTGTTAAACAATTTCTACAAAAAAAAGCGGATAAATATTGTCAGTTTAGCCAATCGACGGTAATCTAAATCTAATGATTTAAGTATAAATGAATAACATACAAGGAAGGGCACTGCGTGAGTCAGCTAACTGATGCTTCGGTTGTTTTACGATTAGGCTATCAAGCGATCCGTCGTGCAGGATTGCCGACAGAAGAAATATTATCCAAAGCGGGTGTGACATTAAATCAAGTGGATCAAAATGCACGTACTCCGCTAAACGCACAATATGCTTTTTGGACTGCGGCTGAAGAAGTTAGCCGTGATCTTGATATTGGATTACATCTTGGAGAACACTTACCTTTATATCGAGGGCAAGTGATTGAACACCTGTTTATTTCGAGTGAAAACTTTGGAGAAGGGCTCAAGCGTGCTTTGGCTTATCAACGTTTAATCAGCGATGCATTTCATGCTAGCTTAGTGGTTGATGATAATGGGCGTTGTTATTTAACCAATGGTGAGCAGCCTTGGGGAGATAATATCGTCAATCGTCATTTCTCTGAATGTGCACTTTCAGGGATTTTACGATTTTTTAAATTTATTACCGAAGGGCGTTTTGAACCGATTTATATCGATTTCAATTTCAGCCAAGGCGCTTCTGATGCAGAATATTTTCGTGTTTATGAATGCCCAGTAAGTTTGGGGCAGAAAGAAACACGTTTGTATTTTGATCCTGCTATTTTAGATTATCCATTATGGCAAGCCGAACCTGAGCTTTTACAGTTACATGAGCAATTGGCGCTAGAAAAACTCCAAGAGCTGGCACGTTATGATCTTGTTGGAGAAGTTCGCCGTGCGATAGGTTCAACTTTAGAAAGTGGTGAAACCACACTGGAAACGGTTGCAGCACAACTGAACATTACCCCACGTCGTTTACGTACTCAGCTTTCTGAGGCAAATACCAGCTTTCAGCAAATTCTTTCTGACTATCGTTGCCGTTTAGCTAAAAAATTGTTGGCCAATACCAATGAAAGTGTAGAGCGTATAGTTTATTTAACGGGTTTTTCTGAGCCAAGTACGTTTTATCGAGCGTTTAAGCGCTGGACCAATGAAACACCAGTGGAGTATAGAAAGCGTAAACAACGTTGATAAATCTTCCCTAACCTTGAACCATTTATGGCGCAAGGAAAAAGAGAGGAATTATTAAAGATTTAAAATAATTTTAGATTCTCTTGCGTAGCAATGCTGTTCATTCCTCCTTCATCAAAGGTGAGGAGCATGCTCCGCAAGGAAGTATTTAAAAAATGCTTAACTAACTAACATTACTCCCTAACCTGCCTATGTAAAAGGGGGAAATTCCACTTTTTGAAATGGAAGGGTTAGGCGGTGCAAATATACTACTCAGGCATATTCAGCCAATGCGGGCCTAAAGGCATTTGAGGTAATTCGAATTGTTCAGGATAATCTGCATGGATGAAATATAAACCATCTGGTGGTGCAGTGATTCCAGCAGCCTTACGGTCTTCAGCAGCAAAAATTTGATCGATATGATCAACTTCATACATCCCTTGCCCGATTTCCAATAAACAGCCCATGATGTTACGCACCATATGGTGCAAGAAACCATCAGCTTGAATATCTAAAACCAAATAATTGCCATGTCGGATTAAACGGCAGTGTTTAACATGGCGCACAGGTTGATTCGATTGGCACGCTGCGGCACGGAAGCTTTCAAAATTATGTGTACCTTCAAATTTTGTGGCAGCTTCAATCATCTTATCGACATTGAGCGGATAAAACGCATGTGTCACTTGTTTATGGAGTAAAGCAGGACGATTTGCAGATTGATAGACCACGTAACGATAGCGTCGTGCTTGCGCTTTAAAGCGAGCATGGAAATCGTGATCCATTTCCTTAATCCACTGGATCGAAATGTCTTTCGGTAATTGGCTATTTGAGCCCATTAACCAGCCCCGTATTGGACGGATTGCATTGGTATCAAAATGCGCTACCATGTTGGTCGCATGTACTCCTGCATCGGTACGACCAGCACCGTGTAAAATAATGGGTTCGTCAGCAATTTTACTCAGAACTTTTTCCATCGTTTCCTGAATACTTCGCACACCTGCTTGTTGAGTTTGCCAACCCTTATAACGAATGCCACAAAACTCAATACCAATTGCAAAGCGTTGCATAAAAACCTCTATTCAGGAAGATCATACCAATGGTCGTACCATTGTTCCGAAGTGGGGTATTGTAAATAAATTTTCAGAATTTTGGCATAAAGATCTGCCTGACTGAGCGCATCGCTGACTAAAATCTTTGCATCTTTGATCCATTGACTTACTGCATAGCGTTGATCCATCCCGCCTAATGGGACTTGTGTGGAGAGGATTACTTGGCAACCTTTAAGCTGTAGTGCTTTAATTTTTTCGACAATATGATCATTTACCGCAAGATTACCAACGCCATAGGCCTGAATAATTAAAAAATGTGGAGGTTTGCTTAGTATTAAACCTAAGTTATGTGCCAATTGTTCTTGTTCAATAGGTAGCATCATCCAATTGATAATATTGAGTGTTTTTGCTTTTTCAAGATGTGAAAGTTGTACATTGATGACCTGAGGATCAATAGGAATCTCTTGATCTGCAATTTGCCCTCTAAATGCATCGAGTGCAGTGCTATGGGTTTTTAATGCAGTCCGAGCATGAATGACTTGATGAAAAAAGCTGAGATAGACACCAACAGGGAGCTTGAGTACTGCATCGAGTGCTGTATTTAAATTATCAATCGCATCTGTGAATTCACGCGTATTTTCACCTGAAATATTCAGCAGAGGGTACTGACTTCCTGTAATGACCACATGACAAGATTCAGCAAGGAACCGAGAAAGGGTTGCTGCTGCATAACTGAGTGTATCGGTACCATGAATAATAACAAAATGTTGAAAATTTTGTAGTTGGAGGCTTTGTATTTGTTGAATGAGTGCTAACCAATCTGAGGCAGTGCAAGCGCTACTGTCTTTAATATTCGGTGCTTTAAAACATTCAATTTTAAGATGTGCTGGAAGTACAAGTTGTAGTCGTGGTAGAAATTCTGTCTCAGGCATTGGTGCCAAAGGTTCACCTACACAACCAAAAGTACCACCCATATAAATTAAAGCAATTTTCTTGTTCATAATAAAAAAGCAGCCATGAATGACTGCTTTATCTTAAATCGAATAGCATTAAGAAGCTATTCGATTGAGTAGAGTTTGGGATAATTGACGTTGTTCAGCTGTATATTGTGATTCATTTTGTGAGAGAAGTTCACGTGCTGATGCATATGCACCCAAGTCAATATATTGTCGAGCAAGATCTAAATCTAGTTGAATTTCATCTGCTTGAGCTAACTCAGGGAAAGATTGAATTAAAGGATCATTTGAATCTACAGTTGCAGTTATTTCAGTTGTAGCAGGTGCAGTTTCAAAGTTTAACGTAGGAGATGTTACTTCGACTTGTTCTGTTTTTTGATCTAAATCAAAACTAAACGTGGGTTGTGTTTCAACCTCTTCGTTTGGAGTGAATTTAAATTCTAATTCATGCGACGGTGTCGCTGGTGTGTCTTCTTCAACTGTCGGTGTAATTGAAGGTTCTGCAAAGTCAAGTTTAAATTCGGTGCTAATTTCTTCAGCAGGTTTATCTTTAACTACAGGCGTCGTTTCAGTTTGTGTAAAACTAAACTCTAAAGGTGCAATATTTTCTACTTTCTTTTCTTCAACTGGAGCGGGAGCTTCAAATGAAAAATCAGCAGTAGGAGTTGTATCTTTTTGGGTGATTGAGTCAAGATTAAATTCTAATGGTTGAACTTGTTCTTGTAACGAATCATTTTGTTTTTCACGATTAATTGAAGTATTAAACTCAAGTGCATCGTTTAAAGTTTGCTGTTCATTTGCCTGACTTGCTTGGTCAGAAGGGGCTGAATGATCAATTAAAGCATCAAATGCAGCATGATTGGTCTTCGTTTCAGGTGTATCAGAGAGGCTAGGTTCAAATGCAATGGATTCAATCGGGCTGTCTGCTTGAGCTGCTTTTTGTTTTGCCTCAGCTTGAGTAACAATCTCATCTAAGCCCAATGAACGGATATGATTAACCAATTGATTGACCGCAAACTCATCCTTTTGAGCTAAATGTATATCTATTAAATACAAATAAAGATCGTGCTGTGAATTGTCTTGGTTTAAAGCTTGATTGATTTTTGCTTCAGCAGAGAAATAATTTTTCTCAGTAATCAATTTCTCAATATTTGCTTTTAATTCGGGATTTAACGGTTTTGCGACTTGCGTAATAACAGCTTCTTCTTTAACAACAGCAGTTTGTCGTTGAGAAGTGGTACTACGTGCAGTACGTGCTACATTTTTTTTCGCAGTCTTTTTATTATTCTTTTTCGTGCTGGCATTAGAACCAGTATTTTCTTTATTGGCATCTTCACGTTTTTTCAAAACGATAGCAACAACCAATAGTAAAATAAATGGAATCACATACAACAACATTTTATTTCCCCTTCATTGAGTACAATGAAACAATTTCCTAAATATATTCTAACTTTTTGGCTGTTTTGCATTTTGTTGCTGCAATTGTTGTTGCAACTGAGCAAGCCGAGCATTTAATAGTTGAATTCGTCGGTTCTTTTCTTGTAAAGCCGATGCAAGTTGAGTGACGTTCCTCTGTAATTTAACCGTTTTTTCACGGGATGTCATAACTTTTGTAGATAATTCAGTATTTGTTTGATTCACCTGAGTATTTTTCTTGGCAGAACCTTGTGGCGAATTTTGTTCATTGTCCGCAATTAAACTCATTTCAGCTTGATCTAAACGATACTTTGCAGATCCTGACTGTTTTCTTGTGGTGATTGGTGCTGTAGGTGTTTTGTATTTGACTTGAGGTGTTTGTTTATAACTTGCTGCTAAATTTAGCGCAGCACCACGACGAATACGATTAATATCACCTTGAATAAACGCATTGGCATTATTTTCTTTAATTTGCTTCATGACTTCAGGAATACTTTGTTGGGTTTCAGCTGCAATTCTTGAAGCAATGGTCCACAGTGATTCATTGGCTTGTACAACATGCTCTGGGTCATTGCCGTTGTTTGTTTTTTTGGTATGTGGCTTTACGGGCGGAGCTGTTTTTGTAGCAGCCTTAGCCGTTTCATTTTTTGCAGTTTCAGGTTTTGATTTTGTTGTATCTGTCTTAGCTTCTGGTTTGGCTTTCGCAGTTTCTATCTTGGTCGCTTCAGGCTTGGATTTTGTGGCTTCTGCTTTTGCGGTTTCAGCTTTAGGTTTTTCAGCTTCTGCCTTCGCTACTTCTGGCTTAGGTTGGGTGTTTTCTGTCTTCGTTGGTTCAGACTTCGCTTTTACTGCTGCAACTTCTATAGGAGTTGTTGTTTTTTGTACGTTTTGAATAGTTGGCGCTGGAGCGACAACAGCTTGTTGAGTAGTGGCTGGAATATGATTAGAGACGATCACTTGAGGTGCAGTTTTTGGTGTACTTTGTAATATGGGGGGGGCACTAACACTAATCACAAGTGGTCGTTGAAAATTTATAGAAGCAACTGATTTTGCTGTACTTGGAGTCGGTGTAGGCGTGTTTGCTTGATACGAGGTGCTGCTAGGCAAATTGAGTGCGATATCTTTCTCACTGACAATCACTTGAGGCTTTAGCAATTTTTCATTATTTGTGGCAGTGATTTTAGCTGTTGCAGGATTGGGGCGACCACGTGTTAAAGCTGTTTTAATTTGTTGAAGATGAGTTGCACTACCTTCTTTTACTTTTAATAAAATATTGAGTTCAGGATCAACCATAGGACGAGAAGAGGTAATCACAATGACCCCAGTACCATCATTAGAGCGTCGAGTATAAAAATTTAAGTGCCCAGGTGGTTGATTTGCGAATCCTACACTCATCATATCTTCAGCTTCTGCTAAGCCAACTTCGATTTTTTCATTTGGATTTGCATTACTAAACTTCATTTCTGCATAGAGCAAATCCCCAGATCCTGATTGAATTTGAATAGGATTGATGGTTATCGCACTGATTGATTGCGAAGTCATGATGGTTAAAATGGCAATTTTTAATTTGTTATATCTAGTCATCTCTATCCATTGCTCTGACGAAGTACAAGCCACTAAAATTATACAATACCTAGCTGTATTCTAAATGTAAAACTTTAACATTATGGTTACATAAATATAGTTACATAAAAAAGCCGATCAAGATAGATCGGCTTTTTTTTAATGTCGAGCTTTTTTACGATTTTAACTATTTTTGTAGTCAATTAAAATACGTAACATGCGGCGTAAAGGCTCAGCAGCGCCCCAAAGTAATTGGTCACCCACTGTGAATGCGCCTAGATACTCTTTGCCCATATTGAGTTTACGTAAACGACCGACCGGTACAGATAAAGTACCTGTTACTGCCACAGGCGTTAGATCAGTCATAGATGCTTCACGCGTATTTGGAACAACTTTTGCCCATGGATTAGACTGACGAATCATATCTTCAATTTCATCAAGCGGTACATCTTTCTTCAATTTCAATGTTAATGCTTGAGAATGGCAACGCATTGCGCCAATTCGTACACAATGACCATCAATAGGAACGATTTGAGAATTGCCTAAGATCTTGTTGGTTTCAACTTGACCTTTCCATTCTTCCTTAGATTGACCATTTTCAAGTTGCTTGTCGATATAAGGAATCAACGAGCCCGCTAAAGGTACGCCAAAGTTTGCAGCAGGGAAGCCTTCACCACGTTGTAATTCAGCAATTTTACTATCAATATCTAAAATAGCTGAACGAGGATCGTCCAAAAGATCTTTGGTATTGTTGTAAAGATAACCCATACCTGTGATGAGCTCACGCATGTTCTGCGCACCAGCACCAGACGCTGCTTGGTAAGTCATCGCCGTCATCCATTCCACCAAGTTTTGTTGGAATAAAGAACCCATGCTCATCAGCATTAACGAAACTGTACAGTTACCGCCAACGAATGTTTTGGTACCATTGACTAAACCATCTTTGATGACATTCAGGTTAACTGGGTCAAGCACGATAATTGCTTCATCATCCATACGTAATGTAGAAGCAGCATCAATCCAGTAGCCATTCCAACCTTCAGCTTTTAGCTTCGGGAAAACTTCAGAGGTATAATCTCCGCCTTGGCAGGTAATAATGACATCCATTTGCTTCAGACTGGTAATGTCCGTCGCTTCCATAAGTGCTGGAGCAGTTTTACCACCAAAAGCAGGGGCTTCACCACCTGCATTACTGGTAGAGAAATAGAATGGCTCGAAATGAGCAAAATCATTCTCTTCAACCATACGTTGCATAAGGACGGAACCAACCATCCCGCGCCAACCGACCAGACCTACTTTCATGTCACTTTGCCTCGGTGCGTTAAAAAATAAAAGGGGGCTTGAGTGTATCAAAAGGGTGTGTAACTGCAATAGCATACACAATGAAAACACAACTATATTGTGCAATATATCTTGTTTATGATACATGCAAAATTGATATTAATTTATGAATGAATAAAAAATTTAGAATATAAGAGTGACAAAATATGATTTGGATTGAAGTACTGGCAGTGATTGTGATTTGGCTGAGCTTTTGGTCACTGATTCCTCTAGATGAATGGTGGTTTCGGGGTGCAGATTTTCCAAGACTACAGATTTTGGCATTAGGTGTGATTGCCTTATTGTTTTTGTTGTTTTGGAAAGCGCCGTGGAACCTAACTCGTGAAATTATTTTACTCTTGCTTATTGCTGCTTTAGCCTTTCAGCTAAAGATGGTTTTACCCTATACCTTTTTATGGAAAAAACAGGTCAAGCAGGTTAAAAAACATCAATTGAATCGTGATCAACAAATTTCGGTCATTGTTTCCAATGTATTAACCCCTAATCAGCAATATCATTTACTGATTGAGCAAATTGAAAAACATCAACCTGATATCGTACTTACCTTAGAAACAGATCAAACTTGGCAAAATGAGCTTGCTAAAATTGAAAAAGATTATCCATATCGAGTGCCTGTTCCTCTCGATAATTTGTATGGCATGCACCTCTACAGCAAATTAAAACTGGTTGATACAGATGTTAAATTTATTTTGAGTGATGAAATACCATCGATTCATACCAGTGTGATTCTACGCTCTGGACAGCCAGTGCAACTGTATTGTTTGCATCCTAAACCACCCAGTCCGACTGAAGCGAAAGATTCAACATTACGTGATGCTGAATTGCTGATTGTGGGAGATCAAATTAAAGACTTAGATGAAAGCAGTATTGTGATGGGTGACTTAAACGATGTTGCATGGTCGCGTACAACACGGTTATTTCAGCGTATCAGTGGCTTACTCGATCCGCGCGTTGGGCGCCGATATGTTAATACTTTTCATGCCGATTATAAGTTTTTAAGGTGGTCTTTGGATCATCTATTTCATAGTACAGATTTTGCCTTAGTACATATGGAACGTTTGCCTCATATTGGATCGGATCACTTTCCGATTTATGTGGTATTGCAAACAGGGCGAGTCTTTGAACAGCTACAAGAAGAACTCGAACAGTCAGATGCAGATGAGGAAGAAGCACAGCAAGCAATTCAGGAAGGCATTGAAAAAGCTGAAAAAGAAGAAAAAAAGGTAACAGATGAGATAACTGATTCTTATCGGTAAAAAGGAATTGTTTGACAAAAATTGCTTAAAATGTTTGAGATTTGTAAGAAATTGCTTACATGGATTTAGTCTCTAAGCGGATAGTATCCCAATGCATTTAGGCTTAATCTTTACTCATCGGCAAACGGATATGGGAAAGGAAAAGTCCCACTAAGGAAGACAAAGCTGATGGAATAATCATCATGGATTTGATGTTGGAATGGATCACCAAATAAAATAACAATAAGACACGAAAGCACAACCTCATAAGCCCGAGTTTTGCAGGATGCAGAACTCGGGTTGTGTTCTTTGAGGGATTGAAAAATTCAAAAGATATCAATATAGCAATCACAAAAGTTACAAAGACAAAATGCGTACATTCAATTTCTATATACCTGCCCATAGCTCAGTCAGAGCAAATTAAGTCCATTCAATTTAATAAATCTTTTCGTAACCTTGAGGACGTGTTTTAAACCGACGATGGAACCACATATATTGGGTTGGTGCGATACGAAGCTGATTTTCAATGATTTTATTGACACGAATAGCATCATCTAACTCATCTTCACTTGGTAAAGGATCGACGGTAGGTTCAATCAAGACATGATATTGCGGATTTTTAATATCGCCATCACGATAAAAGTACAACGGAATAGCCACGGCTTTTGAGATTTTCAGCAAACGACGATGTGCGGTTACCGTTGCTGCTGGTATGCCAAAGAATGGCGCCATAACACCTTGTTTTAAACCAAAATCTTGATCTGGACTATACCAAATCGCATCACCCTCTTTTAAATGACGAATCAGCCCCCGCATATCATCATGGTCTATCTGAGCCTTATAAATCGTTGCCCGACAACGATAGATCAACATATCTAAAAGTGGATTATTTTGTGGGCGATAAACCACATCAGGTTCGAAGAATTGAGCACATAAGTAACCACCTGCATCGAGCATGGTGCTGTGCGTTCCAAGCAGTAAGATTCCTTGACCTTGTTGTTGTGCATGCGTGATGTGTTCTAAACCTTGAATCGTGACACGATCTTTAAACCATTGTGGCGAATACCATGCATTGAGTGTTTCGAACACACCAATCATTTGGTCAATAAAAACCTGACGTGAACGTTCAATCACTTGTTCAGCAGACCATTCAGGAAAGCAAACTTCTAAGTTGCGTATCGTGGTTTTACGCCGTGATTTAAGGTGGTTAAATGCAAAATTACCCAAAAACTTGGCTAAACGATGTTGAATAGACCATGGCAAGATTGCAAGCATCATTAAAAATAGGATGGCAATCCAAATTACCCAATATTTAGGTTGTAAGAATGCCCAATAAAATTCTCCAGGTTCGTACTGATGCTTTTTGCTCATAGCAATTTTGTAAATTTGAGGTAAGTTAAGACTGAAAGAAGTGTAGCATGAACCTGATTAAAGTAGAAAATTGCATGTTAATCAGAACAATTCGATAGGGAACAATCAATTGTATTTTCAATGCATGATTTATACGCTGTGACTTTGAAACAGATAATTAAAAACAAGGATATAGGAAATGAAAACGCTACGTTTAATTCACGGCGATATTACGATTCAAAAAGTAGATGCTATCGTAAATGCTGCTAATACTTCTTTATTGGGAGGAGGGGGTGTTGATGGTGCAATCCATCGCAAAGGTGGGGTTCAGATATTGGAAGACTGTCGAAAAATAAGAGCGAAACAAGGTGGCTGTGCAGTTGGTGAAGCAGTGATCACTACAGCAGGTTTATTGCCCAGCCGTTATGTGATCCATACGGTAGGACCTACTTGGCAAGATGGTCAACGAGGGGAGAATGAATTACTCAAAAAAGCATATCTGAATAGTTTAAAACTTGCCGAAAAGAACCAATTGACTACAGTTGCATTTCCAAATATTTCAACAGGTGTTTATCATTTCCCTAAACATCAGGCCGCGAATATTGCGATTCAAGTCGTACTTGAATATATGAAAAATGCGCAGAGCTTGGATGAAATTAATTTTGTCTGTTTTGATTTGGAAAATTTTAAAATTTATCGCAGACAACTGGCTGAAGTTGATCAAAATCAATTTCATGTTTTAGGTATATAATTGAATGCATTTCAATAGAAAAAGATAGCCATGAGAGATACTTATTTAGATACCAGTAAGGCTGTTCTGATCTTTCTTGTGGTATTGGGGCATTTTTTAGAAAGAATGGTCGGGTGGAATGACCCGATTGCACATACGTTATTGGGTACGATTTATTTTGTGCATATGCCTGCATTTATTTTTATTTCAGGGCTACTATTTAAAGATAAAAACTGGTTAAAAAATATTCTATTTTTTATTTCATTGTATGTTCCATTCCAAATTTTATTTCCTGCTTTTGATGCGATTTGGTCGGGGAATATGCAAATCAATAGGAATCTCTTTGAGCGACCGTATTGGATTTTGTGGTATCTGCTTGGCATGATGGTTTGGACATTGCTAACCCATTTTCTGATTAAAACAAAATTTGCAGTGTGGATTGCTTTGATTTTGGCACTGTGTGTTGGTTTAAGTCCTTGGAATAATTATCAATACTCAGTCGGGCGAATTTTTACATTCTTACCGTTTTTTGTGATCGGTGCGGTATATGGTAAAGCAATCATTCAAAGTATTCGATCAATTCGCTATGCAGAATGGTTTGGCGTATTGATTTTTATAGGTATTTTTAGTTTGGTTTATTTGAGTCAAATCAATCAATTCTGGCTGTATGGAAGTTTAAGTTATCAACAACTAAAAGTCAGCGCATTTGAAGGCACGCTGATACGACTGGGTTGTATGGCCGTTTCAAGTTTGGGGATTTTTGCGATTTTCGCAATCGTAAAACAATGTCAATCTCGCTTTCTTAAATTGGGTATAAATACTTTGCCTGTTTATTTATTGCATGGTTTTGTGGTGATTCTTATTTCAAAATATTGGAAATTAGAGAGTCATATTTTGATTGAGCTGATGATATGTTTTGGATTGTCGTTATTGACCTGTTGGATTTTGCAACAGCAATCTTTTGATATGCTATTAAGAAAAATGTCGTTGTGGTTGATGAAACCTGTTGAGAGATTAGGTTTGAAATAGTATAAATTTTATAGGGTTATGAATGGTTTAATGCGTGAAAAAAATGAAGATTAGAATCGCAACATGTGAAGATGTGAATCAAATTACAGCTTTAATTATACCATTTATTGATGAATTTGCAGTTGATAACAATGGTCGGCAACTTTTTTCCGCAGAGATAATCCAACGCTTGGTTGAAAACAGTGAGGTCAATTATTTTGTTTATGAAAATAGTCACAAAATAATAGGTGTTATCGCGTATAAGAAACCTGCACATTTGGTTCATTTCTTTATATCGAAAGCATATCAAGGGCAAGGAATTGGTCGAACAATGTGGAACTTTATATTGGATAAAGTACAACAAACTGAGGCCTTGGTATTTACCGTAAATTCAAGTTGTAATGCACAAATGGTGTATGAAAAATTTGGTTTTATCGTGCAAGGCCAGACCATTGAAAATCATGGCTTACGCTATGTCCCAATGAGCTTTGATCTTAGCTCTAAATCACTGAATTAGAAATAAAATGAGAAGCGATATCAGTAATATGGCTTCTAATTGTAGAGAAGTGATTCATCAATTTAATTATTGAGCTACAGGCGCTTGATCCTCTGCTTTTTGATATGCGGTTTTGCGTAGGCATTGAGTGGATAAATTGAGTATTTTTAGATATTAACCGTTATAAAAAACTCCGCACAATGACGGAGTTTTTTACATTTTAGATTAGCCTTTGCTAAGTGTTTCTAACGCTTCCCAACGCTCTAATTTTTCCATAAGCAAATCGTCAATTTCTGCTAAGCGTGTGGATAGCGTCATTGCGCGGTCTGCATCTGAAACAAATAAAGAACCATCTGCAAGCAATTCATTAATTTCAGCTTGTTCTTTTTCGAGTGCTTCCATTTCTGCTGGAAGTTGCTCTAAAGCACGTTGATCTTTATAGCTCAACTTTACTTTTTTAGCAGGTGCATCCACAGGAGCGGCCGCTGCTTCAGCTTTGGTAATGGCTTTTTTCACATCGCTCTTTTGATCTACAACTTTTTGATCAGGGCGCTGTTCTAAATAATCTTGATAGCCACCAATGTATTCATCAATATTACCTTTACCATCAAAGACCCAAGTAGATGTCACAACATTGTCCATAAAGGCACGGTCATGCGAGATTAATAATAAAGTGCCTTTATAATCACTCAACATTTCTTCGAGTAATTCTAAAGTTACCATATCCAAATCATTGGTTGGCTCATCCATCACAATTAAGTTTGATGGTTTAAGCAATAATTTCGCTAAAAGAATACGATTACGTTCACCACCAGACAGTGCTTTAACAGGAGTACGTGCACGTTCTGGAGAAAATAAGAAGTCTTGTAAATAGCTATAAATATGACGGCGACCACCATTTACATCCACAAAGTCAGAACCTTCAGAGACGTTCGCCATCACTGATTTTTCAAGGTCTAATGCATTACGTAATTGGTCAAAATAAGCCACTTCAAGCTGTGTACCTGTTTTCACAGAACCACCATGCTCAAGTTCGCCTAAAATTGCTTTAACCAATGTTGTTTTACCGACACCATTATCACCGACTAAACCAATACGATCACCACGTAAAACCAGTGCTGAGAAATCTTTGATGATTGGTGCATTATCACCAAAAGCGACACGTAAGTGTTCAATATCAAAGACCAATTTTCCAGAGCGATTGGCTTCTTGAGTCGACATGCTGACTTTGCCCTGTTGTGAGCGTCGAGCCTTAGACTGTTCACGTAAATCTTTCAATGCACGCACACGGCCTTCATTACGCGTACGACGTGCCTTGATACCTTGACGAATCCATGCTTCTTCCTCAGCTAAACGTTTATCAAATAAAGCGTTCTGCTTTTCTTCCGCTTCCATTTGCTGTGCTTTTAAATCGAGATAGCGAGAATAGTTACCTTCATAGCTACGTAAAATTCCACGATCAAGCTCAACAATACGTGTTGCAATACTGTCGACAAAAGCACGGTCATGTGAGATGAAAAGTAAGGTTAAATTATTTTGATCAAGTAAGAATTTTTCTAACCATTCAATACTTTCAACGTCCAAATGGTTGGTTGGCTCATCGAGCAATAACACATCAGGTTGAGTCAATAATGCACGTGCTAAAAGTACACGGCGTTTACGGCCACCGGACAAGTCAGCAAGATCAGCTTCTGGATCTAACCCCATTTTACTGAGAATAGAATTGACTTTGGTTTCTAAAGCCCAACCATCCAGAAGATCTAATTTGTGCTGTAGATTGCCCATACGGTCACAGGCTTCCATATCACCGAGTACACATGCATCACTGGCTTCATGGTATTCTTTAAGCACTTGAGCGGCTTCGCCTGCACCTTCTGCAACGATGTCTGCAACTTTACCTGAGTCCATTGGAACATCTTGAGCAAGCATGGAAATGGTGATGCCGTTTTGTAACGCAATTTCACCACGATCGGGCAATAAACTTCCCTCAATGAGCTTGAGTAAAGTAGACTTACCTTCACCGTTACGACCAATCAAACAGACTCGCTCGCCACGTTCTAAATTGAAGTTTGCGCCGTCGAGCAGGGCAGGTCCACCAAACGCGAGTTGGACATCCCTTAACGTAATATAGGCCATACTGTTTCCTAAACATCCCAAATGAGGACTTAAAATGACTAAACATAAAAATCTTGATGATCAGGCGTCATTTTCCGCACCCATAGAAGATTTGCAAGTCCGAATTGCATTTTTAGATGATTTAGTCGAACAATTAAATGATCAAGTGACGCAACAGAGCTTGGAACTTGCTGATTTAAAGAAACAAATGCAATTATTGTATCAACGTGTGGAATCTGCAGATTTGTCAGAAGGTATTGCAGCCTTTGATCCTTTGACCAATCGACCTCCGCATTATTGATCAACATTTATCCATGCTGAATTCCGATATCAACCTGAAATTTTGGATATTGGATTGGGTTGATGTCAAACAAGAGATATACAATTTATCGGTTTATTTGATATTTCTATTTGACCTTTGGTCAAAAGCTCGTTGTAATGCATGACTTTAGATAAATAGCAAACTCTTTAGCCATGCAGAATAAAGTCGTTTTACTTGATCTTGAAAATAATATGCCATCAGCAAAAATGCTGAGAGATATTGTTGAGCATTATCCAACTTTATATCTGTTTAATTGCGAAGGCGGTTTTCGATATTCACTAGAAGATTTAACCGAATTTTCAAGCTGGATCAGTAGTGGACAAGTTGTTATTTTAGAAACACCTGAAGCCTCTCAGAGAGAGTATGAATATGCTGTTGTTGTAGGGCAACTGATGGCATTGTTAGATTCGGAAACGCATATTGAAGTGATTTCTGCAATGCCGAATAGTGAAATGCTGATAGAACTTTTATGTGGATCGGATTTGAGTTGTAGTCTGATTCAGACCCAGTCGGATGTTGAAATACAAACCCATAAAATGGGTCTTCCTAGTTTGGCTACGATTCAAGAAAAGCCATATTTACAATTGGTGAAGAAGTATTGCGATGCTTTAGGCAAAATGTCAGGAAAGCCCAATACAATTGAAAAATTAAAAAATTCAATCAGTAATGTTTTGCAAGTTGTTCCAGAAAAAGCGCAACATTTGGTGGGAATGTTAATTAACCTGAAAATTGTAAAAAGCTTTGATGAACAAGTTTCTTTCCGCAAAAAGGTTTTAAAACAATGGGTCATGTTAAAAATTGATCAGCATGAATTATCGACTGAACCTAATGCAGATATGGTGGATGTAAAAGTCTTACCTAAAATGAAGCTCGAAAAAATTGATCAAATTTTAGAAAGTCTAAAACAAAATGTGGGTCAGGATCTAACTGAGGTTGCACATCAAGATGCAACGCAGAATGTGCAAAAAGCACTTTTTAAGAATTTTGAGAAAATTGATCCAGTACAAATGGAAGTTATTCGTAAACTGAATGAATTGAAAGATAATAAACCTAAAGATATTTACCAACTCAGAGATGTATTGGAGCAGTTATTTCCAAAGACGGATATTCGTCTGTTGCTCAAAGAATTGATTGAAAAAGGCTATATTTATTGGAATGGGCATGAAGTTGTATATAGCCATGAAATGTATTTAAACTGATTTCTATCTTATATTGTTTGTTGGATTGAATGATTATAGCATTCGGATTATTGCTATTTATTCAGTTGAGTTAATCGCATATTGCGGTATCACAAACCCATTAAATCGCAAATTTTAAATCGTTTAGCATTTATTCTTGAAAATATTGAATGGAAAGTTGAGTTAAATTTAGATTATTTTTTACTTGTGAATAATTAATGATTTCATAAAGTTATTCTAATTTGTATTTAGTGTGGCTGAATTCTATGTGCAAATTAATTTATCTGACAAACTTGCGTTTTATATTCAGCTTATGCAACTCTAATATAAGTAACAAAAGGTGAACTATGGAACACACTGGTCTTTGGGTTGCGCTCATTATTATCGTTTTTGTATTGGGCTCAATTTTTGGCTTACGCGTAAGCCCTAGAGAAAAAGCATTAGGTTTAATGCGAGAAAAAGCACGTAAGATGGGGTTACATCCCCGTTTAGTGGCTGCGCCAGAGTGGACAAAAGTTCCTATGGCAACGGAAAAAAGAGCGAGTATGGTGGCATATTACAGCGTACTTATTCCAGAAGCCCGCTTGCCTTTGATGCGTGCAAGGGTAGAGGATTCAAAATTAATCATCATCCAAGGAGATGATAAATTTAATGATTTTCCCATTGCATTAAAAGGTATTTATGCTATTGATATGCAAGCAAACTGTGTCGGAATGTATTGGGATGAAGAAATAGACCTAAGAGCGACACAACTTGATGATATGAAAGCATTTTTACTTAAATTGGCTGAATTTTAATTTCATAAACACAGGATAATTGGTTCATTATGGCGAAAGCTCCTCGGTCCACAACAAGCAAAAGCACTACAGCAGACTCTCCTAATGCTGGGAAAAAACGTGCCTTAGTGATTGTGGAGTCGCCTGCAAAAGCGAAAACCATCAATAAATATTTAGGCTCAGATTACATCGTGAAGTCATCCGTAGGTCATGTTCGTGACTTACCTACAGGTGGTTCAAGTAAATCGACAGAAAAAAAGCCAGTGACACGGACTAAATTGACTGAAGCGCAGAAGGCTGAAAAAGCACAAACAGCTTTAGTTAACCGTATGGGTGTAGATCCTGAACATGACTGGAAAGCACACTATGAAGTGCTACCTGGTAAAGAACATGTCGTTGCTGAACTGAAAAAGCTTGCTTCGCAAGTTGATGAGGTCTATCTCGCAACGGATTTGGACCGTGAAGGGGAAGCGATTGCTTGGCATTTAAAAGAAGTGATTGGTGGGGATGATTCACGTTACCAACGTGTCGTATTCAACGAAATTACCAAAAATGCGATTCAAGATGCGTTTAAACATCCAGCACGTCTTGATATTGATAAAGTCAATGCACAACAAGCACGTCGCTTTTTAGATCGTGTTGTTGGATTTATGATCTCGCCATTGTTGTGGGAAAAAATTGCCCGTGGTCTTTCAGCAGGTCGTGTGCAATCTGTTGCAGTAAAACTGGTGGTTGAGCGTGAACGTGAAATTCGTGCTTTTATTCCTGAAGAATATTGGCAAGTCTTTGCAGACACCAAGTCAAAGAAAGATGATATTCGCTTAGAAGCGGTTAAACAAAACGGCAAAACTTTAAAGTTACAAAATAAAGCGCAAACTGATGCTTTATTGAAGATTTTAAATGATGCTGAGTATAAAGTTGCAACACGTGAAGATAAACCAACCAAGGTTAATCCAAGTGCACCTTATATCACATCGACACTTCAACAGGCGGCAAGTACGCGTCTAGGTTATTCGGTAAAGAAAACCATGATGCTTGCACAACGTTTGTATGAAGCGGGTTTTATTACGTATATGCGTACTGACTCGACATTCTTAAGTGATGATGCCGTCAATATGGTACGTACCCATATCGAAACTGAGTTTGGCGCTAAATATTTACCTGCCAAGCCAAATCGTTATGGCAACAAAGCCAATGCGCAAGAAGCCCATGAAGCGATTCGTCCATCTAACATTGCTTTGAAAGGCGACAGTTTAGTTGGAGTCGAACGTGATGCTCAACGTCTTTATGATTTAATTTGGCGTCAGTTTGTTGCATGTCAAATGACACCAGCCGAATACCTTTCATCAACGATTTTGGTCGATGCCAATGGTGTGGAGCTAAAAGCCAAAGGTCGTACCCTTGTTTTTGATGGTTTTACCAAAGTTCGTGGTCAGAACAAATCTGATGATGATGTGCTTTTACCTGCAGTCAAAGTGGGAGAAGTACTCAAACTTGAAAAACTCGATCCATCACAACATTTTACCAAGCCGCCTGCACGTTTTACTGAAGCCTCATTGGTTAAAGAGTTGGAAAAGCGTGGTATTGGTCGACCTTCGACTTATGCTGCAATTATTTCAACCATTCAAGATCGTGGTTATGTGAAGCTTGATAATCGCCGTCTCTTTGCAGAAAAGATGGGTGAAATTGTCACAGACCGTTTGGATGAAAATTTCAATAACCTCATGAATTATGCATTCACCGCAGATTTAGAAGGCCAATTGGATAAAGTTGCAGATGGTCAACGGAATTGGAAAGAACTTTTAGACAGTTTCTATGGTGATTTTAAAAAGCGTTTAACAACTGCTCAGGGTGAAAACGGTATGCGCCGTAATTTACCTGTCGAAGTGTCAGCTGTACATTGTAAAGAATGTGAGCGTCCAATGCAGATTCGTACTGGAACGACAGGTGTATTCCTTGGCTGCTCTGGTTATAACCTACCACCCAAAGAACGCTGTAAAGGGACATTGAACCTAACACCTGTTGAGTCATTGGCTGTGCTTTCGGATGATGATGGTGCTGAGACAGCAGATCTAATGTCGAAAAAGCGTTGTCCAATCTGTGGTACAGCAATGGACAGTTATGTGATTGATGGTGGTCGTAAATTGCATATTTGTGGGAATAATCCTGACTGTAATGGTTATGAGCTTGAAGAAGGTGAGTTCAAAATCAAAGGTTATGATGGCCCAACCATTCCATGTGATAAATGTGATGGTGAAATGCAGTTGAAAACAGGTCGTTTTGGGCCATATTTCGCATGTATGAGCTGTGACAATACCCGTAAAGTATTGAAAAATGGTCAGCCTGCGCCACCACGTGTAGATCCGATCAAAATGGAACACTTACGCTCAACTAAACATGATGATTTCTTTGTCCTTCGTGATGGTGCGGCAGGTCTGTTCTTGGCTGCAAGCAAGTTCCCGAAAGTTCGTGAAACTCGTGCACCAAAAGTTGCTGAATTGCGTTCTGTTGCAGATCAGCTTGATCCGAAGTATCAGTTTATTTTGAATGCGCCTGATGAAGATCCAGAAGGTAATCCGACATTGGTGAAATTTAGCCGTAAAAACCAAGCGCAGTATATTGGTTCTGAAACACCTGAAGGTAAACAAACCAAATGGTCATTGGTTTACCAAGACGGAAAATGGGTTGAAGCTTAAGCTTTAAAATAATTGCTAAAAAATGCTCACATTGGTGGGCATTTTTTATATGATGAGCCTTAATACATAAAAATAAGTTTAGGTTGAAAATGATTCCAATACGCTCGATTGCTGTATCTGCTGTTTTATTATCAGAAATAGAGGGTGAATTAAACATTCTATTGATGAAACGCGTCAAAGGTGGTTTTTGGTGTCATATCGTTGGCAAAGTCGAAGCAAATGAAACAGCGAGTCAGGCTGTTCTTCGTGAAATTGGTGAAGAAACAAGCATCCAAGTACGCCAATTATTTAGTGCGGATTATATAGAGCAATTTTATGAAGCAAGTCAGAATGTAATTGAAATGATTCCTGTATTTGTGGGATTTTGTGATAAAAATCAAGTTGTGGTTTTAAATGGTGAACATATTGATTATAAATGGTGTAATTTAACTGAAGCAAAAGCATTGGCTGTATTTTCAAATCAGAAAAAACTCTATGACTTTGTTTGGGAGCATTTCGTCATCAATCAACCAGAAGTGTTGTTAGAAATTAAATAAATATTAAATTTTACTGCTTTATTAAACATTATCTCATTGCGATTGAGGTTGAAATGTGGAAAACGATTAGAGTTATTATTTTATTGGCAATTTTATTGATTGTTGGCGTAAATGCTTGGCGAGATATGAACCAGGATTGGTCTAAGCCGATTGTGGTTTTACTGCATCCGATCAATGCAGATGGTCAGGCAACAACTTCACGCTATATTCAACAAATTTCGAGTAATGATGTCATCGAAATCCAAAACTATCTACAAACAGAGTCTAAAGAATTTCGAGATCAACCCATTGCCTTTCATTTTCGATTGGGTAGAGAACTCACAACACTACCTCCGAAAACGCCTGATCAGTCGAGTGCGTTACAGAGTATTTTATGGAGTTTGAAGTTTAGATTCTATGCATGGAAACAACACAAAGGGGGTGATGGATCTCCTTCAGTGACTTTGTATCTTAACTTTTATGATCCTCAAATTCACAAAACCTTAAAACATTCCACAGCCTTAGAACGTGGACGGATTGGAATAGTCAATCTATTCGCTTCTCGTAAGCAAAGTGGCAGTAATACAGTTGTTCTGACACATGAATTACTGCATACATTTGGTGCAAAAGATAAATATGATCGTGTAACAGGGCAACCTATTTATCCGCTTGGTTATGCGAATCCCGAGCAGAAACCACTCTACCCGCAACAACGTGCGGAGATCATGGGAGGGTATATTCCAGTTTCCCAAACCAAGAGCAAAATACCGAACAATTTGCATGACACCATGATGAGCCGTTTAACAGCACAGGAAATCGGGTGGGTGAAATAGACGCTCTAGACAGTATTTTCTACGAAGGATAAGACAGTCGTTTTGTACTTACTTTGATGCAGATTTTATACAGACAAAAATCTGAATCGGATCAACAATAAAATGAATCAATAACAACCAAGAGAAGAATATGCGTACAGTTGGAAATGATATAGTTCGTCATCAGTTACATGAAAATCGGAAATGGTATCTGTTACTTGGGGCATTACTGGTTATTTTTGGATTAATTCTACTGGCTTCATTGGGTATGGCTACACTCACCGTGGTAGTTCTATTTGGTGTATTGATGATGGTTGGTGGTGTACTACATCTGATTGCAGCATTTAAAATCTTTGATGGTGGCTTCCGCTGGCTATGGGCATTGTTTGCTGTGTTGTATTTTGTTGCAGGTTATTATGCGTTTAGCTCACCAATTACCACGGCTGTGGTTCTGACAAACCTATTGGCAATCGCATTATTGATTGGTGGTTTTATTCGAATCTTTAATGCATTTATTTTAAAGCCAATGTCAGGTTGGGGATGGACATTATTTTCAGGTCTACTCACTTTAGTTACAGGTGCAATTATTCTTGCATCTCCAGATGCACCATTCTGGGTGCTAGGGATGTTTTTAGGGATTGATATTTTATTCCAAGGTGTGAACTACCTAACTTTTGCAGCGGCTATCAAACAAATACCACCTGCAAGCCATTCATAAATTTCAGTATTTAAAACTGAAAGGAGTCTATTTTAGGCTCCTTTTTATTTCAGTTGGGGCTCACATTTGAATACTTGAGTTGGATAATCTGTTGAATCAAGGGGTTACTGTATATTGGCTTGAAATGGCGATACGATTCCAAGTGTTAATCACAATGGCAATCCATTCAATTGCGGTGATTTCCGCTTCGGATAATACCTTTGCAGCATCTTGATATGCTGAATTTGGGAAATGTTGATTAGCAATTAATGTAATTTCTTCAATTAAAACGAGTGCTGCACGTTCTTTCTCTGAAAAATAACCACTTTCACGCCAAGCGCTAATCAATGCGATACGTTCCATCGACTCGCCCGTTTTGATTGCATCTTGTGTATGCATTCGTACACAGAAGGCACACTGATTAATTTGGGAAGCTCTTAATTTAAGTAAGTGGGAAAATCCGACATCAAGTTCAGCATCTTGAACTTTTTGCATCGATAAATTTTCAAGTTCTAAGACTGTTTTATAGAGTTCAGGGGCTGTTTTGCCTAAATTGACACGTTGCATATATAACCTATTTTAAAGAGAGAATTATTGTTCAGAATGATTTTATCTGTAAAATGGATCTCACTTTGTTTCGTTTATGCATAAAAATAATCATGAATAAAACTTATAAGGTTTCTTTCATTCTCTCTGCTATGGTGAGTATCGTATTTTTCATGGTTGAAGAATTAAAGCAGGATGGTATCCGTATTGATTTAGGTGTAGGCGTAATTCTTGGGTTCTTTGCATTGCTGATTATAATCGCATGCTACTTCTATCTACGAAGTGAAGACAAACGATATTTAAGTCAAAAAGAAAAGCCGACTGGTTAACAAATCATGTTATTAATAAAACCGACATTCTAAAAAATGATGACTGATGAAAACCTTTATTTTAGCACCTGATTCTTTTAAAGAAAGTATGACCGCAGCGCAAGCCTGTATGGCGATGCAACGTGGTATTCAAAAAGCAATCCCCGATGCTCAATTTATCCATGTTCCTATGGCTGATGGTGGTGAAGGGACAGTCGATGCGTTGATCGCTGCTAGACAAGGGCGACAAGTTACGATTCAAGTATCTGGCCCATTCCCTCATCAGAAAATAGAGACCTATTTTGGATTGATTGATGATGATCAAACCGCTGTCATTGAAATGGCGATGGCAAATGGGATTCATCTCATCGAAAAATCACAACGTAATCCATTATTCACCAGTACTTTCGGTACAGGTGAAATGATTAAAGCGGCTCTGGATCATGGTGTTTCAAAAATTATTATTGGTTTAGGCGGAAGTGTCACCAATGATGCAGGTGCAGGTATGGCACAGGCTTTAGGTGCAAAATTTCTAAATCAAAATGGTCAAGAGGTTGAACAAGGTGGGGGACAACTTGATCAGGTGTATACAATTGATCTTTCAGGCTTAGATGTACGATTAAAAAATACTGACATCCTGATTGCCAGTGATGTGAATAATCCTTTGTGTGGTGAAAATGGTGCATCGCAAGTGTTTGCTCCGCAGAAAGGTGCTCATCCTGAAATGGTGGAAACTTTGGATCGTAATCTAAATTATTTTTCCGATCTCATAAAACGACAGCTCAATATCGATGCTAAAAATATTGCAGGTGCAGGCGCCGCAGGTGGTTTAGGCTTTGGACTTATGGTTTTTGCGACTGCGAAAATCCGTTCAGGAGTTGCGATGATCATTGAAGAAACACAACTCGCTGAAAAGATTGTGCATGCAGATTATGTATTTACTGGTGAGGGTGGTATTGATTTTCAAACTAAATTTGGTAAAACGCCTTTTGGTGTAGCTCAAGTGGCAAAGCGTTTGAATAAACCTGTGATTGCCTGTGCGGGATATATAGGGGAGGGGATTGAAGAACTTTATGCAGAAGGATTTACTGCAATTTTAGGTATCGTTGATGGTGCATGTGATTTGCAAAGCGCTTTAAAAAATGGTGAGAAAAATTTGGAAAAAACCTGTGAGAATGTAGCACGACTTTTAAAATAGAGCTTTGCTATTAACTATTATCAATTTAAGCGATCAAAATTTTCTCGCTTATCTTGAAATGACGACTCATAAACTTGGATTAAAGTATCAAGTTGTGGATTCAAAAACGATTCGTATTTATAAGTAATGATTAAGTCGTTATTCATCAATTTGAGCATTTTCAAAAATCAAATAATTGAAAAATGCTCAAATCTTCTGAAAAATAAAAATTACAAATTTTTCTCTAAATACATTTGAGCAAATTTAACTTCATCATCATAAGCTTGTTGATCTTTAGGAACGGGTAATTTAATACTTGGAGGAATACCAATATTATCAATTTCTTGCCCTGCACGACGATGTACATAGGATGTTGCATACCATAAAGACAATTTAGTAGATGGTGTTTTTATGTCCCTTAAATTAGAAGCATCTAATACTCCATAAGTATTTCTGCCCATCGTTACAACTCGAGGATTTTGTCGAACAGTTTTGACAAATTCTTCACCTGAGCTTCCACAATCTTCATCTGTCAGAACAACAACTTTTTTAGGATTTGCTAATACATCTTTTTTCTTAATTTTGTCTACAAATAATGATGTATTGCCTTCTATATAGACCCAATCATTTTTATTGTGTTCCATTTTATTGATGATTTCGCCAAGCTTCTTTTTCGTTTCGGTATCGGGCATTACTTTTTGTAGGTCTTTATAAGCTTGAATATTCGTTGGTGAAGTGTAAATTTGTGGTATTTCACTCCAATATTCAGCTTTACCAAGTAGTTTATATACTGGTTCAGCAGAACTGTCTTGACCTCCAGCATTTTTGCGTAAATCTAAAATTAAATAAGGTGCATTGAGTAGATTGTCCTGATTGTTTTTTATAATTTTTTCAAGTTGATCTTTTATAGAAAGCCCAAAAGAGGGAATGAAAATATACGTGGTCGAGTCTGATAATTTTTTTGTTGTCACTAAATCATCTTCTTGAGGCGTAGAGCTGGTCTGTACATAATCTTCCATTGATCTACTACTTAAAGAAACATGACCTTTACGAATGGCTTGAAGAAAAGGTTTGGCAATATCTTGGCATTGTTTTACTGTTTGAACTTGAGCTGCTTTTTCTTTTTGAGTATTCAGAACGTGTTGAATACTTTCAGGATATGCTGTCCATTTCTGCGCTTGAATACCTGCATCATTTTCCAATAAAAATTGGGCAGTAAAGTCGATGTCTTGTAAACATTCAGCACTGGTCATGGGTACAGTATCTTCAACAGCTTGAACGTTTTGAGGCAGTAAAATTGAACTCATTAGAAGTAAGTAAGAAGCATGTGTTAAACGATATGACATTGATCAGAACCCTTCTGTTATTTGCTTTAGTTTTCTCTTTAATTACCATCATTTTATTGGAGTAATAAATTGATTTTAAATATTTAAGTGTTCAATGAATGTACTTATTTTTATCATTTAGTACAAGATTTTATTGTTTGGAATATAGAATTTCTTATTTTGAAATAACTTTGAAATAACAATGCTATCGTAAAAGAGATTTAATTAAAAATGCCAAATTGATTGTGAAGCCATGTACGAAGAAACGATGAAATTCTGTTATCGTCTGCCAGCTCTGTTAAACTAGCGCCATCCACAAAATGATGAGTGCACATGAGTTTAGCCAACCTGATCAATGAATTAAACCCGCAACAAAAGCAAGCTGCAACAACGGATTCAAAGCATAGCTTGGTACTTGCAGGGGCAGGCTGTGGCAAAACCAAAACCATTGTGGCGAGAGCGGCATATTTGATTGATCAAGGAGTGCCTGCCAATCAAATACAAATTCTCACTTTCACACGCCGTTCAGCAAGTGAAATTGTGGCACGTGTTGAGTTGGCTTTAGGTGATCAAGCTAAAGGACTACGCGCCTCAACATTTCATACCTTTTGCATGTATCTATTACGTCGTGCGCCTAAAGCTTTTGGTTTAGATCAATTCTCGATTATAGATCGTGATGATCAACTGATGATGTTCCGTCTTATTCGTGGAAAGGATGATAAAAAGAATCCGAATGCATTGCCAAAACCACAGCAGCTGTGTGATGTGTATTCCTTTGCGCGAAATACCCGTCAAAAATTAAGTTTGGCTTTAGAAAAGCAATTGCCTGAGTTTTTAGAATACAAAGATCAAATTGCTGAAATTATGAAAGAGTACGAGACTCGAAAACGTGCTCGTTCTTTTCTAGATTATGATGATATTTTGGCGGTTGTTGCTTCTGCTTTGGCGCAGTCAGAAGGGTTGGTGGATTATGTGGCATCGCTTTGCCAGCATTTACTTGTCGATGAAATGCAGGATACCAATCCCTTGCAGTGGGCAATTCTCGAACCTTTAAAAGACAAAAGTTCGCTTTTCTGTGTCGGTGACGATGCGCAGTCTATTTATGGTTTTCGTGGCGCAGATTTTGAAAATATTCACCATTTTAAAGAGCGTGTGCCTGATGCGCAGATTTTCAAACTAGAAAAAAATTATCGTTCAACTCAGGAAATTTTGGATCTATCCAATTGGTTACTAGATCAAAGCGCGATTCATTACGATAAAAAATTGGAAGCGTATCGTGGAGATGGGATTAAACCACGTATGCATGTTTTTCCGAATGAGTTTGATGAAGCCAAATGGATTGCAATAGATATTAAAGAGCGTCATTTACTTGAAGGCTCAGCGTGGAATGAACATATGGTGTTGGTACGTTCAGCATTTGCGGCACGTCATATCGAGGCTGCATTTATTCAGGCCAATGTTCCATACCGCTTTATTGGTGGCATGAAACTTCTTGAAACTGCGCATGTTAAAGACTTATTGAGCTTGTTACGAGTGATTGCCAATCCATTGGATGATATTGCATGGATGCGCTTTTTAACCTTGTGGAATGGCGTGGGGGATGTGGGCGCAAGTAAACTGGCGCAGCAGTTATTACATGAACCTGATATTGAGAAAATTACTGATAAACTCGAAAAATTTGGTCGTATTCCTGATCATACTTTGTTGATCATGAAGCAAATGAGTGTACTTAAAACCGAAGTTGAAGCTTGTGTGAAACTTGGTGTAGAGGCGATTCTCAATCAACTTGAAGAAAATTATGCCAAAAAAGATTGGCATAAGCGTGTAGGTGATTTTGATCTGGTTAAACAATTGGCTTCAAAACATTCTCAACTCAGTGAGTTTTTAGAAGAATACGTACTTGATCCTGTATCGATTAGTGAAATTGAGCGACAGTCACAAGACGACGTTGTGACTTTAATTACCATCCATTCTGCTAAAGGGACAGAACAAAAAGTCTGTTATGTTGCAAATGTGTCACCAGGCCAATATCCGCATGCACGTGCGCAAGGTAATTTTGATGAGGTTGAGGAAGAGCGTCGTGTGTTGTATGTGGCGTTAACACGTGCGCAGAATGAATTGATTTTGACCAAACAAAATTTAAGTTTTTGGGCACATAGCCAAACTGATGATCAAGGTCGTTATATTGAAAGTTATTTTCTGAATGATTTAACACGAAACTTATGCACGACTGAAACGCATTATAAGCAACGTCAGCAAACTGTAAAAAGTGCACTCATCGAACGTCAGGCGATTAATTTAGATTTTGGCATAGATCTAGATTAAACTAGCGCTATTGTATTTTTCATTCAAAAAGTAGATTAGGCGAGTGCTTTTTGATGTTTTTTGCCTATTTTATGTTGAAGGTTGTGAGATGAAAATTTTAGTTCGTAGTTTAGAACGCACTGTGACAGAAGCAGAATTACTGGAATTGTTTAAACAATTCGGTACTGTGAATTCATGTACTTTGGTATTAGATGCTGCAACAGGAAAGTCAAAAGGCTTTGCTTTTGTTGAAATGCCACATGGTCGTGAAGCAGTAAAAGCGATTAAAGCTTTGAATACTTTACGTTTACATGGACATGGTATTCGCGTTAAAGCTGCTGAGGATAAACCAGAAGCTTAATCCTGTTGTGTTAATGATTGAAGGGAGCAGAAATTGCTCCTTTTTATTGGATAAAAAATGAAAAAAGCGATCAAGCTTTATCGATAGTTGCTCCTGTTGGACAACGAATTTCAATAGGTAAAAAGAAACTAAAAATTCGTTTATGGCAGCCAAAGTCATTACCGCTTAAAGATTTGCTAATTATTGAAAATAAAAATGATTTAATTCAAGATGAAGATGAGGAAATTGGAGGAGCGGTCGTTATTGTTGATATTGAAGCCATACATCTTTTTTGGACAGAAAATGAATTGGAATTGGCTGCAGCTTCGTATCGGGAAGATGGTTATTGGGTATGGGAGATCAGCAATGTTCGTCCAATAGAAAATGTATTGAAGTTCCTGCAAACAGAAAAATTTACGTCGTTGATGTAGATCTTGAAGAAAATTGATTGTGATTTTAGTGAAATAAAGATTAAGCTAAGCATGTAATCGATGCCAAAATCTTAGGGAACTTTCATGTCACGTGTAGCTCGCTTTCATGCAGACCGTACCAATCAAAAGCTTTATTTTGCACGCCTTGCATGTGGGCAAGCAGAGCAGTCTGAAAATATTCAACAAGCGCAGGCATATCGTGAGGCAGCTGTGTTTCATTTACATGGTGGTGTGTTAGCTTTTTTACAAGAATTGGTACGTTATTACCGTTTAAATGATTTTGCACCGACACTCAAATCAATTGAAGAAAATATGGCTGCAAAAGGACAAGTTTCGCCAGAAGTCTCAGTGATGCAAAAGTTAGCCAAAGATGGCTTTATTGCAGAACTTAAACGTGCTTATCGTTTTTGTCAGTATGCGCCAGAACCGAATGCGCCAGAGCCTGAAGATGAAACCTCTTCAAATTTGATTATCAAAGTTACGCAAACGCCACAAGCATGGTTGCCTGATACTAAAATTTTAAGAGAATGGCATCGTGATTTGACTCAGCTTATAGATGGTTTTCGTAACGAAATGGTTGAATTCTGATCTTTTTGATTGGTTTTACTTGAAATTTTGATTTAAATGACTATATACAATATCTACAAGATGCAAAATGCATTCGGCATTTTGCCCCATGTTGAGCATGGAGGATTTTATGTCTATTGAACAGTTAAAAGAGTTATTTGGGAATCAAGAAGCAATTTTAGAGTTGGTTCAACTTGAAAGCGGGGAGTTGGCTCTACGCAATGCTGGTTCTGAAAAAGAGCCTTTAGTCACGATTCAGTTTAATGAAGAAGTGAAAGCCTTGCTTGGTGATCAGACACCAATGATTGCTCAACAGATGATTCAAGCTGCATTATTTGGCTTGCTTGAGAAACAATCCAATGAGTGGCATGCGGAAGTTGTAGATGAACAACCGCAATTTCTGAGCTAATACAAACTCATGTTAAAATTAATAAAATAAATAAAACGAAACGCACTCAAGAGTGCGTTTTTGGTTTTTACGACTTGTACTGATCAGTGATTTGAACCATGCTGATGTGCAAGCTGGATCTGATTTAAAATATGATGACTCATATTTTTCGCCATTTCCTCTTTTGCGTAATAAACATCACCAATCGCTTCTGCCCGAATGATTTCCGCTTCTTCTTTATTTTCAGCACACACCAAGACTTGAATTTGTGGATTTAGCAGTTTTGCTGTATCTACAATTTTATGAATATCTAAAATATCCATCGGTGAGATAATCAGTAAGCGTGCATGTTGAATATGCGCCTGAATCAGCACACTTGGCTCAGTTGCACGACCAGAAACAGCGGCAACTTCTTTTTCACGTAGTTTTTCAACGATTTCACGGTTTTCTTCAGCGATCACAACTTTAATACCATTTTGCATTAAGGTCTTGGTAATACGACGTCCGACTTCACCATATCCAACAATAACCACTTGATCCCGTAAATAATCTTGATCAACTTCATCTGGAAGCATTGCCAATGGGTCACCACTGCGCTCAAGTAAGCGGGCCAAATGAGAGCGTTCACGAATCCAGTTTTGTACAGGTTCAATCGCTGAAAATAGGAATGAATTCAGTGTAATCGAGAACAAAGCACCTGCTAAAATCAGATTCTGTGCTTCAGAGCTCAGTAAACCGAGTGATAGACCTAGCGTTGCTAAAATAAATGAGAACTCACCAATTTGAGCCAAACTTGCGCCTACCGTTAGCGCTGTATTGATGGGATAACGGAAAAATAAAACCAAAGCCATAGCGGCAATCGTTTTACCAATCATGATAATGGCGATAACAGCAAGAATATGTAAAGGTTGTTCAACAATAATTCTAGGGTCGAACAGCATCCCCACTGAAATAAAGAATAGGATTGAAAAAACTTCTCTTAACGGCAAAGTCTCTTCTTCAGCACGATGACTGAAGTCTGATTCTTTCACCACCATACCTGCAAAGAAGGCGCCGAGTGCCATAGAAACGCCAAAAATCGCATATGAGCCATAGGCAATCGAGACTGCTGCTGCAACGACCGTTAAAGTGAAAAGCTCTCTAGAACCTAAACGAGCGACATACTGCATGATCATAGGCACTAAACGTTTGCCAATAATCAGCATGAAGGCAATAAAACCAGTCACTTTTAAGAGTGTAATGCCAAGTGTTAACCAAATATTTTGATTTGATTCATGTCCTGAAATTGGGTGTCCACCCAAAAGTACTGCAGTTGCAGGCAAAAGAACGAGGACCAAAACCATGACCAAGTCTTCAACCAAAAGCCAGCCGACCGCAATTTTACCGTTCACTGAACTGAGTAGACCTTTATCTCCCAAAGCCTTGAGTAAAACCACTGTACTGGCACATGACAAGCTCAAACCGAATACTAAGGCTGAACCAAAGCTCCAACCCCAAAACAATGATACTGCCATACCCAGTAGTGTTGCGACTGCGATTTGTAGGATTGCCCCCGGTAAAGCAATTCGACGGACTTGCATTAAATCATTTAGAGAAAAATGCATCCCTACACCGAACATCAGGAACATGACGCCTAACTCAGCAAGCTGATTGGCGAGTGTTATATCTGCAACAATCCCGGGCGTGTTTGGACTGATGATGATTCCTGCAATTAAATATCCAATCAAAGGGGGGAGACGTAGCCGTGCAGCGATATAGCCAAAAATAAGCGCGATACCAAAACCAACTGCAAGTAAAATGATCAAATCTACATCATGAGGCACTAAACACTCCTTAAAAATTTGGAGGAATTAATAAAATGACTAAAAGCACAAACAGTGCCAAAAGAAAATATTGAGAATTTTAACAACTTGAGTAAAAAAAAGGCAAAAAAAACGACCCAAATGGGTCGTATTTTTTAAGAAAGCTGAAATTATTTAATTTTAGCTTCTTTGAAAATTACGTGTTGACGGATTTTTGGATCAAACTTTTTGATTTCCATTTTTTCCGGCATAGTACGTTTGTTCTTAGTTGTGGTATAGAAATAACCTGTACCAGCAGTAGAAACTAGGCGAATTTTATCACGCATGGTTCAGACTCCTTAGATCTTTTGACCTTGAGCACGTAGGTCAGCAACAACCTTTTCAATGCCCAATTTGTCGATAATACGCATACCTTTAGTGGTTAAACGAAGACGTACGAAACGTTTTTCGCTTTCTAACCAGAAACGGTGGTGATGCAGGTTCGGCTCGAACCGGCGCTTAGTTTTGTTGTTGGCGTGTGAGACGTTGTTACCAACGACTGGACGCTTGCCGGTAACTTGGCAAACCTTAGACATGGTGTAACTCCATTGATTTAGCCAACAGCAAATCTGTATGGCCAGTCAAAATAAAACGGATTGAATTCATTCAAGGGGCGTTTTATATCAAAATTCCGCTTAAAAGACAAGCGGAATCGACAAAAACGTAGCATGAGTTATCTCAATAGCTCATGCCTTGATCAGTTAACGGAGAAAGGCTTTCTCTAAAATTTTATTTAATGGTTTATCGTATGGTGGCAAGATGAATTTTAAGCTAAAAAGCTTAGGAATAGACATCATTGAACGCTCATGCGATAAACTGAAGAAACCTTCCGGACCGTGATATTTGCCCATTCCTGATGCACCAACGCCACCAAACGGCAGGTCATCTTGTGCAACATGGGTCACTACTGCATTTTGACCAAAGTGCCCAGAATGTGTACGTTGAGCAACATACTCTGCACGAGCATCGTCAAAGTCGAAGTAGTATAATGCAAGTGGACGAGGTCTGCTATTAATAAAGTCAATAACGTCGTCGATTTGATCATATTCCATGATCGGAAGGATTGGACCAAAGATCTCATTCTTCATGATTTCCATGGTCGGCAATACACCTGTTACAAATGTAGGTGCAATTTTGCGTACTGGCGCTAAATCTTCATTCTTAGGATTCAATTCAATCAGTTGAGCGCCTTGTTGACGAGCATCTTCTAAATAATTTTGAATACGTTTGTATTGTTTATCATTAATGATCGAAGTGTAGTCCTGATTGTCACGCAAGCTCGGATACATTTCTGTCGCAACTTGTTTAAAGTTGTCAATGAATTCTGCAGTTTTGCCTTTCGGTAAGAAGATATAGTCTGGTGCAACACAGGTTTGCCCTGCATTCCATAATTTACCAAAAGCAATGCGTTCTGCGACGACTTTCATATCACTGGATGGATGAACGATAACAGGAGATTTGCCACCTAATTCTAAAATCACAGGAACAAGGTTTTCTGACGCCGCTGCCATCACGGTTTTACCAACGTTACTTGAACCTGTAAAAATGATTTTATCAAAAGCTAAATGACTGAACTCATCCGAGATTTGTCCTCCACCATTGATGACCGTGACTAATTCTTGCGGGAAAGCTTCAGATATAGCATTTTCTAAGACAAGACCAAAATTTGTGGATGCACTTGAAATCTTGATCATGGCATGATTTCCTGCCGCCAAGGCACAAATTAAAGGTCCAACCGAGAGTAGTAAAGGATAGTTCCAAGGTGCAATAATTCCAATCACACCCAAAGGTTGGTATTGTACCCATGCTTTAGCAGGTTGGTGTAACATAGAAACGTGACGTTTAGATGGTTTCATCCAAGCGGTTAAATGCTTGCTATAATATTTAATTTGCTCTAAACATGTAAGTAACTCACCGATTTTTGACTCACTGTACGAACGGTTACCGTAATCTTGATTAATTGCTTCTGCAAATTGATCTTGATACTTAACCAGAACTTTCTTCAAACGAGCTAAGCGTTCTATACGCTCCTTTGCGGTCGGCATAGGATAACGTTGATATGCCGCTTTTTGTTGTTGAAGAACATCATGCATATGTTGAATTTCAGGGGAAAAGGGAGTCATTGAATTTGTTTTTGTATGACTGTTCATGACAAGCACCATTTACGAATTAGGTTAATATAATATATTTTTTAGAGTAAATACTCTAAATAGTCAAGTCACTTTATGTTTAGCTTGCGCTAACGGTTAAGAATGGTAATAGGATGTCGAGCTCCAAAACTTCAAAAACGAAAGATCGAATTTTGCAGATTAGTCTGCAACTTTTTAATGAACGTGGTGAACGTTCTGTAACGACAAACCATATAGCTGCTGAGCTTGGGATCAGTCCTGGAAATTTGTATTACCATTTTCGAAATAAACAAGAAATCATCAAAGAGTTGATGGAGCAGTACCAAAAAGAAACATTAGACATGCTCTCATTACCCGATGACCGTGCAGTCAATGCAAATGACAAAATTCGTTATTTCCAAGTATTGAGCAGTCAACTTTGGGAATTCCGTTTTTTGCATCGTGATGTTTATCATTTGGTTGAGAATAACGAAGATTTTAGAAAACTTTACCCACGGTTTGCAGGTAAGGTGATGCAGCAAGGACAAAAGATTTATCATGCTTTTGTTGAAGCTGGTTTGATGCAGATGACACCTTCAGAAATCGAAGCGCTGATTATCAATATTTGGATCGTACTGACCAACTGGACAAACTTTTTATATATGTCTGGACATTTGAGTGATTCGAATCATTTGGATGAAAAATGGATTTGGCAAGCTTTAAGACAAATGGTGTTTTTAGAAGGTCCTTATTTGCGTGGCGAGAGTCGTGAAACCTATGAGCGCTTATTAGAAAGCTTTGGTTCTTCCGAATTATTTGCCAGTTTATCATCCATTCATCAAGATTGATTTATAACGGTGATTGAAAGCTGGTAAAAAAGCGTTAGAATACTCGGCTGTTTTTAAAATTAACTTATAAGCGATATCCATCAACATGAACATGACCACTGCCAACACAGCACGTTTACTGATTACTTGTGAAGACAAGCCCGGTATTGTGCAAGCTGTATCGAGCTTTTTGTATCATCAAGGCGCAAATATTACTGCGCTTGATCAATATGCGACAGAAGCTCAAGGTGGACGTTATTTTATGCGTGTTGAGTTTGAGTTGGATCATTTACAATCACGCCGTGAGAGTTTGTTGCAAACTTTTGCAACAAATGTTGCTGAGCGTTATGCAATGCATTGGCGCTTGGCTTTGGTCAGCGACATTAAAAAAGTGGGTATTTTAGTTTCTAAAGTTGACCATGCTTTGCTTGAGTTGTTATGGCGTCATTCACGTGGTGGTTTACCTTGTGAAATTACTCAAGTGGTTTCAAATCATGAAGATTTACGTGAGTCAGTTGAAAACTTCGGTATTCCTTTCTATGTTGTTCCTGTAAATAAAGAGAACAAACGTGAAGCTTATGCTCAGATTGATGAGTTGATGCAGGGTAATGATTTATTGGTTCTTGCCCGTTATATGCAAATTTTGGATGAAGAATTTGTACAGAAATGGGAAATGAAAATCATCAATATTCATCATTCATTCTTACCTGCATTTGTTGGCGCAAATCCGTATAAGCAAGCCTATGAAAAAGGTGTGAAGTTGATTGGTGCTACAGCGCATTATGTGACTGCTGATTTAGACCAAGGCCCTATTATTGAACAAGATGTAGAGCGTGTGAATCATGATTTCACCGTCGAGCAATTACGTGAGCTTGGTCAAGATGTAGAGCGTAATGTTTTAGCAAGAGCAGTGAAGTGGCATCTTGAAGACCGTATTATTGTCGATGGAAATAAGACGGTTGTATTCCAATAATATGTGAAAATTATTGTATGTTAGGATTCAGGAAAAGGATGCGATAAGCATCCTTTTTACATTTTGATTCGTAAAATCGATGGACTGCAACAAAAAATCAGTTGCAAATGAAAACACTTCTCATTTATCATTAGGCCACTTTAGTTGTTTTATTCGACGTGCTTGGCCTATAAAATGCTTTTTTGTAGTTCGAGTCAGTTTTAGGTATTTAGATTCTTATGAGTCACTCTTCCACGGCACCACTTCATACGCCTCCACCGATGAAAAAAAAAGTTGTTGCTGCTATTTTAGCAGTGATCATTGGTCATGTCGGTGTTCTTTGGGCTGTTAGTCAAATGAAAGCACCAGAGCTACCTCAAATTAAAAAAGAACCATTAAAAGTAAAATTTGTAAAAATTAAAGAACCACCACCGCCAAAAGAGCTTCCTAAGCCGAAAGAGCCACCAAAACCTAAACAAGTTAAGATTGTTGAAAAAGAATTACCTCCACCCAAGAAAGTGGAAAAAGTGGTAGAAGTTAAAAAAGCTGAAACCAAAAAAGTTGTAGAGAAGACTGTAAAAGCTGAATCTGCACCTGTGGTTTCAACGACAGTGACGACCAAGATCACGACACAAGCTAAGCCTGATCCTGAGCCAGCTCCAAAAAATGAACCTGCGGTTGAGCCTGTTCAATCTTCACCAAAAAGTGTTTCTATTGGTGGCGCAGGTGTGCAATGGAGCAGATCTCCAAAATTGAGTTTTAAATCGAGTGAAATAACCGCAAGTTGTCGTGTTGTTATTTCGATTAAAGCCAATGAGAAGGGAAGTGTCACAACTGCAAGTGTGAAAAATTCAAGTTGTAGCCCTGAATTGACCAGTAAAGTTGCAAATTCAGTACGTAATGCAAAATTTAAACCTTATAAAGAAAATGGTGTCGCTTATCCAATTAGTGCAGAGCAACCATTTGATTTAACACCGACTACAAAATAATAGGAGTTCTACATGAACTTTTCAGTTTATTGGCAACATGCTGATGCAGTCAGTAAAACACTGTATTTCGTGTTATTGGCAATGTCTATAGCAACTTGGACTGTGTTCATTTTGCGTATTTTAGGCACTCGCCAACTCAAGCAAATTGCTAAAGCTCAATTGACTCAAGCAATGAATACGCTTAAAGCTAAGCTTGCGCCATTAGGTTTTGAACAACGTAAGGCTGTTGCAGAGCAAGCTTTATTACGTCAAATTTCAGTAGAAAAAGCCAATGCTGAAAAAGGTGTTTCAGTTTTAGGAACCATTGCTTCTCTTGCTCCATTTGTGGGTTTATTCGGTACTGTATGGGGAATTTTCCATGCATTGGTTGCTGTCGGTAAGAGTGGTCAAGCAGGTTTAGCTCAAGTTGCTACGCCTGTCGGTGAAGCATTGATCATGACAGGTCTAGGTCTTGCTGTGGCGATTCCTGCGGTATTGGCTTATAACATTTGTGTGCGTTTTAACCGTACATTGGCAAATGATTTACAAGATCATGCTCATGGTTTGTTGATTGATACGATGCTACAACAAGATTCTTCAACTCAAAAAGTTGAATCTACATCTACACAAAATGGTTTAGTTGGAGGTCAAGCTTAATGGCTTTTCAATTGGGAGAAGACAACGATTCTGGCATGAATGAGATGAATCTTATTCCGCTGATCGATATTATGTTGGTATTGATGATCATCTTTTTGGTGACAGCCACCGTTGCTAACCCATCGATACCATTAACTTTACCGAAAACCACAGCTGAAGTACTTGCTCCGCCACCTGAGGCAATTACGATTAGTATTAATCAGCAAGGTGAAGTGGCTTGGAATGATCAAATCATTACTTTAGATGAACTGTCTACTCGTTTTAATGAGGCGGGTCAAAAGCCAGTTAAACCCGCTGTACAACTTCGTGCAGATAAAGAGTCTCGTTATGATACCGTTGCACAAGTCATGTCACGTGCAAGTGAAGCGGGTCTAAATGATTTGGCTTTTATGAGTGATAATTAATTTAAGCACGAACATTTGTTTCGTTATTGAAATAATGTAAAAAAGCGATCTATAAAAGATCGCTTTTTTTATCTCAACTATTTGATTGAATTGTTTAAAAAATCATTTGAGTAAATCTTGAAATTTGGTGCGTAATTTTAACAATTTAGGTGGAATCGAAAAGTTACAATAGCCTTGAGACGGGTTCTTGGCGAAGAAATTTTGATGATATTCTTCAGCTGGATAGAACGTCGGTTCAGGGCTGAGCTCAGTCACGATAGGCAGACCTTCTGCTTTTAATTGCTCAATATATTGTTCAGCTTCTGCTTTTTGTTGGGCATTAAAATAATAGATTACTGAACGATATTGAGTACCAATGTCATTGCCTTGACGGTTTAAAGTCGTTGAATCGTGGACTGCAAAAAACACGTCAAGTAATTGTTTATAAGTAATTTGATTTTCATCAAAATCAATCAAAATCACTTCAGCATGCCCTGTATTGCCTGTACAGATATCCTCATAACTCGGATTTTGCGTTGTACCACCAGCATAACCACTCACCACTTTTTCTACGCCTTTCAATTGTAGAAAAACGGATTCAGTACACCAGAAACATCCACCACCCAAAAGCGCTTGTTGCATTGTGATATCCTTTTATTGATCAACACTTAGTATTGAGAATATAGAAAATTAATGTGAATTAGTCATGTGAAATTGAGATTTAACGGTAACAATATTCTGAGTATGCAGACCCTATTTAACCGATTTTATGATCCAGCAAATGGGCTTATGAGCCAAGCCTAAGTTAAATTTGAAACCCTTGCATTCCTCATTGTCACATGAGGGGCGTTAGCTATTTATGGGGTCGTGGTTGTGTATTGCAATACACGATTGCCGTGTTGGTCTAACAGTTTAAGTGTTTTGTCATAGACTTGATAAGCGGTCACTTTATTTAAAGCTTCGCTATATTTAGCTGAAAGTTGCATGCCGTTTTTACAAAGCATTTTAGTGGAACCCAATTGACCTAAGCTAATATGTTCACCTTTGATCGCATAAAGCCCCATTAAGCGATTACAGCCATCTGTGCCACTCACACGTAAATCTGAACCAAATTGAATGATGGGCGTATTGACTGTAGCAGTCGTCTTATATTCTGTCGCACCAATATGAGTAAGGGTCCAAGTCTTATTCTGCAATAGGCTTAAATTCTTTGCTTGCTGGTCGGCACTTGGCATAGAGGTACATCCAGCTGCGAATAAGGTCGCGCTGATTAATGTGGTTGCAAAAATAGATTTCAACATAGCTATTCTCTTGAATTTCAATTGTTTTAAAGGTGTCGTTTTATATAAATAAAAAATATCTGAATCTTGATCTATACACAAACTAAATTACAAAACGATGTTATATATTTAAATTTATAAATTACTGCGCTTGCTCTTCAGGTAAACCTAAACGAACCACCTTTGAAAAATTGGTACTATTGGGGTATTTAAAATGGGTAAATTCTGCTGTTCGTGGATTAATGTGTGCTTTTTGATACCATTCTTTCACTGTCCATTCATGGTTAAGTGCGCCAAGATCATAAAGATAATTCGGTAAATACCCAGAAGCAAATAAACGATAATCAAGCGGGAGTTTTTTCGGTGAAATCGCTTGAATCATATCAAAAACCAATGTTGTGCAGTTACTGGTTAAGGTGTTATACCATTTAGGTTGTTGCGCCAATTGGCTTGATTTGCTTAAGTATGCTTCAAACAATGCTTTCATTTCACGTTTTGGCATTTTGATTGGGAAAAAATATACTTGTTCCCCTCGAATATTGCTCCGTGTATAAACAATATCTTTTTCATCCGCAGCAATCAAACTCAGCTCAAATTTCCTGAAAAAACCACCAATAGCAGAAAAGCTTTCAGTTTTTTCTTTTCGAATTTCAATTGAAAATACTAATGGTTTTTGATCTGAAAAATTAAAACTAACCAAGGTATGTGCAATTTCAGGGCCCATCCAATACGAGGTAATGATATTTACTCCCGTGATATGATCTAAATTGTAGCTGCGGGTATCCCAGTGTTCATCATATTGGCTTTCTGAATGCCAATCGAAGTTTCGAACATTGTGGATGGTCACCATATTGCCTTGCTGTTGATAGCTAAAAATTCTCGAAACTTCAGGACTCCACTGTCGATCTTGCTTTGCAGGAATATTGAAATACCACAATAAACTGCAAATAAAAGCCACAAGATAAATCAGACAGGCAGTTTTCCGAGGAAGGATCTTTCTTGAAAAATAGAAGCCTAAAATACTGAGTGCAAAAACACTCCAAATGGCGATGAATGCATAACTAAACGTTTGCCCTAGCGGTTGCTGAATCCAGATTGCTAGACAAAACCAAACAGAACTTAAGAGGATAAAAAGACTAAAAAAGGAATGTGCTAAGAACATTCCCAATGAGTAAATAAATTGTTTTTTTCCAGTATTCTGCATAATGAGTGTGTTTGTATTTAGCTACTCTATTTTCGATATGTTGCGAACTCAAAAGCAATAGCTGATTTGTCATCAATATGTGATTCGCTCGAAACTTTATTAAATTCTTTTGGAATCTCTGGATAATACGCATCACCTTGGACATCAAGCTCGACATGGGTAAGCTCTAAGCGATCTGCAATCGGCATGGTTTGTTTAAAGATTTCACCACCACCAATGATAAAGATACTATCAGGTTTTTCTGAGGCGAGAACATCGGGAATAGCCAGTTCCAAAGCATCTTCAATGCTATGTGCTGTTTTTACACCTTCAAAAGACCAGTTGGTGTCACGAGTAATGACCCAATTCACACGTTTTGGTAGCGCACGACCCATGGATTCGAGAGTTTTGCGACCCATGACCACCACACCGCCTTGTGTAATTGCTTTAAAATGTTTGAGGTCAGCTGAAATATGCCAAGGTAGGTCGTTGCCTTTACCAATACAGCGTTGTTGATCCATTGCAACCACATGCACAATTTCAAAATTTTTAAAGCTCATAAGTTACTCTTTCTAATCGTTCCCAACCTCTTTTTGTTAATTGTCAAAGAGAGGTGGTTTTCCCTCGTTCAAGAGAATGAAGGTATTTTATAAAATTAAACCGCAACAGGGGCCTTAATTGCAGGATGCGATTCGTAACCTACGATTTCAATATCTTCAAATTTAAAATCAAAAATATCTGTAATTTCAGGGTTTAACTTTAATTGACATAAAGGTAATGGGTCACGAGTCAATTGGAGTTGAGCTTGTTCAAAATGGTTGACATATAAATGCGTATCGCCACCTGTCCAAACGAAGTCACCGACACCTAAGCCACAAACCTGTGCAATCATATGAGTAAGTAATGCATAGCTGGCAATATTAAATGGCACACCTAAGAACACGTCAGCACTACGTTGATATAGCTGACAAGAGAGTTTTCCATCCTGAACGAAGAATTGGAATAGGGTATGACATGGTGGTAATGCAACATTACCTGCTTCATTTGGGTTCCAACCTGAAACGATCAGACGACGTGAGTTTGGATTGGTTTTGATTTCATTCACTAGCCATTTAATTTGATCAAAACCGTCATTTTCATACAAACCATTGTCTAATTTGGTTGCGCCAAAGTTACGCCATTGATGACCATATACTGGGCCTAACTCACCTTCAGGGCGTCCAAAACGGGCAGTTTGTTCTGCGGTAGACCATTCATCCCAAATAGAAACTTTATTATCTTTTAAATATTGAACATTGGTATCGCCTTTTAAAAACCACAACAGTTCAATCACGATAGAACGGAAATGTACTTTCTTTGTGGTCAGTAAAGGAAAACCTTTTGAAAGGTCAAAACGCATTTGATAACCAAATACAGAACGTGTACCTGTACCTGTGCGATCACCTTTGTCACCGCCATTGTCTAGGATATGTTGTAAGAGGTCTAAATACGCTTTCATAAATTTTCCAATCTGAGGGTGAATCATTGCAATAACAGAGACAGATTCTGTCGTCTAAGCATGGATTCGAACTGCTTCTAAATGACACCTGAGTTTATACTAAACTGACCTAATTTTTAAGATGCTTAACTTTCTAAGCCCCAAACATTATATTCAAATTTTGGAAATCTGTATGTCGGTTATGAATATTGATTAGAAGCAACTTCCTGCATTTTAACCAAGTAGGATTTTTCAGAAATACTTTAAACTAGAACTGAAGCTCAACTACCAGTGCATTGCAATGATAAAAGCTGATTGGTTTTTATAAATTTTTTATTTTAAAAATGATGAGGTTAGAGAGCTATTTAAAGCCGAATAAACTTAAAAATGTGACCTAATTGACATTAAAAGTTATTGATTCAATTGATTTATTTTTTGACCGATACGGCTAAGATTACATTTTATATTTGTGTGTTTTTTGAGCATTTGAAATTATTTATAAGCATGCACAATTCTAGGGGTTTCAGTCAGTTAAAAAATAACAAATGAGATTTATTAACACTTACATATTTTTTTACATGTTTTTAATCTACTTTTTAAGTTTCGCTGATTACTATGCTTTGCTTATGAAATGTTGTTATTGGTTTTTACAAGGTGTTTTAACCAATTCGTGATGCGAAGTTTGAGGATTAGGCATGATTTACGACCATAATGTTAATATGAATGAATACGTGAGCCCCACGGTTCATATTCAAATACGATCGGAAAATCAAAATAATACTTTCCAACCAGAACAATACTTAAAAAATAAAGCATTAGAAAACTTTAAAAATCAAACTGAAAATTTTAAACAAGAAAGCCTCATTGATATTGAAAAATTCACACAAAAGCTCGTTAGCATGTCTCGTAGTACCACAGCACACCGTTGTGCACGATATGTACGTATTGCATTACAGTCAGCAGGCGCACGTTTTTCGGATCATCCAGTCGCAGCTTCAGACTGGGGCAGTACTTTGACTGAAATTGGTTATAAAAAAATTCGTCCTGACTTCGATAATCCACAAGAAGGCGACATTTACATCATCAATAGAACTAGCCGTCATCGTTATGGGCATATTGCAGGGTTTACTGGTTCGCAATGGGTTTCAGACTTTAGACAGCGTAGTTATGACGTGTATAAAGATCCAAATGTGACCTATGAATATTACCGTTTAAATGTCTAAGCTATTTTGATTAAGCAAATTAATATGAGAGGGTAGACCAATTAACCTGATTTTGATTGTAAATTAATTTGTGAAAAGATAAAAAAGCAAGCGATTTATTGAAATCGCTTGCTTTTTTATTCAAATTTATTCAAAGCGTTTTTGACGACTTTCGTAAATCGAAACAACAAACAGACCTAAGGCGACAAACCCTAAAGCTTGAATAGCTGTATAGAGCTTATTGGTGGTGGGTAATAGAAAGACTAAGATTGCAAAAGTGAATATTGAAAAGACTGCAAATAAAATTTTATAAAGCGTGAGATATGGTGTGCCCGTTGCAATTTTAATCGATATTTTTCTAAGCACATGGATAGAAACACCAATCGCTAAGCTAAATAGGGTGAATGCAGGGCTGAGTTTTTCAAAAGTTGAACAATAATAAATGATTGCACAGGTAATCACTGAAACAATTAATTTAGTGTGTTTCGTGCAACGCTCTGAGTACCAAAAGTCTAATAGCATATTGAGTGATTGTCATAAAATTAAAAGAAATCATTTTGACTGATCATGTTGGGATAAATAGCCATATAAATCATCAGAATGATAGGAAAATGTATGGTTTAGTTTTGTTCAGACGTATTTTTATTCAATAGTGCCAATGGAGAGAAAATACACACTGCCAAAGCCATAAATGCAACGCCTTGGGCACCTGGAATTAAGATTTCACCATTGTTCATATTTTTAAAAATAAGCGCTAAAAGAATCGCAATGGGAATCCAAGTGAGTAAACGATAAAGGAAACCTGTTGGATTTTTTGCTGCAAAATGCACTTTGCAATAACGGCAGATTAAAAAAATAATCCCAGTACCAGCAAACAGTAAGATATTGTCTAAGGTTAAAGGCTGGTACCAGTAAAGAGCGATTGAAGCGATTGCAATCACGATAAAAAATGCCAATTTCTTCGCCATGGCTACTTTAGGGTCAAACCAAAATTCAAGCATAATCAATCAACGTGTCAATGTTATAGGTACTTTAACATAGTCGGAATAATGAGACACTTGCTCATTATTCCTGAACCAATTTAGTTCAATGTTGTCTTTTGAGGACCCCAATCAAAGATTTTCTTTTGATATGCGTACCAAATTAACCATATTCCAATCAAAATCATAGGTAGCGACAGTATTTGACCTTTGGTCATCCATCCAAACAAAATATAGCCTTGATCTGCATCAGGTTCACGGAAGAACTCCATAAAGAAGCGGGCACAACCATAACCCATTAAAAAGACAGCAGACACTGCATAGCGTGGGCGTGGTTTGGCACTATAGAACCATAAGATAATAAACAGTAATAGGCCTTCACAAAGTGCTTGGTAAATTTGTGAAGGGTGGCGTACCAATTGCAATGGATCTGTTGGGAAAATCATACCTAAAGCAAAGTTTGGGTCGCTCACTTGACGACCATATAACTCACCGCCAATGAAGTTACCAATACGACCAAACATTAAACCTGTTGGTACACAAGGTGCAATAAAATCAAGGGTTTCAAACCAGGTCTTTTTATATTTATGACACCACAGCAACATTGCGATCATCACGCCAAGGAAACCGCCGTGAAAGCTCATGCCCCCTGTCCAGACTTTAAATAACCAGATTGGGTCTGCAAGAAACTTATCAAACTCATAAAAAATAACGTAACCAATACGACCGCCAAGGACAACACCCAAAGCGCCGTAGAATACGAGATCTGAAACCATTTCTGAGTTCCAGTTGTCACGTTGTTTAGCACGATATGTTGCAAGTCCCCAAGCACATAAAAATGCCAATAAATACATCAGTCCATACCAATGGACTTTTACAGGTCCCAGTGCAATTGCAACAGGGTCAATGTTCGGGTAGGTGAGCATTCCTATTCCTTAATTATATATTTCGCACAGATTTTAGCTGAAAGATGTGAAAAATGTTGTACATTCAATGTGTAAAGTTGATGGAGTATATTTATGTGTATTGTGGCGCTGGCTTGGCAAGTTCTAGATGATTTACCTGTCTGTCTTATTTCAAATCGTGATGAGTTTTATCATCGTCCGACGTCACAACTGCACCGGTGGACAAAAAGCCAAATCATTGCAGGGCAAGATTTGCAATCTGGCGGAACTTGGATGGGCATCACACAACAAGGCCGTTGGGCGGTTGTCACAAATTATCGTGATGGTACAGATCAGCGTGATTATCCAACGTCTCGTGGTCATTTGATTCAAGCCTTTTTAGAATCTGAACAAACGCCGATTCGTTTTGCACAACAACTAGAACAATCACAAATGAATTATGCAGGTTTTAATTTATTTATCGGGGATCAACATCAAGCGGTTTATATGAGTAATCGTGGTGAAGCACCGCAGGTTTTATCCAAAGGAGTATTTGTGGTTTCTAATGGGCTCATGTCTGACGACTGGGAAAAGACTCAACATTTACGTAAACGGTTTACCCAAGAATTTTTGCCCATGATGCAACTGCCATCAACACCAGAAGCAGATTTAAAATATGCGGTTTGGGATATTTTAGAGGATGAGCGAAAAATAATTCCAGACTTATTGCCCAGTACGGGAATTAATTTAGAAATGGAAGCATTATTGTCTTCTACATTTATTCAGAGCCCTATTTATGGGACACGCTGTTCTAATTTTTTAAGAATGGGCAAATCGGAAATAGACTGGATTGAAAAAACACAACAAGGGGAACATCAAGGTGATCTTGTACAAATCAAATTGCCCATGATTGAAAAAAACACGTGCTGATATTAAAGCTCTTGCCATAGTCAAAAAACAAGAAATTAGCAGTAAAATGAATATTAAAAGTCTCTTCTCTCTCTGGGATAATGAATATTGTTCCACAAAAGTATGAGAGGATTTATCATATAAACCCTCTCCTTTATAAAGGAGAGGGAACTTCCTTTGTAAATAAATGTCTATCACAACTCGGCTTATCAAAGAAGTTTATTGAATCAACACGTATTGAAAATGAAAGCTTCTGATACAAAATTTAAGACAAATTAAATGGCTTAACCTGCAATTAGGCCACCGTCTTTACGGGTAATAACCACTGTTGCTGAACGTGGACGAGCTGTTTTATTGTTCGGATCTTTTTGTGTAGCAGGCCAATGACTGGTTGGTGTGCTATAAGACTTCGAATCCTCACCTGGGTGTTGCACATTGATAAAGATGGCTTTGAAGTCTGGTGTCATGGTTACACCTGTGATTTCACATTCTTTAGGGCCTGTCAGGAAGCGACGTAAATTTTCATCAGTGACTTTTGCCCCGACGATGGTTTCTTGTCCTGCTGACGTTGTCGCTTTAGCACCATCACCCACTTTACCTGGTAGGGCAGCCAGCATCATACAGTTTGTGGTGTCTGTATATGCGCCATCATCGGTTTGAATCCACAATACACCACGTGGATCAAACCACATGCCATCTGGAGAAGATAAATCATTATTATCATTCAAACCAGAAAGGTTGATATTGCTTGCCATTTTTGCTTCAGCACCGAATAAGTAAATATCCCAAGTGAAGCTCTCAGCTGTGGTTTTGTTGTCTTTTTCATGGAACCGAATAATGTGACCATTCACATTGCCTTTGCCACCTTCAGGATCAACATAGTTACGAGGGTTTGCTGCATCTAATGCATGTGCAGTACCACGGTTCGAGTTGTTGGTCAGTGTAACGTAGACTTCACCATTTTCAGGATTGACGGCAACCCATTCTGGACGATCCATCTTGGTAGCACCGACAGCATCACCTGCTAAACGAGCGAAAGTGGTGACTTCAGCTTGTGATTTAAAAGGATAAACTGCATTGGTATTGGTTAAACCATTTTTACCATAAGCAAGTTCAATCCATTGTCCAGTACCATCATTATTAAACTTGGCAACATACAATTTGCCTGAGTTCATGTATTTGTCACCAGCACGGTAGCCACCATTGACATCTTTGGCATCCCATTTTGCATCAGAAACAAACTTGTAGATGTATTCACCACGAGAGTCATCACCCATATAGAACGCAAGATTTTCACCTTCGATCAAACGGCTTGCACGACAATCCTCATGTGCAAAACGTCCTAAACTGGTACGTTTGACTGGGTTTTGACTACGATCAAAAGGATCAATTTCAACGATCCAACCAAAGGTATTGGCACCATTACGATAGTCTTGTGTCGCTGAATTGGCAGTTACAGATGCGTTCCAACGGTCATATAAATCTTGTTCTTGTAATGAGCCTATAGCGGTTTCCCAGCTGTAACGAGAACTAGCACCATCTTTTAAACCATAGCGATTGAGTGCCACAATTTCAGCAGCTGTTCGTTTTGCATCATCACCTTTATTACGCACAAAGTAACCAATATAGTTTTCTTCAGTCGTTAAATATGTTCCCCATGGCGTATAACCATTACCACAGTTATTATGCGTACCACGAGTTTGTTTTGCTACTGGAGAATATTTAGTGGTAACCAATTCACTACCCGCCACGATACCGCCAAAGTCCATAACTGTTGCAGCTGTAATACGACGGTTCAATACAGAATTTTTAACGATTTCGACTTTTTGAGTTTTACTGTCTTTCTTTAACTCAATAATCGAAACACCGTGCGCATTCACTTCACGAATCACTTCATCTTCAGGGCGACGACCATCGACTTTGGTTGCGCCTTTAGGGTGTAAAAAGGTTGGATTGATGTATTCATGGTTCATAACCAATAAACCACGATCAGAAGCTTTTGCATCATACTTTTGAGTTGAGCTATTTAGACCAAAATAACTCATACCGTCATGGCAATCACCTGAGCGGAATTGAAAACTTAAACCTGTTGGAACGTTATTGTCATCCCATTCTGCATATGCAGGGTTAATTGAGTCTCCCATCGCATAAAGCACATTTGCTTCATAACCTTCAGGAACGGTAACAATATCATTTAAATTTTTTGCAACGGGTTTAAAACTTAATTTTTCTGGTTTTTTAATCGTTGTTGGTGGTGTAGTCGTGCTTGAATTGTCATCATCATTACAGCCTGTAAGGCTTGATGCCAAAGCAAGTGCTGCCGCGCCACTCGCTGTTTTGGTAATCAGACTACGGCGAGAGATACGTTGTTCTAAAATGTCACGGAAATGAATGTTATTTGAAGTGTTATTGTCTAACTCTTGCTCTTCATGATATGGCGTGAGGTCTGTCATGATGCTTCCCTTTGGCTTAAAGTAATTGATAAATAAAATATTTAATAAGCCATAGAACATAGCGGAGTAATGTGTAAGCTTTCTTACGTTTATATTTAATATTGATTAAATTTAAGCTTCATTTAAGTTTCAAATTCTTAAAGCTAATTTTTTGATGGGGAATGGAAGCGTTGAACTGCTCTTGAGAACATTGTATTTATGTTTTATCGAAGTCCTAAACATAAAAAACGACTCATAATGAAGTCGCTTTTTTATGATCATAAGATTATTGGATTACGATTTAAGCTTCTGTTTTATGACGCTTTTCGAGTAACTTACCAAACAGTAAGCCCAGCTCAAACAGCATCCACATCGGGATTGCTAACATAATCATTGAAATCGCATCGGGTGGTGTAATAAACATTGAAATAAAGAAACATCCAACAATAATAAAACGACGTTTTTCTGCGAGTGTTTTTGTCGAAACCAGACCTACCAAAATTAAGATTAACGTGATAATTGGAATCTCAAAAGTCACACCAAAAACCAAAAATAGTTTCAAACAAAAGTTAAGATAACTATTGATATCTGTCATGGGTGCTACGGTTTCAGGGGAAACACTCATAAAGAAATGCAATATCGATGGCAATGCAATGAAGTATGCAAAAGCAATGCCTGAATAAAACAGAACAATGCTGCCCAATAACAATGGAAAGGCGAGATTCTTTTCCTTTTCATATAAAGCAGGTCGAATAAATGCCCATAATTGATAAATAATAAAAGGCATTGCCAACATCAGCGCGATAAAGAAATTCAATTTAAATGGTGCCATAAATGTTGCAGTGACATCTGTGGCAATCATGGTTGAATTTGCAGGCAGTTGCTTTCTGAGAGGTTCAGATAATGCAATATAAGTTTTATTGGCAAAGGGCAGTAAACAGAAGAAAATCAGCAATAATGCACCAACGATTTTGAATAAATGCTTCCGTAATGCAACAAGATGTTGGGTAATCGGCATTGCTTCAAGTTGTGGTTGCTCAGAATCCTGAGTTTTTTCTGTCGATGTTTGAATTTGTGGAAGTAATGAATCCGTCATACAGCCACCTTCAGTTCAACGGTATTGATCTTTTGGATGTCCACAGTGTCAATGCTTTGATGTATACAGTTTTGCCGATCAAGCCAAATTTTTACTCTATAACTTGAAGGAACAGCCGTTCTTAACTGAGTTAAATGAGTAAAAGTATGGGAGAAATTCTTATTATCTGGTCGTGCTGTCTGTTTTTGTTGCTCTGCAGCAAGTATAGATTGTTGTTGTAACTCATTCATTTGAGCTTGCATTTTTTGCTCAAGTTCTTGGATGCGTTTCATTTCTTGCTGCATTTGCTCACGGAATTCAGAAAGACGTAATTCACGGTCAATATCATTTTGAACACTCGTAATGGCTCGCTTAAATTTGCTATACCATTTGGCAGCAAAACGTGCAGCTTCAGGTAGTTTCTCAGGACCAAGCACTAAAAGTGCAATGATCCCGAATACGAGTAATTCTGAAAATCCGACATCTAACATGTTCTACGCCTCTACGCTTAATGTTTTACAGTAGAGTTCACATCAGTATTGGTATTTTGATGTTCTAAAGTACGTGGCTCAGTATTTGAAGTAGCCGTCGTTTCGTCATCTTTGATCGACTTTTTAAAGTCTTTGACTGCACCGCCAACATCTTTACCTAAGTTTTTGAGTTTAGATGTACCGAACAATAAGATCACAACAATTGCAAAAATCAGCACATGCCAAATTGATAATCCTGCCATCATTCATTTCCTTTTTAAAAATATTAATTTTTTTTACTATAACAAGCTAAAATGACAAAAATATGTCGTATGTAATTTAGTTGATACGATTACACAGGTTGCTGTTGCGTCGTACAATGAATTCCACCACCTCCCGCAGCAATATAATCAATATTAATCTGTACAATGCTTCTATTTGGGAACAATGATTGAAGTTTTTGTTTCGCCTCAGCATCTGCAACAGCATCTCCAAACTCAGGCATGATCACTGCACTATTACATACATAATAATTGATATAGCCAGCAGCAAAGTCTTCACTCGGATTTTTTACTCGAAGCGTCGTAGGTGCTTTTAACTCTATAACTTTGATGGGGTTACCTTTGACATCTGTTGCTGTTTTTAAGATTTCAAGATGACGTTTGGTTACAGCATGATCATAAGATTCTGGGTCACTATCATAAGCGGTAACAACAACCCCTTCACTGACAAAACGAGCATAAAAGTCAGTATGACCATCTGTGATGTCTTTGTCTTTAATTCCCGGTAACCAAATCACTTTACGAATACCTAAACAGCGTTTCAGTTCAGCCTCGCAAGCAGCTTTTGTAACACCAGGGTTTCTATTGTCATTTAACACACAGCTTTCGGTGATAATCGCCGTACCTAAGCCATCCACTTCAATACCACCACCTTCAAGTGTCAATGATGAATTAACGCGTGCAATATTCACATGACTCAAGATTTGAGCTGCAACCGTTTTATCACTATTGTGGCTTTGTTTTTTCCCCCAACCATTAAAGTTAAAATCGATACCTGTGAGTTTATTCTGAGCATCTTTTACAAACACTGGACCTGTGTCACGTGCCCAAAAGTCATCCATTGTTCCCGTGACAAAGGTAATATTCGGATGATGCATTTTTGCACGAGCAATATCTATTTCGTTGGCACGAACCAATACTGAAACAGGTTCAAAAGCAGCGATACTGAGTGCGATTCTAGCAAGATCATCACGTAAGCCATTAATATTCGCAGGTTCATGGATTTGATCTGACGCACCGAATGTCATCCATGTGCGTGTATGTGGTTCAGCTTCATCTGGCATTGTGCCAATATTTTTAGTACTTGGTTCGGTAGGAGGTGTTGTAGCAGGTGAATCATCATTGTCGCTACTACCGCATCCTGTAATCACTAATGCACTTGCAGCTGCTGATAAAGCTAAAAATTGTCTACGTGTTACATTCATTGTATTTGGAATCCTTTTCCAATTTATAATTTTTGCTCAAGTATAATTGCTCTTTTGTTTAAATTATGAGCAAATATTCCTTTGCAGCATGGGTAGCGTTTTTATTTATATCAGTGGGTAATCTCTGTATTTTCCAAATAGCAGATCATTTCCATACTAATTCAAACGAAAATATTGTCAACAAATAATACTTGAATATGTACTTAAATATTCACCTAAAAGTGTTGTTTTTTATCATGGTAATTATTTCTAAATATATAATTTATATTAATATATTTAATATTTTTTGTTTTTATAAAAACGCTTAATAGCGAGTTTGGTTTGTAGTTCAATACGATATGTTACTATCGATACTCTAATCTCTTGAGATGTGTACTGTGGCTTTGTTATTTCCACTATTGTCTTTTATTTGTGGCTTAATACTGGCAAATAGCAAATTTACAATCAGTTTAAAATCGATACTGTCATTATTGCTTGCTCGGTTATTTATTCCGATTGTGATTATTTACAATATGGTTTTTTATAAATCGGGAAGTATTGCTTTAATTCTATTTGCAATTTTTTCCTGTTTTATTCTGTTCTTTGTTTATTTAAAGCTGTTTAAAGATCGTTTGGCTGCACTGTGTTTTAGTTATACCAATATGGCATGGTTGGGTTTTCCAATTGCTTTGGCAATTTTTGGTTCTGAACATAGTATGGCAATGATTCCACTCTATATTGGCGTTTCAATCTTTGGAAATTCATGGGCTGTCACCTCAGTGAGTACTGAGCCTCAACCTATTTTCACTATTCTCAAAAAAATGCTGCAATCACCACCTGTAATTGCATTATTCATGGCTGGAATAATTCGGTGTTTTGATGTGCAACAATTTCAAAACCATATCGTCATCGACTGGATTTATACCCTTGCAAAATGGTGTATGAGCTTTGCGGGGATGTGTGTTTTGGGAATGTGGTTACGCAAAACCAAAGTGCATATCGAGGATTTGCAGTGGAGTATTCGTATGGCAATACTCAAGCTGTTTTGTGGTGCAATACTTTGTGGTTTTGCTTATTATTTTTTATCGATACCACACATTGAAAACTATATCGGCGTGATGTTTTTACTGTTTTGTCTACCGCCAGCCGCAAATATTGTTGCATTAGAGACGCATTATCAAGGGACAGGTATTTCTGCAAAATATATTGCTTCGGGAACCATTGTGAGTTGCGTGGTATGCCTGTTATATGGGGGCGTGATGCATTTGTTATAAATTCATCTTTGGATTTTGATTTTCACAGAAGAATTGATAAAACTTAACCCTCTCCATAGAGCAGGAGAGGGGAAACCAAATTAATTTTGTAAACTTGCTTTAAATAATTGCATTGCCTGACCACGATGGCTGATTTTATTTTTTTCTTCTTTACTTATTTCCGCGCTGGAAATACTCAGTTCAGGTAACCAAAACAGCGGGTCATAGCCAAAACCATTTTCACCACGTGCTTGTTCTAAAATTTCACCTTGCCAAATGCCTTGGAAAATTTGTGGAAGTGGGTCATCCGCATGTTGAACCAAAGCCAGTACACAAACAAACATACCTTCAATTGTTACGCCATCTTGACGATAAGCTTTTAAATTTTCTAGTAGTTTTACATTGTTTGCAGCATCATCACCGTGTTCGCCTGCATAGCGAGCTGAATAGATTCCTGGCGCACCACCTAGCACGGGTACACAAATACCTGAGTCATCTGCAATTGCAGGTTTTCCTGAAATACGACTTGCATGACGTGCTTTGATAATGGCGTTTTCAATAAAGCTTAAACCATCTTCAATCGCATCTTCGATATTGAGTTTTCCTTGTGGAATCACGTCTACAGGTAAATTCAATTCAGCAAACATTTTTTCAAATTCAGCAATTTTGCCTTTGTTGTTACTTGCGAGTACCAGTGTTCCTTGGGATAACCAATCTTGTGCAGACATTTCAATTGCTCTGATTTTGAATAATGTGGCGTATTTTAGCTGATTCTGCCGCTAAATTGAAAAATTACAAGATTCAAGTATTTTGAAATGCGTACAGTTATACTTTTATTATATTCAGTTACTTTTGTAGAATTTGTAGAAAAGAATAATAAGAGATGTGTCATTTTGATTTATCTGATGTCATCGCTGCACATCGAACTTCAAGTAATCATCGGGAAATCCTGAGTGAAAGTGAAAAGTGTGGATGTTTTTATTGTTTAAATATCTTTGCTTATCAAAGCATAAATGAGTGGTGGGATGATGAAACAACGGCTGTGTGTCCAAACTGTGGTATAGATTCAGTGATTGGTTCGGCTTCAGGTTTTCCAATCACCCCAGAATTTCTTAAAGCAATGCAAGAATATTGTTTTAACTTATCCGACAAATAAAAAAGCACCCGAAGGTGCTTTCATAATCATAATTCTGCTTATTGCGCTTGAATCCATTGATCCGCACGTTGAGTTGCAGTACGAATTTGATCTTGAGTTAAGTTTGCAGCCAAAGCAGTTTTCTTGCTTTGCGACATTGAAATGACTTTATTGTCTAACATGCCATCACGAGTAGAAAGCTCATACCATTGGTAAGCACCCATGTAGTTTTTCTTTTGCTCTTCCATCACCGCTAAGTTAAAACTAGCACGGTTATCGCCGTGGCTTGCTGCTTTTTCAAAATATTGACGAGCAGCAGTTTCACTCTTAGATACACCAAGACCGTCTGCATACATACGACCAACATTAAGTTGTGCAGCAGAAACACCTTGGTCAGCAGCAGCTTTATACCAAGCAAAAGCTTGTTTCATATCTTTAGAAACACCACCTGTACCTGCTTGGAAATGCGTCGCTAAATAGAATTGTGCTGCTGGTTGTCCAGATCTAGCTGCTTTTTGTAAATCTGCAACATTCATATGCGCATATTGTGCAGCCATTTGTGATACAGATTGCTGTTGTTGTGGAACATAGTCCGCATGGGCTTGAATGCTTAACAGTCCAAAAAATAAGGTACTACCTAATAATAATTTTTTCATAGAGCGCTCACTCGATAAATAGCGACTTCGCCGAACAAATTCGGTATAGCTTTACTTAAAAAGCTTCCTTGTTGGTTCCCATTCACGGCGAGTCGATCGATAATTTGAATCTGATTTTCTGCACACAGTGCTTCAAAATCACGAAAGGTGCATAAGTGGATATTGGGTGTATTGTACCACATATACGGTAATGCATCAGAAACGGGCATCATCCCTTTCAGGGCAAGGAAAGAGCGAGTCTTCCAATGCGCAAAATTAGGAAAAGTAATGATTGCTTGTTTTCCCACACGCACCATATCGCGTAATAACACATCAGGTGCATCTACAGCTTGCAAAGCTTGTGCCATAACCACATAGTCAAAAGACTGGTCAGCAAAGCGTCCCAAACCGAGGTTTAAGTCTTGTTGAATAATATTTAACCCTTTGCTTACGGCAATTGCAATCTTTTCTTGATCAATTTCTAAGCCATAAGCGTGAATTTGTTGCTTTTTGCCCATTTGTGCCAGTAATTCACCATCACCACAACCTAAATCGAGAACGCTTGCTCCAGCACTAATCCATTTTTCGGCAAGCTGTTGATCTATACGCATTACAAGGCCTCCTTAGGTGTTGTTGCAAGGTGCTCAGGGCCACCTAAAAATGCACGTAATGTTTTGACATACAGCGGAATTGGGAATAAGAAAGAATCATGCCCTTGTTCTGCATCAATATCGAGATAGGTTACAGGTTTGTGATTGCTAATCAGTGAATCTACAATTTCCTGTGAACGCTGTGGGGTAAAGCGCCAGTCTGTGGTGAAAGATATGACTAAGAAGCGACATTGGGTATTGGCCATGGCTTTTTTGAGTGATAGCTCATATTCACGAGATGGATCAAAATAATCCAGAGCTTTGGTCATGATCAAATAAGTATTGGCATCAAAGTTACGGCTGAATTGTTCGCCTTGATAGCGCAAGTAACTTTCGACTTGGAATTCAACATCGAAACCATACATAAATTTGCCCGATTTTAAATCACGACCAAATTTTTGTTTCATGGCTTCTTCAGACAGATAGGTAATATGTCCGACCATGCGTGCCAAGATTAAGCCACGTTTTGGGTAGCTGTCATGTTCTAAATAACGACCATTGTGAAAATCAGGGTCAGATAAAATAGACTGACGTGCAACTTCGTTAAACGCAATATTTTGTGCTGAAAGTTTTGGTGCACTGGCAATAATCACGCAATTCTTTAAACGATCAGGGTAATCTACAGACCATTGTAAAGCTTGCATTCCACCTAAAGATCCACCAATGACTGAATACCAAACATCAATCCCTAAACGGTCAGAAAGCATGGTTTGTGTTTTCACCCAGTCTCGTACAGTGACCAAAGGGAAATCTGGGCCATATGGGCGATTTTCATTTTCGGGGTTCGGTGAAGTTGGGCCAGTTGAACCATTACACCCGCCAATATTGTTTAAAGCGACAACAAAAAATTTCGATGTATCAATTGCTTTATTCGGGCCAATACATGCATCCCACCAGCCCGCTTTCTTATCATCTTCGTGATGATAACCGGCTGCATGGTGATGACCAGAGAGCGCATGGCAAATCAAAATCGCATTGGATTTATCAGCATTGAGCTCACCATAGGTTTCAACCATGATTTCAAAACGTGGTAAAACACGGCCACATTCTAGCTCTAAAGGCTCTTCAAATTGGAACTTTTGTGGGGTAACTAAACCCACCGAGTCAGCTGGAAAAGACACAGAAATAATTCGCCTTAAAATTTTGGTAGGTAATGTAAATTACTGATGTTATGCACATCTACGTCATCATTATTGTCAATAAACTAATGATATGAACGTAATTTTACAATAGGGTCTTCGTATTAAAGCTTACTTTCAGGCTAAGCTTTAACGAAAGAAAGGATACCATCTAGGGCATCCTTTCTAAAGTCATTTAATTGATATCGCTTATACGGCAGCTGCAATCACTTGTTCAGTGCTGAGTACCCCTTGATCAATCAAACGGTTGGTTGCTGCAATGATTGCTTCAATCGATGAAGTCACAATGTTGTCATGTACACCTGCACCAAATGCGGATTTGCCAGTACCTTGTACTTGAAGTTCAATTAAAGCGAGAGCTTTGGCATGTGCGCCAGAACTGATACTGCGTTCTTCATAGTTAACCACATCAATTGGTAATTGAAGTGCATTTAAGATTGCAGAAATCGGACCATTACCTTCACCACGTAAATGCTGTACTTCACCATTTACAACCACATCCAATTCAATTACTTGGTTGCCATTGTCATCAGACAATCTATAGTTTTTAGCAACATAATGTGCATCTTTGATTTCGACATAAGTGTCTTTGAACAATGTCCAAATTTGTTGTGCTGAAACCTCAACACCTTCTTCGTCTGCAACTTGTTGGACTACTTGTGAGAATTCAATTTGTAAACGACGTGGTAAGACTACGTTATAGTTAGATTCCAATAAGTAAGCGATACCTCCCTTACCTGACTGTGAATTGACGCGAATAACAGCATCATAATCACGACCTAAGTCTTTCGGGTCGATTGGTAAGTAAGGCATATCCCAAATTTCTTCATTCTTTTGGTATTCAAAACCTTTCTTAATCGCATCTTGGTGAGAACCAGAGAATGCTGTGAAGACCAAATCACCTGCATATGGGTGACGAGGGTGGACAGGGATGCCTGTACATTCTTCAATGGTGGCAATGATTTCATTGATATTTGAGAAATCTAATTCACATGCTACGCCTTGGGTATACATGTTCAAAGCAATCGCTGCAACGTCTACATTACCAGTACGTTCACCATTTCCAAACACACAACCTTCGACACGGTCAGCACCCGCCATGATTGCCAATTCAGAAGCAGCGATACCACAACCACGGTCGTTATGACAGTGTACAGAAATAATCACACCATCACGACGTTGTAAATTACGATGCATCCATTCAATTTGGTCTGCATAAACGTGTGGGCCTGAAACCTCAACGGTTGCAGGTAAGTTCAAGATCACTTTATTTTCAGGAGATGCTTCCCAAATTTCAGTGACAGCATCACAGACATCTTTCGCAACGTCTAATTCAGTTGCAGTAAAACATTCTGGACTATATTGGAAAATAAAATCAGTTTCAGGCTGTTTTGCTGCATATTCTTTGACTTTGGTTGCTGCATTGATTGCCAATTGCTTTGCACCAGCGACATCAACATTCAACACTTTTTGGCGGAAAGTAGGTGAGTTTGCATTGTAAATATGCACAATCGCACGTTTTGCACCTTGCAAAGACTCAAAAGTACGTGCGATCAAATGGTCACGTGCTTGTACTAAAACTTCGATATAAACATCTTCAGGAATATGACCTTCTTCAATTAATTTACGTGTGAAGTCAAAGTCAACTTGTGATGCAGAAGGGAAGCCAATTTCAATATGTTTAAAACCAATTTTCACTAACATTTGGAACATTTTAAATTTTTGTTCAATGTTCATCGGTTCAAAAATGGCTTGGTTACCATCACGGAGATCGGTGCTCATCCAAATTGGCGCTTTATTGATTTCATTGTTTGGCCATTGACGGTCAGGCAAGTCTACACGTTGGTACATGCGACGATATTTTTTACTTGGATCAGCCAACATCATGAGGTAACTCCTTGTGTAGTTGTCGTTGCTCGTTGCTTCGGTAAAGACAGGGGTAAAGGCAACTTACTACTGATATAGATTGTGTCTATTTACTCAATTTACAAGTATTTTTCGGAGTTTATTTGCCTAAAGTGGCATATAAAATTATGGATGGTCATGACACCACATAAAGTTAGACTCTGACAGCTTGTAAATGGATTAACTGAGTATTTATTGTAAAACAGATGGTTCGGAAATAATTTTCTTAAATTGCATTATTTAATCGTTTTAAGAGAAAAATTTTCTTTAAAATCGCTAATCTTGAAAAATGTATTCTTGATTAATCTCATTTATGGTAGCCGTTCCCATTAAAGCCATAGTGATTTCAAATTCTTCCTTCAAGATTTTGATGACATGAGCAACGCCTAAAGCTCCTGCAACTGCCAACCCATAAATCGCTGGGCGACCAATCAACACAGCAGATGCACCAAGGGCTAAAGCTTTAAATACATCTGTTCCACGGCGAACACCACCATCCAATAGTAGTGGGAAATCACTTGGCACAACGGCTTTTATTCTTTCTAAGGCTTTGAGTGGAGAAATCGCTGTATCTAAAACACGCCCACCATGATTGGAAATGATTAAACCTTTTACACCAATACTGAGTGCTTTTTTTACATCTAAAGGGTGAAGTACCCCTTTCAAAATGACAGGTAAATTTGTATTGGCAATCACAAATTCAATATCTGCCCATTTGGGTGCAATATGCATGAGTCCATTAAAAACAGGATGTTGATCTTCTCTAATTTCAGGTAAAGGAATATGTGTTGGCGTATGCGGATGCTGCATAGCTTCAGGCAGTTGAAAGAAAACACGGCGCTCACGATCACGAATACCAGTGTGCGGTGAATCGACAGTAATCACAATCGCTTTAAAGTTTTGTTGTTCTGCAAGCTTAATCAGGGCTAATGATTTTTCACGATCGCCTTGCCAATAAAGTTGAAACCATTTGTATGGATTTTCTTTTTTAAGATTTTGAATATCAGTATTGGTAAAAGTACTTAAAACGAAATTACTGCCTAAAACTTCAGCAGCAAGAGCAGAAGCAGCCTCGGCTTCGGTATGAAAAAGTTGTTGATGTCCAATCGGTGCTAAAAAGATCGGATGTGGGAATTTCTGTCCTAAAATCTCACATTCAGTATTGCCCTGAGTCAGGTCATTTAATAAACGTGGAATCAGTTGAATATTTTTAAATTGTTGCAGATTGTCTCGGACACTGTATTCATCCATAGCACCACCTTGTAGGTAATGCCAAGTATTTGCAGCTAAATGCTTTTCTGCTTGTTGTTCATAGTCTGCGATGGTTTGTAAATAAGCTGGGATTTGTGTAAAAGGAGGCAGAATTTTTGTAGCATCAGTTTGGCTCATAAGTCACCCCATTGTCTTAATAAATTATGATAATGGCTTGTTAAATGGATGGTTTCTTCTGAGTCGCCGTACTTTTGGCGCAGTTGCATGATAGTCATATCTAGATTGAATAACATGCTGCGTTGCCAATCATCTTTGACCATGCTTTGAATCCATGTAAATGCTGCAATACGTTTGCCTGCGGTTACAGGTTCAACCCGATGCAAACTGGTTGCAGGGTAGAGTATGGCATCGCCTGCATTGAGTTTGACTTCATGCGTACCATAATTGTCCTCTACGACCAACTCACCACCTTCATATTCTTCAGGTTCGGACAGAAATACGGTTATAGACACATCGGTACGGATCGGTTGTCCTGTTTCTGATGAATATTGCACGGCATTGTCTACATGATTGCCATAGTTTCCTGAGTCTTGGTAACAATTCAGCATAGGCATAAGACAGTGACGTGGTAATGCTGCTGATTGAACCATTGCTTGTTGTTTGAGTGCTGTCAGAATAAAAGGGGCAATCTGTTGATAAATTTCTGAATGGACATCTATTTGTAGATTATTTTTGATGGATTGCGCTTGTGAGCCAGCACTTTTTTTACCATCTATCCATGCTGTTGAATGGTCTAATCTGTGACGAATATCGAGAACCTGTTGTTTGGTCAAAACGTCAGGGATATGCAGCATCATGGTTTCGTTTTCCCAAGATTTAAAAAAGAAAAAATCGTGCATTCCTGAGAATACACGATATAAAAAATGAGTGCTAAATTTATCAGAACTTATAGTTAAAAGATAATGCCGCAGAACGAGGTTGACCGAGCACCAGACGTGAACCCCCATTATTCAAAGTACTGATATATTCTTTATCTGCTAGATTATAAATATGCAGACTCGCGGAAGCATTTTTATTAAACGTATAACCTGCCATGGCATCAAATACCACATAACTCGGAATTACAGGCATATTGGTAGTTGAGGTTGAGCCCGTTGTGATGGCACGTTTTTGCTCATCGACATAACGTGCACCAACGCCCGCTTTAAATCCTGCAACGCTATAGGTTGTCCATAAAGTTGCAGTCAAGTCTGGTGACCAACGAACGGCATTGGTTTCAGTCCAAACTTTTGTTGTTGCATTGTAGGTTTGCTGATTCTCTTGCTCAGTGTCCATAAAGGCAACACCTGCTGAAACATTCCATGCACGTGTAATTTGACCTACAGCGCCAAGCTCCAAGCCTTTAACCGTCATTTTCCCTTCGGGAACATATTGTAGGCTAATCGGATCTTGGGTAATTTGATTTTCATTTTCAGTATGATAAGCCGCAGCGGTTAGAATGATTTTGTCATCATTCAATGTCCATTTAGTTCCCACCTCATAATGGTGAGTTTTTTGTGGTTTCGCTGCGGGGTTGTTGGCCACATTGTTTGCAGAAGTTGAATTGTCAGTTAAAACAAAAGCCGTACCTGGAGGGGTTAATGATTTTGCATAAGATGCATAAATGCTACTTGCAGGCGTTGGTTTAAATACGCTACCTAATTTCCAACTGACTAAGGTGCCATTGGTACCCAAATGAGTCGCTGTATTGGTGACAGCCAATGTTTTCGCATCGGTTGCAACAGTCAGTCCATCATATTCAGTATCGTAATAATCAACACGAATACCACCATTCAGTTGAAAACGTTCACCAAATTTTAAAGTGTCGAATAAATACGCAGCAGCAGTATCCGTTTTGCCTTTTGCATATGCTCCAGTATGTACTAAGCCAGGTAATTTCGAATACGGATTAGGATCATACAAGCTTGCAGGTGGAATAACAGGGGCTGTTTGCCCAGGTGTTTGAATATTCAAGGTATTGTTCAATTGTTCTTCTCTTAATAGTTCTAGGCCTGCCACCACGTCGTGTTCAATTGAACCTGTTTTAAGATTTAAGTTAAGAGAAGTTTGATTGGTTAAAATTTTATTGGTTTGATCTACGCCTTGACGAGTACGAACGACAGACCAAGAGTTTGGATCTTTAGGGGTATTTAGATTGCTAATCACCAGTGCATTGACCCCTGTTAATACACGATCCATTTCTGTTTTACCAAGACGTGTGATATTGGTCAGCTTCACATTTTCAGCAAAATCACTTTCAACCTTTGCAGTGACCATATTGGCATTGATATCTTCATAGTCATCGACGCTGCCGTAAAAGTTTTCACTATCCACAGGTCTTGCAGCATTAACGGCATTGTTAATGATATCGCGCTGTGCCTGCGTCAGTTTAGTGTCGGTATTATTATAATAAAAACCTTTCATTCCGATTGTGGGAATGCCGCCATCTGGAACATTACGTTGTTGAATATGTTGTGAATATAAGTAAAAGCGAGTGTCACGATCTAGACCAAAAGCAATCGATGGTGCGACTGCCCAACCATTTTGTTCAACATAATCACGACCCTCCACACCACCTTGTTGCCCCATGACATTTAAACGTACAGCCACGCTTTCATTAATTGCTTGATTGATGTCAGCAGCTAAGCGGCCATGTTCTGCTGTTTTATAAGTAGCAGATACTTCACGACTATTTTCAGCATAAGGAAGTTTACTGACAAGGTTAATATAGCCACCTGCACCACCACGTCCAGCTTCTGCTCCAGATGGTCCTTTTACCACTTCAATTTGTTCTAGGTTATATACGTCACGACTAACCGCACCAATGTCACGGATACCATCGACATAAATCGAGTTTTTGGTATCAAAACCACGCATTTGGAATGCATCACCCGCACTGGTATTGCCATTTTCACCCAGTTGCAATGTGATTCCAGGGGTATTACGCAAAGCATCTACAAGCGAAGTCGCACCTTGTTCTTGTAAAATTTCTTTTTTGATTACAGAAATGGTTTGTGGGGTATCCACCAATGGTTGAGTGTATTTCGTAGAACTAACTCGCTCAGCTTTATAGTTGTTTTCAGCTTTTGCCTCAACTGCGATCACTGGTAATTTGGCTGTGTCACTTTCTTGTTGAGCGGCATGTGCCATTAAAGGAAATGAAGCTGCTAGAGCAACAAGCTGAGTTGATCTGTTATGTTTACGGCTTTTAATCTGCGCCATTGTAGGGTGTCCCTAGTATATGAATAACAAAATTCTTTGACTGCATGGCATTGCGTATGGGCAAGTTTAAATATGCAGTAAAAGTGTAGATATTGTTAAGGCCTGTAACAATTGATGCGAATTCTAATGATAATTATTATCATTAACAATGACTATTGTCTTTATTTATGCATAAATATTGATGAAAAAAATGTTTAATTTCGATATTTTTATTCAGTAAAACAATGACAGAATGTAAAAGATGAGTCATTTTTTTCTTTTAAAAATCAATGTTTTTAATTGATGGTAAATTCTAGCCTTTAAAAGTCTTCAATCATCAATTGAGCTTTTTATTGCATAAAATCATGACATGAAAATCAAGCAACTATTGAGGTGAACTCAGTCGTCAAAACTTAAAAATAGAGGAGATAAAAGAGTAGGAGGAAGCTTTTAGATAGACTGCGTTGATCTTATTTGTTCATCAATATGATTAGAATGATGAGTTTGCTATTCAATATTTGCTCAATTTTTTGGATAAAAAAAGGAGCCTTTGTAGATAAAGGCTCCTTTTCCTCTAAGTACTACCTGTCAAAACAGAAGTACTTGCTCTTAGTTTTTCGATCTTAGTATTTAAAGTTAACAGAAAGTACTGCGCTACGACCTTCAGCTTCTGTTGCATAGTGTGATGAGTATGCTTTAGTGAAATAACGTTTGTCAGAAAGGTTGTTGACATTCAGTTGTAAATCAACATTCTTATTCACGTTATAACGTGCCATTGCATCGTAACGTACATAGCCTGGAACAAATTTAGTGTTCGCTGCATTTCCATAGACTTTGTCCATCGCAACTGCGCCAGCACCTAAAGTAAGTTCAGGTAAAACTTGGTATGTCGTCCAAAGTGTTCCACTATTTTTTGCAACGTTTTGAACTTGTTTGCCATCATTTAAGCCAGTACCATCATCCACTAATTCACTGTCTAAATAAGTATAACCTGCAGACACACCCCATTTTTCAGTGATATTACCGTTGATACCTAACTCAAAACCATCAACACGTGTTTCACCAATATTTTTGGTTGTACCATCATCAGCTGTTGCACGAGTATTGGTTTTTTCGGTACGAAAAATGGCAGCAGTTAAGTTTAACTTGTCATTTAGAACATCCCATTTCGTACCAAGTTCCATGGTCCGAACTTCTTCTGGTTTTAAGTTTTGAATTGCAGCTGTAATGCCTTCAGAACCATCACCGCCATCTACACCGACTGGATTTGATGAAGTTGCGTAACTTAAATAGATTGAACCATTTTCTACAGGTTTATAGACTAAGCCAGCTTGATAATTGATAAAATCAGAATCATTTTTAAGGACAACTTGGTCGCCTGCTTTTGCTGTTGGAGGAGTCGTACTCGTTCCTAATACCGCACTATTACGTGCACCATAAGTCATCGTCTGTTTGGCAGAGTAATCATCCCAACGAAGACCTAAATCTAGAATCCATTGTGGGTGGAGCTCAATGCTGTCTAGGAAGTAAACAGAAGTATTTTCATTTTCAATTTTATAACGATCGGCACCTACTGTGCTAAGCGTACCTGTCCATTGACCACGATCAGGATTTTGTACAGAAGTACACCAGCCAGAAGCAATAGCCGCTGCATTACATGAACTATTTGCAGTACCTGTCGTCGTCAAACCATCAATAATATATTGCGTACGATCTGTATCTTGGTCAGAGTATTCTGCACCTAAGTTGAAGCTGTGCTTGAAGCGACCAGTATTAAATTTGCCTTTTAAAGCCAGTTGATCTGTAAATGCATCGGTATCGCCAACACGTGAGTTTGCACGAGCCCAAACATTTCCAGTTAAATCGCCTGCAGCATTATAAAAGTTACCTTTTGAATCATCAGGGTTTGTCCAAAGGTAATCGTTCTTTGATTTGTTATAAACAGCAATATTGCTAATGGTTAAATCATCAGTAAGATCATGCTCAAGCTTGATAGTTCCCGATTGGTTTTCTTGTTTTTGGAAATCACGATCTTTCCAGCCATAGTACATGCCTTGTTTCACATCGATCGGCTTACCATTACCATTTAAACCTGCTTTTGCATTTGTCGCTGCAAATGGGT
>NZ_RAXT01000039.1 GCF_003611475.1 Acinetobacter rongchengensis | reverse complement strand
TGTGACTGGTATGATTTGAACTTAGATGAGAAATTAAAAGAAGATAAACAAATGTTAAATAAAAATAATGATCAATATTTAAACCGTATTTTATTTGGTGCAGCAGGTACAGGTAAGACTTTTCATAGTATTAATCATGCATTATCCATTGTCGAAAATAAGCCTCTTGAAGTTTTAGACAAAGAAGATCGCACGGCGCTAAAAGAACGTTTTGATCAATATAAAGAACAAGGTCAAATTAAGTTTGTGACCTTTCATCAAAGCTTTAGTTATGAAGATTTTGTGGAAGGAATTCGGGCAGAGACGGATGATAATGGACAGTTAAATTATGATGTGAAAGATGGAGTATTTAAAGAACTTTGTGATAAAGCTAAACAAAAAAAACTTGATAACACACTGATTCAAATAACAAAAGAAGTCGAGTTTGGAAAGGGATATTTTATAAAGAAGATGACTTCTGAATTAATCGAAATCCAAAAGCCTAATGGAAATATTATTCATTTGTCTCGTACTTTGGCAGAATTATTACTCAAAGAGTATAGAGAGAAAAACATTACAATTAGAAATCTAGCTGATAAAAAAGTTATTGATGTTTTAGGGGAATCTCCATTATTAGAACCATTTCTTGTGAATGGTTATAGTGCGATTTGGGCAAATTTAATTCCATTTTTAGATACCTTTATTAAGGACTTCAACAATGATTTCCAACAGAATAGTAATTACGTATTAATTATCGACGAAATTAACAGAGGTAATATTTCTCGGATCTTTGGTGAGTTGATTACTTTAATTGAAGACTCTAAACGTAAGGATGCTGAAGAACAGTTATCAGTAACTTTGCCCTATTCCAAAAAAGAATTTTCTGTACCAAATAATGTTTACATTATTGGCACAATGAACTCATCAGACCGTTCTTTAACTGGTTTAGACATTGCCTTACGCCGTCGCTTTACCTTTATTGAAATGCCACCACAACCTAAAGAAATCAAAAATGAGCATGGTGAATTATTAAAAATCTCTGGAAAAGATAAAAATGGTATCCATAAAGATGTGATTGTTGCGGATATTTTATCAGTCATCAATCAACGTATTGAAGTGCTGTTAGACCGTGACCATTGTATTGGTCATGCCAACTTTATGCCTTTAAAAAATCAGCCTACGCTTGAAAATTTAGCATCGATTTTTAAACAAAAAATCATTCCACAACTTCAAGAATACTTCTTTGATGATTGGGCAAAAATCAATATGGTATTGTTCAATAATGAAATGATTATTGAAGAAATAATTAATGTTGCCGAATTATTCCCACCGAATACAGGGGAAGATCTTTATTATTCTGAACAAAAAAAAATATGGAAAATCAATGAGAATGCATTTGAAACCATTGATGCCTTTGTCAATATTCTCGGTTCAAAAGGCTAAGTCCTCATGGCTGATTTTACCGTCCGAGAATATGCCTTCATCAGCATTGCTTATGAAGGTTGTCCTGATTCTAGTTTAAACCATGCTTATATTCCTGAAAAAGCATTTGAGCACCTGTGTGAGCTGTCTGCTTCATTTTCTAAGCATGGTGCAAAAGTGTTTGAACTTGCAGGACGTAGAAAGCTAAAGCTAGACCAATATGTAGGGGTTATTGAAACCCCATGTGGTACACGAATTGAAATTCTGCCGAAGCATGTTGAAATCGATACTGATGATGAGGAATCTGTAAGGCGAAAAGAGCGTAATTTACTGCAATCAATGCTAAGCGTGTCTTTACATTTATCTTCTAGAGAAGTCGGTGTTGCAAGTCTAAATTGTTTTAAAAATCAACCATTAAATGAATGGATTATCACGCAGTTTCTTGCTTCATTTGAGCGTTTGGTGCAACGTGGTTTACGCTTTGACTATAACCGAGTACAAGAAGAACAAAAGTTTTTACGTGGGCAGTTACAGCATGTGAAATACATGCGCCAACCAGCTGCAAAAAAGCATATATTCCCGATTGAGCATGATGTTTATGAAGTAAATCGTCCAGAGAATCGCTTGATACGTGCAGCATTGGAAGTGGTTTGTAAAAAGACGAAAGATGCAAGCAATTGGAAGCTCGCACAAGAACTTCGTTTAATGACGAATGAAATTCCTAAGAGTTTGAATGTAAAGCAAGATTTTAAAAATTGGCTATCGGTACGATTGTTAGCACACTATAAGGACATCAAGCCTTGGACTGAACTCATATTGGGCGAGAAAATGCCTGTTTCCACCCAAGGAGATTGGCGTGGTATGAGCTTACTGTTTCCAATGGAAAAGCTGTTTGAAAATTATGTTGCTTATCATTTACGTCTTAACTTAATTCGTTGGAATGTGAAAACACAAATATCGAGTCAACATATATGTTTATATGAAGAAAAACCTATTTTTAGATTAAGACCTGATATCCATATTCAGCATAGAGAAACAAATCAAATTATTGTCTTGGACACAAAGTGGAAATTGATTAACCAAAATGATCGAGCTGGACGTTTTGGGTTGAAGGATAGTGATATTCAACAGATGTTTGCTTATAGTCATTATTACTTAAAGCATTCTAGTCAAGTCATCTTGATTTATCCTCAAGTTACTACACAATTTGATAATAAATTGGAGTTTAAATTTAATGTCGAAAGTGGTGAAGCCCTTTTAAGAGTAATTCCATTTCATCTGGATGAACCAAAAAAAGTATTAGATTATTTGCTAGATTAGGTATGAGTTAAAACGCTTAAACAATTTTTAAATGGTTTATACTGCCGACAATGACAAACTATTTTTTTAGTAATTTTGATAACAGACCGCTTCATCTTAGATATACAGCTACTAAACACCATTTATCCCTATGAGCATGCGTTAGGGGGGATATGGATCAGATAGTAATACAGCGATATAGAGCAGATGACACAACTTATGAGTGATCTTGTGAAGATGAAGCAGTTTGCATCTGATTCATGATGAAATGCTGAGACGAAAGGATAAATGCTAAAGCTTGAGTATGTTTAAAATGATTTTTTACATAAAATAGTCACTCATTAGTCACAGGATTGATTTTAATTTTCTAAATGTTTGATATTTATTGTTTAAATTTTTAATTTGATGTTCTGTATTGGAAAATAAGATTACTGATCTAGATAATATCTCAAAGCTGACTTCGGTCAGCTTTTTTATTAAAAGTTATTGTTTTGTAAGCTGAATTTACAAGGCTCTAAGAATTCTTTATTGTGATTTATCTATCTTTACCCAAAAATAAAAGGTTTGATCGATGAGAAAAACGCCTTTATTACTTTCAGTTATTGTTTTCATGCTGACACCCCATGTTTGGGCTGAACAAGATGATTATGGTTTTTTTGAAGAAGCAGCAAAAAATAATATTACGATTGTGCAAGCACTCAGAGCCAATGACGAAACAGCTGTAACTTTGCAAGGTCATATTGTTGGTCAAATTAAGCATGAACATTATGAATTAAAAGATACAACAGGTTCGATGGCGATCGAGGTCGATGATGATTTAGCGACAGCAGATCAACTAAAAGTTGGAACAGAAGTAAAAGTTGTTGGTGAAATCGATACCCATCGTTATAAACCGACAGATATTGAAGTGGTAAAAATAGAAATAATGAAAGAATAATATATCGATTTTTTGATCAATATGTAAGTGTAAGTACTTACATATTGATGTAATTTTTTTAACTGTGCTTAATGTTTAAGTGTTTGATCAATAAGTAAATACATAATATACCGACACCTAAGCAAAACCCAAGAATACCCACCATAAAACCAAAGTGATCTGACAAATACCCTGCTGTAATGATGGGGATAATGGTTCCAAAATAAGCAATAAACAAATAAGTTGAAACCACTGCTGCACGATTTTCTATATTGGTCATATGATGGATGAAAGCAAAAGCTCCTAACAAATTTAAACCATGCCCGATTCCCACACAAATAACACTGAAAAAGAACAGCATACTCCAATGCATAGTGATACAGATTGAAAGAATGACATAACTCACAATCAGGAAGATCAAACCTACATTTAAAGTTTTATGCATGTCTAGAGATTTTGCAAACCATTGTACTGATGCTGAAATCAGTAAAATACTCGCAATTGTTGCGCCACTCACCAAAGGGCTATGCCACGGGATCACATCTTTAATAAATGACGGCGCTAAGGATGCAAACAAACTAAACGAACCAAAAGCACAGAATGCACTAAAACTGGCAATATAAAATAAGGTTTTAAATTGGGGTTCAGGACGTTCCAAATGAGGTGCGATTGAAAAAGGTAGCTTTTCGAAAGAAGCTGTTTTAAGGGTAAATAGGCTGATTAAGCTTAAAATTGCAGCAAAAATGACGGGGAGATACGGTGTAATGAGTGGTTGATCTGAATATTGTGCAATCGTTCCACCAATCAAAGGGCCTAAGCCAAAACCCATCACCGTAATAATAGAGCTGAGTTGTGCTGCATTCTGTTTGTGTGAATCTGGAATGGTATAAATTAAGCCAAGCATTGCAGAAGTACTGATTAGACCTGAAGCTATACCAATAGTAAAACGTCCAAAACCGAGTAAATAAGTGTTTGAAGCAAAAACAGAAAACGTTAAGCCAATAATTGCAAAAAACAAACCGATTTGTAGCGTACGAATAAAGCCAAAACTGTTACTAGTACGTCCTAAAAATAATAAAGTGGTCAAACAACCGAACATATAAGCGACAAAAATATAGGTAATTTGACTGGGTAGTAGATGCCAAAGTTGTTGATAAATCGGATATAAAGGGCTAGCTAAGGCGGTACCAATAGTCCCAATGCACAAGGCGAGGCTGATCATTAAAAATGGTCGCCATGATTGCTGATTCATGATTTTTGAACTGTAATTGCAAATAAAGATTGCACATAAAAAAAGCCAAGCTCTAGCATAATGAGTTTGGCACGGAGGATTTTAACGATTTAAAAAGATTAAAACTTAATCAATATAAGGTCAATGGATTTTTAACTGTTTGTTATAAAATTATGCATAACGTTTTAATAACTGAATAAACGTTTGTAACTCCTCTTCATTGGCAGTTGGTGTATCAGAAATCACATGTTCTCTTAAATGTGCTTCAATCAATTCATTCATTAATCCATTCACGGCGCCTTTGATGGCTGCGACTTGCTGTAGAACATCAATACATGATTTTTCTTTGTGGTTTAGTGCTGTTTCAACAGCATTTATTTGCCCTTGTATTCGTTTAACGCGGTTTAAAACTTTTTTATTTTGATATAAATGACCCATAAGCAAACTCCAAAAAATATACTCCCTTATAGTATATTTTAAAATGAAATAATATACTCTATGGGAGTATTTAAAAGGATCTATTCACATGCAGTTTAAAACCATCGATCGAGTACATCATCATCAGTTTGATGAGGGTAATCCATTGGCACAAAAGAAGATATTGTGGGCAACGATACTTACAGGACTCATGATGATTTTTGAAATTGCAGGTGGTTGGGTTTTTAACTCGATGGCACTACTTGCTGATGGTTGGCACATGAGTTCGCACATGTTAGCTTTAGGGATGGCTTATTTGGCATATCGAGCTGCACGTCATTATGCGAGTGATATTCGCTTTAGTTTTGGCACATGGAAAATCGAAATTTTAGCAGGTTATAGCAGCGCAATTCTTTTAATGGTTGTCGCTTTATTCATGGCTTTTCAATCGATTCAGCGATTATTTCATCCTGTTCAAATCCATTATAATGAAGCAATTCTGATTGCTATTTTAGGATTAGTGATTAATTTGATTTGTGCATGGCTACTGCATGATGACCATCACCATCACCATCACCATCACCATCACCATCACCATCACCATCACCATCACCATCACCATCACCATCACTCGCATGAGCATGGCGATCATCACGAGCACGATTTAAACCAAAAAGCTGCATTTTTACATGTGGTTGCAGATGCCTTGACTTCTGTTTTAGCAATTATTGCCTTAATTGCAGGTAAATTTTTGGGGTGGGACTTTTTGGATGCTGTGTTGGGGATTGTCGGTGCTGTTCTTGTAGGAAAATGGTCTTTGGGCTTGATTCAAGAAACAGGAAAAACCTTGTTAGATGCAGAAATGGATCATCCTGTCGTTGATGAAGTGCGTGAAGTGATTGAAAGCTTACATGTAGATGCGAAAATTACAGATATTCATGTTTGGAAAGTTGGGAAAGGTAAATTTTCAGTCATTTTGGTTTTAGAAAGTCGTGATAAAAATTTAAACGCAGATATGGTTCGTCAAGCATTGTCTATTCATAAAGAGTTGGTGCATATTTCGGTGGAAATTAATCAACCTGCTGTGTTTAATTTTGTTCCACGTGAAACGCATTAGAGACAACAGTTTTCAAACATCTAGGTGGATAAATTATGTTTTAATGCCTTACATTATTTTTTTAATTTTAAGTCTATATGTTAAAGCAATTGATCGCCTTGAGTTTAAGTGTAGGACTATGTAGTACCAGTTTTGCCAATGTGGATAGTGTGAAAGCCAAGTTGCTACAACAATACCCTAATGTAAAAATTAGCAATCTACAAAGTACTGAAATGCAAGGCTTGTACAGCGGAACATTAGATAATCAAATTGTTTACATCAATGAGGATGTACAGCATTTATTTATTGGTTCGATGATTCGTTTAAAAGATCAACATAATTTAACTAAAGATCTAGTTGTTAAACAAAACACAGTAGATTTTAAAAGTTTACCCTTAAATGATGCAGTAAAAACAGTCAGGGGGAATGGTAAGCGACAGCTTGCGATCTTTTCTGACCCAAATTGCCCATATTGCAAAACGCTTGAAGGGAATTTAGCCAAGTTAAATGACGTGACGATTTATACGTTTATTTACCCAATCAAAACGCAATCAATTATTCCTTCTAAGCAAGTTTGGTGTTCTTTTAATCGAGAATATGCATGGAAAAACTTACTGCAAAAAGGGACTAAACCGACTGCTGCAGCCACATGTGAAACTCCAATTGAGCGTAATCTTGCTTTAGGTAAAAAATTAGGTTTGCAAGGTACCCCAGCCATTATTTTTTCAAATGGTTATAAGGTGATGGGGGCTTATCCAGCTGAAGAAATTGAGAAAATTTGGAAACAGTCAGGTCTATAGTTATTTCAAAATAGAACGCTACTTTTTATTTAGCAAAAAGTTATTTCATAAAAAACAAAAAGCACTGAATTTTCAGTGCTTTTTATCAGACCTATCATCTTAAACTAAATAAGCAATAAAAATTTTGAATGAATAAAGATTAAGTTCGTTTAGCGATCATGTTGTAGATGAATAATACGATGATTGCTCCAATCACAGATGCGATAAAACCTGCTGATGCACCTTTGGGATATAAGCCAAGTAATTGTCCACCATAGGTTGCTACCAATGAACCGACAATACCGAGTGCAACTGTGACAATAAAACCAGCTTTATCGTCTCCCGGATGTATTGCACGTGCGATTAGGCCTGCAAAAAAACCAATAATGATTGCACCAATCAGTGACATCATAATCTTTCTCCTTTTTCTTTATTTTATCTAGAGTTAAAACATTTAAGTGTTAATAGTACGTTTATCTTTCAATATTTATGCTCAGAGTTAAAGCTTTTCTCTGCTACAAGTTGTTGCATTTTTGTTCATCTATAAAAATTGAAAGTACAAAAAAAGCGACCGAAGTCGCTTAATCATTTTAGCTATCACTTGGGAGTTTCAATTACAGGCCTATTTCGCCAATAAAAGGAACATGACGATATTTTTGATCATAGTCTAAGCCATAACCTACGATAAATTTATCCTCTACTTCAAAGCCTAGAAATTTCACTTCAAGATCAATTTCACGGCGTGAAGGTTTGCTCACTAAAGTACACAATTCAATCGAGTTCGGTTGGCGTGTCTCTAATATTTCTAAGACTTTGCTCAAGGTATTTCCAGAGTCGATAATATCTTCAATAATTAAAACATCTTTACCGTGAATTTCACCGTCTAAATCTTTTAAAATTTTAACATCACGGCTTGAAGTCGTACCACCACCATAACTTGAAACAGTCATGAAATCGAGTTCATGAGTTTTTGTGATTGCACGACATAGGTCTGCCATGAAGATGACTGAACCACGTAATAAACCGATTAATACCAACTCTTTATCGCTATTGGCATAATGCGCATCAATTTTTTTACCAAGTTCTTGAACTTTTGTATGAATTTCTTCAGCAGAAATCATCACTTTCATTTCAACAGTCATGGGAAATACCTAAAACTAAAACATCAAATTCACAAATTAAAAAAGGTGTTGACTAGCAACACCCAAAAATATGCCTTAATTTTAAAACATATCAGATCAAGATGCATCTTTTTTGGCATTGGAAAATGTAAATAGCCAATGATTTAATGTGCATCTTTCCTCAATAATAATGCACATACGATAAATACAGTTCCGATTAAGATGATCTTTTTCTTAGATTTTCCTGTGGTTTGCTCAGGTTTAGTTTTTTTGCTCATAGACTTTATTTCCATAAACATAGGTGGCTTGAACATTACGATCATCTCCCATGGTGAATAAGGCAAATAATGCATCTTCAATATTTTTAGCACGTTCTTGACGCAATTGCTGCAAGGCTGTTGCTTTCAAATTCAAAACTACAAAATCAGCTTCTTTACCGAGATTAAAATTACCCAATTGATCATCCAAATGTAGTGCTTTTGCACCACCGAGCGTCGCATGATAAAAGGCTTCAAATGCAGATAGTTTATCGCCCTGTAGTTGTTGAACTTTATAGGCTTCGTTCAGTGTTTGTAACTGACAGAATGATGTACCCGCACCAATATCTGTACCTAAACCAACTTTCACTTGTTTTTCCCAAGTCTTTTTCAATGGAAATAATCCACTACCTAAAAATAAATTTGAGGTTGGGCAGAAAGCAATTGCTGAGTCTGTATCATGCATACATTGCCACTCATGTTCTTCCAAGTGTACACAATGAGCAAAAACAGACCGCTCTCCTGTTAGACCAAAATGATGATAGACATCTAAATAACCTTTTTGTTCTGGAAATAATTCTTTAACCCAAGCGATTTCATTTTTATTTTCACTGAGATGGGTGTGTACATATACATCTGGGTATTCTGCTTTTAACTGCCCTGCTCTTTCTAATTGTTCAGGTGTAGAGGTTGGTGCAAAACGTGGGGTAATCGCATAAAGATTACGTCCTTTCGCATGCCATTTCTCAATCAACGCTTTAGAGTCTTGGTATGCGCTCTCAGCTGTGTCTGTAAGTGCGTCTGGTGCATGACGATCCATCATCACTTTACCTGCAATTAAACGCATTTGATGGCGTTCAGCGGCTTCAAATAAAGCATCAACAGATTGAGGATGAACTGTGCAGAAAACCAAAGCTGTGGTCGTCCCATTTTTGAGTAATTCATTCACAAAAAAGTAGGCGATTTGATCGGCATATTCTTTATTGGCAAATTGTATTTCTGTTGGAAATGTATAGGTATTCAGCCATTCTAAGAGTTGTTCGCCATAAGCGCCGATCATCTCTGTTTGAGGAAAATGGATATGAGTATCTATAAAACCTGGCACAATCAGTTGTTCAGGATAATGATCCACTTGTATGCTTTTATTTAACTGAGATTGTCCATCTTCCCAAGTACCAAACCATATGATTTTGCCTTGTTCTGTAATGAGCAATCCATCTTCAATATAGCGAACTTGATCAGAAATTTGAGATGCCTGTAGGACGGTATTTTGAATATCGAGAAAGCGACCACGAATCGCCGTTTGCTGAGCAACAGAAGACATGTAAAACCTGCAATTTATACTTTTTTCGAGTGATTGTACCTGAAATTTGCAAGTGAAGCTGTACGCTGTTTTATCAAATTGAATATTTTAGTGCGTGTTCGGTGTAGACCCAAATTATTGATTGAAAAGTTGTGATTATTTTTATGTGAAAGTCTATCTTTCCAACAGCATGAATATCAAAATTTTGAAAGGAAAGAAATTTTAAACATTCACTTTCCTTTCAATATGATCTTTGCTGTTATTTTTTATAAGCTTGTTGGAGCTCTTGAACAATCGGTGCTTTAACGCCGTCTTTCAAAATATAGCGGCTAATGACGCCTTGATCTGTATAGATATTCATAGAAATATCGTGATTAACAGATAGATCATGGATGAGATGATTGGGTACGATGATGCTGTTACGAGATCGGTTTGAACCAAATTGAAAATCGACATCTGTTGGGCCGACGACATTAAATGAATGACTTTTTACCCCATTGCTAAATACAACTTTTTTGATGTCATATTTGTGCTTGATACTATTTAAAGCAATTTGGATTTTTATCGCATCTTGTAGAGATTCATTTTTAATTACAGTGACAATAGGACAAAGTTCATTTGGCTGGCAAATGAGTAAACCATAAGTACGTACATTGGTTTTCGATTCAGGAGTGGTTGAAGCACAGCCAGCAATGAATAATGCACCTAAGGTAATGGATAACAATTTTTTCATAAATATTTCCTAATACAATCCCATAATCATTAAATTTAACTAAAAATAACTTTGTTTATATGTCTAATGGTGAATCCACATTGATGTTGTTTATTATATCCCTGATCACAGTATTTTATACCAAACATATTCAAAGTTAATTATATTCAGAATATCGATTTTAGCTGATTGAATTATAACATTCATCAGACACTACGCATGTGTAAAACACTCGATTCATGAGCAAATCATTAAAATAGTATACATCCAACTGATTGAGACAGAGCATACAAATGATTGTATATCCACATTTGTAATGGATGTAATAAGTAAACCCATAGCAGTCACCATAAAAATATGATGTCTGCTATGGGGAGATATTCGGTTAAGAGATTGAGTGGAAACTTATTTAGGGAAAATAAAGGATGCGATGAGACGGAAGCCAAAATCTTTAGGACTTGCATCGGTATCTTGTGCCCAATATTTTACGCCACCACCTACACTAATCAATTGACCATTTAACTTGACGATTTTAGTCGCCATTAAATTGACAGGTATATTCGATTTTTCAGTATTCCAATCGTAGGTTGCTTCACTATTCAATGCAATAGTCAAACTACTTGGATAAGTATAAGAAACAAAAGGTTGAAGAAAAGTACTATTTACATCTTCTACATTACCATGATTTTCTACTGCCCAAATATGATTTGCCAATGCACCAAATGTCCAACCTTCGCTTTGTTTTAAAATAACAGCTGTTGGTCCTAGGCCATATTGGTCTGCACCTAATTGTTTTTCAGAGGCTGTAGGAAATAGCATGGCTGTTCCTACACCCCAAGTGATGCCACTAGGAGTAGTATTTGAAGGTGAAAGGAATAAGCTTTGGACAATATCGCCTGTGCCCCAATCGTCACCTTTATCTGTATGTTTATAGGTTTGATAATTTACAGGCAAAATCGTACGAGAAATCAAATTCCAATTTTCATTGAGTTCAACTGGAATAACAGGCTGGATATTGAGTTGATAGCGCTGAGTATTTTCAGCTGCTCCAATATTATCGTCAAAATTCAATTGGAAAGGTACACTGATCAAATTGGCAACAGGGTTTGATAGTTTCTTTGCAATATCATCCGATTCAGCAGAAAATACACTTGAACTGCACAAACCGAGTGAGCAAATGATAAACATTTTTTTTGCTGTGATACGGTTATATTTTTTCATTGTTTCACCCCATAGTTGCTGTTGGTAATAGATATTTATTTATTGCTGTCATTATCAGCAATATACTTATAATAGATCAAAAATAGCAATCGATATTTAGTCGTAATCGAAACAAAAAAATGTTTTTTTCTAGACATTTAGTTTTGGTTAATGATTTTCTGGGGTATGATTTTTATACGCTGAACTAAGCTTATATTATTGATTATTTAGCGCTTTACTCACGGTAGAAAGCGCATTTTAGAAAGTGTATTTATCATGACACAAATCATTCAGTTTGATGCGTTTGGTTATCGGTCTAAATTAAAAGAGATCATTTTTAATCAATCTGCTTTAATGCAAAGATTGATGTATTTAAGACAAATCAATACTCAGGCTTATCTCAGTGCCGGTGTGATTCGAAACTTGGTCTGGTCTGTTTTACATCAACAAAATTATAAAATTGAACAGACAGAAATAGACGTGATTTTTTATGATTTGACCGATCAGCATGCTGAACAACAACTTAAATTATTATTGAGCCATAAATTCCCTGAAAATGAATGGGATGTAGTCAATCAAGCATTTGTGCATACGTGGTATAAGACAGACCAAGGTTGTGCGATTGCTCAGTATTCATCGCTTATTGATGCTTTGAGTGTGTGGGTTGAAACTGCCACGGCGATTGCTGTACGGTTATTGGAAAATGATGATTTGGACATTGTTGCCCCGTTTGAATTAAATGATTTGTTTGAACTGAAATTACGTTGGAATCGTCGATTGGTGACTCAAGACGTCTTCATACAGCGAGTGCAATCGAAACGGTTTTTAGAAAAGTGGCAAAAGTTACGTATAGTCGAAACTGAAGAAGAATAATTTTTTATCGTTCTTAGGTTATATTTTCTATTTTGTTGTTATTACCATGCAGTTTTTTGATAAATGCTTAGTTCACATTAAAGAAAGCTTTCAGTGTGGAATAGTGTTGATCAGTTAAGAGTAATTTAGTGGTTACTCATCTAAGAATCTCCCCTAGCCCCTCTTTAGAAAAGAGGGGGATTATTGAGAATTTAAAAAGGCTTAACTGACTGACATCATTTCATAATAGAATTAAGAATTCAGTTCTAGTTTTTTATTACGACGAATTGATAACCAAGCTGTAATCGCCAATACCACAACAATAAAGCCCAATGAAATAAAAATCGGCATATGGAATACATCAAGCATGAGCATTTTAAAACCAATAAATACTAAGATAATTCCGAGACCATACGGTAAATAATGCATTTTCGAAGCTGAACCTGCCAATAAGAAGAACATTGCACGTAAACCTAAAATAGCCATTAGGTTAGCAGTCAATACAATGAACGGATCACTGGTTACGGCGAAAATTGCTGGGATTGAATCCACTGCAAAAATTACATCAGACGCTTCAACTAAAATTAAAACTAAAAATAGTGGTGTTGCCCAAAGTAGACCATTTTGACGAACAAAGAACTTATCACCTTGTAAATTTGGGGTGATACGAATGTGCTTACGTAACCATTTTAGAATCGCCATATCTTCGATATTGGTTTCTTCTTCATCTTGCCCTTTAAGGAATTTAAAACCTGTATAAACAAGGAATGCGCCGAAAATATACAGAATCCAAGAGAATTCTTGTACGAACCATGCACCAATAAAAATAAAGATTGTACGTAAAACAATTGCGCCTAATACGCCGTAAAGTAAAATTTTACGTTGTAGCGCAGGCGGAATAGCAAAGGCTGCAAAGATCATTAGCCAGACGAATACGTTATCGATCGCAAGAGATTTCTCGAGTAAGTAACCTGCGAGATATTCCATGGTTTTTGTGTTTGCAACAGCAATACCTGCAGTTTGCTGAAGGTAAAACCATAAACCAGCTGCAAAGAGCATTGCCACAGAAACCCACGCAATACTCCAATAAGCGGCAGTTTTGATTTTGACTTCTTGACCTTCTTTTTGTTTAAATCCAAGAAAGTCGATGATGAGCATGACTGCAACGATAGCGAAAAACGCTAGATAGAGCCATGGATTGCCAATAGATTCCATAAAATTCTCCAAATCTGGCAATCAGGCATAAAAAAACCTTGACCTGTTGCCAGATGATTAGACATCTGTATCAACATGATCAAGGTCTTGCCTACATCATCTGTATTTTGATGATGCTCAGATACCGGCTTTTTGCAAAGCGTAATGACGATAATCTGATTGGGAGGCTACTCCCCTTGTTCTAAAATTGTTTAAAGAAATATATTCATTTCTTAATATGGGCACAGAATGCCATATTTATCGAAATTGTGCAAATTTTGATGATCTTTTTACATTTAAGCACATGTTTTGGAGGTATTTATATATCATCAGTATTTTTCAACAAGGAGTTATACCAGTGAAAGCGAAATGAAACCAACAAAATTGATCAGTCTATATTTACGCTGAATCCTACAATACACAGTACTTTAAAAAGACCTTTACATTTTAGGGATAAAATCTTTACGTTGTACCAAAATGAGTGCCAAAATCGTACCCAATACAACAAGTATTCCTCCCATCACACCAATATTCATGAGTCCATAATGAGTTGTCACCCATCCACCCAGTAATGCACCACCACCGATACCGACATTATAAAGACCTGAGTAAATAGCCATGGCAACATCAGTTGCATCTGGCGCTAAATTCAAAGTTTTGGCTTGTTGCGCTAAGCTAAAACAAATGATGGCCATTCCCCAAAATAAACTGAGAATACTAAAGTAGGTAAAATTAGATGAAAGCGGAATCAGCAGTAACATAGAAATTGCTAGAATAGTACTACTTAAAGGAATAGGTAATTTAGGAGATTTTTGACCAAATTTCCCAAATAAATAAGAACCTAAGAAGCCTGCAGCACCATAGATCAACAATAAAGTGGTGGTTTGTGATGTGCTAAAATGTGCAATATTTAAAGAAAAAGGTTCAATATAACTATAAGCGGTAAATTGTGCTGTGATCACGAGAACAGTCAGCGCAAAAACCATCATCAGACTAGGTCGTTTAAATAACACTTTTAAACTGCTTAAAGAGCCTGAATTAACGCTTGGTAAGCGTGGTAAGGTTTTAGCAAGAATTAAGCAAACCACACTCGCACCAATAGCAATCAAAGCAAAAGTATTACGCCAACCATAAGATTCACCAATCATACGGCCAAATGGAATGCCTAAAACCATGGCTAATGCGGTACCCGTTGCCAGTAAACCTAATGCTTGAAACGCTTTACCTTTGGGCGCGACGCGGACGGCTAAAGAAGCAGTGATCGACCAAAATAATGCATGTGAAAATGCAATACCAATACGACTGATCAACAAGATATTAAAGTTCCAAGCGATGTAAGATAAAGCATGACTCATCACAAAAACTATAAATAAAGTAATCAGTAAAAAGCGCCGTTCGATATTTTTGGTCAATAACATAATTGGCAGTGAAATCGGAGCAACCACCCAAGCATACAGTGTAATCATGATGCCAACATCTGTGGCTGGCATCGCAAAACTATGACCAATATCGCTGAGTAGTGCGACAGGAACAAATTCAGTGGTATTAAAAATAAATGCAGCAAAAGCAAGACTAATCACACTCACCCATTGCTGTGTTTCGCTGGGCGGTGGTTGAATAGGAGATGTTTGAGGAGATTGTGATGACATGGTCAATCAATTTGAAAATAAAGATTTAATTTTAGGCTGAATGTGTTGCTTTGTTAACTCTCCATGAGGATGTAAAAGTGGCGAACGCTCAGAAAAAATCTAACCATCTTCTTCGCTATTTTATGCGAATTTTATATCGGTGAAGAAGATCATCATTACATGATGTTTTGAAATCTCAGAATCACTTTGTTAGAGTGAGGTTGTGTCGAGAGTCAATCAAAGTAGAGATCAGGATTATGCAATTCCAACATGTAAATAATCAAAAAAATGGTGAATTCTTTTTAGACAATGAACAAGGTAAACGCATTGCTGAAATAAGTTATGTATGGAGCGGTGAGCATAAAATTATTGCTAACCATACATGGGTCGATGATTCATTACGTGGACAAGGAATAGCGCGACAATTGTTAGATACCTTGGTTGAGTTTGCACGTGAAAACAATTTAAAAATTGTGCCAACTTGCTCTTATGTCGATGTCATGTTCCGCCGTGAGAAAAGTTTTGTAGATGTGGCAGCTTAGTTGCTATTTAAAAATTTATCGATGGTAGCAATAAGTAGGTGTAGAGAAGCTTCCTAATCATCAAGCATGCTATTGTTGTGAAGCTTCTGTTTCTCTTTTGATTTTTTGCAGAAAAATAACCGCTAAAATGGTTTAGATCAGTAAAATGGTTAAGGGTAGAAAACAACAATCGTTAGATCGATAAAAAACTATTCGCATTCACCTTTTAGCAATCCAGTTGGTAAATTGAGTATTTTAAGTATTCATAAAATCAATCATTTAATTTATAAGTATACTTTCTATCTTCACTCGATATTTTTAGATTTTTATAAATATGAAGTCGTTACATTGAATAATTAAACAATAAAGGAACATAGAATGCCTATACAATTATGTTATGCAAGTACTCGAGTTGAGCGTGATTCAGATTTATTACAAGATTTAAAGGATATTTTGTCTGTCGCGCGCGATTTTAATCATGCACATCAGCTTTATGGCGTATTGTATTATTCTGATGGGATGTATTTTCAATGTTTAGAGGGAAATAAAGAAATATTAGAGGTTTTGTTTGAACGGATTCAGCAAGATCGTCGTCATATGAATATTCATCGTTTTAAAGATCATGAAATTGACAAAATTCATTTTTCTAAGTGGTCGATGAAATACGTGAAAAACGCTACTCGAATTTCACGTTTTTTTGAAAAGCAGGGTTTTCAAAAGTTTCAACCATATCAACTGAATGAACAAAATATGGCTGAGTTTTTAAGTTTATTGGTGAAAATTGAAAATGCGAATTTATAAAAAAATTTAAATCGTTCGAAAATCTCAGTATTTAAAAAAATCTATATGATGAATTGATCCAGCTTAATGATTGGCAATATGGATATAGAAAAACACCCTTCAAATTAGACTAAAAACGCCTAATTTTCGAGGTGTTTCAGTTAGTACTACACTATTTAAAACAGTTTATTTTGCTTTTAAAGCAGCAATTAATTTCTGATGTAAACCACCAAAGCCACCATTGGACATGATGACCACAGCATCGCCCTCACCTGCTTCTGCAACCACAGTATTGATGATATCGTCCAGTGTACGAGCGATAACTGCTTTATTCGGTGCAGCGTCAATAACGGGTTGTAAATCCCAATCCAAACCTTCAGGTTGATACCAAATCACTTCATCTGCCAAACGTGCAGAATGTGCTAAACCCTCTTTATGGCTACCCATGCGCATGGTGTTTGAACGTGGTTCAATAATCGCCCAAAGTTTACGTTCACCTAAGCGTTTACGTGCGCCTTCTAGTGTTGTATCAATAGCGGTTGGATGATGCGCAAAGTCATCATAAACTTCGATTCCATTAACCGTGTCGAGCAATTCCATACGGCGTTTTACACCGCCAAAATTCGACAAAGCTTCACAAGCAGTTTCAATTGAAACACCAACATGTTCAGCAGCTGCAATGGTTGCCAAAGCATTTGCAACACTGTGCTGCCCTGTCATATTCCACTGTACTTCGCCTTTTACAACGCCGTGTTGTAAAACTTTAAAATGTGAACCATCGGCAGAAAGTTGTTCGGCATAGACTTCAGCAGTGTCATTGGCTTCAAGTGACGTACGTACCACAGGTGTCCAACAGCCCATGTCTAAGACTTCATCGATATTGCTTTCAGTAATTGGCGCAATAATGCGACCTTCGCTTGGAATAGTCCGGACTAAATGATGGAATTGTTTTTGAATAGCAGCCAAATCATCAAAGATATCGGCATGGTCAAATTCAAGGTTATTTAAAATCGCCGTTTTAGGGTGGTAATGTACGAACTTAGAACGTTTATCGAAGAATGCTGAATCATATTCATCTGCTTCTACACAGAAGTATTTACCACCGCCTAAACGCGCGCTTTCGCTAAAACCTAAAGGTACGCCACCGATTAAGAAACCTGGGTTTAAACCAGCCTGATCAAGAACCCAAGCCAACATGGTTGTTGTAGTCGTTTTACCATGTGTTCCTGCGACACCAAGGACATGCTTACCTTGTAATACATGATCTGCAAGGAATTGAGGGCCTGAAATATAAGGTAGACCTTCATTTAACATGTATTCCACAGCATCAATACCACGTTTCATGGCATTGCCGACGATAACAAGATCGGGGTGAGGCTGCAAATGGCTACGATCATAACCTTGCATTAAGGTAATGCCTGCATTTTCAAGCTGAGTGGACATCGGTGGATAGACATTCGCATCTGAGCCAGTCACCTTATGCCCTAGATCACGGGCCAATAGTGCTAAAGAACCCATAAAGGTGCCACAAATACCCAGAATATGCAGATGCATTCTTTTTAACTCCACTGCTTTTTAGACACATCACTTTTTGTTGTGCTGTTGTCGTGATTAATTCGATTTGAAAGCAACGATAGCAAGGGTTAAGGGGAAAAGATAGTTTTTCTTGTTATGATTTTGGCTGATCTATTTTTATGAGTTGATCTTGTAAATATGGTCCAGTGATGCAATCATTTTCTTTTAATCATATTGTCAGGTACAGTTAAAATCATAATGAATCTACAACGATAAAAAATAGCACTAAAATTTATCAATCTTTTAAAATATACGTGTAATCTATCTGCTTTTAGAATAATTCTGAGCTGAAAATGGCTTTATCCCTCCCCCTCTTATTGTTAATTATCTCCAATTGCTTCATGACTTTAGCATGGTATGGGCATTTAAAATTTTTACACGCTGCGCCGTTATGGCAAGCCATTTTATTTGGCTGGGTCATAGCCCTACTTGAATACAGTTTTATGATTCCTGCGACACGGTTATTGGCGCAACATGGCTGGTCTTTGGGACAAATGAAGATTACCCAAGAAGTTGTGACATTACTGGTCTTTGTTCCTTTTATGATTTTCCTATTTAAACAACCTTTTAAGCTCGATTACTTATGGGCGGGTCTGTGTTTATTGGGCTGTGTATTTTTTGTTTTTAGGTCTCAGTGATCCGTTTAAAACAACGATGTATGCTTTATTTTCAAAAAAAATACTGAAAATAATGCTCGACGAGCTCTGTTAAATTTTCGTGAGATGAAAAATCAGTCTATAATAGCGAGCTTCTTGATATTCATTTAAAGACTGGATTACCCAGAATTTAAACTTCCTTACATTCGTTTATGGAATATTTGCAATGAATGCGGCCGCTGTACAAGACGCTCCTCTAGTTGGAATTATCATGGGTTCTCAATCGGATTGGGCGACTCTCGAAAACACTGCCAATATGCTGAAACAGCTTGGTGTCCCTTTTGAAGCTGAAGTTGTTTCTGCGCATCGTACGCCAGATCGTTTATTCGAATATGCAGAAACAGCACGTGAACGCGGTATCCAAGTGATCATTGCAGGTGCAGGTGGTGCGGCGCATTTACCAGGGATGTGTGCTGCTAAAACAGATCTGCCAGTATTGGGTGTTCCTGTAAAATCTTCTATTTTAAATGGAGTAGATTCATTGCTTTCGATTGTACAAATGCCTGCTGGTATTGCTGTAGGTACGTTGGCAATAGGGCCTGCAGGTGCAACGAATGCAGCCATTATGGCGGCACAGATTCTTGGTTTAACACGTCCTGAAATCGCAAAAAATGTTGCTGATTTCCGTGCTGCCCAAACGGATAAAGTGGCAAGTAACAATATTCCAGGTCAAATTTAAAGCCAAGTTTAAAACGGGACACAGCTTATGAATAAAACCATCGGTATTTTTGGTGGTGGTCAACTCGGCCGTATGATGGCGCAAGCCGCACTACCGTTAAATATTCAATGTACATTCTTTGAAGCCAATGCAGACTGCCCATCCGCAATATTAGGTCAAGTTTTTTCTAGTCATGCTGAAAATGGCTTACAAGATTTTATTGCAAGTGCAGATGTTTTTAGTCTTGAGTTTGAAAATACCCCATTGGCGGATGTTGATGTGCTCACCAAACAAAAAGATTTGCATCCACCACGTCAGGCTTTGGCTATTGCACAACATCGTTTGTCAGAAAAAGCACTATTCGATGAATTAGATATTCCTGTTGCGCCGTATAAAGCAGTCGATTCTTTGGACAGTTTAAAGGCTGCTGTGGCTGAGCTAGGTTTACCAATTGTCCTGAAAACGGCAACGGGTGGCTACGATGGTAAAGGTCAGTTTGTATTGCGTTCAGCAGATCAAATTGATCAAGCTTGGGCAGAACTTGGCCCCGCGGGGACTTTGATCGCAGAAAGTTTTGTGACTTTCTCACGTGAAGTATCAATTATTGCGGTACGTGGTATCGATGGTGACGTGAAAACTTGGCCATTGGCTGAAAATCATCATCATCATGGCATCCTTTCGCATTCGATTGTTCCTGCGCCAAACAGTTCAGATTTACAACCTGTCGCGCAAGATTACATTACTCGTTTACTCAATCATTTGAATTATGTTGGTGTGTTAACGCTCGAGTTATTTGTCACTGACAAAGGCTTATATGCCAATGAAATGGCGCCTCGTGTGCACAATTCAGGTCATTGGTCGATTGAAGGTGCGGTGTGCTCACAGTTTGAAAATCATATTCGTGCTGTAGCAGGTTTACCATTGGGTTCAACGGAAGTTGTACGCCCAACGGTGATGATCAATATCATTGGGCAGTATCCAAAATCTGAAGATATCTTGGCTTTAAATGGTGTGCATATGCACCTTTATAATAAAACTGAGCGTGAAGGTCGCAAGATTGGTCATATCACGCTTATGCCGAATGACAGTGCTGAATTAACGACTTTGTGTCGTCAATTGGCGAAGATTTTACCTAATCCATTGGCACTAAGCGAAGATATGAGCATTTAAGCCCAACTTTGTTTGTAAAAAAAGCGGTCAATCATTTGACCGCTTTTTTATTGCCTTGATTTCGGTATGATGGCGCTCCTTGATTTTGTATGCGTCATTGGTCGAAAAATTAAAAGTTTAATTGCATAAAAAAACCACAATTGATATAAAAATAAAGCAGAGACTTCCACTTAAAATGTAAAAAAATTTAAATTTAAAAATCAATTTAAAGTGATTTCACACATTTAAATTTAAAAAATAATTCAGAAGAATGTGGGTTATCCATAAGTGATTTAAATTTAAAAAGACAAATAATTTTTGAATTTAAAACTTTAAATTTAAAGCTCTGTTGTTTTTGAATTTAAAATAATATCAAAGGTGGTTTTAGAATATTTATCCACTAAAATAAAAAATAGTGATTAATATCAATATGTAATTAGTTTACTTCTACTATTTTTAGATTTGAATTTAAAACAATAAGTGTGAAATATCATGGTTGTGTATCAGTTTGAATTTAAATTTGAGATGCTGTTTTAAATTTAAAAATAGCAAACGATACTGCTGTGGGTAAGTTTTTTAAATTCAAAATAGATTAGAAAATATGAATTTAAAATGAAGGGAATGAATTCAAATTTTACGTTTTTACATCTGTCATTTTATTCACAGACTGATATGGTATTCACATAATTTAAATTTAAAAGCAATTGTGGATATTATGCGTTACTTCTCATTACTTTGCGGATCTGCTTTATTGGCGATTTCTCATGCTCATGCGGAATTGATCATTAATGGTCAACCCTCATCAGGCACTACAATTACAACATCAAATTCAACATTTTCAGCAAATTCTAATTTTCAAAGTTGTCTTGCCAACCTTCGTTCTCAAGCGATGGCGTCAGGCGTGAGTGGTTCGACCTATGATCGCTATACCGAAAATTTAAGTCCAGATTATTCAGTCATCAGTAAATTGGATTATCAACCTGAATTTTCTACACCAATTTGGGATTATTTATCAGGTTTGGTGGATGATGAGCGAGTAGAGAAGGGGCGTCAAATGTTAGCGCAACACCGAGACGTGTTGAATCGTGTTGCTGCTGCTTATGGTGTACCTGCTGAAACAGTAGTGGCTGTATGGGGTGTTGAGAGTAATTTTGGTGATATTTCAGGGAAGTATCCATTATTACAAGCTTTAGGTACCTTGAGTTGTGAAGGTCGTCGTCAAAGTTATTTCAGAGGTGAGTTTTTTGCCACGATGCGTATTTTACAACGTGGTGATTTAAGAGAGGATCAGTTGAAAGGTTCATGGGCGGGGGCTTTTGGTCATACTCAGTTTATGCCATCTACTTATGAGGAATTAGCGGTAGATTTTGATGGAGATGGCCGCCGTGACTTGGTTTCAAGTACTTCAGATGCTTTAGCGTCAACCGCCAATTTCTTAAAAAAACGGGGGTGGCAAACAGGAATGCCATGGGGTTTTGAAGTTCAAATTCCAGAAGGCGTTTCAGTCAATGGTGAAAGTCGCCGTAATAAAAAATCTTTAAATTCATGGGTGAATCGTGGCTTTACACGTGTAGATGGTACGCCAATTATTCAGGGTAATTTATCAGAAAGTTCTCAGGCAGGTTTGATGATGCCTGCGGGTGAAAATGGTCCAGCATTTTTAGTCTTTAAAAACTTTGATTCGATCTATGCCTATAATGCTGCAGAAAGCTATGCATTGGCGATAGCACATTTATCAGATCGTTTGCAAGGCAAGGGCTATTTTCAAACGGCTTGGCCAACCAATGATGCAGGTACTTCTCGGGCAGAGCGCCGTGAAATTCAAAATTATTTATTGAAAAAGGGTTATGCAATTGGTGATGCGGATGGTTTGATTGGCGATAAAACACGACAAGCGATTCAGCAGGAGCAAATTAAATTAGGCTTGAACCCAACAGGTCGAGCAGGGCAACAGGTTTTAAATGCATTTAGAAATGAAGCAGCTAAACAGATGATGCAGTGATTTTTATCACGAGAAATGGCTTGAAATAGTCATTCATATTGTTGTTTATAAAAAGTTTTATTTAAAAAGGTCTGCTTAAACAGACCTTTTTATTTTATATAAATTTAGTCTGCTTTTTATTCAATTGGAGACTGATCGATTTTAACCGCTTCCAATAGATCTAAAACCACAGCAGTTACATCTTGAGTATGATCACGATCGTTGAAAATTTCATAGGCTGTGATGGTGACATCAGTGTCGCTAGGTAGCTGTTTTTGTTCTTCTTCAATTAAGTGTTGAATTGGCAATAATGTCTGTTTAATTTCTAGATGGAGAATATCTTTAAATTCAATATTATCATCTTCAAGTTCAATCATTTGCTCATTGAAATAAGGCAATAGGATAGAGTAGAGATAAGGCTGAATTTCAGTAATATCAAAAATTTCGATATCACGCGTTTGTTCAATCGTGCTGATGTGATCATTTACTTCTAAGATAATATGATAATAACTCACAGCCTTCTCCTTATATATTGCGTTATCGACTCACAATAACATGATTTTTAACAAAAATGGGGCAAAAGTAATTTAAATACCTAAATTAATTATGGGTTGTCGAACACATAAAAAAGTATGATTTTGCTGATTTATTGTTCTATTTTAACATGGCTAAATCTGCTGTTGTTAATTTGAAATTCTGCAAATCTTGATCTTTCATGGTGGGATACATCAAAGCTTTTGGGTCTGTATTGTGTTTTAAGCCTAAAGCATGTCCAAGCTCATGTGCGATGGTGACACGTAAATCATCATGAGATTCAAACTCATAAATTTTGATACTTTTACCATCAAAAACACCTTTATCAAACTGTCTAGGCTGAAAGCGAGTATTGAATTGATCAACAGATTGGTTAAATTGTTGATTAATTGAATTGAGTTGATCAACTTGTCGATTCAAGTCATTTACTTTTTGATTATAAGCATCAAGTTGTTGTTTCAATTGACTTTGATCAATTGTGAGTTGCTCTTTTTGTTGTTCAAGCTGCTGTCTTTGGTATGGGCTTAAATTTTGTTGAGATTGATTAATCATGTTAATTAGTTGGTTATATTGATCAACTTTGGTTTGATAATTGGTCTTTTGAATCTCTAGCTCTCGGTTGGCAAGATCTAATTCGCTCTGTATTTGCTGAACTCTCTGTTTTTCATTTTGTGTATATTGTTGCGTATTTTCCAAAATTCGTATTTCTTGTTTTCGTGCAGAGGATTCTGCTTGGCGTTCATCATAAATTAAGTTTATGCTGAGTTGAGCATTGGGATCATAAACAAATAAGCTTTTCATTGTACCTAAATGCCAAATATCTGCTGCTTGTTGTGATAGTGTTTTTATCTGATCTTGACTTAGATTAAAACGTGGATCGACGTCGCCAATACGATAACGTAAACGAGTATCAAGCGGGTGTGATAGTCGATCAACCACAGAATTGTGATTGAGTTGAGGGTACATCATTCGTTGCATCAAAAAATAGGCTGTAAAAACAATCAAAGCAACCAGTAACCAAAAGCGCATGTATTTTATTAAAAATAATTTTTGTTATCACTAATTTAGCTGAAATTTACATAATCGCAAGTCATCGTCACAAATAGTTATTGTTTTGTTTGTTTAAGTTTTTGATATTAAATAATATATTTCTTATTAGCAATTGATTAATCAAAGGAAGAGGAAGCTCCTTACTCGCTCCACGTGAAACAAAGATTGTTGTTGTATGAATTATAACTATGGCGATTAATCTTTTTCAAATATTGGCTCATAAAGAACAGGTGTTACAAAAATCATCAGTAGAATCCCCGAACAGACAAAAGCTAAGTCATTGAAAATAGCCGCAAAGCTGCTCATATAAAACCAGTGCAAATAGGGCATGAAATAAACTAAAAAAGCAGGGAAGAACGTATATAAATAGGCTTTTCTGGCCCAATCTTTACGGAAAAATAGTCCAAAAGTGATGACTAATACTGTGATGGCAACAATAGCAATGAAAATACCTTCCCATGCTTGTGGTTCAATATATAAGGTTCTATCTAATAGTCTTAACTCAGGATCTGTACTAAACATATCGATTGCAGTCGCAAGTACAGGCAGCACCAATTGAGCAATGATCAAGGTATAGTAAACATGAAGAGACACGATAGGATGATTTTTCATTCTTAAACCTTTTTATTCTGCGACTATGTTACCAAGCTAAATTAACATATTTATTTTTATTTAAATAAGTTCATGAATATTTTTAGTGAAATGTCTTAACAATAAGCTCAAAAAAACCGCTCAATCACTTGAGCGGTTTTTTAGTTTTAAATCTAATTAAAGTGACAAATTATTTTTTGTCATCTTTAACTTCAGTGAATTCAGCGTCTACAACGCCATCATCCGCTTTTTGCTGTTGTTGACCAGCATCACCACCGAATTGGTTCGGGTCGAAGCCTTGAGCTCCACCTTGGCCTTGAGCAGCTTCATAAGCACGCTGTGTGATCGGCATGATGATGTTTTGTAAAGCTTCAGTTTTTGCTTTAATCGCATCAAGATCATTGTCTTTTGCAGTTGCTTCAAGTTCAGAAACAGCAGTTTCAATTGCTGTTTTCTCATCAGCAGTCACTTGTTCACCAAGATCTTTGACTGCTTTTTGAGCGCTTGAAACTAACGCATCTGCTTCATTACGTGCTTTAGCAAGTTCTTCAAACTTACGATCTTCTTCCGCATTCGCTTCTGCATCTTTGATCATTGCTTCGATTTCAGCATCAGACAAACCTGAGTTTGCTTTAATCTGGATCGATTGCTCTTTACCCGTGCTCTTATCTTTCGCAGAGACTTTCAAAATACCATCCGCATTGATGTCAAATGACACTTCAATTTGTGGCACACCACGTGGAGCAGGTGGAATATCGCCTAATTGGAAGTTACCCAACAATTTGTTTTGTTGAGCCATTTTACGTTCACCTTGGTAAACTGAAATGTCTACAGCAGGTTGGTTATCCGCAGCTGTTGAGAATACTTGAGATTTCTTCGCAGGAATCGTTGTATTTTTCTCAATGATAGCTGTTAAAACACCGCCCATTGTTTCAATACCTAACGTCAATGGTGTTACGTCAAGTAAAAGTACGTCTGTTTTATCACCAGACAATACCGCACCTTGAATTGCAGCACCGATTGCAACAGCTTCGTCAGGGTTCACGTCTTTACGTGGCTCTTTACCAAAGAATTCCTGTACTTTCTGTTGAACCATTGGCATACGTGATTGACCACCCACCAAGATTACATCAGAGATGTCAGAAGTCGAAAGACCTGCATCTTTAAGTGCAATTTTACAAGGCTCAATGGTACGAGCAACTAAATCTGCAACCAAACCTTCAAGTTTCGCACGTGTTACATTCATCACTAAGTGTTTTGGACCAGTTGCATCCGCAGTGATGTATGGCAAGTTAATTTCTGTAGAAGTAGATGAAGAAAGCTCAATTTTTGCTTTTTCAGCTGCTTCTTTTAAACGTTGAAGTGCAAGAGGATCTTGTTTCAAGTTGAAGTTTTGCTCTTTTTTGAACTCTTCAACTAAGTAGTCGATCAATGCATTATCAAAGTCTTCACCACCTAGGAATGTATCACCATTGGTAGACAATACTTCAATTTGTTGGTCGCCATCTAAGTCTGCAATTTCAATGATTGATACATCAAAAGTACCACCACCTAAGTCATAAACAGCAACTTTACGATCGCCTTCTTTTTTATCCATACCGAACGCAAGCGCAGCAGCAGTTGGTTCGTTGATAATACGTTTAACATCTAAACCAGCAATTTTACCCGCATCTTTAGTTGCTTGACGTTGTGCATCGTTAAAGTAAGCAGGAACAGTAATTACAGCTTCTGTTACTGTTTCACCTAAGTAATCTTCCGCAGTTTTCTTCATTTTTTTCAAGATTTCTGCAGAAACTTGTTGTGGTGCAAGCTTTTTGTCGTTTACTTCAACCCAAGCATCGCCATTGTCTGCCTTAACGATTTTGTAAGGAACAAGACCAATATCTTTTTGTACAGCTGAATCTTCGTATTTACGACCGATTAAACGTTTGATTGCATACAATGTATTTTTAGGATTGGTTACTGCTTGACGTTTAGCAGATTGACCTACCAAAATTTCGCCATCTTTATATGCAACAATCGATGGTGTTGTACGAGCACCTTCAGCGTTTTCGATTACTTTAACTTTATCGCCTTCAAGTACTGCTACGCATGAGTTAGTTGTACCTAAGTCAATACCGATAATTTTAGCCATTAATATTTTCCTCTAAATTTTTTTGAATCCCTTATATTTCTCCTTTGCTAGAGAGGAGTTAAAAAGGGATTTTCTTGTTATCCGATATGAGAGCCGTTGCAAAATTTTCAAGTCATCTACGATGAAAATTCATGAAAATATTTTCAAAAAGCACTAATTTTTACACCATGAGCAATATACAACTTGCTCTGATTCACAATTATTGACCGACCATGACCATTGCAGGGCGGAGTAAGCGACCATTTAAGGTATAACCCTTTTGCAAAACAGTACCAATTTGGTTGGCTTGAGCATTTGGATCGATACCGACTGCTTGATGAAGGTCAGCATTAAAACCATTGGTTGTATCTACTTCAACAACACCAAATTTTTCGAGCGTTGTTAATAACGATTTTAAGGTCAGTCTTACACCTTCAACCACAGGAGTTTCTTCAGTTGCAGCTTGAATAGCACGCTCTAAGTTATCCACCGATTCAACAAGCTCTTTGGCAAATTTCTCGAGCACGGTGTCTTTATGTTTTTCAGATTCACGTTGAATGCGTTCAACACTCTTTTGAGCTTCGTATACAGCATTTGCTGTACGGGCCTTTTCAAGTTTTAAGTTTTCTTCAAGTTTTTGAATATTTGCTTGTAAATCTTCAACGGTCACTTCTGCCTGCTCTGTTTCAGCTTGAGTTTGCTGTTCGGCTTGCTCGTTTTGAAGATCTTGAGCGTCTTGGTTATGCTCAGTCGCCATTGATTTACTCCGTTTAAATGGGTTTTTAAACATGTACAGTCCTTTTCGGCGTCAGATTAACTGCGTTAGTACTGAACTGCCATGATCGTTTAATTCATGAATAATCATAAAGGTGCGGGCGAGTCGTTAAAATTCAAGTCATTGGTCAGAAAATTTACCTTTTTAATCTTACAAAAATGCAATGGTATTTAAAGAAAAACTTTCTAAACTTATGTCTAGCCTGAGTTGTAACGATCAAAACGATCAAACTGAGTTTTATATTTTATAGATTGTGTCGTTTCGATTTAAACGACATAGGGTTTTATCTCATAGAAAGATGGATGATTGATAGAGAAAGATAAAGAAGAAAAAGATTACAGAATTGAAAATAGGAATGACTGCATCAAATCGTAATTATCAAGCCTATATTTCACCCTCAATGTGTTTTCGTAGCTTACCTGGTCTTTTTTGGGTAAGCTTTTTTTTTGCCTAAAACGATTTAAGGCGATTTGTTAACTTTTTAACAATGTAACGAAAGTAGGTGCTTTGATATCAAAATATATATTTAAGCTTTGCAAATAAATACTAAAAATTTATAAATTGAACAATAAAAAGATTGAAAACAAAATCTTAGACTGAAGATTATAGTTGGTAAAAATAAATAATTGATTTAATAAACTTTGCATAAATTATACGCCAACACGTTAAAAGGCTAACCAAGTCATAACGATTCTTTTGAAAAAATTAGCAATGATATGCAGCACGGCAGTTCTCGGGCTGTCGTATTTTTAATTCGAGTGAAAAAGGAATATATGATGAAAAAGTCAGGTCTTATTTTAGGTGTATTGGTTGGTGTTGCGACGTTAAGTACGGCATGTACTTCAAATCAATCGACACAATCACCAGAAACAGCACAACAAACAGCAACAATGAGTGATCAACAATCTGCTCAAACTGCGACTGTTGATTCCTCACAACAAGGTATTGCCGTTGAAAGTGATGCGAATATGCAACAATCACAGCCAACTCAAGTAACCAATGATCCGAACACAATAGAACAACCTTCAGCGCAGTAAGTTGTAATACTTCCAAGTTGTTTTAAGCTTGAAAATAAAAATCAGACAGTTTTAGGATGCCACCTCTGTCTGATTTTTATTAAGTAGGCTAAATATTTGTGAATAAGGGTATTATTCCCCACCAAGTGAGCATTCAAAATTGGTGCGGTCTACGGTGCAACGTGCTCTTTTTAATACAGACATCATAATTGGGTCATATACGCCTTGCTTCGTTAAATCTATACGACCTTCACGAAGTAACATTTGATATTTTTCAACATCTGCTTTACTTAAATTTAAACGGTATTTGGCAGGAATACTACTTTCCAAACGTTTTACCATATTAAATTGTCGAGGCAGTTGTTTGACAAACCATGTTCTAGATTGGGCTCCAAAAGAAGCTGGAAATTTTTGTGATCTAAGCACAAGATCCATCGTGACATTCAATACTGGAAAATTAATCAGAGCACCTTTAGAACCCAAGCCTTTTTCCATTTCTAAGGGTTTAAAGGCATATGCAGGCGCGCCAACCACAGGCACTTCACCATTATTAAATTTTTTAACGAAGTTAGATATATCAGATGGCACTGGAATCGCACCAACACGCTCGACCATTGCAATTTGGGCTTTATCATAAGAAAGTACGGCAAACTTCTTACCACGTGCTTTTTCAATGTTGTTAATTGAACGGTCATTGACAAAAATATAAGCAGGTCCAATTTGACCAATACCACCAATTTCGTATTCTTCACCATCAACCGTGGTTTTTAAACGTTTTGCATTTCGTTTGTCTAAAACGAAAGTGATGGCTTTGAGCGCAATCGCATTGTTTGGTACACCACCAAGTGCATCAATTGAGCCTGCGAATTTGTTAAATTGACGTGCGCGCATGGTTGTCATGTATACGGCATCACATTTACCATTTTTAAAATCTTTATCTGCAAGCTCTTCATTTTGGTAAGCGATCAGCTGAATATCTTTATTCCAATCTTTTGCTGCTAATGCCCATTCTTCCATCATTTTATACGATTCACCCGCTTTCCCCAGTAAATCGAAAACACATACATCCTGCTTTGCTTGTGCCAAACTAGAAATACTCGACAATATAGTGCATACAAGTAATTTATTTTTCATAGCATTTCCCTATACTTACGTTTTTAATTTGATCGTGTTTTGTCCAATATATGACAAGGGTAGAGTTTTTGCTCTATTTTCCGATAAAAATAATGTTATTAGTCGATAATTTGTATAATTCAATACAAATAATAAAATCTATTTTAAAATTCAATGTATTGAAAAATAATGATTCCATGAATTATTCCACAACAAATGATTTTCAAAATGAAAAAATTATTATACTTATTTTATATAAATTTATTTGACTTAGTTCAAGGTAAATTATCACTTTTGTGATTATTTTTGCTATTTTAATATTTAAAAACACAAATCTCATCACATTATTTTTTGTTTTTAAGGTTGATGATTGCCTGTTTAACAAATACAGCATGAGACATCGGTTATTTATGATAATTGTATTTAAATTTACAAGATTATCGCCTTAAAAATTGCTGTTAATTGCATGAAAATACGCTAAGTCTCAAATAAAGTAATAAGTCATGATCCAACTTGAAAGACTATTTTTATAAAAAGCTGAACTAAAAAGTTCTGAGCAACTAAATTTAAAAAAGAACGAGTAGCCATTCATCAAATCTAAACAAATATTTGCCAAACTATAAATTATTCTAATTATTGATTGGTTTTATCATGTTGATTAATAATAAAAAACAGGTACTAATTTTAACAACACTTTCATTCATGCTGATTGCTTGTGATGATGACAATAACAATACTGTACGTCCTCCAGCCGTTGAAGCTAAGTCCTTAGAACTCAATATTTTACATATCAATGATCACCATTCACATCTAGACGAAGAAGCAATCAAGTTTAAAATGAATCTTGGAACGGGTGATGAGGAGTTCAGCGTTGCAAGTGGTGGTTTTGCAAGAGTTGCTGCACTTATTAATCAACTTGCTATAGAAAATAAAAACGTTTTAAAAATTCATGCAGGTGATGCAATCACAGGAGACCTGTACTATAACTTGACGGATGGTAAAGCAGATGCCGATGCAATGAATACGGTTTGCTTTGATACCTTCACGCCTGGCAATCATGAATTTGATTCAAAAGATGATGGATTAAAGACGTTTATAGATTTCTTGGATCAAAGTTCATGTAAAGAAAAAACCAAAATTTTAACCGCCAATGTCACGTTTGGTGCTTCGTCACCGCTTTATAAAACCAATCGTGTTCTAAAATCACAAATATTCGAAAAAGATGGGGTAAAAATTGCCATTATTGGTTTAACGGTAGCAAAGAAAACCAAGAACTCTTCACAACCCAATGCAGATACCTTATTTACAGATGAAATTGAAACTGCACAAAAGCAAATTGATCAATTTAAAGCACAGGGGATTAAAAATATAATTTTACAAACCCATGTAGGCTACGATTTAGATCAACAATTGGCAAAATCATTGACGGATGTCGATGTCATCATTGGTGGCGATTCGCATACCTTGTTGGGGCCAGATAGCCTTAAAAAATATGGAATGACGCCTGAGGGCGCTTATCCAACACAACTTAAAAATAAAGATGGGCATTTGGTTTGTATTGCACAAGCTTGGCAATACAGCTACGTTGTTGGTGATTTAAAAGTGAATTTTGATAAAAATGGCAATCTAGAAAGCTGTAGTGGCACACCACATGTACTCATTGGTAATAACTTTATACGAACAGCTAAAGACGCAAAAACAGTTACCGAAACAGAAAAACAAAATATTCTCAATCAATTTAAAACAGAGAATGTGCCGTTTAACGTCGTTGCACCATTACAAAAAACCTTAGATGTTTTAAAACCATATCAAGAACAGAAAAAGAAATTTGCACAGGAAATCGTAGGACAAGCAACAGATAATCTATGTTCACGTCGTGTACCAGGTACGCAACGAGATGTGAATCGCTCAACTTTAGGCGATGTGTGTAATAAGAACACGCATGTTGACCAGCATGGTGGTGATATTCAGCAAATTATTGCAGAAGCATTTTTACAACAAGGAAAAACTTTCTTTAATGCAGACATCTCCTTTCAAAATGGTGGTGGGGTACGTGAAGATGTTGGGCTTGGAGATGTCAGTGTTGGCAAAATTTATAATGTCTTACCTTTTAAAAACACTTTAGTACGTTTAGACCTCACAGGTGCAGAGGTTAAAGCCACTTTAGAGGATGTAATAGATGGTGTGATTGCACAAAATAATACAGGAAGCTATCCATATACAGGTGGTTTACGTTGGAATGTTGATTTCACAAAAGATAAAGGACAGCGTTTAAATCAAATTCAAGTGCGTAATCATTTGGGACAGTATGAAAATTTAGACCTAAACAAAACCTATAAGATAATCACGATCGACTTTTTAGCCAATGGTGGTGATTACTATGCAACATTCAAGACAATTACTGGAGATCGGCGTTTAAACGTAGGCTTAGATTATGCAGAAGCTTTTTTAAAATATACACAAAGTTTATCTGGTCAAATAGGGCAAAAGAAAATTCAGAAGTTAGCAACATCTGAATACAGCACGCAGTTATTTATAGATAAAGCCAAATAAACTGAAATAAAAGTTGCAATAAATCCTGCTTAAGCGGGATTTATTTATAAAATTGCTCAAAAAATAGATAAAAAAATGATTTTTTAATGAATTTAGTCGAAAAAACATGCAGACGAAAGAAAAACTAAA
>NZ_RAXT01000038.1 GCF_003611475.1 Acinetobacter rongchengensis | reverse complement strand
TTCAAGTGAATTGTATATATCCTGTGTTCAAATCGATATATCACATTTTAAACATAGACATCATTAATCCATAAAAAAGGCCATTATAAAAATAATGGCCTATTCGCAATTTAAGATAGATCATCGTATTTAAATCATTTGAAGGTGCTGTCTAAACACGCTAAATTGCCTGTATTTCAATAATCCAAATTTAAAAAACTGCGGTTAATTTTAACTTAAAGTTGGATAAATGACCGTTACTTTAACTGGTTTTAGATTTCGAGAATGATCGAATCAACACGTACATAAATGGAATAAAAATCAGCACTAAAACTGTCCCAAAAACAACGCCCCCCAATACACTTACACCAATTTCCTGACGGCTTGCAGCCCCTGCGCCAAAAGCAAAAACCAAAGGAATTACACCTGCACCAAAGGCCAATGAAGTCATTAAAATAGGACGTAAGCGCAGCCCTGCCGCTTCTAATGCAGCAGCAACTGCAGTTTGACCTTTTTCTTGTGCAATTGCTGCAAATTCTACAATTAAGATCGCATTCTTACATGACAGACCAATAGTGGTGAGTAAAGCTATTTGGAAGTAAATATCATTTGGAAACCCCATCAATTTACTGAAAATAATACTACCACCGACGCCAAGCGGAATGGCTGCAATCACTGCTGTCGGAATCGACCAACTTTCATATAAAGCAGCAAGACATAAGAAAATAAATCCAATTGAAACTAAATAGAGCCATAAAGCCTGACTGCTTGATTTCTGTTCTTCGAATGACAAACCACTCCATGCCACATCAATTCCATCATGTTGAGCAATCAGCTTTTGAATATCACGCATTGCCACGCCAGAACTGGTATTTTTTGTTGCATCTGCTTCCATTTCTAGGGCTGTATAGCCTTGAAAACGATTGACAACATCAGGCCCACCATCCCAATTGATTGTTGCAAAATTACTAAACGGAATCATTTGATTTTGTGCGTTGCGTACCGTCCAATATTGCAAATCTTCGGGCTTGGAACGAAATGCTGCATCAGCTTGCATCATGACTCGTTTAATTCGACCACGGTCAATAAAATCATTGATATATGAGCCTCCCCAAGCAGCAGAGAGTGTGCTGTTGATTTCAGACTGAGATAGACCATTTGCCAAGGCTAATTTTTGATTTACCTCAACTTTGAGCTTCGCTTTATCAGGATTAGACTGTTTGTCTAAGTTTTCAAAAGTAGTTACTTTTGTCGCTTCATTTTTGAGTAATTCAAACTGCTGATCTAAGTATTTCCGACCTTGACCATTAATATCCCGAATCCAAAATTCAATACTGTTGCTATTGCCCAAACCATTCACAGAAGAAGGCATCATCACTGTAATATTGGCATTTTTATTATTTTTAAAATATTTCATTGCACGTTCACGGATGGCTTGAGCTGAATTGGCACTCCCTACACGTTCATCCCAATGTTTTAATGCAATAAAACCTGTGCCTAAGTTTTGCCCTGTTCCTGAGAAATTACGACCATAACGAATCAGTACAATATTGACATTTTGTTGTTCTTTTTCTAGGAAATATTGACGAATTTCTTCACCGACAATTCGGCTCTTGGAAATCGGTGCACCTTCCGCAAGGCGGAATTGAACGCTCAACATTCCTTGATCTTCACTGGGTATAAAACTGGTCGGTAAAACCCGATAAATCATTGCAAAAACACTAACTAACCCAATAAAAATGACTAGAACGACCCACTTCAATTGCAGAGTCTTTGCAACAAGTTTTAAATAGGCTTGTTTTAAATGCTCAAGTTTTTGATTAAACCCATTTGCCCAACGCATAGTTTTTGGATTAGGTTTAAGAATGATTGCGCATAAAGCAGGTGTCAAAATCAATGCAACCAAGAGTGACAAAGCCATTGCTGCAACTAAGGTAATGGAGAACTGGCGATAAATCACCCCTGTCGATCCTGTGAAAAAAGCCATGGGAATAAACACAGCAGTAAGCACAACAGTGATCCCGATCAAAGCACCAGTCATTTCCTGCATAGATTCAATAGAGGCTTGTTTTGCAGATAATCCACGCTCATGCATCAGTCGTTCCACATTTTCAACAACGACAATGGCATCGTCTACCAATAGACCAATCGCAAGTACTAGAGCAAACAATGTCAATGTATTGATACTGATTCCCAATGCAAACAACACGGCAAATGTTCCCAATATCACGATAGGAACAGTAATAGTTGGAATTAAAGTTGCACGCCAGCTTTGTAAAAAAACAAACATGACAATCACAACCAGAATGATGGCTTCAAATAAAGTTTTGATAACTTCTTTAATCGACTCTTGCACGAAAGGCGTGTTGTCTCGTGGATAAACTATCTTATAGCCATGCGGTAATTTTTGTGTAATTTGTGCCAATTCAGCCTTGATCAAAGCTGAAGTTGCTAAAGCATTTGCACCAGAGGATAAAGAAATCCCGATACCTGATGATGGAAAACCATTAATGGTATTAAAGGATTGGTAATTTTCAGCACCCAATTCAATACGTGCAACATCTTTTAAATAAACGTAACTGCCATCCACATTGGATTTGACAATGATGTTTCGAAATTCTTCAACTGTTTTTAAACGTGAACCTGCAGTGACTTTAGCATTTAAATATTGATCATCAACTGTGGGTAAATCCCCGATTCCACCTGCCGCAACTTGAGTATTTTGAGCCTCTATTGCTGTACGAATATCGCTCGGCATCAGTTGATATTGACGTAATAAATTCGGATTTAACCAAATGCGCATTGCATATTGTGAGCCAAAAACATCAACTTCCCCGACACCGTCAATACGAGAAAGCTCTTGCTCAATATGGTCAGAAAGATAATCACCTAATTCAATATTATTGCTTTTCCCCGTTTCGTCGTATAAACCCACGACCATAAACGTATCGCCAAGTGATTTATAAACATTGACCCCTTGACGCTGAACATCTTCAGGTAAACGGCTAATCACACTATTAATACTATTTTGAACTTGGACTTGTGCGGTATCAGGATCCGTTCCATTCTCAAAACTAATACTGATTCGTGCACGCCCAGAAGAGTCACTACTCGAACTAAAATAAAGTAGATTGTCTATACCTTTGATCTGTTGTTCTAAAACTTGGGTTACACTCTGTTCAACTGTTTCCGCATCTGCACCTGTATAAGTCGCTGACACAGTGATTCTAGGTGGTGCAATATCGGGATAACGCTCTACAGGAAGATGAATAACGGAGAAAATACCCAATGCCATCACAATGATGGCGAGTACACAAGCAAAAATAGGACGATGAATAAAGAATTTTGAAAGCATCAGATTAAATTCTGTAGCAGATGAATATTATAAATCTCGTAAAGACTCAGGGTGCGTCAATTAACTCATAAATTTCTATATCAACGACTAAAATTGAATGACCATGCGCTGACATACTCTGCAAGGAAATGATGAGCATAGTTTGGCTATTTTCTAGTTCCATGACCAAAGCTGAGAGTATTTTAGCTACAACCCTAAAATCCCTTTCTATGGATATTCTGTGAGTTCATAAAAAAACTCAAGAACAAATAACAGAAAACTGAATTTTATCATTAAATATGAAGAAATTATGGAGAATTATATAAAATAGAAAAAATAAGTTTTTGTAATTTCATCATTTCTTCATAGCAATGTCATCATTCTGTCAATCAAGTTTTTCACACTCATGCAAACGTTAACAGCATAATTTGAGTAGAAAATGATTAAAAAAACCTTAATAATGACCAGTATCATGGCACTTTTAAGCGCTTGTAATGACGATAATAATGATTCAACAACAATCTCAAAACCTGAATATAAAGAACCAAAAATTATTATTGTAGGTCACCGAGGTGCGAGTGCTTTACGCCCTGAACATACCTTAGAAGCATACCAAAAGGCGATTGATGATGGTGCAGATTTCATTGAACCCGATTTAGTTTCAACCAAAGACGGCATTCTAGTGGCACGTCATGAAAATGAAATTGGTGGTACCAGTAATATCAGTGAATTAGCGCAATTTGCAGATCGCAAAAAAACCAAAATCATCGATGGAACGTCATTAACAGGATGGTTTACCGAAGATTTGACATTGAGTGAATTAAATCAAATTAAAGCACGTGAACGTATTCCAAAACTTCGCCCTGAAAATACCAAATACAATGATCAATTCAACATTCCGACATTGGAACAAATTATTGAGCTTGCAGAAAAAAATTATAAGAAAACAGGAAAAATTATTGGTCTATATATCGAAACCAAGCATCCCACTTATTTTCAAAAAAACAATTTAGGACTTGAAGATCCTTTATTAAAAACACTGGCGAAATACCAATATACACGTGACATAGCACCGATTTACTTACAATCTTTTGAAGTCAGCAATCTCAAATATATGAAAGATCAACTGACACTCCATAAAAGTTTAAAACATGCCAAAATCATTCAACTCTATGATGATAAAACGGCTAGTCCTGCAGATTATGTTGCTCAAGGCATTAAAACAACCTACGGCGAAATGGCAACAGCACAAGGCTTAAAAGAAGTTGCCAAATATGCCAATGGTGTAGGCCCTTGGAAACCTTATATTTTCAATGAAAGCTTTACTGCACCTTCCTCCTTTGTTGCAGATGCACATGCCGCAAATTTAAAAGTGCATCCTTATACTTTCCGTCCTGAAAATAACTTCCTTGCTGCAAATCTCAAATGTAGTAGTGCTGAAACAGATGCCTCTAAACGCTGTGAGGCTGGTGCAAATAAAGAGTTTGAAATGTACTTTAAAGCAGGCGTAGATGGCTTATTTACAGATGATCCAGGTCTAGGTCGTAAAGCTGTCGATGCGTATTGGAAAGCGAATCCAAGTGCACAATAAATATTGATGTCTACGCTTTAAAACGGTTTTATTGGGCAAGTGCTTGAATGGCTTGCCCAATTTTTTTATAAACTTGATGTATTTTGCCTAAAATTAATACCCATTTAAGTTTAAAATAATACACTTTTTAAAAATTTAGCTTCATTAATTTATGAGTGATTATTCTCCCCTTAAAGGTACGACTGGTTTTAAACGTATCGTCAATGCAACGGGTTATTCTTTGGCAGGTTTTAAAGCTGCTTTTCGAAATGAAGCTGCTTTTCGTCAAGTTATTTTCCTGAATGTGATTCTCATTCCAATCACCTTTTTCTTAGATTTAAGTGCTGTTGAACAAGCTTTAATGATTGGCGTATGTTTATTGGCGATTATTGTTGAGCTGTTTAATTCGGCACTGGAAGCTGTGGTTGATCGTATTTCCTTAGAACGCCACCCTCTTTCCAAGAATGCCAAAGATATGGGCAGTGCTGCTCAATTTGTTACTTTAACGATTATTGCCGTGACTTGGGCTTTAATTTTACTGCGCTAAAAACCATCAGACTTTAGAAATAGGTTGAAAATCTAGACTGACTTTATTCATAAAGTATAGTTTGATTTGCGAAGTGCATTTTGCCTTCGCAAATCATTGGATTAAAACCGCTCTATCCTTTAATACGATCTATCCTCTAATATTTGAACTTCACATTAAAACGAACCATCATTGGATCACCCCAATTGACCAACTGTGCATTCGGTGTTGTTCCTGCTAAGTATTCTCGATCAAATAAATTTTTAATACTTAAACCTGCACCCCACTTTTCTGCTTCATAACCTGCATTTACATCAAATACCGCATAACTGGGTAAATAAACATAGTCCGTACTCCGTTGCGCAGTGCGTGAACCCTGATAACGTATCCCAGCACCGATATTCCAACCGAGTTTATCAGGGCTAAAATAATATTGAGTCGATAGTGTTGCTGCATTTTTAGGGACATGATTGCTGCGTTTACCAATTTCACTGGCAATTAAACTTTCTGTGATTTTTGCTGTTGGAATATAACTATAGCTTGTCGAAATATTCCATTGATCCGTAAGTGCAGCGGCCATTTCAGCTTCAAAGCCTTTGGTCACTTGTTCACCTGTTTGGATAGAGAAATTGCCAGAAGTATCTGCCTCTGTCACGTTTTTACGCGTTAAATCATAATAAGCAATATAACCTTGCAAACGTTGATCCAAAGCTTGTAACTTCACCCCAATTTCTGCTTGCTTACCCTGTTCTGGATCAAGTAAATCACCATTTTCACCTGAATCTGTTACAGGCATAAAAGAGGTTGAATAACTGATATAAGGTGCAAACATATCATTGATGCGATACATCACAGAAGCACTACCTGTAAAAGCATTGTCCGAATTTTTGGTTGCTGTATGATTTAAAAGACTATCAATTTCAACTTGCGTCCAATCATGACGTCCAGACAACCCGATAATCCAATCATCATCAATTTTAATGGTGTTACGTAAATATAAACCCGTGTATTGGCTATAGGTTATTTCTTCAGAGGGTGTACCTCTTTTTTTAATCACGATGTTGCCATAGCTTGGATGATTTGCATCAAAATCATTGATCGTATCTGTACGACGATAATAATCACTACGCTCTCGCATCATGTCTACACCAACCATGACATCATAGTTGATCGGTCCAAAATTGAAATTACGTTGTAAATTTTGATCCAAGGTATAATTTACATCTTGCTTATCTTGGTTGTTAATGGCTCGCTTAATTGTAGGAAGTACATTTCGACCGGATGCAAGAATCGAATCACCCAATGTCTCAGTTTTTGTCACAGCAAAGTTTTGTTTAAACGTCCAATCATTATCAAAATAATGAGCATAGTTTGTCCCAAAGCGATAAACATCGACATCATAGCCATAGTCTGGATCACCAAAGAACAAGCTATGTGAATAATTCTTATAATTTCCACTGCTATATGGAATACCTTGCTGACGCAGATATTCACGACGTTGATAACTGGCAATTACAGATAAATCATCTTTTTCACCTAAATCAAAATTATACGATGGCGCAATATAAAAGTTTTTAAAATACACTTCATCCGTTGGATCATCCTGATCAGACACTCGCCCGACGATACGGAATGCGCCTTTTTCTGTGTTGTTTGGCGCATAGTTCAGGTCAAAAGTTCCCTCTTTTAAACCATAACTCCCGTAACTTAAACTACCTTTATAAGCTGTTTCAGCTTGCGGGCGTTTTGTGGTTAAGTTGACTAAGCCTCCAGGTAACGCTAAGCCAAAACCGACTGAGGTAGGGCCTTTGACAACTTCAATCGATTCTAAACCTGAAATATCTTCTGCTCTTAAAACGTTATCTGAAGCTTGTACTCGTAAACCATCGATATAAGTTTGAGCACTCGAAATTTGCCCACGAATAATAAAGTCATCCCAACCACGACGACCATATTGTCCCGAGGTAACACCTGCGACACCTTCAAGCGCTTCCGCTACTGTTTTTGCTTGTTTTTGTTCGATCTGTTGATTTGTAATGACACTGATTGATTGTGCTGTTTCAAATAACGGTGCATCTGAGCGTAATACTGCATTCGCTGTTTTAGCTGCATATGGTTTTTGTTCTTTTCCAGCTTGTACTCTATCAGCTTCTACTCTAATTGAAGGAAGAACAGATACTGAGCTTTGTTGTGTCGTTGATTCGGTTTCTGCATGCGTGGTCGCTGCCAAAATAGCCAGAACTGAAAATGTTAAATAAGATCTGTTGAATCGCATTTGACAGCACCATATAGAAAAGTGACGTAAATTATAATCATTTGCGTTTATATGTATAGATACTCGTTAAGAAATATTTGTGGAAAATACATTAACTTTAGAAAATTTAAATAAATTTTACTTATAAAATATCGATGCTCTAATAAAAACCATTAACTGATTCATACCAGTCAGTTAAGAGTATTTTAAAGGTGACTCATCTAAAAATCTCTGCTACCCCTGAGCCATTTATGCTGCAAGGAAAAAAGAGCGGAACGATTCAGAATTTAAAATAACTTTAGATTCTGTGCGCAGCAGTGTTGTTCATCCCTCATTTGAAAAAGGTGAGCAGCATAGCTCTGCAAGGGGGAATATATAAAAAGGCTGAACTGAGCAGCATAGCATCAACTGATGAGCTTTTATTGAACCCTCTAAATTATTTTATTGATGAACAGTAATACTTATTTGCTCATCTTTAGCTAAAGCAACCGATGTCAAAATTAAAATGGCCAGAATAATTGGAACCGTAAGATCCATAAAATAATTGTAAACTTACCTGAAAATAGAAAATGAAGAGCAAGTGCCGTCAATTTTAGAAATACGAAAAGAACACTTGAAAACCGAACCACAAATGCTAGTCATAAAAAATGAGCGTATTTTCATACACTCATTTTTACAACATTTAAACTCTTTGTTTAGCTGAATGACATTACAGACTGAGTAACCTTTTCATCACGCAACTATTTTATCCTTAAACTATTAACCTAAGTATTCATGATTTTGGTTAAAATATTTTGGTATTGAATCACTGAATAAAATATTTCAGCTGCTTAGGTGAATCATTTCAATAAGGCAAACCGACATAATTTTCAGCCAAAGTAGTCAATCCAGCATGAGAATCTAAAATATAGTTCAACTCTGCCTGCTTAATTTTATGATCAAATTCGCTTTCTGTTTCAAAACGATGTAATAAATGTGTCATCCACCATGAAAAACGTTCAGCCTTCCAAACACGCGTTAAACATTTCTCAGAATACTCATCAATTCCTTGAGTGGAATTATTTTGGTAAAAATCAATCAAGGCACTTGATAAATAAGCAATGTCAGATGCTGCTAGATTAAGCCCTTTTGCTCCTGTAGGCGGTACAATATGTGCTGCATCCCCTGCTAAGAATAGTTTTCCAAATCTCATTGGTTCTGTGACAAAACTGCGCAAAGGAGCAATACTTTTTTCAATAGAAGTGCCTGTCACTAAATTATTACGGCTTTCTTCATCAAGACGATTTTTTAATTCATCCCAAAATCGTTCATCAGACCATTCTTCTACATGGTCTGTCACAGGAACCTGCAAATAATAACGACTATGCGTTTTTGAACGCATACTACATAAAGCAAAACCACGTTCTGACTGTACATATATCAATTCGTCAGAAACTGGTGGTACATCTGCAAGTACACCTAACCATCCAAATGGATAAACCTTTTCAAATGTTTTAATTTTATCTTGCGGTACGCTTGCACGACAAACACCATGATAACCGTCACAACCTGCTATAAAATCACATGCTAAACGAAAAGATTGACCATTTTGTTGAAATGTTACATATGGCTGCTGTTGATCAAAATCATGAACTTGAACATCTTGTGCTTCATAATATGTACATAAATCCGCTGCCTCACGTGCTTGCATTAAGTCTTTTGTAACTTCCGTTTGTCCATAGACTGTAACTTGCTTACCCTGTGTTAGAGCTGATAAATCGACACGATGCTTCGACCCATTACTTAGAATTTCAATTCCTTCATGCGGAAGTCCAAATTTTTTTAAATTTTCATCGACTCCAGCTTGATTCAATAAATCAACTGATACCTGTTCGAGTATTCCAGCACGTATACGAGATGCAACATAGTCTGCACTACGTTGTTCAATAATAATGTGTGAAATACCTGCTTTATATAAAAGCTGTCCAAGTAATAATCCAGCTGGACCTGATCCTATGATTGCAACTTGTGTTTTTAAATTTTCCATGACATTTGCTCCATATCCTTCCTTTTAAATTATTTTTTTTTGATTACTTTTAACATAGTGAAATGACGATAATGACCGTATAGTGTCTATATAGACCGTATATCGGACAAATAATCATTTTAAACTAGCGGATATAAATCAATGTTGAGATATCAATTAATCGAAAATAAAATTTCAGGTGAAACGATTAAACAAGATGATTACATTGCTGGGCTTGCCAAAGGGCTTAGTCTGCTTGAAGCCTTTGGTATAGATCGTCAAAAATTAAACTCAACTCAAATTGCAGAACGTACTGGATTAAGTCGAACTGCAGCGCGCAGATATTTAAGAACTTTAAAATTCTTGGGCTATTTGGAAAGTGATGATTATTATTTTTGGTTAACACCCAAAGTATTACGCTTATCAAGCTCCTATTTAAGCTCTGCACATTTACCCAAAGTTGTACAACCCATTTTGAACTTATTGAGCACCCAAACTAATCTGACATTTTCACTTGTCGTTTTAGATGAACATGAAGTCGTTCCAATCGCTCGAAGTTATTTACCTCAACAACACAACTTACGTCTGAACCCTTATGGAATGCATTTAGGCAATCGTTTGCCTGCGCATGCCACTTCAACTGGGAAAGTTTTGCTGGCGGCTTTAAGTTTAGATGAACAAAAATGTTGGGTAAAAAAATATGGTTTAAAACGCCTTACACCTTATACCATTCAAGATGAAGCACAGCTGTACCAAGTTTTAGTAACAATTCAAAAGCAAGATTATTGTTTATCGAAAGAAGAACATGAATTGGGCGTCATAGCAATTGCCGTGCCTATTTTGAACGCTCAGGGAAAGGCGATTGCTGCACTAAACTGTATAGGACAAACACATCTTGTTTTAGAAGAGCAATTAATCCAACAAATATTGCCATTACTGCGAAATACCGCCTATGAACTAAGAAGTATGGTTTAAAATAAGGAGATTTATCAAAAATTGTTGCTAGAAATGCCTATATGATGTGGCGGTCTGCTGAATTATGGTTTAACGTCAACTTCCCCCCGTTAAATCTATCATTTACCTATGATTTAAAATAAGAGCATCATCAGATTACACCGTGTATATTTAACTTAGACAATATCTACTCTTAGAATCGTTCATTTAAAAAAACAAAAAGGTCGCTTAGAAGCGACCTTTTTAAAGCTAAAACATATGAGTAAAATAATTATATGATAAACATATGCTTATATGTGGCGTAGCTTACATCATTCCGCCCATACCACCCATTCCGCCCATATCAGGCATCGCTGGTTTGTCTTCTGGAATATCCGTAATCATACATTCAGTCGTCAACATTAAACCAGCTACAGATGCAGCATGTTCAAGTGCTGAACGGGTTACTTTTGCAGGATCTAGAATCCCCATTTCCAACATGTCGCCATACTGAGAAGTTGCAGCGTTATAACCGAAGTTACCTTCACCATTTTTCACAGCATTGATCACAACTGATGGCTCATCGCCAGCATTTGAAACAATTTGACGAAGTGGCGCTTCAATCGCACGACGTAAAATGTTGATACCTACATTTTGGTCATCATTTGCACCAGTTAGACCTTCAAGTGCAGATGCCGCACGTACCAGTGCAACACCACCACCCGCAACTACACCTTCTTCAACCGCAGCACGTGTAGCGTGAAGTGCATCGTCAACACGGTCTTTCTTCTCTTTCATTTCAACTTCAGTTGCTGCACCAATTTTGATTACAGCTACACCGCCTGCTAATTTAGCAACACGCTCTTGAAGTTTTTCTTTGTCGTATTCAGACGTAGATTCTTCAATTTGTGCACGGATTTGAGTAACACGTTCAGCAATTTGCTCTGCATTACCAGCGCCGTCAACAATGACTGTATTTTCTTTAGAAACAGTTACTTTATGTGCAGTACCCAAATCTTGAAGAGAAGCTTGTTCTAAAGTCATGCCTACTTCTTCAGAAATAACAGTAGCGCCTGTTAAGATCGCAATGTCTTGTAACATTGCTTTACGACGATCACCAAAACCAGGTGCTTTAACAGCACAAACTTTGATAATGCCACGCATGTTGTTTACAACAAGTGTCGCCAAAGCCTCACCTTCAACATCTTCAGCGATGATAAGAAGTGGTTTACCTGTTTTCGCAACAGCTTCAAGAACTGCAATTAATTCACGGATATTGCTGATTTTTTTATCAACAAGAAGAATGAATGGGTTTTCAAGCTCAGCAGTTAAAGTATCTTGCTTATTTGCAAAGTACGGGCTGATATAACCACGGTCAAACTGCATACCCTCAACAACGTCAAGTGCATCTTCAAAGCCTGAACCTTCTTCAACTGTAATTACGCCTTCTTTACCAACGCGTTCCATTGCTTGCGCAATCAATTTACCTACAGTTTCGTCAGAGTTTGCAGAGATCGAACCCACTTGTTCAATTGCTTTGGTATCAGACGCTGGTTTTGCAGTCGCTTTGATGTTTTCAACAACAGCTTTTACCGCTAAATCGATACCACGTTTTAAGTCCATTGGGTTCATACCCGCTGTTACTGACTTGATCCCTTCATTTAAAATTGCTTGAGCAAGTACAGTTGCAGTTGTTGTACCGTCACCTGCGATATCATTGGTTTTTGAAGAAACTTCACGAACCAATTGTGCACCCATATTCTCAAACTTATCTTTAAGCGAAATTTCTTTGGCAACTGTTACACCATCTTTAGTAATGTGTGGTGCACCAAAAGAACGGTCGATGACAACATTACGACCTTTCGGGCCTAAAGTTACTTTTACCGCATCTGCAAGTGTATTTACACCAGCGATCATTTTAGAACGCGCTGAATCACCGAATTTTACGTCTTTAGCTGACATGCTAAACTCCAATATTCTTAAATTTTTACTGATTTGATTTTAAAATGGATTCGACTTTTTCATTGCGACTTAGATTTCTATGCATATTAAAAAACCAAGTCATTTAAATTATGAAAAAGTGATTCAGGTTTAACTTAACCTTCAAGAACCGCTAAAATATCAGACTCTTTCATCACAAGAAGTTCTTCACCATTTACTTTAACTTTTGTACCTGCATATGCACCGAACAATACGTTATCGCCAACTTTTACGTCTAATGCACGAACACCATTGTCAGTAATTTTACCGTTACCTACAGCGAGAACTTCACCTTGAGCAGGTTGTTCAGCAGCAGAAGTGCTTAGAATCAAACCACCCGCAGTTTTAGTTTCCTTTTCTACGCGGCGAACTACAACGTTATCATGTAAAGGACGAATGTTACTCATTTCAAACTCCATAGGCATTTCAAATGCCATTGATTACTCGATGAAGATGACTTCTTATTCCTAGGTCATCGACAAAATATTTGTATGTCACTTTTGTGGGGATGGAAATATAGGCTTCAAGGGGAAAACTTAAAAATATTTTGCAAATTTGTATTTTTTTTATTCATTCAATTCAAATCTCAAAATATATAGAAATTCATTGTTCTGATTTAACAATAAATTCTTGTAAATGTTCATCAAAAAAATAATGTTCGAACCGACCATCGTTATGAATTACATTAAAACTATTTGGAATATTTTTATGCAGTCGTTTTGAAACAGCAGTCCCAGCATGCACCTCATAAACTGGATGATTTAAATTTAACGCAAACTCTTGATTCAAATCATAAACTGCAACCAGATGTAAATGACCATGTAATAAAGCATACAACTGGTGCTGTCCCCATTCTTTTATGGCAAATTTACCCAATGCAGGACAATCCTTTAAATGATGCTCTGCATTGGAAATGTAAAAAGGTTGATGGCTGACAATGATTTTTAATTGATTAGTAGGTGCATCGGATAATAGCTGATTCACTTTTTGGATTTGCGTTAAAGAAATATGACCACGGGTGTGGTAACGACGTCGAATGGTATTCATTCCAATCAGATAAAAATGTTCAGTTTGTAAAGTATTTTCTAAACTACCAAAAAATAATTGATATAAACCAAAAGGTTGAAAAAATCGATTCCAAAGATGATACAAGGGAATATCATGATTTCCTGGAACCACAAAATAAGGGATTTTCAAACTATCTAAAAACTGACGACAGGCTAAAAACTCTTTAAATCTAGCACGTTGAGTAAGGTCACCACTCACAACAACAATTTCAGGTTGCCGTTCTGCACAAAACTTTTGTATGGCTTTAATACAGTCTTGACGTTCCGTTCCAAAGTGCAAATCAGACAGATGCAACAACATACGGCACCATAATATTTAAAGCATTTTTTTCTACGTGAAGTTTTAAAGGCGTATTCATAGACACAATTTCACCATCGACTGCAACAGTTAGTTTAGGCTTTTTTGAATATACAATGACGCTTTGCGCACCAAAACTATACACATCGGAGGCTTGGTCTAATTGCCCGCGTATCGTCTGAACAAGGGTTTTAAATAGTGTTAGTTTATCTCCCTTCGCAATCACCACACCTGCAATTTCACCAAGCTCTGCACATTTGGCTATCTTAAGTTTCATTTCCTTTAGCTGTAGTTGATTATTACCAAAAAAAATCAAGGGTGTTTTGACAGGATATTTTTGACCATCCACTTCAACTTCTAGTTTTAATTCTTTACGGTCACGAATCAGCACATCCAAACCTGATGTATAAGCATTTAAAGTAAAACGTCCAAATTTACGATTGTAATCCTCTCTTTTCTTTATAAATAAAGGATATAGCCCCAAACTCGCATTATTTAAGTAAATCTGATCATTAATACATGCAACATGTGAAGCACGTGGTGTCCCTGTTGCAATCACTTCTGCTGCTTCAAGTAAATCCAAGGGAATATTTAAAACTCTTGCAACATAATTGAACGTTCCTAAAGGCAAAATACCCATAGGAATTTTTTGATGTAACATTTGTGAAGCAACCGCATTCAGAGTACCATCACCGCCCGCAGCAACGATCACCCCTTTATGCTCATAACGTTGATGTCGTTCAAATACTTTTTTCATCAAAGTTTCAATGTTTGCTTCAGAGCCAATATCGAAAACTTGTATTTCAAACCCATGCATAGACCAAACCGTCATGAGTTGTTCATAAATGTCTTCTTTGTTATTGGCATGAAAACCTGATTTCTCATTGTAAATCATGGAAAGTGGTTTAAGATCTTTACGCATAAGCTTGATTATTTTGAAGTATTCCTTCTCATTTTGCCGATTTTGTAAACAATTGGTAGCCCCTTTATGTAAAATTAGAATTACGACCATTTATTTAATCAATAATAAAGTTCAACTATGTTTTTAAATTAACTTATTGTAAAATATTATTATTTAAATTTTAAATATCATATATAACCAATATAAATAGTTTAATAATAACCCCAATTTAATCATATTATTGTTTTAAATCAATGTATTAATAAAAATATTACATTTAGTATCTTTTACGCCTTTAGTCTTATTTTTTTTGTGAATATATGCTTTAATACAGCCACTTTTTTTCATACTTAAATCTGAATGTTGCATCACTACATTTGGATTATTATTTGTACATAAAATTGTACACATTTAAGATAGGCCTCACCATGACCCAAGTGAACGCACCAGAATTCGTTCGTCATCCCAAGCTGATTGCATGGGTTGAAGAAATTGCTAAATTAACTAAACCTGCAAAAATTGAATGGTGTGACGGAAGCGAAGAAGAGAATCAACGTTATATCGACTTGATGATCGCTAACGGCACTATGCAAGCTTTGAACCAAGAAAAACACCCTGGTTCTTATTTAGCGAATTCTGACCCGTCTGACGTAGCTCGTGTTGAAGGTCGTACCTACATCTGTTCTGAAAAACAAGAAGATGCTGGCGCGACAAATAACTGGGAAGCACCTGCTGAAATGCGTGCACGTCTTAACGGTTTATTTGATGGCGCAATGGCAGGTCGTACAATGTATGTTGTACCTTTCTCAATGGGCCCTTTAGGTTCACATATTGCTCACATCGGTATCGAAATCACTGATTCCCCATATGTTGCAATCAGTATGCGTAAAATGGCTCGTATGGGCAAAGCTGTTTACGACGTACTTGGCACAGATGGCGAATACATCCCTTGCGTACACACTGTTGGTGCACCACTTGCAGAAGGTCAAAAAGATGTTGCTTGGCCTTGCAACCCTGAAAAATATATTGTGCATTATCCAGAAACGCGTGAAATCTGGTCTTATGGTTCAGGTTACGGTGGTAATGCGCTATTAGGTAAAAAATGCCTAGCTTTACGTATTGCTTCATCTATGGGTCGTCAACAAGGTTGGTTAGCTGAACATATGCTGATCCTTGGCGTAACCAATCCTCAAGGTGAGAAACATTACATCGCAGCAGCGTTCCCTTCTGCATGTGGTAAAACAAACTTTGCAATGTTGATCCCACCAGCAGGTTATGAAGGTTGGAAAATCGAAACTGTAGGTGATGATATTGCTTGGATCAAACCAGGTGAAGATGGTCGTTTATATGCGATTAACCCTGAAGCTGGTTTCTTCGGTGTTGCACCTGGTACCAATACAAAAACCAATCCAAACTGTATGGCTACCCTGCATAAAGACGTAATCTATACAAACGTTGCTGTTACTGACAATGGCGAAGTTTGGTGGGAAGGTCTTTCTAAAGAAGTACCAGCTAACCTAACCAACTGGAAAGGTCAACCACACACTGGTGAAGAAAAAGCAGCACATCCAAATGCTCGTTTCACTGTTGCAGCAGGTCAATGCCCTTCTATCGATGCTGACTGGGAAAACCCAGCAGGCGTACCGATTTCTGCATTCATCTTCGGTGGTCGTCGTGCCGATACAGTACCTTTAATCTCAGAAGCATTTGACTGGGTTGATGGTGTGTATAAAGCTGCAACCATGGGTTCTGAAACTACTGCTGCAGCTGTTGGTCAACAAGGTGTTGTACGTCGTGATCCATTTGCGATGCTTCCATTTGCTGGCTATAACATGGCTGACTATTTCTCTCATTGGTTAGAACTTGGTGAAGAAGTTGCCGCTAAAGCGAAAGCTGCTGGCAATAAGCTTCCAGGTATCTACAATGTTAACTGGTTCCGTCGTGATGCTGAAGGTAACTTCGTATGGCCTGGTTTTGGACAAAACATGCGTGTTCTTGAGTGGATTATCGATCGTTGTGAAGGTCGTGCAACTGCAATTGATACACCAATTGGTCGCGTACCAACTTACGAGCAATTGAACTGGACTGGTTCTGACTTTACTAAAGCACAATTTGATCTTGTAACTTCACAAGACAAAGAGCAATGGATAAAAGAAATTGAAAGCCATACCGAGTTATTTAACAAACTTGGTGATCGCCTGCCTGCTGCACTTAAAGCACGTCAGAATGAGCTTTTAGAAGCGGTTAAAAAGTCTGCTTAAAAAATACAAGTAACACTCGAAGAAGACCGCACATGCGGTCTTTTTTCAGACTATTTTAATAAAATTTTATAATTTTACATTTTTATAATTTTATAACGAAGCATAAAAAGGGGAAATCCATGCTAAAAACACTCACCTTAACGACAACGATCTGCCTACTCAGCTTATCTAGTATGACTATGGCCAATACTGAAACAGCAGAACAATCCACAACCCCTCATATCTGCGCAATCAAAGGCACACCTGATTCTAGCCAATTTAAAATCATGAAACGTGTCAAAGTAGCGAAAGGTACTTATGGTAGCGTAGAAGAACTTTATCCACGTTTTGCAGAGCGTACGCATCAAGTGGGTGGTAACGTAGTCATTAACTACAATGCAAGCCAAAGATTCGGTTTTTGGCCTTGGCGTATTGTACGTCCAGTGGTTTGGGGCACTGCTGTGAAATGGAATACGCCTGTAAACTGCCAACAACTTGGTGGAATTGAAATTTAAGCAAAAAAGCCGCTTTTAAAGCGGTTTTTTCATATAATCTAACCCACTACACTATTTTAAATTATGCTTATATTTTAGGGATCACATTAATATTATTTAAAATATCAAACCAAATAGTACGCTGTAAAATCACTATTCATACTCTATTTAGCGTAATTTATTAAAAATAAAGGGATGGAAGTAGATTTATATTTTATAAATTTAAACCGTATTCTTGCTTTAAGTCGCTTATATAATCGAAAGTCTAGCGTATCGATGTATTCTTTAGATAAAAACTTTATCTGCTTTTAGAAAGCAGAGTGATTTAAGCAAATAGATCTTAACTTTTCACTGTCATATTATATTTTCTAATCCACTTTTATTTTGCACAAAAAAAGAGACCATGCGGTGAGCATGGTCTATAAAAATGGTGGCTATGACGAGACTTGAACTTGTGACCCCCGCATTATGAGTGCGGTGCTCTAACCAACTGAGCTACATAGCCTTAAACTGTGTGCGCATTATCTAAATTTCTGTATGCTTCGTCAAGCGCTCAAACTCACTAGTGATCATGCTTTAAACAATTGATAATTAAGTGTTTAAAATTAATACATATTTATCTATTTTATTAGACTCAATCCCAAGAAAACACTGAATTTAAAATCGTAAATAGTAAATTAAATAAAAATAGAGAATGGCTCACCACTCTCTATTTGCAATTAACTCTTCCATTTCAATATCTAAATAACCTTGGTCCTGAACCACCATCATCATCGCTTCTGCAATATAGTCAGCAGCGGTATCATCCAATGAAGAATCAAGGTCTTCAAACTGTGGTTTCATTGCATTAATTTCAACCACCGTTAAGTTAGCCAAAGAATAAATTTCAGTATCACTAAAACTATTCTTAGACACTTTTTTAGCAAACTTTTCTATCAGCTGCTTTACTTCAGCAACAAGAATGTCAGGGTAATATTCATCATCGAACATTGGGAGGAGTAGATCGTTAAACATAGCAACCTAAAATACAGCATATCAATCAACACGCTTATATAACATAAACAATACAATTCACCAAGTTGATAAACCATTAAGTTGATTGAATTTACAAATCATATTTATTTGCTCAGTTTATCCTCAATATAAAATCAAACTAAATCAATAAAATAAAATCAACTCAAAATCAGTCAACTCTTTATTGATTTCTTAATGAAACCTAATTAATCTTTAAAAAAAACTAGCATTTCCCTTTTTTTAAATACCAGTACCCATTTTAGGTGCCTTTGTTAATTTGCAACGATTTGGTTTGATCGCCACTTAAATTCTTGGCTTTTTCAACCAAGTCAATAAACTCCGCTTTTAAAGCATAAGGATCGGATTGTTTTCCAGCCTGCGCCAAATTAAGGATATCATTCCATCCCATTGACGCATTATATTGACCACCTCGTAATTGTTGCCCGTATGCAGCAACAGCAATTGCAAATTTAGTATCCACATTTGCTTGGTTCAATGGTTTACTTGCTACAGCAATGGGTTGGGTCATTAAAATACTTTTAGATTGGTTGGGCAATTTATAACGAATATTTAAAAAAGCATATTCAGAAGCTTTTCCAGATTTCTTTTTGTCTTGAGCATATCTTGAATCATTTAACCAACCCTTTTGCCCTACTGGAATAATTTCATACAATGCTGTAACAGTATGCCCTGCTCCAATTTCGCCCGCATCGACCTTATCATTATTAAAATCATCCTCATTCAAAAGTCGATTTTCATAACCGATCAAACGGTACTCTTTCACTGTTTTCGGGTTAAATTCCACTTGTAGTTTTACATCTTGAGCAACTGTTGCCAAAGTTGATGATAATTGACGGTCTAAGACTTTTTTTGCTTCATTTTCATTGTCGATATAACTGTAGTTTCCATTCCCAGCATCCGCTAATTGCTCCATCAATTGCTCATCATAATTTCCTGAACCAAAGCCTAGAGTTGAAAATGAAACACCAGTCTTACGCTTTTGCTCAATCATCGTTTTCAATGCATCAAAGTCAGTAACACCGACATTAAAATCACCATCTGTCATAATCAAAATTCGATTAATACCCTCTTTAATATAAGCTTGTTCAGCAGCCTGATAAGCCATATCAATTGCATGCGCACCAGCTGTACCGCCTCCTGCGACCAAATCATCAATCGCTTGAAGTATCTTGTATTTCTTTTCTCCACTGGTCGGTGCCAAGACCATTTTATCGCCGTCTGAATAGGTAATTAGTGTGACTTTATCTTGAGGACGTAATTGCTGAGTGAGTATCGTTAATGTTTTTTTGACGAGTGGTAATTTATTGGGTTCATCCATGCTGCCCGAAACACCCACAAGAAAAACTAAATTGGCTGGTGTTAAATTATTTTGATCAATATCCTTAGCTTTGAGGCCAATTTTGATTACTTTAGCATTCGGCTGCCATGGTGAATCAACCGTTTCTGTACTCACTGCAAAAGGATGCACACCATTTGCTGGTGGATATTGATAATCAAAATAGTTAATCATCTCCTCCACACGAATAGCATCTGCAGGCGGTAGCATTTTCTCACTCAACAAAAAGCGTCGAACATTGGTATAACTTCCTGTATCAACATCGGCACTAAAAGTAGATATGGGTTGCTGAGCAACACTTTTCACAGTATTCGTGTCAATTTTCTGATAATTTTCAGTATTTCCCTCAGTTCCATAAGCAGGACTTTGCTCCGTAGCAGCATCTGTAAGCTGATGATGGCTTGGACTCCCCATCGGAGCTTGTAAATCGGTTGTAGCTTCTTGAGCCTTTTTACTACAAGCAGTCATCATCACAGCACATAATGATATTGCCAGTATTTTTTGATTGAATTTCATCACTCATTCCTCAAATTATTTTAAGTGTTATTGTTATATCGATATAAGCTAATTGTTATATTATAACGTTTATTATTTTTCACAATTGTATTTTCAAAATGGTTGACACGATTTTGTTTATTTTCAGTAATTATAAAATCTATTCTCAATGCTAAATTTTTTGAACAACACGAGCAATAATGATCAAACTTATTGCTCAATTAAATTTCATAATTAACATTGAAAATCAAAATATTACAATAAAATAATTCACTTAAATCATAGGTTAAATACAGTTCAATAAGATGGGTAGCAGACGGATCCTTTTCCCACCTTACAAAATACTTCGCTTTATCACAGCGTCCTAGCCGAATTTCACTTACATGCTGTATATAAAACTTTACATGTTGATGCAAATCCTACCCAAGCATTCAATAGATGAACTAAACCGCTGTCTGCATTGCCTGCCATACTTTTATTGCATCCGACATTGCTTTTACATCATGCACACGCACCATAGAGGCACCTTGCTGGATACTGAGTAAATGTGCTGCAACACTTCCCACAGCACGATTTTGCGCATCCGCACCACCCAAGGCCTCACCGATAAAACGCTTACGAGAAAGCGCTGAGAGAATTGGATAACCCATTTGATTCAATTTATAAAATTCATTCAGTAGTTTTAAATTTTGCTGTGCATTTTTAGCAAAACCAAAACCTGGATCTATCATGATATGTTCAGGCTGAACACCTGCTTGTAATGCATCATCTACCCGTTGTTGCAGCTCTTTGATAACATCTTGCGTAATATCTTGGTATTGGTCTAGATGATTCATTGTGGTGGGCTCACCACGCATATGCATAATAATAATGGGGATATTTAATTCAGCTGCTGTTTTTAAAGCATCTGGACGTGTTAAAGCCCGAACATCATTCCAAATATGCGCACCAACCTTTACTGCTTCACGTATGACTTCTGGCTGTGAAGTATCAATTGAAATCACAACATCATGCTGCGCTAAAGCTGCAACCACTGGAATCACCCGACGAATCTCTTCCTCAACCTCAACAGGTGTTGCACCAGGGCGTGTAGACTCACCACCAATATCAATCACTGTTGCGCCTTGCGAAATCATTTCTAGGGCATAAGCAACCGCTTGATCTTTCTGATTATGCTTTCCACCATCGCTAAATGAATCAGGCGTTACATTCAGAATACCCATAACATGCGCTTGCGATAAATCTAAGCTTAAACGCCCACATTGCAAAATTTGCTGAGGAAGTGGCATGAGTTGCATGTCATGTATCCATTAATGATTGAACTGGGCATCAGTGTATCAATTTCCATTACCAAACAAGTTGAAATGTTTTCATAATCAGATATTTTTTGTATAAAAAAAGAGCCTCGATTGAGACTCTTTCTAGCTACTTTTGAATATTTTAAATATTAGGTCGCTGGTAATGGCGGTGGAGTTGATGGGCCATCTGTTGGTGTTACATCAATCACCGGATTTTCAGCAACATAAACTTTTGGTGGCTGAGGTTCACGCCCCTCCATGATGTCACGGATTTGGTCACGATCAATGGTTTCCCATTCCATCAACGCTTTTACCATCGCATGTGCAATATCTTTGTTATTTTCCAAGATATCACGAGCGACTTTATACTGTTCATCGAGAATACGACGTACTTCTTGATCCACTTGTTGTTGTGTCGCTTCAGAAATTGTACGGCTACCAACATTCCCAAAGAAACCATTTTGGTTTTCATCTTCGTAGACCATGACGCCCATTTTATCAGACATACCGTACTTGGTTACCATTGCACGTGCCATTTTAGTTGCACGTTCAAAGTCATTCGAAGCACCAGTAGACATTTGATTAATGAACACTTCTTCAGCAATACGACCACCGAATAAAATTGAAAGTTCATTCAACATCTTCGATTTGTAATGACTGGTTTGATCGTGTTCAGGCAACTGCCAAGTGACACCAAGCGCCCAACCACGTGGCATAATGGTAACCTTGTGCACTGGATCAGTACCTGGAAGAATTTCAGCCACAATCGCATGACCCGCTTCATGATAAGCCGTAGCACGACGTTCTTCTTCGCGAATCACCATCGACTTACGTTCAGGACCCATATAGATCTTATCTTTAGCATCTTCAAAATCATGCATATCGACAGTATTCTTGTTACGACGTGCAGCGAATAATGCAGCCTCGTTGACAAGGTTAGCCAATTGCGCACCTGAGAAACCTGGTGTACCACGTGCTAGAACTTTAAGATCAACACCTGTTACAGAAGGCAACTTTTTCAAGTGTACATTTAAGATTTGCTCACGGCCTTTAATGTCAGGAAGCCCGACCATCACTTGACGGTCAAAACGTCCCGGACGCAACAACGCTTTGTCCAATACATCTGCACGGTTTGTTGCAGCAATGACGATAATGCCTTCATTACCTTCAAAACCATCCATTTCAACCAGCATTTGGTTTAGGGTTTGCTCACGCTCATCGTGACCACCACCTGTACCTGAACCACGATGACGACCAACTGCATCAATCTCATCAATAAAGATGATACATGGCGCATGACGCTTTGCTTGTTCGAACATATCACGTACACGTGATGCACCGACACCCACAAACATTTCAACAAAGTCAGAACCAGAAATACTAAAGAATGGAACTTTCGCTTCACCTGCAATCGCCTTCGCAAGTAACGTTTTACCTGTACCTGGAGGACCTACCATCAATACGCCTTTAGGAATCGTTGCACCTAAACGTTTGAATTTTGCAGGATCTTTTAAGAAATCGACAATCTCAACAACTTCTTGTTTCGCTTCATCACATCCAGCGACATCCGTAAAGGTCACTTTAATTTGGTCTTCTGACAGCATTTTCGCCTTAGATTTACCAAAACTCATCGGACCATTTTTGCCGCCTGCACCGCCACCCATGTTACGCATAAAGAACATAAACAATAGGATAATCAGAAGCACAGGGAAGCTAGCGATTAATAGCTGCATCAATAAACCTTGACGCTGAGGTGCAGTACCTTCAACAACAACGTTATTTTTGATCAAGCTCGGCATCAATTCAGGATCTTGAACCGCTGGGCGAATACTTTCAAAAGGTGTACCGTTTCTTTTTTCGCCACTTATTCTTTCACCATCAATGGTCACTTGCTTAATTTGGCCAGCATTCACCGCTACAATGAACTCAGAATAATTCATTGCAGATGGCTTACTGCGGTCGCTGAGATTGCTGAAGATAAGAATCAGCACACCCAGTATTACAAGCCACAATACGGCATTTTTGAAGTAATCGCTCAAAGCTTTATTCCCATATATAACTATTTTGATCAGGCTCAATCTTGCTTGATCGTAACAAAAAGCGAGTAATGAATTTCGCAATAAAGATTAAAAAGGTACAAAATGCACAATTTTTAACAACTTGGCAAGCTTTTGTTGGCAATTCATCACCAATTAAGAACATACCTTAAAACCCATAGTTATTGCGAAACTTTTTTACGGCCTTGTCCAAGTAAAAAAACTTCTTTGGAACGTGCACGTGAAGCAGCGGGTTTTGCCGTTTTTAAGACATCAAAACTATCCACAACTTGCTTTCGAAACTCATCAAAGCCAGAACCTTGGAAAACTTTCACTAAAAATTGCCCTTTTGGCCCTAAAACCCTATTGGCAAAATCCAATGCTAATTCACACAAGTAAATCTGGCGAGGTTGATCTACAGCCCTATTACCTGATGTATTGGGGGCCATATCCGAAATTACAACGTCTACAGTGCGTCCATTTAAAATATTTAACAATTTTTCGAAAACTTCTTCTTCACGAAAGTCACCTTGTAAAAAGGTTACATCGGGTAAAGCGTCCATTTCTAAAATATCAGAGGCAATCACTAAACCTTTGTCGCCGACTAGTTTTCCAGCAATTTGTGACCAACTTCCTGGTGCTGCGCCTAAGTCAACAACGGTCATACCCGGTTTAATCATTTTATATTTTTCTTGAATTTCAAGCAGCTTGTATGCAGCACGAGCTCGATAACCCTCTTTTTGAGCCTTTTTTACAAAAGGATCATCTAGATGCTCTCTCATCCACGCACGACTACTTTTAGATAACTTTTGGTTGGTAATGCGTGTAGCCATAACTCTCTTAAGACAAATGAATCAATTAGTATGGATTGTACGTGAAAAACGTTCCCTTTGCAGTAGGCATCTGTATCTAAAGCTGAGATATTGGCATGATTTTTATGAATCAGCTTAATCGATTATTTCTACAGATTTTTCAGCGCAGTGATACGGCATTTGTTATACTAGGTTGTTTTTAGAATTAGGTTATTTTTATGGCGACTCTCTCTATCCAAGAACGTAAACGTTTACGTCAAATCGGGCATGCTTTAAATCCAGTGGTAATGCTTGGAGATAAAGGCTTGACTGAAAGTGTCGTTGAAGAATTAAACCGCGCTTTAAATGATCATGAATTGATTAAAGTTAAAGTGACTGGTGAAGATCGCGAAGCTCGTGCTACAACCATGGCTGAAATCGCCGAGATCACTGGCGCTGAAATGGTTCAAACCATTGGTAAAATTGTTTTGCTTTACAAAAAAGCACCAAAACAAAACCCTAAGTTATCTAATTTAGTTCGTCACGCTCATCTTTCAAATTAAGACTGAATTTTCATGGCAAGTTATGAATTAAATGCTTTTGATCGTCGCTTTCAAAGTATTTCCTTAGTTGGCGCAATTGAGCAACTCAGTCCTTATACCCTAAATGTAGGTTATTGGCTGCGTGATCCAAATCAGTTGATTATTTACCCAGACATGGTTGCATCCAACCCACGTATGGATTTCCTTTGGGAAAAAACTTGTTTTGAGATTTTTATTGGTGTTCAAGGTGAAGATTATTATCGTGAGATTAATCTCTCCCCTTCCCAAGCATGGCAAGCCTATCAGTTTGAAGAATATCGCTACCCTGAACAAATGCCACCCAAAGTGGCTGATGATATCGAACTCAATCAGTTAAAACGTACTCATTACGGACTAAATGTCAGTTTAGATTTAACCGAATTTATGTTAGCCAATAAGTTGAAATGGTCAGATTTATTCGTCGGTTTAAGCGCTGTTTTAGACATAACACAAGGTCAACAGTTGTTTGCTATGCAACATAGTGGGCAACAGGCTGATTTTCATAATAAACGTGATTGGTTGCATGTGTTTTAATGGTAATAACATTAAAATACATATAAATGAGTGAGGCAGATAACCTCACTTTTTTATTGTCTGTACTTTTATTCTTTATACTGTGTTCAAAAAAGGCAAATCAACCATGATTTGCCTTTCTCTAAAAACCAGCACTCGTTCAATCTCACAAAACATCAAATGTTGAGTGGATAAAAGTTGTGATTTTAAAACTTAACTTTTTAAAGTTGTATTTTCTTCAACTTTTGCAGAAACTTTTTTCCATGCATCTAAAGTGTGTTCTTTAGAACGTTTTAAAGTTTCAGTTAACTGCTCTTTGTGCTTAGACGAAATTTGAGTAACATCTTGACGAATTTCTTTACCCACTTCAGTTAACTCTTTTACAAGTTGGTTTAGTTCAGTTTTTAAGAAATCAGCCAATTCAACTAAATCTTTTTGTGAAGTTGAAAATTGAGTTTTAATTACATCAATACGTTGTACAAGATCTTGTTTAAAGTTTTGCACTTGATCTTGAACTTGACCATTCAATTGCTCTGCTTCAACTTCAAGTTTAGCCTTAGTTTCTGCAACAGCTTCAGTGACCTTTTGCTGTGCTTCTTTACCTAGTTTCTCTAAGTTTTCAGCTGTTTCTGTCACAACCTCTTTCACTTCAGTTACTGCTTCTTTCACTGCTGCTTTCGCTTTTGGTGTTTTATCTAAATCTTTATCAGTAGATGTCGTCATTTCGATTCCCCCTGGAATGTGAACTGCAACAATAACGTGAATAGATAAATTTTAAATTCTGATTTGTCAGACAATTCTAAAATACTTACAAATTTCAGACATTTTTTAAAAACAGAAATTATTTCAAATAGCAAGGGATTTATCTGATTTATTCAGCATAAATAAAATGGACTTTAACAGCATTCATGCGTATAATGCGCTGTTAAGTTACAAGCGAGCAGACATGAGGAGGGTAGGATTTAATAAGCCTTCCTTTTTTTTCGTCTACTCGCTTTTTTACAGCCCTATTTTTGTGGTTTTAGTTCAGGAGCTATGGTTTGAGCACCCCCGCCATTTTAGCCCTTGCTGACGGTACTGTTTTTAAAGGTACATCGATCGGCGCTACGGGAAGTACGACTGGTGAAGTCGTTTTTAACACTGCCATGACTGGTTATCAAGAAATTTTGACAGACCCAAGTTATGCACAGCAACTTGTAACTTTAACCTACCCACATATCGGGAATACTGGTTGTAATGATGAAGACGTTGAGTCTGGCCGCATTCATAAAGTATGGGCGAATGGCTTAATCATTCGTGACTTACCGTTATTACACAGTAATTTCCGATCAAATCAATCTCTTGGTGATTATTTACAACAACATAATGTGGTTGCCATCGCAGATATCGATACTCGAAAATTAACCCGTATTCTTCGTGACAAAGGTGCTCAGAACGGATGCATCCTTGCTGGTGAAAATATTACGGCAGAAGAAGCAATTGAAAAAGCACGTGCTTTTGGTGGTTTAACTGGTTTAGACCTTGCTAAAGAATGTTGCGATCCTGAAGGTTTTGAATGGACTGAAGGTTCATGGGCTTTAGGTCAAGGTTTCTCTCAACCTGAAACTAAATTCCATGTTGTTGCATATGATTATGGTGTCAAAACCAACATCTTACGTATGCTTGCAGACCGTGGTTGTAAACTGACAGTGGTTCCTGCGCAAACTCCTGCTGAAAAAGTGCTTGCTTTAAATCCAGACGGCGTATTCTTGTCGAATGGTCCTGGCGATCCTGCAGCATGTGACTATGCCATTGAAGCGGTTAAAACCATTGTTGAAACAACAAATTTACCTGTTTTTGGTATTTGCTTGGGTCACCAAATTTTAGCACTCGCTTCTGGCGCTCAGACAATGAAAATGAATCATGGTCACCACGGCGCAAACCATCCTGTACAAGACCTTGAGAATGGTACAGTGATGATTACTTCTCAGAACCACGGCTTTGCTGTCGACGAAAGTACTTTACCTGCAAACTTGAAAGTGACTTATCGCTCATTGTTTGACGGTACAAACCAAGGTATCCATCGTACTGACAAACCTGCATTCAGCTTCCAAGGTCACCCTGAAGCAAGCCCTGGTCCACATGACTGTGCCCCATTGTTCGATCATTTTATCGAACTTATTGAAGCATCTAAGAAGTAATTAAGGAAGCGATCATGGCTAAACGTACAGACATTAAAAGTATCTTAATTATTGGTGCAGGCCCGATTGTCATCGGTCAAGCATGTGAGTTTGACTACTCAGGTGCGCAAGCTTGTAAAGCGCTTCGTGAAGAAGGCTACCGTGTTATTTTGGTGAACTCTAACCCAGCAACCATTATGACCGACCCAGCGATGGCAGATGCGACGTATATCGAACCGATTACTTGGCAAACCGTTGCACAAATCATCGAGAAAGAACGCCCTGATGCAGTTCTGCCGACAATGGGTGGTCAAACAGCATTAAACTGTGCGCTTGCACTCGATGCCAACGGTATTTTAGAAAAATATAATGTTGAATTGATTGGTGCGACCAAAGAAGCAATTGAAAAAGCTGAAGACCGTAAACTCTTTGATGAAGCAATGCGTAAAATTGGTCTTGAATGTCCAAAAGCAGATATTGCTGAGTCAATGGAACAAGCGCTAGAAATTCAAGCACGTTTCGGCTTCCCTGTGATTATCCGTCCATCATTTACAATGGGTGGTTCAGGCGGTGGTATTGCGTATAACAAACAAGAATTCATTGAAATCTGTGAACGTGGTTTCGATCTTTCTCCAACGAAACAATTATTGATTGATGAATCACTCATTGGTTGGAAAGAATACGAGATGGAAGTTGTTCGTGACAAAAACGACAACTGTATCATCGTATGTACCATTGAAAACTTCGATCCTATGGGTGTACACACTGGTGACTCGATCACTGTTGCACCTGCTCAAACATTGACAGATAAAGAATTTCAATTACTTCGTAATGCGTCTTTAGCTGTACTGCGTGAAATTGGCGTTGAAACAGGCGGTTCAAACGTTCAGTTCGGTATTTGCCCGAATACTGGTCGTATGGTCGTGATCGAGATGAACCCACGTGTTTCTCGTTCTTCTGCTTTGGCTTCAAAAGCAACTGGTTTCCCAATTGCAAAAATTGCTGCAAAACTCGCTGTTGGTTATACCCTTGATGAATTGAAAAATGACATCACGGGTGGCATCACTCCAGCTTCTTTTGAACCAGCAATTGACTATGTTGTAACGAAGATTCCTCGTTTTAACTTCGAGAAGTTCCCTCAAGCTGATGCAACACTGACAACGCAGATGAAATCTGTAGGTGAAGTAATGGCGATTGGTCGTAACTTCCAAGAATCTGTACAAAAAGCCCTACGTGGTCTTGAAGTCGGTGTATGTGGTTTTGATGAAAAAATCGAAGCTGGTACAGAGAATGTTAAAGATAAAATCTTAGTTGAACTTAAAGTTCCAGGCCCAGATCGTATTTGGTATGTTGCCGATGCATTCCGCCATGGTTTCTCTTTAGATGAAGTTTTTGAAGCAACTAAAATTGACCGTTGGTTCTTGATTCAAATCCAAGACATCATCCAAACTGAAGAACAAATTAAAACTTTAGGCTTTGGTGATTTAAACGCTGATAATATTCGTTCATTCAAACGCAAAGGTTTATCTGATCTACGTATTGCGAATTTGATGGGTATTTCACAAAAGCAATTCCGTAAGCATCGTTGGAACTTGGGCGTTTACCCAGTTTACAAACGTGTTGATACATGTGCAGCTGAATTCGAATCCGATACAGCTTATATGTATTCAACGTATGATGAAGAATGTGAAGCAAACCCTTCAACCAAAGATAAGATCATGGTGATCGGTGGTGGTCCTAACCGTATTGGTCAAGGGATCGAGTTCGATTACTGCTGTGTACACGCAGCGCTTGCAATGCGTGAAGACGGCTACGAAACAATCATGGTGAACTGTAACCCTGAAACAGTTTCAACAGACTATGACACTTCAGATCGTTTGTACTTCGAACCAATCACTTTGGAAGATGTACTTGAAATCGTTCGCACTGAAAAGCCAAAAGGCATTATTGTTCAGTATGGCGGTCAAACTCCACTTAAATTGGCTCGTGCTTTAGAAGAAGCAGGTGCACCAATTATCGGGACATCACCAGATGCGATTGACCGTGCAGAAGACCGTGAACGTTTCCAACAAATGATTCAACGTTTACAACTTCGTCAACCAAACAACAGCATTGTAAAATCTGCTGAAGAAGGTATGGCTGAAGCATCTAAAGTCGGTTACCCACTGGTGGTACGCCCTTCGTATGTCCTTGGTGGTCGTGCGATGGAAATCGTTTACAATGACGAAGAGCTTAAACGCTACTTACGTGATGCAGTACAAGCATCTAATGAAGCACCTGTTCTGCTTGATCGTTTCTTAGATGATGCAATCGAAGTTGATGTAGACTGCGTATCTGACGGTAAAGACGTTGTGATTGGCGGTATTATGCAGCACATTGAACAAGCGGGTATTCACTCAGGTGACTCAGCATGTTCGATTCCTCCATATTCACTGTCTGACGAAATCCAAGACGAAATGCGTCGTCAAACGATTGCTATGGCAAAAGAACTTGGCGTTGTTGGTTTGATGAACGTACAGTTCGCAGTGAAAGGCGATGAGATTTACATTTTAGAAGTGAACCCACGTGCATCACGTACGGTACCATTCGTATCTAAATGTATCGGTGAGTCTTTAGCGAAAGTTGCAGCACGTTGTATGGCGGGTCAGTCTTTAGAATCTCAAGGATTTACGAAAGAAATCATCCCAACTTACTTCTCTGTAAAAGAAGCTGTATTCCCATTCAACAAATTCCCTGGTGTTGACCCAATTCTTGGCCCTGAGATGAAATCTACAGGTGAAGTGATGGGCGTGGGTAAAACGTTTGGTGAAGCATTCTATAAAGCTGTACTAGGTGCAAATGAACGCTTACCAGGTCTTCCAACCGAAGGTGAAGTGAAGCATGCCTTTATCTCTGTTCGTGATTCAGACAAACCACGTGCAGTAGGTATTGCCAAACAACTTGTAGACTTTGGTTTCAAAGTGATCGCAACTGGCGGTACTTATGATGTCATTAAAGCTGCGGGTATTGAATGTGAACGTGTGAACAAAGTCACTGAAGGTCGTCCTAATATCGTGGACCGCTTGAAAAATGGCGAGATTCACCTCATTATTAATACAACTGAAGGCAAACAAGCGCAACAAGACTCGTTCTCGATTCGTCGTTCAGCGCTTCAAGGTAAAGTGTATAACACAACGACCTTGAATGGTGCTGATGCTTTATGTCAAGCTTTAGCGATTCAATTGCCAATGGATGTATACCGTTTGCAAGATTTACAAACTGTAGGTTAATTCGTTTACCGAGAAGTCCCGCTACCTCTCGGTAGCGGGCTTTTTTTATTTCTAAACCAGTGTTTTATTCACTAACATAATTGAGGGACAACAATGCAACGTTATCCTATGACTCCTGAAGGCAAGGTTGCCTTAGAGAAAGAATTACAACAGCTTAAATCTGTTGATCGTCCACGTATCATTGCCGCAATCGCAGAAGCACGTGAACATGGCGATTTAAAAGAAAATGCAGAATACCATGCAGCTCGTGAGCAACAAGGTTTCTGTGAGGGTCGTATTCAAGATATCGAAGGTAAGCTTGGTGCTGCTCAAGAAATTGATGTGAAAACACTTGAACAAAATGGTCGTGTAGTTTTTGGTGTGACCGTTACGATTGAAAATATCGACACTGAAGAACGTAAGACTTATAAAATTGTTGGCGATGATGAAGCTGACTTTAAAGTGAATAAAATTTCAGTGAATTCACCTATCGCGCGTGGTCTTTTGAGTAAAAATGAAGGCGATGAAGTGAAAATTCTAACGCCACAAGGTGAAGTGGAATATGAAATTGTGGCTGTAGAATATCTCTAATTTTTTCTGATATTTACGGTTGTAAAATCCCCTTACTTGAGGGGATTTTTGTTTTTGTATTTTCGGAAATACCTCTCCCTAGCCCTCTCCTTAAGAGATAAGGCTGGGATGAGGAATATCAGCGAGAGATTGTTAGATTTAAACAATCCATTCCCCTCATCTTTTCAAAGGATGAGTTTTATTTGCTATAATTGCTCTCTCCTCGCAACGTTACCATTCCATGTCTGAACCTTTGATCAATTCCCCTGTAAAACACTGGTGTGAGTTTGAATTTATTGCTAAAACGGTAAAAAATCCAAACATCCACATTAAGGGTAATTATTCTTATTATTCAGCCTATTGGGATCAAGGTTTTGAACGCTGTGTGGTACGTTATTTGCACGATAAGCCTTCTACTGCTGAAAAGCCAATCGATCAACTCTACATCGGTAACTTTGTCTGTTTTGGAGCGGAATGCGTAATTATGATGGGCGGAAATCAGTTGCATCGTCCTGATTGGATTTCAACCTTTCCTTTTGATACTCGCAGTTTTTTAGCTGCGGGGGATACTGTGATTGCTGATGGTTGTTGGATTGGTAGTCGTGCCATGATCATGCAAGGGGTGACGCTTGGCGAAGGTGCTGTGGTCGCAACTGGTGCTGTGGTCACACAAGATGTACCGCCTTATGCGATTGTCGGCGGTGTTCCTGCTAAAGTGATTAAGTATCGTTTTCCTGAACAAGAGATAGAAAAACTGCTTTCCCTTAAATTATATGATTTAGATGAAAAGCAGATTTTGAAAATGCGGGAGGAGTTGCAGACGGATGATGTTGAAACACTTCTAAGCTACTATAAATCAAAGTCCCCGAAGGATATATGATTGCCAATCTTTAATAAAATTATTTGAATGATCATATTCATAAATTGCGACATCTTTCATTATGTTCTCTAAGTGATATTTTGAATCATCACTTTTTTTGGCGATATCATATGCGTTAAGCAATTTATTTATAAAAGTATCTTTAATATTCAATTCAAGATCCATTATCAACTTATACAACTCTGATTCATTTATGCTATCAACAGAACTCCTTCTC
>NZ_RAXT01000037.1 GCF_003611475.1 Acinetobacter rongchengensis | reverse complement strand
ATCGGTGCGGGTTATTGAATATTGCTCAGTAAAAATTATGCAAACTATTAATATGTTTAAATATATAAAAATTAAAAAAGTTTAGATTCAAAATAAAACACAAATTTGCTGCATATAGACTAGATTCTATTTGAGTGCCTATGAAGATTAAATCATGAAAACATTTAAGCTCTTATCATCACAAGAAAGTCAGCAGTTATTATCGAGATTAAAAATTAGATTTGAACAGAATATGCATCGTCATCCAAATTTAAATTGGAATGATCTTGACGGAAGATTAAGGCATAATCCTGAAAAGCTATGGTCTATTTATGAAATGGAACGTACTGGAGGTGAGCCTGATGTTGTTTTATCCATAGCATTCGATGGTATTTATAGGTTTTATGATTGTTGTATCGAGACACCTAAAGGGCGTCGAAGTCTTTGCTATGATCAGCAGGCTTTAGATGCACGTAAAGAGAATAAACCTTTAAATAATGTGATCGATGTCGCTCGCGCGATGGGTGTACAACTATTATCAGAACAACAATACCGTCATTTACAAACTATTTTTAATTTTGATTATAAAACATCGAGTTGGATTAAAACACCTGAAGCTGTTCGTAATCAAGGTGGTGCATTGTTTTGCGATTACCGTTATGGGGAAGTTTTTACTTATCATAATGGTGCTCAATCTTATTATGCATCTCGAGGTTTTAGAGTATTTATAGATATTGAATGAGCGATTTAATCTAGTAAGATTGGAAAAATATCGAATGTTCAAGGTTAAAAAAACCAGAGTTTTTGTTACCAATTGAATTGCCCATTTGTCCTGTATAGATGTTATTTTTAAATTAAGACTATATACAAGATAAAAGAGTAGAAAATATGCCAAAAAAACTGATTCATATATCTGCCTTTTCTTTATTTTGCAGTGGTCTGTTAACTGCATGTAATGCCAATAATGATGCTATTGCACAAATAAAACCTTCGCAGATTAAACAAAACTATCAAACTGAACAAATCGCAACTTTTGAAGAACCATGGGCAATGGCACAGCTTGCTGATGGTCGGTTGCTTATTACTGAAAAGAAAGGTTACCTTAAATTATTTAATCCTCAGACAAGGCAAAGTATTGATATTTCAGGTATTCCAAAGGTTGCATATGGTGGACAGGGTGGGCTAGGTGATATTGCTTTGCATCCAAATTTTGAAAAGAATCAGTGGGTTTATTTGAGTTATGCGGAAGCAGGAAAAGGTGGCTATGGTGCTGTTGTGGTACGTGCTGAACTAGATGTAGTTGATCATAACCCCAAAATAAAAAATATAACCAGAATTTGGGAACAAGTCCCTAAGGTTTCAGGTCAAGGACATTATTCACATCGTATTCTTTTTGGCCCAGATGGCAAGTTGTGGATCAGTTCAGGCGAACGGCAAAAATTTGAGCCTGCACAAGAGATGCAATCAAATTTGGGTAAAATTTTAAGATTAAATGATGATGGTCGTCCTGCTGAGGGCAATCCATTTATAAATCAGGGTGATATTGCCAAGCAAGTTTGGTCTTTGGGACATCGTAATCCTTTGGGTATTGCCTTTGATGCGCAAGGTAAATTGTGGGATGTCGAAATGGGACCTCGAGGTGGTGATGAGTTAAATGTGGTGATTCGCGGTGAGAATTATGGCTATCCTATTGTTTCTAATGGTGATCATTATAATGGCTTAGCTATTCCAGATCACCATACTCGCCCTGAATTCAAAGCGCCTGAAATCAGTTGGACACCTGTGATTTCTCCATCTAGTTTGATTTTTTACCAAGATAAATTGTTTCCGCAATGGCGTAATAAAGCATTAATTGGAGGTTTATCTTCAAAATCAATTGTTGTGGTTGATACGGCTCAAACTCCAGTGATTGAAGTTCAGCGTTTAAACATGAAACAGAGAATTCGTGATCTAGACATTGCGCATGATGGCAGTCTTTGGGTGCTCGAGGATGGGAAAGATGCCCATTTATTGCGATTATTGCCTAAATAATAAAGTAAACTGAGCCTAAAATTAAAATCAAGTTCAACAATTTGCTATAAAAAAGCCCCGATATCCTGTCGGGGCTTTTTCGTATCTATTCATTATTGTAGTGAACTGCCTGTTGACTACTTATGTGTCCATCTATTTTGTTGATTGCCTATTTATTGTTGTTATTTTGGGTTATTTGAAACGTCCTGTTTCTTTATGTAAGTATCATATCGATTTTGTGGAAATCAGAACAGCTGCAAAACGCCTCATAATATGTACGTTATGGCGTACAAAGAAGTATAGATAGTACGTTAATCTTTTGATCTAAAAATAGATATTAGAGAATAAAAATGCCTGCAGTCCAAATTGAAGTCAGACAACAATATGATTTAGACACAGAATTGGCACTCATGGAGGCTGTTCATTCTGCTTTGGTAGAAGCTTTTATGATTCCACAACATGATCGCAATATTCGTCTATTTGCTCATGCACCACATCGTTTTCTCTGCCCAACAGATAAATCACAGCCAGAATATTTTACTTTGATCAGTATCGACTGTTTTGCTGGACGTTCTTTGGTTGCAAAGCGTCATCTATATCAGGCTATGGTTAGAAATTTATCGAGTTTAGGAATTCCAGCTGATCATATCAATATTTTACTTCGCGAGATTCCAACAGAAAATTGGGGGATTCAAGGTGGTCAGGCAGCCTGTGATGTGAGTTTAGGCTTTAATATTGAAGTATAGAATATTTCATGAAAAATAGAATTAAATATCAATGGATTGGAATTCAGCATGTAACTGCAATTAATCAACTTGCGATTTGTCTAACTCATGAAATCATTGAGCGAACAGGTAGATATAAAATGAAATGGGCATTAGCCTCATGAGTAAATAAAGTATGAGTATGATTAAAAAAGTTGTACCTATTGTTTTAAGACAACAAGCTGAACAATTACAAATTTTGGTATTTAAACACCCTCTTGCAGGGATTCAGTTCGTCAAAGGGACTGTGGAACAAGATGAGTCCTTAGAGAGTGCGACTTTAAGAGAATTGTTTGAAGAGTCTGGAATAGACAATGTACTCATTGAAAAGTTTATTGGCGTTTATTCTCCGCAACAGGCTGGATCTGATTGGTACGTGTTCCTCTGTCAGGTTAATCAAATACTTGCTGATGAGTGGATCCATTATTGTGCAGATGATGGTGGATTAACCTTAGAATTTTTTTGGCATCCTGTATTTTCACCACCAACAAAAGAATGGCATACGATTTTTCAGAATTTACTAAGATTTTTGCAGAAAAGTATTATTGTAGTGAAATAATCAAAATTTATAATTTTTGTTAAATTGTCGTAATATGAGATTTTGTTTGATATTTTGGAGTTTATTTTTATTAATTGATTAAAATAGGCGTATACTAAACAGACATAAGGAGTGATTATGTCTGAAATATCTGAATCCTCAGTCTATATTGAATACGGTACTAAACCTTTTATTGCAATTTTACTGTCACTATTTTTAGCAGGTTTTGCAGTATTTTCATCACTCTACTGTGTACAACCGATGATGCCCTTTTTGGCAAAATTCTTTCATGTCACACCGACACATAGTAGTTTTCCACTGTCATTTTCAACGATTGCATTGGCTTTAGGATTGTTATTTGCAGGGCTTATTTCAGATCGTTTTGGTCGTAAGCCGATTATGGTAATTTCCTTATTTTCCACAGCAATATTATTGTTAATGAGTGCTTTTTTACCTTATTGGGAAGTTTTTCTGGCCACACGAATGATGGTTGGTTTAGCGGTAAGTGGAGTTGCTTCAGTTGCCATGACTTATATTGGTGAAGAAATTGCACAAAAAGATGTTGGCTTTGCGATGGGGCTATATATTTCGGGTACAGCAATTGGAGGCATGGGTGGACGTTTAATTGCGGGAGTATTATTGGATTATATTTCCTGGCAAGCAGCAACCATGATTATCGGTGTTCTCAATTTATTTATTGCGATCACATTTTATATTGCTTTACCAACATCTAAACATTTCAAAGCGTACCCGATTCAATTCTCACGCTTTATTGAATCATTTAAAAAGAATCTTGCCGATCCAAAGCTACGTTTACTTTTCGCAGAAGGCTTTATTTTAATGGGCTGTTTTGTGACCGTGTTTAATTACATGAGTTATCATCTTTTAGAAAAGCCTTTTGAATTATCACAAACATGGATTGGTCTGATTTCAATTGCCTATTTATCAGGGATTTATAGTTCACCACGCGCAGCAAGCTGGAGTCGAAAATTTGGACGAAGTAAAGTACTAATTGCCATGTTTTTAAGCATGATCATTGGCTTGTGGATCATGTTAATTCCATCACTTTGGGTCATCTTGATCGGACTGTTTATTTTCACATTTTCATTCTTTGCAGCGCATTCTACTTCGAGCAGTTGGGTGTCTGTACAGTCTTTACAATATCGTGCTGTGGGTTCTTCACTTTATTTGTTTTGCTACTATCTTGGATCCAGTGTACTCGGGAGTGCGAACGGATTGGTGTGGGAAAATTACGGATGGTTTGGACTGACACTGATGATTAGCGGTGTATTGCTCCTAGGTTTGGTCATCGCTTTTAAGCTGAAACAGCTGCAAACCCGTACGGAAATTTCATCTTAAAGTGCTTTGAAAATAGATGAAATCTCCTGTTTTTGAACAGATATAGATGGCAAATCTAAATTAATTTACATGTTTTTGTTTTTGAGTGTTTTTTAATCAAGCAAGATGAGTATAATTCATGGTAAAATGATCGGCTTTCATCTTAGATCTCTCCCGATCGCCAACTGCCAATCGAGATAATTCGCCATGTCTACCGCTTATACTGCTCAGACAGCGCCTACAGCGTTGTTTGATTATGACAAATATTGGGCATCTTGCTTTGAACCAGCACCATTTTTGCCAATGTCACGCGAGGAAATGGATCTACTCGGTTGGGACAGCTGTGACTTTATTCTGGTGTGTGGTGATGCTTATATTGATCATCCATCATTTTGCTCAGGCATTATCGGACGTACATTAGAGGCTCAAGGATTCCGTGTCGGAATTATTGCGCAACCCGATTGGACTTCAGCTGAAGCATTTAAAGTCTTGGGTAAACCGAATATTGCTTGGGGGGTGACAGCAGGCAATATGGATTCGATGATCAACCGTTATACGGCTGACCGTAAAATCCGTTCTGATGATGCATATTCACCAGATAATTTACCCAATAAACGCCCTGATCGTGCAGCAACAGTATATTGCCAACGTTGCCGTGAAGCATTCCCAGATGTTCCAGTGTTGTTAGGGGGAATCGAAGCCTCTTTACGTCGTATTGCCCATTATGACTATTGGTCAGATAAAGTGCGTCGTTCAGTATTGATGGATTCTAAAGCTGATTTGCTGATGTATGGTAATGGCGAGCGTTCTATTGTTGAAGTGATGCATCGTCTTGCTAAAGGTCAAAAGATTCACGAAATTACTGATGTTCGTGGTACTGCATTTATTATCAATAAAAATAACCGCGCATCTAAAGCACAGTTTGTAGAAATTGCGTCAAACGATGTCGATAGCATTGGTCGTGTTGATCCGATCATCAATCCTTATGTGATGACTGAGGATTTGGATGGTTGTGAAATCGAGCAAGGTAAAGGTAATTCACTGGCACAATATCAGAATTTCCAAAAGGAAATTGTTGCCAATCCGATTGTCCGTGAAGGGGATAATTTGGATGAAAATACGCAAATTGTTCAATTACAGCCTGCATCTAAAGCGATTAAACATAAATTACCACCACGTGAGTTGGCGGTGATTCGTTTACCTGCATTTGAAGATGTTTCAAATGATCCAGTTTTATATGCGCATGCCAATCGTATCTTGCATCTTGAAACCAATCCAGGAAATGCGCGTGCAATGGTGCAAAAGCATGGTGAACGTGATGTTTGGCTAAATGCTCCACCAATTCCGTTGACTACTGAAGAAATGGACTATGTGTTTGATTTGCCTTATGCACGTCTGCCACATCCTGCTTATGGGAATGCACGTTTCCCTGCATTTGATATGATCAAATTCTCTGTCAATATCATGCGCGGTTGTTTTGGTGGCTGTACGTTCTGTTCCATTACAGAACATGAAGGGCGTATTATTCAAAACCGTTCTGAAGAATCAATTTTACGTGAAGTTGAAAAGATTCGTGATACTGCACCAGGGTTTACAGGGATCATTTCTGACTTGGGTGGTCCAACTGCAAATATGTATCGTTTGCATTGTAAAGACCCTGAAATTGAAAAGAACTGTCGTAAACCATCGTGTGTTTATCCGGGTGTTTGTCAAAACTTACATACGGATCATGCTCCTTTGACGCAGTTGTATCGTAAAGCGCGTGAACTCAAAGGCATTAAAAAGATTCTGATTGGTTCTGGTCTACGCTATGACTTAGCGGTACTTAACCCTGAATATGTGAAGGAATTGGTTCAGCATCACGTTGGCGGTTATTTAAAAATTGCGCCTGAGCATACCGAAAAAGGTCCATTGTCGAAGATGATGAAACCGGGAATCGGAACCTATGATCGTTTCAAGCAAATGTTTGATCGTTTCAGTAAAGAAGCAGGCAAAGAACAATATCTCATTCCGTACTTTATTGCAGCGCATCCAGGTACGACTGAATATGATATGATGAATTTGGCGATCTGGTTGAAGAAAAATGGTTTCCGTGCCGATCAAGTACAAACCTTTTATCCATCGCCAATGGCCACAGCAACGACCATGTATCACACGGGTAAAAACCCATTAGCAAAAGTGGCGCGTTATACTGAAGATGTTGATATTGTGAAAGGTGAGAAGCGTCGTCGTCTGCATAAGGCGTTCTTGCGTTACCATGATCCAAATAACTGGCCATTACTTCGTGAAGCTTTAAAAGAAATGGGTCGCCAAGATTTAATTGGTAATTCGAAGCAGCATTTGATTCCGACCTACCAACCGCAAGGTACAGAAGGTCAGTATCAGTCTGCTCGTAAGAAGAATTCAACTGTCGATGGTGATTCACAAAAACGTAATGGTGATCATCGTAATCAACAAGCGAAAAATCAATCACGTCCATCGAATACCAAAAAGCGTCCTGAACGTGGTCAGATTTTGACGCAACATACAGGACTGCCACCACGTGAAACAGGTGACAAAAAAACGTTTGGTGGCAATAGCAAAGGCAAGGCTAAGCCGAAGAGTCGAGCTTAGTTTTTGAAATGAGAGAGGATGCGTAAGCATCCTTTTTTTATTGATTTAGTTTTAAACAAAAGATATATTGAACATTCCTTTCAAGGACGTTTAAGTTCTTAATTTTAAAAATGTTCAAAAATAAAATTGATCGTCAATTTACTCAAATTGAAGTTGATACATTAACAAATCATCACTATCCACATTCACCACAAATAAATCATGAAGATATTTTTCAATGGCGCATGCATAAGGATTTTTCACCTTACGAAATAAGATGCCATCTGAATGAACTTGGTTATACGATCGAACAGCCCATTTGGACATTTTATTGTCGGATGGGGCAAACAAAAACCTTATTACCTGATGGGACAAAAATTTTTATTGGTGGCGAATATGAAGATTTTTATGATCCAGACTTCAAAATTTATAATGATGTTGTTATTCAGAAGCCGAGTGGTGAGATGCAATTATGGAATTATTCCATCGAGGAATTTCCAGCAACAGATTTTCATAGTGCAACTTATGATCCTAAAACACATTCGATTTTTATTGTTGGAAATTTAGGTTATTCAAACTTTAGAAAAAATTATGTGACTACGGTGTATCAGCTTGATTTGGATACGATGAGAATTAAAGAAATCGAATGTTTAGGTTTAATGCCATCTTGGTTAAATGATCAAATTGCTGAATTGATTACTGATGATATTATTGAGTTTTCTAAAGGAATTACTATTCAGAACGGTCAATTCATTCGAAATTTATATAAATGGCAATTGAATATTCGTACATTTATATGGAGTTTTCCAGAGCAAAAGAAATATTCACATTGGAATATATTTTTAAAAGATTTAAGACAGGAATTACCACTATATGAATGTAGAAGTTTACTTTGGGATGAAGAAGACCCAGAAAAACTAATTCAAACTAAAATTGATATGATTGAGTCCTTAGACTATTTACCTAATTACCAAGTCTATAAAGATTTATATAGACCGAGCCTAGACTCATTTACTGTGCAGGATGAAGAGGACACTAACTTATATACCTGTAACTTGGCAGGGCATATATTCGTATATATAGAGTGTTTAGGTACGATTGAAATCATTTTTTCAGATAGTACGAATGAGAATTTTCAGCAATTCATCCTTGATGACTTAAAAGTAAAACTAAAAAAAATGACAGGTTTTGATGTATGTGCTGAAAAAATTGCATGATAAAAGAAAGGATGCGAAAGCATCCTTTTTTTATAAAAATCAATTCTTGAGTCAAAAATAACCAAAACTGTGGATAACTTCTTTAGAACTGTGGGTAAAAAATTGAGTAAAAATCAAACAAAAGTCGTATAAATTGTTAGACAAAATTGCCGTAAATTTATCGGATTAAGTTGTATTTCAAAATAAAAATGAGTATAACAATAGCTATAACATATTCATTTATGAATCAAGATAAGTGAATAAAATAAAGCTATGATTGAATTTATAATTAAAACCGAGACTTAAATCACATTGTTGTTTTTGAAGTGAAATTTTAAGTCAAGATTTATAAGTGTTGTGTTGCAGTTCGTAGTGATTTTATCAAAGTGTTTGAACCAAAGGCGTTGATTCATATATTAATATCATTGGTAAAAATAAACGGTCTAGAAACCGAATTATAAGAAAGGAAAAAGGACATGGATATGATGATTATTATCAGTATTTTCATCGTCGCTGTCGTCATCGTGATCGTTTATAAAGGTATTAGCAATAAACGATTAAGTGATAGCGCATTAAGACAAAGAGCGGTCTTTAATTCGATTGAGCAATTAACGTTTATTCGTCTTAAAGAAATCTTATCGGAAGCGAATATTTTGGCACATGTGTCATTTGACGCATTAATCACAACCAAATTTCAACATACACGTAGCAAATATCAAAAAATGTTTGCTGACTTTGTTGTCTTAGATAAAGACTATCGTGTAATCGCAATTGTGGCATTAGATGATCAGTCATCGATAAAGCGTTCCAGTGAAGCTAAATATCAAGAAGCATTATTACAGTCTGCGGGTTATCGGGTTATTCGTTATAATAATGTTCCTGAATATCAACAAATTAGAGAAAGTTTTTTGATTGAAACCTCAGAATTTGATTATCCAAAACAAGCACAGTTAGCTGACTTGGGAAAGCTTGAATATTACCATGAACAAGGTTCAAGACGCCGTGTTTATGGTTAATCTAACCATGATTAAAAAATGCATGTTATTACATGCATTTTTTAGATTACAACATTTCAAGCCAAGCTTTATTCAGGTTTAACCGCAACCACTGTGAGTTCGACCAAGACACGTGGATCATAAAGTTTTGCCTCAACACAGGTACGAGGTAGAGCCTCAATGTCTGCAACCCATGTATCCCAAACTTCGTTGAAAGCCGCATAGTCTTTTTCGATGTCTTTTAAATAAATCGTCACAGATAAAATATGGCTTTTATCTGTACCTGCATCGGCAAGAAATTGATCGATCATGTCGAAAGTTTGTTGTGTCTGTCCTTTAATATCTAAGTCAAAGTCAGAAGCCAGTTGACCTGCTAAATGCACCAAATGACCTGAAATAGCAATTTCAGAAAAGCGATTTGAGACATGCAAACGTTGTACAGCCATCCTATTTCTCGAATACAAATGATTAGGTAAAGTTTACGTGATCATGGTCATTCTGCAAATCTAGTTTGTTGCAATTGATTAAGTTTGTGGCGATTTTGAAAGAGTATCAATTCGGATCAAAAGTTTGGTTTGAAAGATCAATATGCAATTGTATTCGGGGCAGATAATCAAATTACCTAAGTTTAAAAAATGAATCTGTGCCATTCTCAATTGATTTAAACAGAAAGCAATTGAAGTTTGTATTGGGCACAGTTGTCTGAGTTGCTGATTTTTTGAAATATGTGTGCTGATATAAGTGGTATACATGACAGGTCTCGATTATTCTGATTTGATCGTTTTAAGCACAATGTGAATGGCTATGTACCATTCACAAGTGCAGTATTTTTTATGATTATTGAGGTGAGGTATAGGTTCTGAGCTCACGTTTAGGTTTATTTCCAATGCTGTACCAATCAATATGGCGGGTAATAAACATTACAACTGCGAGGACCACGAAGGAAATCATTGAACCCATTAAGAAAGTCTTGCCTGAAGATTGCAATAACATATACATAATGGCGTATAAACTGCTTAAAATAATGCCAAACAAAGCAGCAGCTTTGATGCCTTTCATCACAAAGTATAAATACCAAGTCATTAAGCCAATACAAGCAATTGCTGCAACGATATATGCCCATGCAAAAGCATAATATTCACTGATCGAAAGGAGTAGAACAAAGAATATGCCTTGTGCCATAGCAACTAAAGAATATTGAATCGGGTGAATTCGTAAGCTTTTCAGTACTTCAAATAAGAAGAAGCAACCAAAGGTGATGATTATGATCACAATGCCATATTTAATCGCACGGTCTGTTTGGGTATAGACATTCACTGGCTCTAAAAATTCAGTCGTTAAGCCAATTTTTTCATGTCCTGCTGTTTCATATTCACTAAAATTTGCAGTTTGAACAAAGTTACCTTGAGTGAATTGGCGAGTGCACTCATTGCTCTCACAGTGAATGAATTTATTCAGGTTTTGATGACCTAGGGCAATGTTTTTCCATTGTGCATTGAATTTCTGCTGAGCGCTGGTTTTTGCATACGGTAAATTCTGCCCATCGTATTTAATATCGGCCCAATTGCCTTTGGCTTGATAAGTAACACTACGACTGGTTGGAATAAGGGTAAATTTACTTAAACCAGTCAGATTCGCCGTTAAATCAAAGTGAAAGCCATTTTGAATGGCAGTGATTAATTCAGGATAATTTTTTGCAGAAATACGCATAAAATCAAATCCTGAGTAGTCGCTGCCTTGTGGACTTACTTCAAAAACATAGTCTTTATTCAAAATTTTAAGCATGGGTTGCTTGTCTAAACCACGTGGGTCATGTACTGGGAAAATAATTTCAGCACGATCCCAAAGATAGGTTTTATTTTCTAGTTGAGGTTTTTGGAAAATTCCTTTCGCGGTTAAGTTGGCTTGGTAGCTAATCGCACGATAAATCGTGCGTTTGTAACTATCATTGGAAACATTAAAGTTTGAGGTCCATTGCGTACTATCAGCGCCGATATACATCCAGCTTTCTTCTGTACATGGATGAGCCTTTTTTTGTTCATCCAAACAGGTTTTCTGTTCTTCATAAGGAACATGTATATAAGGTGAAACAATGGTTTGCGGGCTGATATTGTTTTGTGAGATTTCTTTAAGAAAGGCTTGTTGGTAGCCTTGGCGTTCTGATACGAGGCTGGTAAGGAAAAATAAGCCGCCCCAGAACATGGCGACCAATATCACGATTGCAATAATTTTAAGACTAAGGAAATGAGAGCGCATAATGATTCCTGATGATTTGTTTTTTTCAGGATCCAGTATGTGAATCTGGGATGTATTTTGTTTGATTCGGTTTTGATTTTTCTGTGAAGTTTAAGTGAAGTATGATCAATTTATAGGAAAAACAATTTTTTATAAACGGAACGTGATTTTATAGATGAGCTTACGCTTTAAAATCATGTTAGGGCAATGAAATAGTCACCAATACGCCTTGTTGGTGAGGTTGAATACTCGAAATATGATTGGCTTGAATATTTTGAATAGTAATTTTCCCATGATGTTGTTCAATCACTTGTTTGACAATGCTTAAACCAATGCCTGAACTGCGCTGTTGGGTAATGGGGCGGGGCAATGAGAAATAAGTGTCAAAGATCTGTGTCAGTGCATATTCTGGAATCCATTCAGCTTCATTAAAAACCGTTAATTGAATCTGTTGATGGCTTTGACGATGTAATTGAATCAGGATCTTTGCCGATTCTGGTGAGAAATCTAAAGCATTGTCTAAAAGATTAGCAACGGTTTGTTGTAGCCAAAAGCGATCGGCTTGAATGGTACAATTGGCTTCAATATCCAATAAACACAGAATTTTCTTGGCATTTATTTGACTGGCATATTGATCTAAAACGTGTTGTATCAGTTGAGATAAATTAACGCTTTGAATTTCAATTTGATGTTTGGATTTTTCCAAACGTGTGAGCAATAACATGCGGTCAATTAAGGTTTTTAAGCGTTGGCTTTGACCATGAATATGACTTGCAAACTGTTGTTGATCATTCAACGGCAAATCTTCTTTGAGTAATTCTGCACTGGCTTGAATTGCTGTGAGCGGGCTTTTTAACTCATGGGTTAAAGTGTTGACATAGTGTTCCACATAGGCACGATCTTCAAGTTTTTCACGCATGTTTTCAACCGCTAGAGCCACTTGATTCAGTTCTTTGGCCGAACGGAAATAAGGGATTTGATTCACAGGTGCAAGTGCCTGAGCGTATTTTCGAACTCGGTCGATACTGTGTTTAAGCCAATAGGCCACCAAACTGGCAAGAAATAAGCTAAGTAAAGTAATCCACGCGGCTTGGCGCAGTAATTGATCTTCAGCTTTTTGAATATAAGGTTGTACAGAACTATTCGGTTTACCGATACTCACCACACCAATCAATTTTTGTTGCTGATTCGGTATTGCTTGGTAATAAATCGGTGCAGCAATAAACATTGTACTGCTATTGGCATCTTTTTCATAACTACGGGTTGAACGTACGCCGTATTTTCCTTTTAAGGTTAAATAAACATCATTCCAACGTGAATAATCTTGTCCTGTCGCAATGCCTTGTGAGTCGTAAATCACAATGCCTTTGGCATCTGTAATATAAATTTGTTGATTAATTTCTTTTTTATTGTGTTGCCAAATATTGGCATTCAGTTTTCGATTCAGTGCATTTTGAATTTTTGCATCAAATTGTACGGTGCTGACTTTATTCTCATAGACATCTTCGGCGACTAACATCGCGATAATATTGGCATTTTCAGCCAGTGTATCTTCAACCACTTGGCGGACATTGGGCTTCACTTGCTGATTAAAGGTGTAGGACATAAACCACAGTCCAAGCAAGATAATTAAACCAAAGAAAAACCAAATACGAATAAAGATAGACATTTCTTACAGTATCCGTTTTAGGCTATAACCGAAACCACGATGCGTTGTGATCGGGTCATATTCTGCGGAAATCTGTTTGAGTTTCTGCCTTAGACTTTTGATATGGGTATCTACTGTGCGCTCTAGACTATGTTCTGGATGTTCCCAAATATGATCCATCAACTGTTGGCGACTAAAGACATGTTCAGGATGATCGATCAACAACTTCAATAGACGATATTCATAACGAGTAAGTTGCAATGCTGTACCGTGATAATGAATTTGTAGTGATTCATCAATACATAGCCAAGCTTTAGAGAGGGCAGGCTGTGGATCAACACGGGTTTGAGTGGCTTGCAGTTGGCTCTGAATTTCCATCCTGCGCCAAATGGCTTTGATACGAGAAACGATTTCACGTGAACTAAAAGGTTTAGTGCAGTAATCATCTGCCCCAATTTCTAACCCTACAATTCGGTCAATCTCATCATCTCGTGCAGTTAAAAATAGCAGTGGAGTATGATTAAACAGCCGAATTTTTTTACAGACATCAAAGCCATTAATATCAGGTAGGCCGATGTCTAAAATAATAAAATCGTAATGGTACTGTTGAATCAATTCAATGGCTTGAGTACCAGTATTGGCCCAAGTCACCTGCCATTCTTCTCGTTCGAGTGCATAGCGTAGGGGCATCAGAATAGCAGCATCATCTTCAATACATAGAATCTGTTTTTTATTATTCATCAGTCTTTAAATGTTCATTTGATCATTTTGAGTGTACTGAAATTCTATTTTTTAGGCGAATGAATTTTATGTGAAGTTCAGATGAACGTTGTGATTGAATGAGAAATGTTGTGAGCGAGGATGAAGCAAATCGATTGTTATATTGTAGAGAAGAGCAACCATGTGAATATTCTGAGCGCCCTGTAACATTCGGATTTGATCGTCACGCCAACTACAGGACAGCAAACCAAAAGTATTGGTGACTTTTGATCTCTCAGCAGATACATGGATAATGTATTGCGCCAAGTAGATTACTCCAATTTTACTCAATGTTGGTAAATATTTAAGCAAATTTAGTTCTTTTGACTGAAAATTAAGCACATTCATTTCGTCGCAAATCTTTTTAGAATTGGACTCAGCGTATTTTTATTTAATCATAAGCGGATTTACCATAACGATAATTGCGCTTCATCTTGCTGTTCTGACAGTTGATATAAACCGACACCAATCAATCGGAATTGAAAGTGTTCAGGAATCTGCATTTCCGCTAACAAAATTTTGATCACTTGAATCATTTCTTGTTGTGAATTTAAAGGCTGTTTAAAGCTTTTACTGTGTTGTAAAACTTGGAAGTTTTTGAGTTTTAGTTTGACGTTTACGCCACGCGCTTGCATGTGCTTTTTTTGCAGGCTGAGCCAAACGCGTTCGATCAAACTACTCCAGTAAGGCGAACATTGTTCTAATCTGAGATCATCATCAAAAGTGGTCTCATTTGAAATCTGTTGTCGTTGCCGTTCAGCTTGTACAGGCCGTTCATCAATCCCTTGGGCATATAAAAACAATTGTTTGCCGTATTTTCCAAAATGATGAATCAGTATATTTTCTTCAATTTTCTGTAAATCACCCAAAGTTTCAAGGTTTAAACTCTTTAATTTTTCTTGTGTGACTTTGCCTACACCTGGAATCTTTTTTAAAGTTAGATCATGGATAAAGTGCTGCACCTGACTGGGTTTAATGATGCAAATCCCATTGGGTTTATGCCAATCGGAAGCAACTTTTGCTAAAAATTTATTGGGGGCAACGCCTGCAGAAGCGGTTAATCCTGTGGTGTTAAAAATATCGGCTCGAATACGTTCTGCAACTTCAGTTGCACTTGGAATATTTTGTAAATTTTCAGTGACATCAAGGAATGCTTCATCTAAAGATAATGGCTCAATGATGGCTGTATAGTGCTGGAAAATTTCATGAATTTGGCGCGATACTTCACGATATTTTTCAAAATTTGGTTCAATCACTACAACTTGTGGGCAACGTTTTTTGGCTTGTGACATCGACATTGCAGAGCGTAATCCAAACTCACGTGCAGGGTAGGAGGCGGCAGCAATCACTGCCCGTGGATGATGTGAAGAAATCACTACAGGTAAATGCTTTAAGTCGGGACGCTCACGGAGCTCTACAGATGCATAGAATGCATCCATATCAATATGAATGATTTTTCTCATGAAACACACAGTGTTAAAACGCTGTATGACTATTCTAACCGATATTGATTTAGTTCAATTTATTTATTTGAGTTTGGCTATATTGCTGCGACAGATTGTGTCTGTATACACTATTTTAGTCATTTAAAATTCATTTTTTAGGCTGAATGATTTGATTGTTTTCTAAAAATTTTCTCCATTCCTCAGCATTGCCATGGAAAACATTTAAATCGACTGATTTGTGAATGCCTTGAATTGAGCCTTGGTTGGTTTGTTGCCAAAATGTCCATGCACGTCCATCTTTTAAATCAGGTTGTTCTTTATATTCACGAATCCAAATCGGTGTTTCCTTAAATTCTCCGATTAAAATAATGTTATAAAAATTCTTTGATGTATAGAAAATGGGTTGTTTCGCATAATGCTGATGTAATTCGTCATGCATGATTTTGATTTGTTTTAATAATTGTTCTTTGGTAAAGCTGTTAATACAATTGCTGTCATATTCCAAGTCAATGACAGGCGGTAAGGCATTGGATTTATTTGGAACAGTTTGAATAAAATTCTGTGCTTGTATTTTTCCTTCACGACATAAACGATAAAAATGATAAGCACCGACATGCATGCCACGTTCACGTGCTTCCATCCAGTAATTTTGAAATCGATCATCTCGATAATCACCACCTTCTGTGGCTTTTAGATAAACAAATTGATATTGCTGCGGTGAGATTTTTTTCCAGTCAATCACACCTTGATGGTGAGAGATATCAAAACCTTTGATAGGGTAAGTTTCGGCAGAGGCGGTATTGTGATAGAAAATGGCCAAACAGATGCTGATCACGCCACACAATAACGCAATGGCAAAGATTGAACCATAGCGGGTAAATTGTGGTTGTTTTTTTACAGATCGTTTTGGCATGGGTTTTCTATCTATCAGAATGAGACTAGTTTAACGTGATCTGTATCTCAAAACTATGACGAAGCAGGTGTAAATATTATATGACTTGGTTTTTGGGAATCTGATAAAAGATCAATGCAGTGATGATATTGATTGCACCTAAACAGATGAGCGTGGTGTGAAAAGCTTGAGTGATGTGCTCTTCTCCAAAATACGCCGTAAATACATTGAGCAATGCACCTGCTATGGCAACGCCGATACTCATTGAAAGCATCATAATCATCGACAAGAAGCTATTGCCACTACTGGCATCTTGTTGCGGGAGATCTTTCAGAGTGAAGGTATTCATGGTTACAAACTGCAATGAGTTCAGTGTTCCAAAAATAAAGAAATGCACGGCTCTTAACCATATAGGTGTATCTACTGTGGTCAGTGCAAAACTGGCGATACATGCGCCAACCAAGAAGGTATTGATTAACAATAATCTGCGATAACCGACTTTGGAGATAATCGGTCGAATAATCGGTTTGGAAAATAGTGAGCCTAAAACCATAGGCGTCATCATGATCCCCGTCATTAATGGTTCCATTTTAAAAGCGACTTGCAACATCAGTGGTAAAATAAAAGGAATTGCATTACTCCCAAAACGAGCAAAGAAGTTCCCTAAAATGCCAATGGTATAAATGTTATTTCTAAATAATTTACTACGAAATAATGCATTTTGATGCGTATGTGCATGATAGGCGTAAACCAACGTGGCAATCAGTCCTGCGACTAATAAACCAATACTGAAACGCTTTGACACATCATGGCTGGCAATATTTTCAATACCCAAGGCCATTCCTACCATCGCAATGACCAATAAAATAAATCCACTGAAATCGAATTTCTTGACTGTGGGTTCAGTGGTATTTGGCATGGCTTTAAAGGTGACTAACATGCCTAAAAGCCCAATCGGTAAATTGATCAGAAAAATCCAGTGCCAAGATGCAGCCTCAATGAGCCATCCACCGAGTGTTGGGCCGATTAAAGGCCCCATTAGCCCTGCTAGGCTCATGAGGCTCATTGCAGATAAAAATTGTTCACGAGGAATCAGTTTCAGCATAGCTAAACGCCCGACAGGCAGTAGCAATGCTCCACCGATACCTTGAAGGACACGGAAGGCAATCAAACTATTAAAACTATTGGAAAGTGCACAGCCTAAGGATGCAATGGTAAAAATAATAATTGCTGAAAAAAAGGTATTTCTTATACCGAAACGATCGGCTAACCAGCCACTGAGTGGAATACATGCCGCTACAGAAAGCACATAACTGATCACCACGCCATGCATACGCAAAGGATTTTCTTGTAAGCTGTTTGCGATTGCAGGCAATGCAGTGTTGATAATGGTGGTATCTAAACCTTGCATAAAAAAGCCAATCGAAACCAAAAAGACCAACAGATAAAACTGAGGCTGTAATTTTTGATGTGATGGCGTGGTTGCAGTCATATTTTTCAAATGTGAGATTTTGTGACTATTTTAAACCATTCATTCTACGAATTCTGTAGGAAATCGTTGTCATTATTCAGAGGTATTATTCTTCTATCTATGCAAATGGTTTTTTCGTTTTGAACATCATATTCATTGAAAAAATGACCGTACATACAAATAGACTTTTTGCATCAGTCGAGTGGTGATGCACGTTTATTTACAATCGAAGTTTCCTCTTTTTTATAAAAGATGAGCATTATTACACGCAAGAGGGAGAGGATTTATAGGTTAAATCTCCCTCATCCTCTTGCGGAATAATATTCCTCATCCCTAAGGGAGAAGGAATTTTCAATATTAATTTTACGACTAATTGGTGATCATTTTTGACTGTTGTAAGAAGTTTATAAATATGAGTTTGGAAATAATGGACTGTGTGAAGATTGATCAGAGTAAAGTTGAAAATTGTATTTATAAATATATTCAACCATTTATAAGCAAACTTTAGTTGAGATATTTTATTTTCTACACAATATAAAAAATTAAAAGTTTTGAAAATTCATAAAAGTGTCATAATCTCGCAGGCATTTATCTTAAGGAAGACTATTTTTTATGCGTCTCACCATGCATCAGAATAGAGGTTTAGCACATGAGCATTGATATTTTAATGGTCATCGGCTTTTGTCTAGCGGCTTATTCGATTGTTGGAAATGACGTTCCGCAAACTTTAGGAACATTTATTTCTTCCAATGCACACCGACCATGGTGGATTCTATGGATTTATACCAGTACGATTCTAAGCATTGTTTTGTTATATGGCTGGTGGGTATCTGGAGTAGGTGATGCTTCGTATGGACGTTTAGAAACCATTCCTTTTCCCAAAGAAGGCATGACGTGGTTATATGTTGTTCCGCCACTGATTCTTCTGTTTTTAACACGCTTTGGTATTCCTGTAAGTACCACATTTCTAGTACTTACGATTTTTTCACCAAGCAGTTTAAGTGCAATGCTGACCAAATCGATGTTGGGTTATGCGGTTGCATTTGTTGTCGCAATCATTATCTATCGTTTTGTTGTTAAAAAAGTCACCATCTATTTCAGTCAAACACGCCACCATCCACCCCCGAGAATTTGGATTGCGATCCAATGGGTTGCTACAGGGTTTTTATGGAGCCAATGGCTCATTCAAGACTTGGCAAACATCTTTGTATATGTGCCACGTGTTGTACCCTTTTGGTTTATGTTGTTTGCTATCGTGGTTTTTATCACCTTACTTGGTGTGGTTTTTTACCAACGCGGTGGGGCAATTCAGAACATTATTGACACCAAAACTGGGGTGCAAGATGTACGTTCTGCCACGATTATTGACTTCATGTATGCGCTGATTCTTTTGGTATTTAAAGAGATGAGTAATATTCCAATGAGTACCACTTGGGTATTCTTAGGTTTACTTGCAGGACGTGAGTTTGCTATGGCGATGCATTTGAATGAAGTCAATAAATATCGAACCTCACGAAATGTCAGTAAAGATGCAATGAAGTTGATGTTAGGTTTAGCCGTCAGTATTCTTTTGGCAACCGCTTTGCCTTGGCTTTATCAAATGATTGAAGGTTAATGTTATTCAGGTTTTTAACCTTTAAATTCAAAACCCTTGTATCGCTTTGTTCTTTTTACATGATTGAAAATGCTGAGAAGTCTGCTTTACAAGGGGAAAATATTAAAAATGTTTAATTTATAAATCTCAGAACTTTATTCTATTGGTCTAAACCCAACCATTGTCTTTGATGATAAGCACTATCCCAAAATAACCATTCTAATTCAGCACCTTTGGTATAGGCTTTATGCATTTTTTCCAGCGTATCTGCATCACAACGTTCAGCAATACGGTCAATGGTGATTAAAACATTACGTACAGCTTCGTTAAACGCTTCACCTGAATAGGTATCAATCCAAGCTTGGTAGGGATTATTGGCAATCGATTGACTGACAATATCTTTACCCACTTCTGCATAAATCCAGAAACATGGTAATAAAGAAGCTAACACAACAGGATAGCTTTCAGACCAAGCCGTTGCTGTTAAAAAAGAGGTGTAATGATGGCAAGCCAATGTTAAAGGCGTATTTTCAAAATCTGCTTTACCGATTCCGAAATCTTTCATAAATCCGTCATGCAAACTTCGTTCAACAACAATGGCTTCTTTAGCGCCTTGAGTAAACTGGATAATGTCATCGGCTTCATAAGCTTTAGCACCACATACCGCAAGCGCACGTCCATAAGCCACCAAATAATGCGCATCTTGAATCACATAGTGGCAAAAAGCCTCACGACTTAATGAACCATTGGCAAGTTCTTGGTTAAACGGCAAGGCTAAAGTTTTTTGATATAAGGCAAGGTTACGTTGCCAAACGTCTTGAGAAAAGCTCATGTCATTTTCCTACAAAGGTTTTAAATTTAAAAATAAATGTGATGAAAAAGTAAGTCACATCAGAACCATAATGAATAAGTGTGACAATCAGTAATGAACCGTCATGAAGATGATCATTATTCTATAATGCTTTGGCGAACCGAGCTTAAACTATTCCAGTTTATCTTCATAAAAATAAGACAAACTACTTTGGATAAATGTGAAAAAGCCGTCATAATACGCGCATTAAAAATCCAATTTTTATTTCAGTCTTGTCTGATTTAAATCTACTCTCCGCAGGTCACGTGACATTATGAAACATTTTGGTTTCTCCATCTTTTTTACAATTGTGTGTTTAGCAATTTCTGCATATTGGGGCTTTACGCATGGGCCAAATGCAGGCGTACAAGCAATGCTATCTGCACTGACTATTACTGCCATCCTTGCTGTAATGGAAGTTTCACTTTCTTTTGATAATGCTGTAGTTAATGCATCGGTACTCCGTAATTGGGATCATTTCTGGAAAATGATTTTCTTAACGATTGGTATTTTGATCGCTGTATTTGGTATGCGACTGGTTTTCCCTGTTGTGATCGTTGCTGTGACCGCAGATATGGGAATGATTGAAGTTGTGAAAATGGCTTTAAATGACCCAATCCAATATTCAGCAAAATTATTGGCGCATCATGCAGAAATTGCTGCTTTTGGTGGGGCATTCTTATTGTTGGTCTTCTTAAATTTCTTTTTGGATGAAGGCAAAGACACACACTGGTTTAAATGGCTTGAAAAGCGTTTAGCAAATTTGGCCAATGTTCCTGCAATGTCAGCTTTCCTCGCACTGATTGCTTTGTTGGTGATGGCAGCCAATGTTGAAGAGGCAAAACGTCTTGTGGTGACTATGGCGGGTATTTGGGGCATTGTCATTTACATTGGTGTGCAAGTGCTGAGTCATTTGCTTGGCGGCGAACCTGAAGTCGATGAAGATGGCAATGCTGTGGGGCATGATGCGAGTGGCGCACCAACAGGCGTGATCAAAGCGGGGATCGGTGGTTTTATTTACCTTGAAGTATTAGATGCTTCTTTTAGTTTTGATGGCGTGATAGGTGCTTTTGCGATTACTTCTGATGTTGTGATCATCATGCTCGGCCTTGCGATTGGTGCGATGTTTGTACGTTCAATGACCATCTATCTCGTGGAAAAAGGAACTTTAGATGCGTATATTTACCTTGAGCATGGTGCACATTATGCGATTGGCGCTTTAGCTTTTATTATGTTGGCAAGTGGTACAGGCTTACATATCCCTGAAGTTGTTACAGGTTTGATTGGTGTTGCATTTATCGTTTGGGCTATTATTGCTTCGATTCAATATAATAAACGAATGAAACATCAGCATTAATCCTTTTTTAAGAAAAACGATTACAATAAGGGGCGCTTTAAAAGCGTCCTTTTTTATACTCAATATTCCCAAAAAGTTGTCGCAATATGCGATGATGTGTGCGATGAATAGCTCGCCAGTTTTGATAAGCCAATAGATATGATGAATTCTTTAGAACGCCGATCGACTTTTGCATTAAGCAGTATTTTTGCTTTACGTATGTTGGGTTTGTTCATGATCATTCCTGTCTTTGCTGTTGCAGGACAGTCATATCAATATGCCACGCCAACATTGATTGGTTTAGCTGTGGGTGTCTATGGTTTAAGTCAAGCTTTATTACAAATTCCTTTTAGTCTGTGGGCAGACCGTTTTAATCGTAAACCTTTGATCATTTTTGGTTTATTGTTATTTGCTTTAGGTGGTGCTGTTGCTGCCATGTCTGAGACGATTTATGGTGTGATTATTGGTCGTGCAATCGCAGGTGCAGGCGCCGTATCCGCAGTCGTGATGGCATTATTGGCAGATGTGACCCGTGAAGAACAACGCACCAAAGCCATGGCAGTCATGGGGATGAGCATTGGTTTATCATTTGTTGTTGCATTCAGTTTAGGGCCTTGGCTCACGACATTGGTGGGGATTTCAGGATTATTTTGGGTCACAACGATCATGGGATTATTGGCCATTCTCATGCTATTTCTTGTCCCGAAAACCACACGACACCACAAAAATTATCAACAAGGTTATTTAAATCAGCTTAAACAAGTTTTGAAAATGGGTGATTTGAATCGCCTACACGTTTCTGTATTCTCATTACATTTATTACTCACTGCAATGTTTGTTTATGTACCTTCACAGTTGATTGATTTTGCTGGAATTCCATTGTCTAAACATGGTGTGGTGTATTTGCCTTTATTACTCATCAGTTTGTTCTTTGCTTTTCCAAGCATTATCCTCGCAGAAAAATATCGCAAAATGCGCAGTATTTTCCTGACTGCGATTGCTGGAATCATCGCAGGACTGGTTATTCTGATTTTTGGTTATGAGTCTAAATATATCTTGTTGTTAGGATTAGGTTTATTTTTTATAGCCTTTAATGTGATGGAAGCTTTACTGCCTTCATGGTTATCCAAAGCTGCACCGATCCAGTCTAAAGCGACAGCAATGGGTGTGAATGCAAGTGCACAATTCTTAGGTGCATTTTTTGGTGGAACCTTAGGTGGTCAATTAATTTTACTTAATAATACTGCAATGGGTTGGAGTGTTTTATCAGCACTTGCTATAATTTGGCTGTTCATAAGTTTTGGACTGGCTCAACCACGCTATTTAACATCCATCGTATTACGATTGCCTGAGAATAAACAAACCGATGATTGGACTTCTCAGTTATTGGCAATTCATGGTATTGAAGAGGTCGTGGTCATGTCTGATCAACAGGTTGCTTATATTAAAGTCGATAAACAGCAGATCAATGACGCTGCGCGACAACATTTAACGCACTTGTTGGGTAAAGAGGTAGCCATTTAAACATAACTCTTATAAAGTAAAACATAGAATTGAATAGGAAGATAACGTCTGATGCGTGGTGTAAATAAAGTTATTTTAGTTGGTACTTTGGGTCGTGATCCTGAGACGAAAACATTCCCAAATGGGGGATCTTTAACGCAGTTTTCAATTGCGACCAGTGAATCTTGGACAGATAAAAATACGGGTGAAAGAAAAGAACAAACAGAGTGGCACCGTATTGTATTACATAATCGTTTAGGTGAAATTGCACAGCAATATTTACGTAAAGGTTCAAAAGTCTATATCGAAGGTTCTTTGCGTACTCGTCAATGGACGGATCAAAGCGGTCAAGAGCGTTACACCACAGAAATTCGTGGTGAGCAAATGCAAATGTTAGATTCAAATAATCGTCAGCAAGGCGGTGAGGGTAGTGATGGCGGTGGTTATAACCAACCACGTTTTAACAATAACCAACAACAAGGTGGTTATGGAAATCAGGGCGGAAACCAAGGTGGCTATAATCAAGGCAACCAAGGTGGTTATGGCAATGGCGGAAACAATGTAAATCAAGGTTTCCAATCGCCTAAGCCGCAACAAGCGCCGAGCCCGGTAGCTGCACCAGCTGATTTAGATGATGATTTACCGTTCTAATCTGCCAAGACAAGAATAGGTGAATTAAACCCTCTGTAAAATAGATAATGCTAATCAATTAAAAGCAATAGAGTAGTTACTCATTTAATAATCTCCCCTAACCCCTCTTTAAAAAGAGGGGAACTATCGAAGATTTAAAAAAGCTTAATGGATTGGTGTTACTCTATAAAATAGATAATGCTAATCAATTAAAAGCAATAGAGTAGTTACTCATAATAATCTCCCCTAACCCCTCTTTAAAAAGAGGGGAACTATCGAAGATTTAAAAAAGCTTAATGGATTGGTATTACTCTATAAAATAGAGGGTTTTTTATTTGTTGTGGGTTATTTCTTAGCTGAAACCCACATCGTGATCACAGCTTTAAAAACGATATTATTCGCTGTATCTCGTACTTCAACATTCACGAGATAATCACTACCTTGACTCCATTTAAAGTTTTCCTCAGCAGGCTTGGCAATAGCAACTAAATCAGTTTCAGCCTTTTTAAGATATTCTACGGTCATGCCTTTCGGAATCCAGCGATGTGTTGAAGGAACAGTCACATCTGTCATGGTTCCACCTGCTAGTTCAGCCATATTACACATGGCAATTGCATGAACAGTGCCAATATGATTTAAAACAGCGCGATGCTTTTTGATCTTGATTTCACAATAATGAGGTCTAAGCTCCTCAAATACAGGAGAAATACTACTGAAATAAGGGGCTTTTAAGCACAGTAATTTTGAATATGTCCATTTTCCTGCTGGCTTATTTTTAAAGCTGTTCCATAGTTTGAGTGCTTGGCTCATTTTTCTTTCCCAATGTGTTTAAACAGAATATAATTCTAATACAGAATAATATTCTGTTATTGGTTAAGCAAACAAATTTTTCAAATGAGCAGGTCAATCTCGTCATTTTAGGGTGAATCAATAATAGGTTTCTGAATGGATAATTTAGTTTTATTAGAGAGCGTTTATAGCGGTCGTCGTGCTGAACTGAAACGCATTATTTTAAATGAAGCACTTTTTTGCTTTCTCAATGATGGGATTGAATCTACAACAATTGAAATGATTCGTGATCGTGCCAATACCAGTATCGGTGCGATTTATCATCATTTCAAAAATAAAGAAGGAATTGTTAGAGCACTGTATTTATCTGCTTTGCAAGATCAGGCTCAGCGCCGTGAACATGCTTTGCAGTCGGTGCAGTCATTACAGCAGGGTGTAGAAATAATCATCGCCAGCTATATCGATTGGGTGGTGGATTTTCCAGATTTTGCACGTTTTTTATATACTGCAAATTTTGTTCTTTCAAAAAGCGATGATATTTCTGAATTAAAACAAAAAAACCAGCAGAGAAATCAGCATTTATTGACATGGATGAAGCAAAAATCAGACGATATCTTCCTTCAAAATATACCCTTTGAATTGCTGTTATCATTGGTCATAGGCGCTACAGAAAGTTATTGCCGTGCATGGCTTTCGGGCAAAGTGAGTACTTCACCTATAGCCTATAAGCAGACATTGTCACAAGCTGCTTGGCGTAGTATCAGTGGTTTTACTACGAGTGAAAACAAGGCGAAATAAACACCTTGTTTGAGCCGATACATGGTCTTTAAACGTGGCAATCATATTTAGAAAATGCGTGAACTTTGCATATAGTCAGCAGTTACTTGATTCAAACTGTCTAGAATCAGCGCCTTATCACCTGTTTCAATGGCTTGATTGAGCTGTTGCATATAACCCAATAGTTGTGTTTTGGCAGCTACTGAGAATTCAGCTGTTACAGCTTGATCTTCATAAAGTAAAACGTAGTTTTTGGCAAAACCGTAAATAAGGAAAAGTGTAGTTTTTTCTAAGTCGGCATCAGCATTTAAGATGTGTGTCTCACACTGATTTTTTAGCTGTTTGAAAGCATCGCTGCCACTTGAAAGATTCTCAAATTGCTTTAGAAGTGTAGGAAAAATCATTTTTAAAAACCTGCTCAAAAAGAAAATCTACAGAACAAGTGGGTATAGGTCAAGAGAATTTAAATAGGGTTTTTCGATTGAGAATAGGATTTGAATTGAGTTTTTAAATCTATTTTTTCGATTATATTGATAAAAAACTACTGTTTTACCAATATAAATTTGTTTCGTATAGTGGCTTTACAGATAAGCAATCCCTGAAATGAATTGAAGGAATACCCAATGAGTTTGATCAATACTGAAGTTAAAGCTTTTAACGCAACTGCATATAAAAATGGTGAATTTATCGAAGTATCTGAAAAGAACTTCTTTGGTCAATGGTCGGTTGTGTTTTTCTATCCTGCTGATTTTACTTTTGTATGCCCAACTGAGTTAGGTGATTTAGCGGACAATTATGCTGAATTCCAAAAAATGGGCGTTGAGATTTATTCAGTGTCTACCGATACACACTTTACTCATAAAGCTTGGCATGACCATTCTGACGAAATTAAAAAAATTCAATATCCAATGATTGGTGATCCAACTTGGGCATTGGCTAAAAACTTTGAAGTACTTATTGAAGCGGAAGGTTTGGCAGATCGTGGTACTTTTGTAATTGATCCTGAAGGTAAAATTCAGATTATTGAAATCAATGCAGGTGGTATTGGTCGTGATGCACAAGAGCTGCTTCGTAAAGTTAAAGCTGCACAATATGTACACGCACACCCAGGTGAAGTATGTCCTGCAAAATGGAAAGAAGGTGATGCAACACTTGCACCATCCATTGATTTGATAGGAAAGATTTAATCTTCCATCCATACTGTTGATCAAAGTTTCCAAAAATCCAGAGCCTAGCTTCTGGATTTTTTTATTGATGCTTAGATCACATAACCTGAATGATGATTGGCTAGGCTACGCAGTCCTTCAACCAGTGTATCGATGAGTTTTTCCATGGCTAAACGTTGTCCTTTGCGTGAGGCATAGACTAACTGCACCGTCCCTATATTTGAACACCATTCAGGTAAGATATGGATTAAATGACCATTTTTAATATCTTCTTCTACAGACAAATAAGGTAAATCTGCGATACCTAACCCATCTTTAACCGCATAATAAACCCCTGCAAGATCATTGCTTTTAATACGTGGTGTAAGCGGGATATTTACCTCTTCATTTTGTTCAAGGTGATGTAAATGCCAAGCATACTGCTGTTTTTGTGTACCCAATACGATACTTGGAAACTCATGTAATTCAGGAAAATATTCAATTTTTCTATTCTTGAGTAATGTTGGACTTGCAACCAAGCAATGTACCGTTTTAATCACATCTCGCACGATTAAATTAGAATCCTCATTGGCCTGAAAATTGGTTCGTATTGCCAAATCAATATCATCATGAATAAGATCAACACGACGACTGGTCAACTCCAATTCGATTTCAACTTTTGGATAAGTTTTTAGGAATTGATTGAGTAAACTTCGAATTTGAAAATGCATCATTACGGTTGGACAGCTAATTTTAATTAAGCCCTGAGGCTCACTTTTTTGACGCAATAATACATTCTCAGCACACTCAACTTCAGCAATCACTTTACAGCAAGCGTTGTAAAACTCTTGACCTAAAGCCGTGACTTTAAAATGCCGTGTAGAACGTTCGATGAGACGAATATTAAATTTATTTTCTAGTTCTAGAATCCGTCGGCTCAGCTTAGATTTTGTGATGTTACTTGCTTCACTTGCAGCGCTAAATCCGCCGTGTTTGACCACCAAATAAAAATAATAATAATCATCAAATGAATGCATGGATTATCCCAAATTTAGATCATTAGAAAACAGCATAACTGAAAAAGGGCAGGATTGATCAAATTGTGATGTGGAAATAACAAAGATCAGCCAATGCCAATGATTGGATTGACTGATCTTTAATCTAATTATTTGATATAAATGAATGATTTAATGCTCTGATTTATCTGAATTGTTATAGTTAAAGCTATTGATAAGATTACGGTAATCTGGAATATGATTTGAAAATAATGTACCTAAACCTTCAATATCATTACGCCAATCACGATGTAATTCGCAAGCCATACCAAACCATGTCATCAACTGAGCGCCAGCGCTTGAAACACGATCCAAAGCAGAATCACGTGTCAAAGCATTAAAAGTCCCTGAAGCATCGGTAATCACAAAAACTTCAAAATCTTCTTCCAGCGCCGAAAGTGCAGGGAATGCCACGCATACTTCAGTCACTACACCTGCAATAATCAGTTGTTTTTTACCTGTGGCTTTTACTGCTTTAACGAAGTCTTCGTTGTCCCAGGCATTGATTTGACCTGGACGAGGAATGAACGGAGCATCAGGAAAAATTTCTTTAAGTTCAGGAACCATAGGCCCATTTGGACCATTTTCAAAGCTGGTGGTCAATATGGTGGGTAAATTAAAATATTTTGCGGCTGCAGCAACAGCCAGTACATTATTTTTAAATTTGTCAGGATCAATATCACGAACCAATGAAAGCAACCCTGTTTGGTGATCAACCAGTAAAACAGCAGCATTATCTTTGTCTAAACGAACGTATTTTTTTCCCATTTTAATATCCTCAGAAAGTCATTTTAAATCAGCTATATCGTGTAGATGAGAAGGTGCATTTACACAACTGAATCGATCATAGAAAGATTTTGTTGAGCTGTTAAGTCTATAAAATAGGATTAATTATCTTAAAAATAAGACAATATGATTAAAAGTTAGTGTTAATTTTATTTTTAATTCATCTATAGGATTGTTATTCTTTATTCAGATCACAATTATCCCAAAAATAGGAAGCTGAATATTGAGATCAGTACTGATTCTCTCCTTTAAAAATATTATCTTGCTCTCATATTACTCCCTAGAGAGAGGAGCTTTGAGATGAAAAAAATTATCGGTGTTTATCGCAATCAAAACATGCATTGGGTAGGTGATGGTTTCCCTGTAAAAAATTTATTTTCTTACGATCGCTTAGGGCAAGCCATCAGTCCATTTCTTCTTTTGGACTATGCCGCACCTTATCATTTTGATCCAACCACAGCACAACATGGTGTAGGTTCACATCCACATCGTGGTTTTGAAACCGTAACCATTGCTTATCATGGTGAGGTGACACATAAAGACTCATATGGTGGTGGTGGCACGATCAAAACAGGTGATGTGCAATGGATGACAGCGGGTTCAGGTCTGCTCCATGAAGAGTTTCACTCACGAGAGTTTGCAGAAAAAGGCGGTTTATTTGAGATGGTACAGCTTTGGGTCAACCTGCCTTCTACAGACAAAATGACGACACCAAAATATCAAGCGATTGATGCAATTGATATTCCAGTGATTCAGTTTGAAAATGATGCAGGGTATTTAAGAGTCATCGCAGGTAACTTTGCTGAACAAGCAGGTCCAGCGACAACTTTTAGCCCAGTCAATGTGTGGGATGGTGTGCTCAAAGCAGATCATGAAACACATTTTCATGTACCTGTTGATCACAATACATTAGTTGCTGTTTTGGGTGGTGAGTTGTTGATCAATGGCACTCAATCTGTGAAAGATAACTCGATTGTTATTTTTGGCAATGATGGAGAGGCACATATTCAGATTTCAGCTGTTCAAGATGCTAAATTCTTGGTCTTAACAGGGAAACCATTGAATGAGCCTATCCAAGGTCATGGTCCTTTTGTGATGAATACCAAAGATGAAATCATTCAAGCATTTAACGATTTCAATCAAGGTAAATTTGGTCAGATGGCTATAGATGCATGATCATTAGAAAATCACATCCTATGATCTGATTTTGTTTAAATCGTGATAAAAAAGAGCTTCTGCCATCAGACAGAAGCTCTTTGCGCTGTAGCTTATTTATTTTCTGTTTATTGTTATTAATATCGTGAATATTTTCTTGATTATGGGCTAATGATAAAGACTTAAAAGTGTGATGTAAAGCACATTATTTTGGTTTATGGTTAATTTTTATGCATTTAGTGAATTGTATTTAACATCAGAAATGGATGATCGAGTGTATCTGTAAAAAGATGAATGACTAGGCAAAAAAAGAGGATCTCTACCCACACCGTAGAGATCCTTTTTGCGCTGTATTTTCTTTTATCACTTTATTGTCATAAGTACTTATGATGATGGTTATTGTGACTTGGTTTTCATTTTATGAATGCTATGATAAATAAAAACAATCATGTTGTAAATAATATTTTAAAAAATAGTTAAATTATCTATTTGTTTTTAATAAATATTTTATAAATATATGAAAAATATAAAATTATTATAATGATTTTCCACTTTATTTTCTAAAATAAAAAGGTTTGTGAAATAAATTTGGCAAAAATGTGAAATATCGCTTTGTTTTGATCTTGTAAAAAAGTAGAAAACTGGAACTTTTTAATAACATCATTTACCAAGGCATAGCTCATAATGAAAAAAATGGAAACTTACGGATAATAACGTTGAATATTGCAGTCATTGGAAGCGGCATGGCTGGGCTCGCTACCGCAAGAATTCTGAAAGATGCTGGTCATAATATTACGATCTTTGAAGCTTTGCCTGGTCGTGGTATGGATAGTCATAGTATCGAGTTTGAAGGTGGTTTGATTGATGCACCTTTACGTGTCATGAATCCACATCTATGGAAAAATACATTAAGCCTTGCAACGCATTTAGGCATTAAGACTTTTCCTGTACGTACTTTTATGGCTTGTAGTTGGTTATTTGAAGATAAAACAGAAACTTGGCTAACAACCTCCCGCACTCGTATTGGTAATTTCCCGATTATCAATAATCGCAAAGGGATTAAGCAGTACGGTTGGCGTTTGGTGAAAGGGATGTTGCAACTTAAAACAGCCATTCATCAATTTTTTAAATCTAAAAATCAAGACATCACGCTTTCAGATTTTATTAATCAGAATGAAATTGAAGAAGTTTTTTGGCATGGGGCAGTCATGCCAGTGCTTTACACCATTTGTACATGTGACCCAAAAACCATTGGTGAATGGCCAGCAAAACCGCTACTTATTTTCCTCAAGCAACTGACCGATGGCGATGCTTTATTGCGTTTACATGGTGGAACACCTGCTTTTGTAGATAAATTGGTTGAAGGAATTGATATACGTAGCGGTTCTGAAATTATCAAAGTTGAAGAACAAGCGGACCAGGTGCTTGTTGAAAATGTTCAAGGTGAAAAATTTCAATTTGATCGTGTTGTTGTTGCAACGCCAACCAATAAGTTAGAAGAATTCTTAAATACTGAGCAATTTTCGGAAGATATTGCACTATTGAAAAAATTCAAATTTGAGCAAGGCGAATTGGTGATGCATACAGATCCAACAGTGATGCCACCAAATCGTAAGGATTGGAGTGTGCTCAGCTATATGATGGATCGTAAATTTACCAAGCAACAGTTTACAGTTTGGTTGAATTCGATTGAGCCGAGTTTGGTTGGGAAATCACCAGTATTCCAAACATGGCGCCCTGTGACTGAAATTGATCCGAAGAAAGTCATTTCAACGGTAACGCTGACTCGTGCAGTAGTAAATATTGAAACAGTCGCGCTCAATAAAGAGTTACAACAACGACATAAGGCGGCAAATCGTAAAGTGTTTTATTGCGGATCTTGGTCGTGTGATGGCTTACCTATTTTAGAATCCGCAGTGACCTCGGCAATGCACATTGCAGAGATTTTTGGTGCACCATTGCCATTTGTAGGATTAAAACCTAAAGTAGAAGTCGCACCGCAATTGGGCTACTAAACTTAAATTGGTTCATGCTTTGAAAAAATGGTCACAGGTAATTCTAAATAAGCTTCCGCAACATAAATATGCAATCAACGCAAAATTATTGGGAGATGACAGTGAATGCGCATGGACCAATTTAGGGTATTGGGATGATGCATCATCATCCTATTCATTTGCTTGCCAACAACTGGCTGAACATCTTGCACAAGCTGTTCAGCTACAACCTAAAGACCGCATTTTGGATTTAGGTTGTGGACAAGGTGCAAGTTTAAAATATTGGTTAGAACATTATAAAATTCACGATTTAGAAGCTGTAGAGTTACAACAAAACTGTGTCAATAAAATTCAAAAACATCTTCAATTAAATGCCATTCATTGCCAATCTTTTTTAGACTTATCACAGATTCCTTTTAACAATCGCTTTGATGTGGTGATGTGTATTGATGCTGCTTATCACAGTGATTTAAATTTATTTTTAAATTCTGCAAATTCTGTTTTAAAGCACAAAGGTCGTTTGGGATTTCATTATTTAATGCTTTCCGATCAGGTACTCAGTAGCAAACAGAAAATAAAATATATAGGGCTTTTGAAAGCCGCAGATGTCACATTTAAGCATTTAAAGAAACAAGAACACATACAACAACTAATACAACAACAGGGGTTTGATACAGTTCAGATCCACGATATTTCAGAACAGGTTTTACTGGGTTTTAGTGATTATATTTCAAAGCAGTCATTGCATGTACAACAGCGTGGTATGGATCATTTCAAGATTCAAATGACAGCAAAACTCTGTCGAACTCTATTCAAGGATGGAGTGATCAAATATGTGCAAATCAGCGCACAGAAAAAATGAGACTGTATTTTATTTAGAAGCTTTAAAAACAACAAAGCCTCACTAAAAAGCGAGGCTAAGTATAAGTGGTGCCGGCACACGGATTCGAACTGTGGACCTACTGATTACAAGTCAGTTGCTCTACCAACTGAGCTATGCCGGCGACTTGGCGTGAATTTTACAGAATATTCTCAAGATTGCAAGCCAAAAAATAAACACTTAAATAATCTTTACTATTTATACGCATTTAAGAGAGATTGATGAGTTCGATTTTAGACATTTTAATCATGTCTTAATTCCTAGTAAGTGAATCACTGCTTGTTTGACTGATTGTGTTGCCGATGTTTTTGCTAAACTAGCGGTAGAAAATACGATTGCATTAGCAACCAATAACACGGCACATATAATCAATTGTAGTCCTTTCATAATATTTTTTCTTAGTATGAACTGGTGTGCATTATTTTTATCAAAGTTGATTTTATTTGTAAATACATAGATGCTTCTTTACTTGAAAAATATTACTTTTTATTTGGCTTTATGCAGTCAATAATCGTTTAAAAGTAAGACAAAAATAGTGGAGAATTGGATTTAAGTATCTGAGTAAATTTAAGATTTTGAA
>NZ_RAXT01000036.1 GCF_003611475.1 Acinetobacter rongchengensis | reverse complement strand
TTGTACTTTTTACTATATTTTTTGGATTTTTTAGTGCGTAAAATTTATAGGATAATTAGAATTTTTTTTAGTATTAGGGGGAGTAAGGTAGTTGTGGTAAAATTGTGGGGTAAAGAATTTTATAATATTAAAATGAAGAAATTAAGAGTATATTTTAATGAGTGTTAAAGATTATTTAGTTCTTAGTTCTATTATTTGTATTATCTTTTTTGCTATTTTTCATCAGTTAGCCTCAAGGATAATAACTAAATCACCTGATTTGAGGGGAAAGCTATATGGGTTTGATTTTTTTGAAAAAAGGTCAATAGATATACCTAATATTCAAGCTATAATGTCAGTTGTCACTGTTGTTAATATTCAATATTTTTTGTATGCAAAAAAAAACCCTAAATATGTTTTTTTTAAAAATAGGAAGCATCCACTATTCCCTAATTTAGATACAAGTGTGGCAATATATATTGTCAATAAGTATAAAAAACTAAATTTATACATTAGTTTGCAAGCAATTTTTGGTATTTTATTTTTATTTTTGGGATGCATGTTTTTATTTTATTGATTTTGAATTTTTATTATGGAAGTGAGGTAAACTATTTTTGAATAAAAAACACATAATAATGAGGGTTTAGATGGCTGAAAACTATTATTGGTTAAAGATAATATTTGCGTTGGTTGGCTCAATTTTTTTGGTTAACTACATTGTTTCAATGATTGCAAGTTATAAGTATGTACAAAAAAATTTAAGTTCTATATGTAATTTATTTTTTGGTGATCCTAATTATTATAAAAAATTAGATTGGTCAAATCATTTTTTAATTGAAATGACGGTAGGAATGATTGCAGTTTTGAGATTTAGAGAATTAAGTATATTAAAAAGAGAAAAAGTTTTTTCAAAAGGACGTTTACCTTTTGCGCCAAACATAAATGATCATACTATGGTTGATTTATTTAAAGAGCATGGTATTTGGTATAAAACCGTTGTGAAAACTATTATTTTTTCAGTTGTATGTTTATTAATTTTGGTTTCAATTTCTGTATTTATAAAAACTAAATTGACATAATAGACAAACAAATTACAGATGCAAACATCAGTTAGCCGCAAGCATAATAACTAAATCACCTGATTTGATGGAAAAGCTATATGAGGTTGATTTATTTGAAAAAAATCAATAGATATACCTAATATCCAAGCTATAATGTCAGTTGTCACCGTTGTTAATATTCAATATTTTTTGTATGCAAATTTAAGGATTAAACTTTCATAGTCTGTGTACAATTTTAAGCCTCTTTAACCTTCTCCGCATTAAAAACAGATAAACCTTTACCTATTTCAACTTTGACTTGTTTAGGGTTTAAAGGCTCAGAACACTCGGAGCAAACCATCACTGGGTGGAATTTATGGCCACATGTTTTATGGATACAATCTACGGGTGCTCCCTGACCTTTATCCATATAGGTATCGCCCCAATGAATAATACTCATCAAAATAGGGTAGAGGTCCAAACCTTTTTGCGTTAAACGATACTCAAAACGTTTTTGTGTTTCGGTATACGGCGCTTTATATAAAATTTCTTCTTCAACTAAAGTATTCAATCGTGCTGTTAAAACATGGCGAGTTACACCTAAGTTTTTATGAAAATCGTCAAATCTACGAATCCCTAAAAAAGCATTACGGATAATCATCATTGACCAAGTGTCGCCAATCACCGACAAGGTGCGCGCGACTGAACAAGGTTGATTGCCTATATCTGCTATTTTCATGGAAATAAGTGTTTCCTAATCAAATTTAAAAACCATCTTTAAAAACCATCTTTAAAAATACTAATTGAAAGCAAATGACTTGTATAGCTGTAAAACAAATGAAGCTCTGAAAGTGCTTATTCAGACGTCATTGAAAATCAGAAAATGATTGGAATTGTGCAAAAATACACGCAGAAGTTATCAACTGGACAAAATCACTCTATAATACGGCCAATCTTTTATTAAGTCAGTCTCTCAACATCATCATTACTGTTTGATGAATGACTTTATTTACTTTAAATCAATTTCTGCTCCGTGATTCGGCTGATTGATTAATATTTTGAATTTTATGTGTTTAATGCTTACACATAAGAATACTTAGGTGCCAGCATGGAAATCAAAGTTAACTATCTCGACAATCTTCGCCAAGAAGCCAAGTTCGATGATTTTACGGTCATCGCCGACCAGCCGATCCGTTATAAAGGTGATGGCTCAGCACCGGGGCCATTTGACTATTTCCTCGCTTCATCTGCATTGTGTGCAGCTTACTTTGTGAAAGTGTATTGTGCTGCGCGAAATATCCCAACAGACAATATTCGTCTATCACAAAACAATATTGTAGATCCTGAAAATCGTTATAAGCAGATTTTTAAAATTCAGGTTGAATTACCTACAGATATCTCAGACAAAGATCGCCAAGGTATTTTACGTTCGATTGATCGTTGTACCGTTAAAAAAGTGATTCAAACGGGTCCTGAATTTATTATTGAAGAAGTTGAAAGTATCGATGCCGATGCCCAAGCTTTACTCATGCCGAATTTAGCTTCTGAAAGTAGTACTTTTATTGCAGGTAAAGATTTACCTCTAGAAGAAACCATTGCCAATATGTCAGGTATTTTGGCAAATTTAGGGATGAAGATTGAAATCTCTTCATGGCGTAATATTGTGCCAAATGTGTGGTCATTACACATTCGTGATGCTCAATCTCCAATGTGTTTTACCAACGGTAAAGGCTCGACCAAAGAAAGCGCTTTGGCTTCTGCACTAGGCGAGTTTATTGAACGTTTAAACTGTAACTTTTTCTATAATGATCAGTTTTGGGGTCAAGAGATTGCAAATGCTGAATTTGTACATTATCCAGATGAAAAGTGGTTTAAACCAGGTCCAAATGGTGAATTACCAAAAGAAATTTTGGATGAATATACTTTAGACATTTATAACCCTGATGATGAGCTACTGGGTACACATTTATACGACACCAACTCAGGAAATACTGAGCGTGGCATTTGTTCATTGCCTTTTGTACGTCAGTCAGATGGTGAAGTTGTCTATTTTCCATCAAATTTGATTGAAAATTTATACCTCAGTAATGGTATGAGTGCAGGAAATACCTTAGCAGAAGCACAAGTTCAGTGTTTATCTGAAATTTTTGAACGTGCCGTAAAACGTGAAATCTTAGAAGGTGAGATCACATTACCCGATGTACCTGAAGCAGTTTTGGCAAAATACCCAAGTATTGTTGAGGGGATCAAAGGCTTAGAGGAACAAGGCTTTCCTGTCTTGGTTAAAGATGCCTCTTTAGGTGGTCAATACCCAGTGATGTGTGTCACCTTAATGAACCCGCGTACAGGTGGTGTTTTTGCATCATTTGGTGCTCACCCAAAATTAGAAGTTGCATTAGAACGTAGCTTAACGGAATTGTTACAAGGTCGTAGTTTTGAAGGTTTAAACGATTTACCAAAACCGACATTCAGTAGCAATGCTGTCACTGAACCCAATAATTTTGTTGAACATTTTATTGATTCAAGCGGTGTGGTGTCTTGGCGTTTCTTTAGTGCTCAGTCCGATTATGCGTTTGTAGAATGGGATTTCACCAGTGAAGGTGAGCATGCCAATGCTGAAGAAGCTGCAACCATGTTTGCTATTCTTGAAGAGATGGGCAAAGAAGTTTACATGGCGGTGTATCAGCACTTGGGCGCTACAGCTTGTCGTATTTTAGTGCCTGATTATTCTGAAATTTATTTAGTTGAAGATTTGATTTGGGACAATACCAATAAGGCATTGGCATTCCGTGAAGACATTCTAAATTTACATCGTTTAGATGATGAGCAACTTGAAGCTTTAGTTGAACGTCTTGAAGAACTGGAAGTTGATGATTATACCGATATTGTGACTTTGATTGGCATTGAGTTTGATGACAATACGGTGTGGGGACAACTGACCATTCTCGAATTGAAATTATTGATTTACATTGCTTTGCAAGCGTTCGAAGAAGCCAAAGAGCTTGTAGAAACATTCTTACAATACAACACCAATACCGTTGAACGTGGTTTGTTCTATCAATGTATGAATGTGGTGCTTGAAGTTGAATTAGACGATGATTTGGATCTGAATGATTATGAAGTCAATTTCCGTCGTATGTTTGGTGATGAACGTATGGATGCCGTGATTGGCTCAATGGAAGGTAGTATTCGTTTCTATGGTTTAACTGAAACCAATATGCAACTTGAAGGCTTAGAGCGTCATTTACGTTTAATTGAAAGTTATAAGAAACTTCATGCAGCGCGTGCTAAAGCTGTAAGCTTAGCAAGCTAGTTTCGCATGCCGTAAATGCATAGTTTATTTACATAATTTAACAGAGTAGATCACGATATACAGCATGTAAACCTTTATATGCTGTATATAAGTGACTGATTTATTTTGAAAAAGACAAAACGATAGATGAGCTGATGCTGGTTTTATTGATTCGCATTATAAAATAGACTGAAATTATTCAAATGTGATTATTCTTATTTCTTATAAAAATATTTAAATAACATAAACTTAAGTAAAATTGTCAAACAAGTATTGTCCTCATAATCACGTGCTTAATCACAGTAAAATATCAAGTAACCAATAAACAACATTTCAAGTGATAAATCTGTAGAAATAAGGGCTTTCCCTTATTTAAATCAATTCTCTAACTCGCATATACTGCTGTGTGTGGTTCAATACATTTAGTAAAAATCATGAGACAAAAATCACTGGAGTATAATAATGAGTGAACTCAGTAAAGCACCTACACCTGATATAGCTGAAGATAATGCTTTTTTTCCATCACCTTATTCTTTAAGTCAATATACGTCTTCAAAGACTGATTACGACGGTACGACGTATCCAAATCCATATAAAGGCAATAAAAAAATATTGATGATTGCTACGGATGAGCGATATATCTTGATGCAAAATGAAAAGTTCTTCTCAACAGGAAATCACCCAGTTGAAATGTTGCTTCCTGTATTTCATTTGGATAATGCGGGTTTTGAATTTGATATTGCAACCCTGTCAGGTAACCCTGTTAAGCTTGAAATGTGGGCAATGCCACATGAAGAAAAAGTGGTTGTAGATACCTATGCAAAATATGCAGAGCAACTGAAAAATCCATTAAAACTGGATGATATTTTAGAAAATGCATTGAGCAAAGACTCACCTTATGCAGGGGTATTTATCCCGGGTGGTCATGGTGTACTTGCAAAAATCCCTGAAAGTAAAAGCGTTAAAAAAGTATTGCAATGGGCTTTAAGCCACGATAAATATGTCATTACACTTTGTCATGGCCCAGCTTCTTTACTTGCTGCTGCTGTGGATGAAGCACCTGAAAATTATATTTTTAAAGGTTATGAACTTTGTGTATTCCCAGATGCCCTTGATAAAGGGCCAAATATTGAAATCGGTTATATGCCAGGTCAGTTACAATGGTTAGTGGGTGAAAATTTAGAGAAATTAGGTGTAAAGATTCTCAATAAAGGCATTACAGGGCAGGTTCATAAAGACAGAAAGCTTTTAACTGGTGACAGTCCTTTAGCGTCTCATAACTTAGGTAAATTAGCTGCTGAAACATTACTGGCAGATACAACACTTTAATACGATAAAATTTATAAAAAAATAGTCACTTGCATAGTGGCTATTTTTTATTGGTAATCGAAATATGATTTGAAATTTTATATATTATTTCTAAGTTCTGTTGCGATTTTATAAATGGCTTACTTTCTAAGCCAAAAAGTCAACTGACCAAAAATAATCGAGAAAAGCGGTATGAAAATTCTGAATCAACATCAATTTGCTGAATTATTCTTTCAAACAACGCATCAACTTAGACAAGCCTGTGAACTGGATAATATCTTTGATGTTATTGTGGAATTTGCAGAAAAGTTGAATTTTGATCGAATCATTATATGTAGTGTTTCACCGCACAATAGAAATGAATTCATTGACGAAATCTTTTTTACCTATGGGGATTGGGGCGATCAAAGTAATCTTGATGAGCGCGAAACGTATTTACGGCGTTGTCCAATTAGTCGCCATATTTTTGAATATGATGAACCCTTCTTTTGGGCGAAAACATTAAACAAAGAAAAAAGCAAAGAAAGCTATCGTATTATTAAAAATGTTAAAGATTTAGCTGAAGTGAATGGTGTTCAAATTCCTATTTTTGGACGTACAGGCTTAGAGGGTGCAATTTCTTTTGCGGGTGAAATTGTTGATATGAGTGCAGATTTCAGCTCGATTTTACAGGCTGTTTCTACTGTAGCATTTCGTCAAATTCAACATAAAAAAGACCTTCATTCGATTCAAAACAATGGTTTTCTAACCGTGCGAGAAAAAGAGGTATTGAAATGGACTGCAATCGGTCATAAGCATTCCGACATTGCAGATATTCTAAAAATTTCAACACGAACGGTTGAAAATCATTTACGCAATATCAGAAAACGACTGGGTGCAAAATCTACAGCTCAGGCCATTTCTTCTGCTTTAATCCGTAGAGAAATTGAATTATGACTTTTGATTCGTATTTTAAAGTATCGTGAATTGCCATGATTCATACTTACATGACTCATACTTAAAAGTTATAGCAATGCTTCTCGGTCAATTTTGAGTTGATGCGCTAAGTTGAATTTATGTGTTGTGTTCAATTAATGACGCTAAATGATCTGCATGGCTGCTTAAATGGAGATTATCTTTAAAAAAGCTTAAATATATTGTAGAAATACTTGTCCAATCCAAGAAAATTGTGAATACTCATGCCGCAAAATTCAGGCTGTAAGATTATCTTTTGGGGTTAGGTATCTACTGTGAAAACGTATCCATTTTCATTTTCTCGTTTACAAAAAGCATTACTGGCGGTTGGTTCATTTTCATATCTAGGGCTAACGCCAGTATGGGTGCATGCTGAAACTGAAAATGTGACTCAACAACTTCCAACGATCATCGTCACCGCTCAAAAACCACCAATCACTGATTCACAGACTAAAGTGAATTTATCAGGTTTTACTCAGCAAAATCTGGCTGAAATCCCTGCATCTATCAGCACAATAACAGCCGATCTTATAGCAGATCAGCATGCTAAAACCCTAACTGACGTTGTTAAAAATGATGCAGCAGTTGGTGAAGGCTATGCACCTATTGGCTATTACTCAAACTTTATCATGCGCGGATTTAGCTTAAATGCAGGATCAAGTTATTTACTGAACGGTAATTTGCTACGCGGTGAGCAAAATGTAGCACTTGAAAACAAAGAGCAAGTTGAAATTTTAAAGGGTATTAGTGCCATTCAAAGTGGTATGTCAACGCCGGGTGGTGTGGTCAACTATGTAAGCAAACGTCCCAAAGACATTACGTCTATCACAGCTGAAGTAGATAGTCATGGTGGCAATCGTTTAGCGACTGACTTAGGTGGTTGGCTAGGGAAAGATCAACAGTTTGGTTATCGCGTGAATGCAGCTTATGAAGACATTCACTCGTATGTTGAGCATGCAGATGGAAAACGTTTATTTGGTTCTTTAGCACTAGACTGGAAAATTTCAGATCGTTCAAAATTAGAATTTGATATTGAATCACAACGTCAACAACAACGTTCAGTACCCGGTTATCAGTTACTTGATGGTAAAACTGTGCCTACTGGCGTTGAGTGGGATCGTTTGCTTGGCTACCAAAGCTGGAGTAAACCAGTTACTAATCAAAGTTTAAATGCCAGCTTAAAATATATTTACCAAATCAATGACAATTGGACGACCCATCTGACCGCTTCGCAAAGTCGTGTAATTGTAGATGATTATTCAGCTTTTGCATGGGGATGTTATAGCAGTGTCTGCCAAACTTCGGGATTAGGTAATACTTTTGACCAAAATGGTAACTACGATATTTATGATTTCCGCAGTCCAGATGACAGCTATCTCACCAACCAATTTAAAAGCAGTTTAAATGGTCAATTCAACACAGGGACATGGCGACATCATCTGAGTTTAGAGCTATCACATGCTTATAAACGCCATGCTCAATATGTTGCGATTAATCAACTGATTGGAACTGGAAATATTGAAAATGACCCAATCACTTACACACCTGTAGAGCAAACTTTAGGCAATCATTACAAATCATTGGATAGCCAACAAACCGCTTTAAACTTACTCGACCAAATTGATTTTAATAATGCTTGGTCTACTGTGGTAGGCGGTAAGTTATTGCATTTAAATGAAAATGCCTATGATGAAAATGCAAACAGCATTCGAGATACAAATTTTAATCGCTTCTTACCACAGTTTGCAGTGATGTATAAACCTTGGGAACAGACGCATCTCTATGTTTCTTATGCAAAAGGTTTGAGTGATGGTGGTCAAGCACCGTGGTTTGCCTATGGCAATCCAGATAAAGGCATCGAAGGCAATGCTTACGCAACTTTAGCACCGATACATTCGACGCAATATGAGCTAGGTGTTAAACAACAATGGCAAGGGCTATTGTTTACAGCAGCGTTGTTTGATTTGAAACAAGATCATCAGTATACCAACGCTGACAATTATTTCTTGACTGAAGGTGAACAACATAACTTCGGCTTAGAACTTGGTTTGCAAGGGAAATTAACCCAGAATCTAGATGTCAGCTCAAGTTTGGCCTTGATTCGTTCACGTTTAAAAGATCTACAAGTAGATGAATATGGAGGACATCAAACTCAAAATGTGCCTAAAGTGCGTTTTGCGAGTCATTTGTCTTACCACGTGCCACAAGTAGAAGGGCTGCGTTTATTGGCAGGCATGCAATATAGCAGTAGTAAAAATGCCAATAAATCAGGCACAGCTCAAGTATCAGGCTATAGTGTGTTTGATGCAGGGGCTGCTTATCATTTTCGTGCTTATGGTTATGACAATACGCTTCGCTTTAACGTTGATAATGTGTTCAATAAGAAATATTGGCGTGATGTAGGCAGCTACTTTGGCGACGATTATTTATTTCTTGGTACACCACGTACAGCACAATTGTCGTGGACGATGGATTTCTAAGGTAAATATTCATTGTGATCAAATAAAGCCATATTATCGATAAATTATTTAAAAAAGCGCTTTTATATTTTGTATTGACTATCAGTACTTTATAAATGAAAGTGCTTTTTTATTATTTTCCACGCCGAAATAGATGATTTATACAATTGAATCACGACGAAGACAAGTTTTTGATTTTCATTTAAAAAATTATTTTATAGAATACTCAGCTCAGCTTCATTCAACTGATTCATATACTTTTAAATCTAAACCTCTAATATTTCAACAAATTGTCAAAAAAAATGAATATATTCGTGCTTTATAGTAACAACATGAGATATTTTCACTATTAAATAATATTCGTGATACCAATCCAATAGAAGCTATTATTTCTACATAGAAATTTGCTATACAAGCCTTTCTAGGCGATATATTAAGCATCTCATTCACTTTAAATACAGGAACGTGATGCAGTTTATGCTGATTTTTATTTCATTTTTAATCTGTAATGCAACCTTAGAAATACATTTTTGATACTTTTTTTGATGTTGAATAAAATTTAAAATAATTGTTTATTTTTAGATATTTAAAATTAGATCATCTAAATTAATAGCGGATAAATACTGTAATATTTTTTCTTACTTTGATTGTTTATCAACATAACAAAAAATTCATACATGAATTTCACTCATCTTTGAGTTAGATAAAATCATTTTTATTCATGTAATGATTCAGGTATAAATTACCACATAAAGAAATTCAGGTTTTATTGCAGAAAATAGGGTAGAGATCGCCATGAGTACAGAGTTTGCATGTTCAATTAAACGCATTCGTTTTGATGAAAACTATCAACCAGCAGATAACACACGCCTAACAACTAATTTTGCCAATTTAGCACGTGGTGAAAGCCGTGAGCAGAACCTACGCAATACGCTACGAATGATCAATAATCGTTTCAATGCTTTAGCACAAACAGATAACCCAAAAGGTGATCGCTATTCACTTGAAATCGATATTATTTCTGCAAATTTAGATGTTGAAGGTAATGGTCAAGCTTTCCCGATTATTGAAATGCTGAAAAGTACCATTACCGATCATCATACCAATCAACGTATCGATGGCATGATTGGTAATAGCTTCTCATCTTATGTACGTGACTACGATTTCAGTGTGGTATTAAAAGAACACAATAAAGACAATTCGACGTCGTATGCACCTGAAGGTTTTGGCGATTTACATGGAAAGCTTTATCAATACCTTGTGAATTCAGAGACCTTTAAAGCAGCGTTTAATCAACAACCTGTGATTTGTTTGAGTGTTTCAACCGCGAAGAAATATCATCGTACTGCCAATGAACACCCTATTTTAGGTGTGGAATATCAACAAGATGAATACTCACGTACCGACGAGTATTTTCATAAAATGGGCTTACAGGTTCGCTTTTTTATGCCGAAAGGTAGCGTAGCACCTTTAGCATTCTATTTTTCAGGTGATTTATTGCGTGATTACAGCGACTTTGAGCTTATTAGCGCGATTAGCACCATGGAAACATTCCAAAAAATTTATCGTCCTGAAATTTACAATGCAAATTCATCAGCAGCACAAGTGTATCAAGCAAGTCTTGAATATCCAGATTATTCATTAACACGAATCGTTTATGACCGTGTTGAACGTGGTCAATTGGCCGTAAAACAAGGTAAATGGACGGAAGAAAACTTTATCAAGCCTTATCAAGACATCCTTGAACAATGGGCTACAAATTACACTGTAAATAGTAATGCTGTTTAATTGATTTGAAATAGAACATAGAGATAGAAGATTTAAAATGGCCATTTTATTACCAACATCAACTGCGGGCAGTTTACCTAAACCTTCTTGGCTTGCAGAACCTGAAAAGCTTTGGTCACCTTGGAAACTCGAAGGTGAAGCGTTAATCGAAGCGAAACAAGATGCTTTACGTCTGTCATTGCAAGAACAGCTACATGCTGGCATTGATATTGTCAGCGATGGTGAACAGACTCGCCAACACTTTGTTACGACCTTTATTGAACATCTTGATGGTGTGGATTTCCATAAGCGCGAAACGGTTCGCATCCGTAACCGTTATGATGCCAGTGTGCCATCAGTAGTGGGGGCAGTTTCTCGTCAAAAGCCAGTATTTGTGGAAGACGCTAAATTTTTACGCAGCCAAACGACCCAACCAATTAAATGGGCATTGCCTGGCCCAATGACCATGATTGATACACTGTATGATGGTCACTACAAAAGCCGTGAAAAACTGGCGTGGGAATTTGCCAAAATCTTGAACCAAGAAGCCTTAGAACTCGAAGCTGCTGGCGTTGATATCATTCAGTTCGATGAGCCTGCATTTAATGTGTTTTTTGATGAAGTAAATGATTGGGGTGTGGCAACTTTAGAGCGGGCGCTTGAAGGTCTGAAATGCGAAACAGCGGTTCATATTTGTTATGGCTATGGTATCAAAGCCAATACAGATTGGAAAAAGACTTTAGGTTCAGAATGGCGTCAATATGAAGAAGCATTTCCTAAACTTCAAAAGTCTAAAATCGATATCATTTCACTCGAATGCCAAAACTCTCATGTGCCAATGGATCTGATCGAACTGATTCGTGGCAAAAAAGTTATGGTGGGTGCGATTGATGTCGCAACCACTACCATTGAAACACCTGAACAAGTCGCAGATACACTACGCAAAGCACTTCAGTTTGTCGATGCCGATAAGCTTTATCCTTCTACCAATTGCGGTATGGCACCTTTGGCTCGTGAAGTCGCAAGAGGTAAGCTCAGTGCTTTGAATGCAGGTGCTGAGATCATCCGGAAAGAACTTTCGACTGAATATTCACTGATAGCGTGATGTAAATGGCTACCTATTAAAGATGAAATGGGTAGCATATAGTCCATTTAAAACATGTGTCCGTTCAATTAAAACTTTTAGATGATGTGCATAACACTGCTGTTAGCACAAAGTCTAAAAGTGATGGTTCAATTTAGGAATAAGATGATGATTGAAGCAACAGACTTTAGAAATGCAATGTCTTTATTGACCAGTGCAGTTAATGTGGTGACCACGGCAGGGGCATCTGGTCGTCATGGATTTACTGCATCTGCGGTGTGTAGTGTGACGGACACACCTCCGACATTATTGGTCTGTATGAATAAAACATCTCGATCACATATGCATTTTGTAGAAAATAAAATTTTAACTGTAAATGTTTTGAGTGCAGATCATCAGCGTATTTCGAATATATTTGCATCGAAAATGAGTTCAGAAGAACGTTTTAAACATGGCACGTGGACAGAATTAGTCACTGGCGCACCTGTTTTAAATGATGCTTTGGTGAGTTTTGATTGCGAGATTGAACAAATTCAAGAAGTTGGAACACATACGATTTTTATTTGTCGTACGGTGGCGATTCAACAAGGTGAACATGAACATGGGCTTGCGTATTTTAATCGTGCTTATCATCAAGTAGGCGAGGTAGAGGTCGCTTAAATCAGCTTCATTATCTTGTATAAATTTTTAACAAATCAACAGTAATCTATATTCACCATCTTTTTCAACGGGTGCTCTATGTACACAAGGCAAGACTTTTTGCATAGGATGATCTACCGCCAAACGCCAAAGATGGCCTAAGCCTAAATTCACAGGTTTTGCATTCGGTTTAGGCTGATAATGCAGATCAAAAAAATATTCTTCTAGAAAAGTTTCAAATTCAGCTTCAGGGCCATCATGTAATTTTTTAAGCTTTTCTCTTATTTCTGGAATCAAAATTTTTTGTTCGACCTGATTATTAGGCACAATATCACTTGCAGCGCCGTGATAAGTGCAGAGGAAAGTATCTGTTTCAATCGGTGAGCGATCAACATGAAACGAATATACATCTGTGGAAATAAAATCTAGTTCGTCATCCCGTTCATAACATTTCAGTAAATTTAGTGTAGGGGATGCGCCAAAATCTGTTAATCGTTGTATATCATTTAAAATGATTTCTCTTGCGAGACTCCCTTTTTCTGAGAGTTGTAACGCTAAAAGATCTTCAATAGAAACTTCGGTAATATTCTCTTTTAACTCAAGTTTAGCCACGATTTCTTTAAAATCCCCAACTAAATTTCTATGCCAACAAAGTGCGTTCATCTCTCCTTGAAATTTGGAATTTACAAGTTCAGAGAAAGAGGAAACAACTTCAATTTGAGAAGTGTTAGAAAACGAATTTTTCATAGCAGATGTAAGTATTAAAGCATATGTAATATTATATGTTTAGTTTGATAATAGAAATGATTAATGATGCAGGGCATAAATAGATTTTTCAAAGCGTATATTATGTTACTTGAAATACCGTTGACGGTGAGATAGCCTATTACCGAAAAGTCAAGTGCAACATCAACGATTAGTTGCTGTATGTAAAAATGCAGGGTGCTGTTTGATATATTTTATTTAACATAATTTGAAGTTATGCGGTTTCAGAATGACCATTAATCACGATGTTGATGTAAGTAAAGCTAGAGAAAAATATAAAGTTTTATACGAATACTTTAAGTTACAATTTGAAGATGCAAAAGGGCAATATTTTAAACTTGAAGATAAGTCATCAAAATATTTAACTTTTTTGAATATATTTATTCCTTTGTATATTTTTGGATTTACATTTGTTTTATCAAAAATACCTGAAATCAATCAGCTTCTACTACTCAGCCTTTCACTTAGTATCATTTGTTCGTTTTTGTGCTTTTGTAGTTCTTGGTCATTTATTTTTCGTAGCCTCAAAATGATGACTATTCCTAAAATGCCAGCCGATAGGGAAGTAGTAGAGTTTTTTCATACTCATGAAAATTTAGAGAGTATTTACTGTTTTCAAGTTAATTTATACAGAGAAGGAATATTACTTTACAACGATGTAAATGATAATAAAATTAGATTAATCAATATTGCATATAAAGAAATTGCTTTTGGAAGTTGGTCATTTATGTTATCAATATGCTTGTTGTTGGCTATTAATTGGATATATTTATGAGTGATAAGAGCAAACCTACTTCTTCATCAAAACCAGTCACAGATTCTCGGCCACCTGAAATTACCAGTGGACCTCGTTTACAAGTTTCACAGAATAGTTATGATCCGACCTCACAGCGTGAAGTCTTTACAAACGTTAAAGTTCCAAGCAATAAAAAATAATAAATAAAAGAGTCCACGCTTTCTAATGGTGGACTCTAGTCTCAAATTTAAGACTCGTGAGTAAAAAATCAGTGATATATAAAATCAAGTAGCTGAACAAGATCAACACAACCTCAGTTTAATCCTGTAACAGCTACTAATATAAACCTATTGATGTTCTTTACGAAGACTCACTGAAAGCTCATCCCAACGTTGTATCGCTGCATCCATCGCTTGCATTTTAACATGACCAAAACCACGTACATCTGCGGGTAATTGAGCGATTTGCTCAGCAACAGATAAGTCATAGCTTTCAGGTGCAGAATTAATGGCTTTCACAAATGCGATATAACGATCACGCCACGCATGTTCTTTTTGACGTTCTTGCTGTAAAGCAAATGGATCAAGAAAAGTTTCTCTGAGCCACTGTAGGCGAGCAAGAATCATCATCGGAATACGCATCCAATATCCGAAAGCACGTTTGCGTATGTTGCCATGAAAGCCCAAAGCGGGCGGTGCTAAGTGATAGGTTAAATGTACACCTTGACCAAACTGAGTTTCAAGTGATTGTTTAAAGCTTTTCCCTGTAAGTAAGCGTGCGACTTCGTATTCATCTTTATACGCCATGACTCGATAGAGCTGTGTCGCAATCGTTTCAGCGAGTTCTTCAGGCAATACTTTGGCAGTTTGTTCCGCAAGTGTTCGATATTGTGTTGCATAGTCTTGATTCCAATACTCGACCAAACGCGCAGAACGATCTTCAATGAGTTCAGCCAACGTGGTTGGTTTACGCGTCGTTGGTATGGTTGCAATAATGCGTTTGGCTAAGTCAGGGTCGCTCTTCAGATGACAACCGATGCGGAAAGCTTCAAGATTTTTTTCAGTCGCCGTAGCATTTAGATGGATTGCTTTCTCAATACTTTCACGTTTCAACGGAATCTGACCTGCTTGCCAAGCCATGCCAAGTAAGATTTGATTTGCAAAGATCGCATCACCCAACACTTGTGTGGCAATACGTGTTACAGGTAAAGATATAAGTTTGCCTTGTGTCGTCCGACCACGAAGTTGATGAATCAAATCTGTAATTGGCGCATACCAATCGCGAGACTCAAGGAAATCAGAAGTAGGGGAACCATCTTCATTCACAATGACAACAGCATCAGCTTTTAAACGTGAAAGTGCTGCATTACTGCCTGCAACTATGGCATCTGCACCAATTAAAACATCACATTGACCCGCAGGAATTTTGGTTGCGGAGATTTGTTCATCTTCTATAGCAAGTTGTATATAGGAATAAACCGTACCACCTTTTTGAGCAAGTCCTGCCATATCCATAATACGTGCCGCTTTACCCTCCAAATGTGCAGCCATTCCCAATAAAGCGCCTGCTGTCACCACACCTGTACCACCAACACCACCGACCATGATGCGGATAGGATGTTGATCCAGTTCAGGAAGGATTGGCTTTTCTGGCCAGCCATCTTGTATACCTTTGAATATTTCTGGGCGTTTCATATCGCGGGTATGTACGGTGACAAAACTTGGACAGAAACCTTCGACACAAGAGAAATCTTTGTTACAACTACTTTGATTAATTTGACGTTTGGTTCCTAATGCTGTTTCAACTGGTTCAATAGACAAACAATTCGATTGTTTAGAACAGTCACCGCAACCCTCACAAATTTCACTATTGATAAAAACCCGTTCTGCAATATCAGGATAGGCATTACGTTTACGGCGACGACGTTTCTCACTGGCACAAGTTTGCACATAAATTAACGCTGTAACGCCAGAAATCTCTCGTAATTTGCGTTGCACATCATCGAGCTCATTTCTGTGGTAAATCTCGACGTGAGCAGCAATACCTTCTTCGGCATGAATCAACTCAGGTTCATCTGTAACAATGACTTGTTTTGTGATTCCTTCTGCATCCAGTTGTCGAGTTAACTGTGCTACGCTCAGATGACCATCGACATGCTGTCCACCCGTCATTGCCACTGCATCGTTATAGAGAATTTTGTAGGTTATAGTGAGTTTGGCTGCGATTGCTTGGCGTATGGCAAGATAACCTGAATGGAAATAGGTTCCATCGCCTAGATTGGCAAAAATATGTTTTTCATTAGTGAAATGGGAAGCGCCAGCCCAACTTACGCCTTCGCCGCCCATTTGCGAGAATGTTTCTGTTCCATGATTCTGTAATACAGCAATAAAGTGACAGCCGATTCCACCTAATGCACGACTGCCTTCGGGTAATGTTGTTGAGGAGTTATGCGGGCAACCGCTACAAAAGAAAGGTTTGCGTTCTACGATATCAGTCACACGCTGTGATATTTGTTCAGCATTTTCTAACCGTTCAAGTCTATTTTGAATTTGTGTTTTTAAGCTTTCTGGAATGTCTAATTTCAAGAACCGAGCTGCCAACATCTTTGCAATTGGTTCGGGTTGGAACTCATAGTGACCAATCAAAGGTGCTTCATCAATCGATGTACTCCATTCACCTTTGCCATCAGTTGCTTTACCAATGATACGAGGGCGTTTGTCATCTGGAAGTGCATAGAGCTCATCTTTAATTTGCGCTTCAATAATCGGACGTTTCTCTTCTATAACGATCAGTTCTTCTAACCCTTCGGCAAATTCACGCAGACCTTGTGGTTCTAGAGGCCAAATTAAAGCAACTTGATATACTCTCAGTCCGAGTTGTTGGGCTATTTCACCTTCAATTCCAAGAATGCGTAAGGCTTCAATCGTATCTAAATAACCTTTTCCACTTGCTGCAATACCAATTCGAGCGTTAGAACAGTGCAATGTCACCTGATTGAGTTTATTTTCACGGGCATAGGCCAATACAGCAGGTAAACGATATTGATAAAGACGTTGTTCTTGTTGGATGCCGTGATCAGGCCAACGAATATTGACACCATCTTTAGGCATTTGCACATTTTGAGGTAAAGCAGGAACAATACGATCTAAATCCACATGCACAGAAGCGGAGGTTTCGACAATTTCACTGACCAATTTCATCGACGTCCATACACCTGCAAAGCGTGACATAGCCACCGCATGTACACCTAAGTCAAGAATGTGTTGTATTGAAGTTGGGTAAAAAATTGGAATACCACAACCGATCATGACGTGTTCTGATTGGTGTGGAATACTTGAAGATTTACAAGAATGGTCATCACCAAAAAAGGCAACCACACCACCATGTTCTGATGTTCCTGCAAGATTGGCATGACGTAGCGCATCTCCTGAGCGATCAACACCGGGACCTTTGCCATACCACCAAGCCGTTACTCCATCATATTTACCTTGACCTGCGAGATTGGCTTGTTGAGTCCCCCAAATTGCAGTAGCAGCAAGATCTTCATTTACGCCAGGTTGAAAAATAACATGATGGTCTTTGAGTATGCCTTCAACTTGCCAAAGAAAATGATCATAATTTCCGACAGGAGAACCACGATAACCTGAAATAAAACCAGCAGTATGATAACCATTTAATGTATCGCGCCGTGTTTGCGCAAGAGGTAAGCGCACCATGGCCTGAATACCTGTCATATAGGCTGTGCCGTCATCACTGAGATATTTATCTTCAAGTGATACATCTTTTGTTGGAATCTTGATTGGCGTGAATTTTGTCGCGATATTCATTCATGTCTCCTTAGAATTGTGTAGTTCGAACTACTTTCTTTTCTCAACATCCCGTTGAATATTTGGAGTTAATCACATACTTAGAAAAAGATTGATCAGCGCATTTAAGACAATATAACTGTTCAATCTATGTACATTAATGTCATTGTGGTTGATCCAGACTGGTGCAACAATGCGTAATTAAGAAAAAGATATTTACGTTATGCGCAAAAATCTTGAGGGTGGATTACTCCATGCAATGCATGCTTTCCTAAAAGTGATTGATAGCGGAAGCTTTACCGCTGCTGCAGAGCAGATGGAACTGACTACGGCACAAGTATCCCGACTGATTAGCGAATTAGAAGGGCGTTTAGGAACAAAATTATTACAACGATCGACAAGACAGCATGCATTGACCGATATCGGTGCAACGTATGCAGAGCAATGTCGTCAAGTACTTGCGATGGTAGAAGAAGCTGAAGCTCAAGCCATGGGAATGGCAAGCAAACCTCAAGGAAAACTTCGTGTTTTGAGTATGGCCAGTTTTGGACATCATTATATATCTCCGATGATGGCTGAGTTCTGTCAAGCCTATCCAGAACTTACGGTTGAATATCGTACTTCGCAGAATGTCCCCGACCTTTTAGGTAAAGGAATTGACGTAAGTTTATATCTGACGGAATCTTTGGCCGATTCTAGATTTGTTGCTCGTCGAATAGGAACAATATTTTCATTACTTTGCGCCTCGCCAGCCTATTTAGAAAAATATGGTGAGCCAAAGTCATTAGAGGATCTACAAAAACATGCCTGTTTAAGATTGGTGAACCCATCGATTACACCGCAATGGCATCTCGTAAGTGAAAATAGTTGCTCGTATCAAATTGATATTTCAGGGCAATTGATTGCAGATACCCCAGAGTTATTATTAGACATGGTGCAACAAGACATGGGGATTGCATTACTTCCAACTTTTGCTGTGATCGAAGCGATACGTACTGGGCGTTTATGTCGTGTCTTAGCAGATTGGAGATCACCTGATATTGCTGTTTATACCTTACTACCATCGCGTCATTTTATAGATGCTAAAACAAGAGCGTGGTTAACATGGGTTGAACAGCATATTTCGCCTAAAATTCAGCGTGATACAGCCTATTTTTTATAACGCCAATTCATTATAAAGCTCATAGGAAAACATTAAAGAAATTACGTGATTAAAAAATATTCACTAAACAAGAGAAAGATGAACTTTAAGGGAAAATTAAATAAAATCAATTTTTTATCTTGAAAATACCTTTGCAATATAGATCAGATTATTCAATTGAATAATCTGATAGTTGATATTTCTAGTCGTATCGTCTATTTTCATTATATGAATTATTCAGCCTTACCCAAGAGACCGCGTGGTCGACCAACTAAACATGGCAGTAACTATGCAGACACTAGAGATGTGTTAATACGCAGAGGTATCGAGTTACTGACTGAACGTGGAATGAATGCTATGAGCTTGGACGATCTTATGAAATCAGTCCAAGTTCCTAAAGGGTCTTTCTACCATTATTTTGCCAATAAAGAGGCTTTTATTTTAGAAGTTTTAGATGCTTATGAGCTTTATTTTGTGAAACGATTGAATAAGTTTTTAAGTCAAACTGATCTTTCCCCACAAGAAAGGCTGCAAAATTTTGTAAAAGATGCAGGTGAAAAACTGCAAAAATATGATTTTAAACGAGGCTGTATTTTGGGTAACTTAGGACAAGAAGTTTCATATTTGTCTGCTGAGATTATTGCTCGAATCGAAAGTATCTTTAAGATATGGGAGAAAATGGTTTCGGACTGTCTATATCAGTCAAATTCACAATATAGCGAAGCTGAGTGTAATGATGCTGCTTATCAGTTTTGGATTGGGTGGGAAGGTGCAGTTCTGAGAGCGCGTTTAGTCAAATCAACAAGCCCTTTAGATGCATTTTATCGCTTATTTGCTATTCGTGCAGGACAGTTCAGCCATATTAAAGATTAATTAAAAAAATAAATGTAGACATCTGCATTTATTTTTTAATTAATTCTAGACAAGCAGTCTAATTAAATAGAGAGGAAGTTCTATGTATAAAGGTATTGTAATTACGAAAGATGATGAGGGTTATGCATCAAAAATTGCAGAGATTACCCCGAAGCCTTTGGAAGATGGGGAGGTGAGGGTCGAAGTCAAATATTCAACATTAAATTATAAAGATGCATTAGCCATTACAGGGCGTTCACCAGTGGTGCGTAGTTTTCCGCTGAGCCCTGGCATCGATTTTTCAGGTGTTGTAATTGAATCAAACCATCCAGCATGGAAAGAAGATGACGAAGTGCTACTGAATGGTTGGGGCGTAGGTGAAAAGTACTCTGGAGGGTTAGCTGAGCAAGTCACTATTTCTGGTGATTGGCTCATACAAAAACCGTCTGCTTTTTCTTTTAAAGATACGATGGTTATTGGTACAGCTGGTTATACCGCAATGTTATGTGTTATGGCTTTGCAAAAGCATGGCATTAAACCAAGTGATGGAAAAATTTTAGTAACTGGTGCAAATGGTGGAGTGGGGAGTATTGCGATTATTCTTTTGAAGCATCTTGGTTATGAGATTACAGCTTCAACTGGTCGAGCTCAAGAGTCAGAATATTTAAGCTATTTAGGTGCAAGTGAAATTATTGATCGTGCTGAATTAGCTTCACAAGGAAAGCCGCTAAACAAGGAAATTTGGGCGGGTGTGATTGATACTGTTGGAAGTCATACTCTGGCCAATGCATGTGCTAGTACCAAGTATCGTGGTGCTGTTGCAGCATGCGGTTTGGCAGGTGGAATGGATTTTCCAGCAACGGTTGCTCCATTTATTCTGAGGGGGATTACCTTATATGGAATTGATAGCGTGATGGCACCAATCGAATTAAGAAAAGAAGCTTGGGAACGTTTGGCTAGAGAGTTAGATCAAACCAAATTGGAAGCAGTAACAACTGAAATTCAGTTAACAGATGCTTTAAATATTTCCAATGAAATTTTAGATGGAAAAATTCGAGGTAGAGTTGTTGTAAAACTATAATTCGACAATTCGTCAAAATAAGTTATTGTGGGAAATGCTTTTAGCCTTAAAAAATTCTGCCTAAAATAACTTCAGTGATGAAGCGATGAAATCCTTATAAGAAAAGGCTTTCATCGTTTTTAACTTGTAAGTTACACAGTATTATCTTCCTTAAATATCATGCCGTTGTATGAAACATCGTGCCAAAAAACTTATCAGATGGATAAAGGTTAATTCATCCTTAAAATGAATTTCTAGAACAGGATTAAGTGAATTATCTGATCATTATTTCTAAAAAAGAGCGATCAGTAGCCAGTTTTATCACTAAATTGACAATTATATTTAATATTAAGCAATTGATAAGTAAAAATTTATAATCAAATATTGAACTATTAGACTTTTGAACTATTTAGTTTTAATAAAGACCTATTTAAATCTTTCGCATTACTGTGCCTTCTTGTTTTGAGTTTTAATTGTTCAAAATTCGAGAGGGAAAGGTCGAATGCATGATGTAATAGTGATTGGCGGTGGGAATGCCGCATTGTGTGCAGCTATTACTGCGCGAGAGGCAGGGGCGTCCGTATTACTCATCGAAGCAGCTCCAAAAGAATGGCGTGGAGGAAATTCACAGCACACACGTAACTTGCGCTGTATGCACGATGCTCCACAAGATGTATTGGTAGATATTTATTCTGAAGAAGAGTATTGGCAAGATTTACTCAAAGTTACTGCTGGAAAAACCAATGAACATTTAGCCCGTCTAGTCATTCGTACTACAGCGAATTGTCGTGACTGGATGCGTAAACATGGGGTAAATTTTCAACCGCCTTTATCTGGCGCGCTCCATGTTGCCCGTACCAATGCTTTTTTTATGGGTGGGGGTAAAGCGTTGGTCAATGCCTATTTTAGAAGCGCCCAAGAGCTCGGTGTAGAAATCCTTTACAACACTAAAATTGACAAACTAATTATTGAAAATGGCAAATTTATCTCTGCAATTGCAGCAGATGGTACTCGCTTTGATGGTGCATCTTGTGTTTTAGCTGCAGGCGGCTTTGAATCTAATCTTGAATGGTTAAGAGAAGCTTGGGGACAAAACGAAAATGGTGAATGGCCCGCAGATAACTTTATTATTCGTGGCACTCGCTTTAATCAGGGGAACTTACTGAAATTTATGATGGATGAAGGTGCTGATATTATCGGTGATCCATCTCAGTCACACTGTGTAGCAGTTGATGCCCGTGCTCCTTTATATGATGGCGGTATTTGTACCCGTATTGACTGCGTGTCTTTAGGTATTGTTGTCAATAAAAATGCTGAGCGTTTTTATGATGAAGGTGAAGATTTCTGGCCAAAACGTTATGCAATATGGGGACGTTTGGTTGCTCAGCAACCGAGTCAAATTGCTTATTCAATTATCGATTCAAAATCAGTAGGTAAATTTATGCCACCTGTTTTTGAAGGGACTCAAGCAAACAGCATTGAAGAACTCGCCCAAAAATTAAATTTAGATGTGGCGACCTTATCCAAAACAGTAAGGGACTATAACCAAGCCTGTGTTGAAGGTGAGTTTAACCACACCGTGCTGGACAATTGTCATACTGAAAATTTAAGCCCAGCAAAAACGCATTGGGCAGTCCCACTCGATCAACCTCCATATTATGCCTATGCCTTAAGACCAGGAATTACCTTTACCTATTTAGGTCTGAAAGTTGAAGATGATGCTGCGGTACGTTTTAACGATATCGCAAGTCCAAACTTATATGTGGCAGGTGAGATGATGGCAGGTAATGTTCTTGGTCAGGGCTATACTGCGGGTGTTGGGATGTCGATTGGAACCACTTTTGGGCGTATCGCTGGTAAAAATGCGGCATTAGCTGCACTCAAGCAGGGAGCTTAAAATGAACTCTAATACAAAAAACCTCATTCCTTTGGTACAACTTACTGAAAATGAACAACAAGTAAAGCAGGCTTTACAGATTTGTAATGCATGTCGTTACTGTGAAACTTTTTGTGCCGTTTTCCCTGCAATGACCAAGCGTTTAGAGTTTACTCAGGCTGACATTCATTATATGGCCAACTTGTGCCATAACTGTGGTGCATGTTTACATGCCTGCCAATATGCACCACCACACGAATTTGGCGTGAATATTCCTCAGGCCATGGCTCAAGTCCGCTTGGAAACTTATCAAGCGTTTGCAGTACCAGCCTCTTTTGGTGCCATTTACAAAAAAACAGGGATTGCTTTGGTGTCAGGAATGACACTTAGCTTCTTCTTATTGATGTTGGCTGGAGTTTGGCTAAATGGCACAGACTTATTGGGGCAATATCAAGGTGACTTTTACGCAATTTTCCCGCATAACTTTTTAGCAGTTTTATTTGGTTCTGTCTTTATCACAGCCATTCTACTATTAGGTTTGGGAGTCGCAAAGTTTTGGAATAAAACTTCTGAAATTATTCCACAGGGGGTGGCTCAACTAGACATTCTACAAGCCTCAAAAAATGTGTTGACGCTGAAATATCTCGATGGAGGACATGGTAAAGGCTGTAATGAAGAAGATGATCGTTACACCCAAATACGTCGTGTATTTCATCATTTTACAATGTACGGATTTTTATTGTGCTTCTTAGCAACAAGTGTAGCGACTTTCTATCATTACTTTTTAGGTCTAGAAGCACCGTACGGATATACCAGCTTGCCTGTTATTTTAGGCACATTGGGAGGGATTGGTTTGGTCATTGGCCCAATAGGTCTTCTCCATCTAAATATCAAACGCCATCCATTGCATGGTGATGCTAAACAAAAGCCAATGGATCGCGGTTTTATCTTCTTATTGTTATTGATCAGTATTACTGGACTAGCACTACTGGCATTCCGTGACAGTTCTGCAATGACACTTTTGCTGATCATACATTTGGCGACCGTTATGACTTTCTTCTTAACAATTCCTTTTGGCAAGTTTGCTCATGGTTTTTACCGTAGTGCAGCATTGCTGAAGTTTGCTGTGGAAGAACGTGTTGCGAAACATAAGGTCAAAACTAAATAGCCTTTTAACCATGATTGTGCCAAGGAGGTCGATCACGGTAATAGGTCAAAATTGAAAATTTAATAGAGTAAACACGTTATAAGGATGTATTGAATATGAAAAATTTTAAATTACTTGCGTTAGCATGCATCAGCGTGACAATGGTTGGATGTAATTCAGGAAATACTTCTAAGGCGGCAGGTCAGCCTAAACGTCCAGAATGTATAGCTCCAGCCAAGCCTGGTGGTGGTTTTGACATGACTTGTAAACTGATTCAGTCTGGTTTTAAACAAACAGAACAGCTCAAAGAACCGATCCGTGTCACGTATATGCCAGGAGGCGTAGGTGCTGTTGCTTATAATAAGATTGTCAACAATGATCCTGCAAACAATGATGCCGTGATTGCGTTTTCGACAGGTTCACTTTTGAACTTGGCACAAGGGAAGTTTGGGCACTTCACTGAAAAAGATGTGAAATGGTTATCAGGTGTAGCCGTGGATTATGGTTTGGTTTCAGTTCATAAAGACTCGCCGTTGAAAAACCTTGATGACTTGATGAAAGCCCTACGAGAAAACCCGAAAGCTATCAGCTTTGGTGGAGCTGGGAGTGTCGGTGGTCAAGACTGGATGCAAACTGCAATGTTGGCAAAAAAAGCAGGCATTAATCCGAGCGATTTGAGATTTGTTGCGCTTGAAGGTGGCGGTGAGGTTCTCACTTCATTACTGGGGCAACATATTCAAGTGGGTGTTGGTAATGTCAGTGAAGTAGGTTCACACCTAGAATCAGGTAATATTCGTATTTTGGCAGTATTTGCCGACAAACGCTTAGAAGGCAAATTTGCTCAACTACGTACTGCGAAAGAGCAAGGCTATGACATAGAGTGGCCTGTAATCCGTGGTTTCTATATGGGACCAAAGGTTAGTGATGAGGCGTATGGTTGGTGGAAAAATGCCTTCGATAAAATGATGGCTGACAAGAAATACGATGCCATTCGTAACAACCAAGATTTACTGCCATTTCAAATGACTGGTGAAGAGCTGACTGCCTATGTATATAAGCAGACTGAAGAAATGCGTCAATTGTCTCAAGAATATAAATTATCAAAATAACAGATGATCTGAGCTGAGAGCTCAGTTCTTAGCTCATTTTTTGTTTTGAGGATAGATGATGAAATCTGAACGGATTCTTACCGCCATTATTGCAGTATGTGGATTATTTTTGTTGATCTACGCAAGCAATTTTGAGGCCCCTATTTCCTATGATCCAGTAGGACCTAAAGCTTTCCCTATTTTATTAATGGGGTTAATTACAGCCAGTGCAGTGTACCTCACAGTGCGACCAGCCATTATGTTTGAACCTGTTGAATTGCATTGGACAAAACACCTACTTGGTAAGTTAGTGTTATGTACGATCGCTTTAATAGTATATGCATTGGTTTTTGAATGGCTTGGTTTTATTGCTGCAACACTGTTGATGACAGTTGCAGTGGGTAAACTTTTCCATGGCAAAACTATACCAGTTTTGATTACTGGATTGGTACTGAGTGTTAGTACCTATTATATGTTTGACCGTTTCTTGGATGTGCCATTACCACTTGGAATTTTTGGTTAAGGATGACCCGATATGGACATATTAAGTTTTTTAATGACAGGTTTCGAGGTTGCCTTACAACCACAAAATCTCCTAATTGCCTTTATTGGTGCATTTATTGGAACAATTGTAGGATTACTGCCAGGTTTAGGCCCGATTAATGGTGTGGCAATTTTATTGCCTTTTGCTTATGCATTAGGTCTACCAGTCGATAGTGCATTAATTCTATTGGCAGCAGTCTATTTGGGTTGCGAATATGGAGGACGTATTTCAGCGATTCTCTTAAACGTACCGGGGGATGCTGGGGCAATTATGACCACCTTAGATGGTTATCCATTGGCACAGCAAGGAAAAGCAGGAATTGCTCTGTCTTTGTCTTCAGTCAGTTCCTTTATTGGCAGTACCGTTGCATTTATTGGAATTGTCTTGTTTGCTCCTATATTGGCCAAATGGGCAATCGCATTTGGTCCAGCTGAATACTTTGCACTGATGGTCTTTGCTATTGTTTGTTTAACGGGTTTGGTCAGTACCCAACCCTTTAAAACTTTGATTATGGCTTTAATGGGCTTGGCGCTTTCAACTGTAGGGATGGATGCGATTACAGGTGTTTATCGCTTTACCTTTAACAGTGTGGGCTTAAGTGATGGAATTGCATTTACAACTTTGGTGATCGGTTTATTTAGTGTAAGTGAAATCTTATTACTGCTTGAGCGGACTACAATTGGTAAAGTCGCGATGGAGCAAGGAAAGCGTTCGCTATTCAACTTAAAGGAATTTCTAAGTTCTTTAGCTACAATTATTCGTGGTGCACTGATTGGTTTCTTCTCGGGAATTTTACCTGGAGCAGGTGCAACCGTTGCAAGTGCCATGGCATATACCACTGAGCGTAAAATGGCGAGCGATAATAGTCAGTTCGGTAAAGGAGATCTGCGTGGTCTTGCTGCACCCGAAAGTGCCAATAACGCAGCAGCTTGTGGTTCATTTGTCCCAATGTTGACTTTGGGCGTACCAGGTTCAGGTACGACTGCGGTAATGATGGGTGCATTGCTTATGTACAACATTACGCCAGGCCCTCAATTATTTGCTCAGGAACCTGTATTGGTGTGGTCACTGATTGCATCTTTAATGGTCGGTAACATCATCCTGTTGGTATTGAACTTACCATTGGTAGGTTTCTTTGCCCGCATGCTCAGTATTCCTAATTATATTCTCATCCCGATTATTGCGAGTGTCAGCTTTGTTGGGGTGTACGCGATTCATACCAATATCTTTGACTTGCTGTTATGTATGGGCTTGGGCGTATTTGGATATATCTTGAGAAAGTTTGATTTCCCATTGGCGCCGTTGATACTTGGCTTCGTTCTAGGACAATTGATGGAGTCTAATTTACGTCGTGCCTTGTCTATTTCTCAAGGTGAACTCAACATTTTGTGGAGCAGTAACATCAGCATGGGGCTTTGGATCATGTCGGCCTTGTTATTGATCTTACCAGTGGTACGTAAGTACTTGTTTATCAAAAAACAACAAGCTTCTTAACGGAATGGCAATAATAGTCAGCAGCAGTTGACTATTATTGCCCAAAATTATGAAAACAATCAGCTCAAATATCAAAGGCTTGGTTCTGGCTCTAATGGGTGCTGTATTTGCGCATTATGTGCATATTCCTTTGCCATGGTTGCTAGGTCCATTGTTAACGGCCTTGCTACTGGGTAGCGTTGGTCATCCACTCAGCTGTGATCCGCGCTGGCGACGTGTAGGGCAAGTCATTATTGGCATGGCCTTAGGTCTATATTTTACACCAGCACTGGTACAAGCCGTGGCAGCTTATTGGGGCTTTATCCTGATTGGAATCGCATGGTCACTCCTACTTGGAACTATGTTGGCAGCGTTGCAATATCGAATTAATGCCTTAGATTGGGCTACCGCATGGTTTTCTTCAGCAATTGGCAGTGCCAGTGAGATGGTGAATATTGCAGAACGTCATCAGGCGCAAGTCGACAAAGTGGTTGCTGCACATAGTTTGAGAATTGTGATTCTGGTTGTACTCGTTCCTGTTTTTATGGAGCTTTATTTTCAAGTCGACTGGTCTGGATTGCATATACAAGATACGGAACGATTTGGCTTTTTTCAGGTCATGTTGTTGTTTTTTCTCGCTCTGTTTGTTGGTAAGGTTTTTCAATTTTTCAATATTTTGAATGCATGGATCTTGGGGCCACTCGCCATTATTGGGTTGTTGTCATTCTATGGAATGCTTCAAATGAGATTGCCTGAATGGTTTATTGCTTTTGGTCAAGTCTGTATTGGCTGGTCATTGGGGAGTAAATTTCCGTTTAGTTTTTTAAAGAACAATAAAAAATTTATTGCGATGACACTGGTATTCAATTTACTGGCTTTAGGCTTCTCGATCTGTTTCGCATTGTTATTGGTCAATTTAAGCCATACGGAAAAACAGCTTTTGATTTTAGGGTTTTCACCGGGAGGAATTGCAGAAATGTCGCTCATGGCGAAAGCGCTTGGACTTGCGGTGCCCATTGTTGTGGCATTTCAACTTTCTAGATTAATTTTTGTAATTCTGACCACTCATTTCTTTTATCAACGCAGTCTTCAACTGTTTTTTAAATCTGAAAAATAAGACGTTATAAGCTGCTGTACAGGCTCATTTAGGGGGGAACTATACCTACAGTTTTTGTAAATGGATGAACAATATATTTATTGAAATAAAATACATGGAATACAAAATGAAATTAAACTCACCGAAGATGGTACTCATCGCTAGTTTGACCACAATCACTACATTCACTCATGCAAATCCAAACAGTGAAATTGAACAATTGCGTGCTGAAGTAAATGAGCTTCGACAAATGCTTCAAGCTCAGCAAGTGAAATTGGTTAATAATTTAAACATCACATCAGCGGCAGAAACTGGTACAAGCAAACCCATTGAAAAAAATACCCAAACAATAAGCAAGTGGCAAACCAAATCGGGTACTCATGTGGAGCTATACGGATTTGTTCGTGCTGATGTTGCGTACCAGATTGAAGGTGCAAAAGATATGTTTAATCGTATTAATAGCGTGGTACTAGAAGGGGATCCGAGTAAAAAAGCCACTGAAGATCGCTTGGATACGACAGTAAATGCTACACGTATTGGACTAGATTTTACTACTCCTTTAGCTGAGCAAATCTTAAAAGGAAAAATTGAAATAGATTTTCGTGGTGGACAGAACAAAGATTCAGCACGGTTACGGCATGTTTATTTAAATTATAATGATTGGTTGATTGGTCAAACGACGTCTAATTTTCTTTCAACAGAAACAGCACCAGAAATGCTTGATTCAAATACTGCTTTAGGTGGCGGTACCACGCGTAATCCAATGGTGCGTTACTCGCAATCCATCAATCCATTCACATATTACTTAAGTTTAGAAAAAGGTAATGAAGAGAACCGTTTGCCCTTACTGGCAGGTAAAGTTAAACATGAATTTGCCACAGGTAAAGGTGTAATGACTATACGCGGTCTACTACAAGACGTACGGTTACGTAGTGAAAATGATGAAACAGAATTGGGTTGGGGAGCAGCTGTGGGGCTTCGCTATAAAATCACACCATCCTTATTATTCAATATGAACTATTCGCATGTTTCTGGTGACAATAAACTACTTCTAGCAAGTTCCGATAACCGTCGTTATATCCAAAAAGACGATGGCATCGAATTGATAGATTTTGATGCATTTCAAATGGGGCTTACCTATCAATTTAATCAAAAGCTGAGAAGTACTCTCGGCTATGGTGCCTTAGTCTATGATGATAAAGATTATATTACCAAAGATGCCAATGAGAAGTTACAACAGGGTTGGGTCAATATGATGTTCAAACCCAATAAACCTTTAACTTTTGGAATGGAATATGTCTATGGTGAGCGTAATACTGTGAATGATCGAATTGGTAAAGATAATCGTATAGAAATGATGGCGAAATATGAATTCTAGAACAAAATTGATGTTTTACAGATATCCACTTTTTTGATTTCCAGCACCATAAGTTCAAATAAATCATTGGCTCAAGTAATGCTATTCATATGGCTTTACTTGAGCTTTTATATTTTACGTTTTTAGCGATTCAAATTGATTGAGCAACAAGTCATTACCTAAGACCTATAGAATTGTGAGGAGAATAAAAAGTCAATTTATAGAACTTTTACAGCAACTTATAATACCGCCTTCAATCAAACAATAACCAAAATCAGATTTAAGGTCCTTTGCTCATTTTTCAAAATGGTCGGATAAAAACTTGGCTAAGTGATCTATGAAAAGTAGCACAAGTAAAAAATGGAGGTGTAGGAAGTCCAAACAGGGAAATGCTGAACGAGTAAGGATTAATCGAAATTTTGAAAAATGATTTTGAATTGCTGGTTTTAAATATTGATTTGCATAAATAACTCATAAAAAAGCAACATCTTGTTTAGATGTTGCTTCAAACAGCCTTTTATTGTTTGATCTGTTCTAGACCTTGATCTTCAATAATTTGTGTTGCTTGTGGTGATTTCACAAATTGAATTAATTCATTAGCCGCTTTTTCAGAATGGGTATTTTTGCCAATACCTGCTGAAAAAATCGTAACTTTCTGATAAGGGGCAGGAATAGGCCCAACTAACTCAACTTGCCCATATTGACCTGTAAAGGGTTTGATTTCGCTAATTTGCTGGAATCCAATATCAAATTGTCCTTCTGCGACACGTTTAGCGACTCGATCTCCAACTACTTTTTCAGCTTTACTAGAAATGACTTTATATTCAACTGGCGGGAAACTTGGAAAAACATTCTTTTCCAGATGTGTACCACTTGCACTTGCGGAATAACCAATATGTTTTGCATTTAACAAAACCTTCTCGAATTTTTCTGCAGAACTAATATCTGGTTTTTTAGTACCTTTAGGAACAGCCATACCAATACTAGATTTAACCAATTCACGTTGTGAATTTGGCTCTACATACCCTTTATCTGCTAATTTATTGAGCTCAGGAGCAGCAAGAACCACAACATCAAAACGTTCTCCACGATCGAGTCGGTTTGGTATAGCAGTTGGAGATGCCCCCATCGAAGAACCTGATGAAAGATGAACCGTATGGCCTGTTTGTTTCTCAAATACAGGAATCAGTTTTTCCATTGATGAATAAAAGCCACCAGAGCTAATGACTTCTAGCGTATCTGCATTCGTAAATGAAGATACTAGACCAGCACTGGCGCAGAGAATTGACTTTAAAATAGTGGTTTTTTTCATATACTGCCTCATTTTTAAAAGAGCGCACAGTACGGAAACTTAAGATGAACCGCACTGTCCATTTCATTAAAACTAAAGTTGGAATGTAGTCTGGGTTAAGCGTTTATTTTTGCTTGTTCAACAATTGGATCAGACGTGTTTTGTTGAGATCCGCGACATAGATATAAGCTTGAAATTAAGCTACATGCAGCGGCTAACATGAGCCAGTAAGCAGGTGTACTCGCATTTCCAGTAGTTTCGACAAGGAATGTACATGCCATAGGCGTCATACCGCCAAAAATAGCTGCTGCAAGACTAAAAGCTAAAGAGAAGCCTACAGTACCGACACGCTTTGGCATGACTTCGGCAAGTGTGGCTACCATGGTGCCGTTATACATACCAAAGAAGAATGAGAAATAAGCAAGTGTAATCAGGAGATGCGTGAAACTAATGTCGCTCACTAACCAGCTCAAAACTGGGTAGCTTGTAAACATTGCGAGCGCAGTAATTCCAACCAAAACAGATTTACGACCAATCTTGTCTGAAAGCAAGCCACCCATCGGTAACCAGAAGAAATTAGAGAGCCCCACAAACACAGTGGCTAACAGGCTGTCAGTTACAGACATTTCTAATGTACGTTTTGCATATACAGTGGTGTATACAGTAATAAAATAGAATGTGGTGGTTGTCATGGCACTCAACATCATGCCAGCAAGGACAATACGCCAGTTGTTTACCAATGTATGGAAAATTTCTTTTGAGGTTGGATGTGATTTTTGCGCTTTGAAATCATCTGTTTCCTCTAAAGTACGACGGAATAAAAAGATTAATGGAATAATTAAACAGCCAATCAGAAATGGAATACGCCAACCCCATTCACCGACTTGAGCATTCGTTAAAACCGTATTCAGCCAATAACCAAGTGATGCAGCAAACACAACCGCAATTTGTTGGCTTCCAGATTGCCAACTGGTAATAAATCCACGATTTTTATCGGTTGAAATTTCTGCCAAATAAATAGAGACACCACCAGACTCAACACCTGCTGAAAAGCCTTGTAATAAACGACCGATAACCACCAAGATTGGAGCAATTATGCCTATAGTTTCATAGCCAGGAACAAAGGTAATTAAAATAGTTCCCATAGCCATTAGACTGAGCGTTACAATTAAGCCTTTGCGACGACCGACTTTATCGACATAAGCACCCAGAAAAATTGCGCCTAAAGGGCGCATGAGGAAACCCGCTGCGAATACGGTAAATGTCATCATTAAAGAGACATATTCATTTTCAGAGTGGAAAAATTTTGCTGCGATATAAGTGGCATAGAAACCAAAAAGAAAAAAATCGTACTGCTCTAAAAAGTTGCCACTGGTTACATTTAATATTTTTTTGAAAGTGGCTGTACGATTATTGACGCTATCCATTGGAGACCTCCTTGGCCTGACAACATGGAAACATTCACAATCTTCAATTTGGATACTTTAAGTTAAAACTTTTATAAGAGCCCCAAATTACGCTTGGGCTGAGTAAAGATTTAAAAGCAACCCTCATATAAAATCATGAAGCCTTGTTTCCTGTTTTGACTACACTTTACATTTCGATAAATAGAAACTCATTTATCATTCGGTGCAAAATGTAATCCTAAAAAGCATGAGGAGGAGAGAGGACAGCGTTAATTAGGTATTTAATAAAATTAATGGTTCTCTAAAATATATTTTCAGCACACGGCCAACTTTGATTTTGTATAAGTTCTCTTACGCAAGCACGTATTGCTGATTTTGCGGCTAATGCAGCAGGGGATAATTCATCTTCTGCTAGGCTAACAAGATAATTGATTCGTTCAATTTCTGGCTCAACGACTTTCAGTAATTCTAATTTAGGCTGGTATTCTGGCAGGCAAGCACTTCCTGGTCGAACACTTGCAATGTCTAGATGTATCAGGCTATCCATAAGTAAACGCAGACCATCAATTTCATAAACGACATTGAGTTGTCCGATTTTATGTTCTAAAAGTTTTCTTAAACTGTGTCGCTGGCGTGGCAGGACTAAAGGAATGTCTCCGATTTGTTGAGACTGGATAATGCCACTCTTGATACATTCAGCAAGGCCATATTCTTCCAGAACCTCTTTTCGAGCCATTAAATACATTTGTTCTCGAACCATTGGTTCTATCGACCACTGTTTATCAATCTCATTAGTAAAAATAATGGCAAGATCAAGTTGACGTGCATTGATGGACTGAATTAGGTTGCCAGATAATGTTTCCACGATTTCAAGATGAATGTCAGGATAGCGCTCAGACATTAATTTCATTAAAGGTATGCCAAGTAAAGCCATAATGGTTGGTGGAAAGCCAAGGCTGACATGTCCAGAAAGTCTAGCTGAATGAGCGGCATCTACTGCAAAGTTGATTTGTCTTAGAATTAACTGAGATTGTTTAAAAAAAGCCAGACCTGCGGGTGTTGGAGTAACGCCAAATGCATTTCTCTGCAATAAACGAATACTAAGTTCTTGTTCTAGTTTACTAATTTGCTGACTAATTGCTGAAGCACCGACATCTAACTTTTGAGCTGCT